>DASYZK010000024.1:0-141376 GCA_035946455.1 Candidatus Acidiferrales bacterium | reverse complement strand
CCTCGCGATAGGCTGCCACCGCCTGCTCGAGCCGATCGGCGCCGCTGTCCCGCTCCCCAAGGCTCCGCAGCGCGATCCCGAGGTTGTTCTGCGTCATCGCCCAGTCGAGCGGCACCCGCTCGCGCTTGCGTTCCTTCAGCGCCTCGCGATAGGCCGCCACCGCCTGCTCGAGCCGCTCGGAGCCGCTCTCTCGCTCCCCAAGCTTCGCCAGCGCGTTCCCGAGGTTGTTCTGCGTCATCGCCCAGTCGAGCGGCACCCGCTCGCGCGTGTATTCCTTCAGCGCGTCGCGATACGCCGCCACCGCCTGCTCGAGCCGCTCGGTGCCGCTGTCTCGCTCGCCAAGGCCCAGCAGCGCGTTCCCGAGATTGTTCTGCGTCATCGCCCATTCGAGCGGCACCCGCTCGTGCGTGTATTCCTTCAGCGCCTCGCGATAGGCCGCCACCGCCTGCTCGATCCGCTCGGCGCTGCTGTCTCGCTCGCCAAGCCTCGCCAGCGCGTTCCCGAGATTGTTCTGCGTCATCGCCCACTTGAGCGGCACCCGCTCGCGCGTGCGTTCCATCAGCGTCTCGCGATAGGCCGCCACCGCCTGCTCGAGCCGCTCGGCGCTGCTGTCTCGCTCGCCAAGCCTCAGCAGCGCGTTCCCGAGGTTGTTCTGCGTCGTCGCCCAGTCGAGCGGCACCCGCTCGCGCGTGTATTCCCTCAGTGCCTGGCGATAGGCCGCCACCGCCTGCTCGATCCGCTCGGTGCCGCTCTCCCGCTCGCCAAGGCTCAGCAGCGCGTTCCCGAGGTTGTTCTGCGTCATCGCCCACTGGAGCGGCACCCGCTCGCGCGTGCGTTCCTTCAGCGCCTCGCGATAGGCTGCCACCGCCTGCTCGAGCCGCTCGGTGCCGCTCTCTCGCTCCCCAAGCTTCGCCAGCGCGTTCCCGAGGTTGTTCTGCGTCATCGCCCAGTCGAGCGGCACCCGCTCCCTGGTCCGGTCACCGAGCACGCGGCGAAACACCTCGGCCGTGGCCGCGAGCCGCTCCGTGTCGCCCGACTGCTCCCCGATCGCGAGCTCGATCAGCCCGTAGGAATGAAGTAGCTGCGCGCGGTCGTCTTGGCGCATAGAGGCCGGGATGTTGTCAGCGAGGCGCGCCAGGCGGCTGGCGGCCGGCCGGAGAATTTCCGCGACGTACTTCCCGGCGTCAGAGACGGCTGGCGCGGCCAGGGCGCTGGCCACGGCGGCCAGCGCGGCGCCCATCTCCCGACCGAAGTCGGCGTCCAGCCTCAGCTTGCTGGCGTCCGCGAAGCCAAAGTCGTGGCTCACCGAGCCATCCTGCGCGGCAGAAACAAACCGCAGCTCGATGACGGGCCCCTGGGGGGGGATGGTGTGAACCTCTCCCCAAATCAGCAGGTCGCCGCGTTTTTTCCGGAGCAACGACTGGCCTTTTTTCGCCGCGTCCCTCGCGGCCACGTCGAGGCTGGCGCCCTTCCGCATGCGGAGCCAGAGGCCGGCGGGAAGCACCTCGACGAGTTGCGGTCCCAGTTCGTTGAGAATCGACTTCATCACCCTTTGCCGGGCGGTTTCGCTGAGCTCGTCCTCGCCAAGGCGCGCGACGTAGACCGAGAGTCTGTCTCCCCTGGGGGACGGCGTCGCTCGCGCACGCCGGGTCATCAGGCCCCCGAGGGGCCTTGACAAGACAAAAAAGGCCGGGATCAGCACGAACGCGGCGACGAGGCTCGGTAGCGTCCCCTCAGCCCAGGCGGGCGGCTGGTGGTGGAAAAAGTGCTTCCAGGCGACGACCACGGCCGGCTCCAGGCCGCCGCCAATGGCAATGGCCATCAGACCCTGGAAAATACCGGCGAGATGTCCTCTGGATCCGCCGCTGCCCCGACCGCCATCCATCTGCGCCCCACGCTGCTTCCCGTCCCGCGGGAGCCCGGCTATCTCGCTTAATCTTATCACCGGAGGCGGGAGCCCCACGGCGCAAGCAGCGGGGACAGCCTCCGGGGCCGCTGTGCAGCCCCGGCGGCGGCTGATCGCTTGGTTGTCTGCAGATGCCTGGAGGCTTGCCGCTGCCGGGGCCTCGCGTACTCCCCCGGCGATGCGGGACGCCATCCGGGGCTTGAGTTTGAGGCGCGAGTGCAGTTCAGAGGTCCTCCGCGCCTTACCCTCCCCGGCGCCCTTGGTCGCGCCGGGCGGTACCGGCGGCAGCCAGCGGGCGGGGGTTCCTCACCCCTATCGTAAACTGGCGGCCGCGGGCAATTGCGATGCGTCCCACCCGCCGCCCAGCGCCTTGACGAGCAGCACCGCCGCCACCATCCGCCGCGTCAGGATGTCCGCCGCCCCGCGCTCGTCGCCGAGCGCCGCGCTTTGCGCCGTCACCACTTCGAGGTAACTCGTCACCCCGCCCTTGTACCGGACCAGCGACAGCGCCAGCGACCGCTGCGCCGCTGCCACCGCGGCCTCCTGCGTTTTCGCTTCTGCTGCCAACACTCGCTGCGCCGCCAGGTTGTCTTCCACTTGCTGGAACGCTGCCAGCACCGTCTGCCTGTAATTCGCGACCGCTTGGTCGTAGGCCGCTCGAGCCTGCGCGGTTGCCGCCCGCCGCCGCCCGCCCTCGAACACCGTATCGAGCGCCGCCGCCCCCGCCGACCACAGCCCGCTCGGCCCGGAAACGAACGTGCCCAGCGCCCCGCTTTCGAATCCGCTCGCCCCGGTCAGGTTCACCAGCGGGTAATAGGCCGACATCGCCACGCCGATTTGCGCATTGGCCGCGTCCATCTGCCGCTCCGCGCCGGCGATGTCCGGCCGCCGCTCGAGCAGTTGCGAGGGTAGTCCCGGCGGTATCGGCGGTGGCGGCGTCTGGAGCGGGGTTGCTGCCAGGCTGAACCCTGCCGGCGGCACGCCGGTCAGAACGGCTACCGCGTGCTCGAATGCCGCCCGCTCGATCTCGACGTCGGTAGCCTGGGCGCGAGTAGTCTGCAGTTGCGTTTCCGCCTGGGCCACGTCCACCGCCGTCGCCAGGCCGCCCTTGTACCGGCTTTCGGCCAGCTCCCGCGCGCGCTGGTCGTCGGCCACCGTCGATTGCAGCAATTTCTCCTGGGTGTCCAGTCCCCGCAACTGGAAATAATCGAGTGCCAGCTCTGCGTGGAGGCTCAGATTCACGCTCGCCAACGCCGCCGCGCTCGCTTGCGCCGCCGCCCGGCTTTCCTCGACGCTCCGCCGCACCTGGCCCCAAAGGTCAGGCTCGTACGACGCGTCCACCGGCAACAGGTAATCGTTGAATGTCGCTCCGTTCGAAACGCCCCGGGGCGCGTGGTTGTTGGACGTGTGGCTGCGGCTTGCCGCGAGGCCCCCGGTGGCCACCGGGTAGTAGCCGGCGCGGAACGAGTGCACCAGGTCCCGCGCCTCGAGATACTGGTCTTGAGCCTGCTTCAGGTTCTGGTTGGAAACGTCGACCTTGTCCTCGAGTGCGTCCAGTTGCCCGTCGCCGAAAAGTTCCCACCACCTGCCCCGCGGCGCCTGGTCCATCGGCTGCGCCGCCGTCCAGTTGCCGGTTTCCTTGTACGCCGCCGGAGCCGGCGCCGGCGGCTTCGCGTACTTCGGCCCCACCGTGCAGCCCGCCAGCAGCAGGATTCCCGCGAGCGGGCCCAGCCCGAGGCTCCCTCCGAGCGCCGCGCGCCTCCCGCCGCCAGATGTTTCCCTCACGGCCGCGCTCCGCCGCCCGCGGGACTGACGATCCGCACTTCCTCGCCCGCCACCAACGAGTCGGGCGGGCTGACGATTACGGCGTCGTTCTCGCCGACCCCGCTCACCACTTCCACCTCCGTTCCGAAATCGCGCCCCAGCACGATTGGCGTCATCCGCACGTGCTTGCCGTCGTTCACCGTCGCCACTTCCATCCCGCCTTCCCGGAAGATCAGCGTGTTCACCGGCAGAATCACCGTCGCCGCCAGCGTCGGCAGCGCCAGGTGCACTTCGGCGTAACCCCCCGGCAGCAGCGTCCCGCTCTCGTTTGCCACATCCACTTCCACCAGCAGCGTGCGCGAAGCGGGATCGATCGCGTTCGCCGTCCGCACCAGCTTGCCCGCGAAGCGCCTGCCCGGAAACTGCGGCAGCGTCAGGTAAGCCGTCATTCCCGGCTTCGCCGACGGCGAATCGATTTGCGGCACGTTCACGTATACGCGCAATTCCCGAATCGCGGCGATGTGAAACATCTCCTTCTGCGGCCCGCCGCCGCCCGAATCGATCAGGTTCCCCACGTCGACGTTTCGGGCGGTGATGACGCCGTCGAAAGGCGCGTAAATCTTCTCGAACGCCTGCAGGTACTCCAGCCGCTTCACGTTTTCCAGCGCGCTTTGCGCCTGCGCCCGGGTCGATTGCAGGTTGCCCGCGGCGTTGTCCACGTCCTGCTTCGACACCGCGTCGCTCGACATCAGGTCCTGATACCGCTTCGCGGTGATCTGCGCCAGCCGCTCGTTGGCTTCGGCCGTAGCCAGTTCCGCCCGCGCCTGCTCCAGCTGCTGATTCACTTCCGGCGTGTCGATTTCCGCCAACAATTGCCCCTTCTTCACCCGCCCGCCGATGTCCACGTACCACTTCTTCAGGTACCCGTTCGTCCGCGCGTAAATCGGCGCGTCGGAATAGGGCTGAATGTTCGCCGGCAACACGATTTCCTGCTTCGGCTCGGACCGCCGCGGATGCAGTATCGAAACCGACGGCACCGCCAGTGTCAGCGTCTCCTCGTCGAGCGCTGCTTCCGATTTCGACCGCGAATGGATGCCGGAAAAGACCAGCGCTCCGGCGGCGATGGCCGCCGCCAGCGCCCACAGCAGCCGCCGCGGCCCGCTCCTGCCCGATTCGCCCGATTGGTGCCGCGCCTCCATTCGATTTCCCGAATCTTGTTCCACGCACGCTCCCCTCGAGTTCATCGCCCGTTGGCCCGCAGGGCCGCCATGCCTGCGCGCCCGGGGGTCGGGTCACTCCCGGTTATTCGGACAAGCTTGCCTCCGCCTTCACTCTCTGCTTGTGGAAAATGCTGAAACATACCGGCACGAAAAACAGCGTCGCCATCGTCGCGAACAGCAAACCGCCGATCACCGCCCGGCCAAGCGGCGCGTTTTCTTCGCCGCCCTTGCCGATTCCGGTTGCCATCGGCACCATGCCGATGATCATCGCCAGCGCCGTCATCAGCACCGGCCGGAACCGGGTGAATCCCGCTTCGATCGCCGCCGCTGCCGGGCTCTTGCCCTCCACCAGCAGTTCCTTCGCGAAACTCACCACCAGGATGCTGTTCGCCGTCGCCACTCCCATGCACATGATCGCCCCGGTCAGCGCCGGCACGCTGATGGTGGTGTGGGTCACGAAGAGGATCCAGACGATTCCCGCCAGCGCCGCCGGCAGCGCGGTGATGATGATGAACGGATCGAGCCACGACTGGAAATTCACGACGATCAGCAGGTAGACGAGCAGGATCGCGAACGCCAGGCCCCCAAGTAGTCCCCCGAACGACGAAACCATCGTCGCAATCTGCCCTCGCACGCTGAGCGTCGCCCCGCGCGGCAGATTCTTGCGGCTCGCGCTTACCACACCGTTGATTTCCCGCGCCAGGCCCCCCAGGTCCCGCCCCTCCGCCGTTCCGTAAATATCGATTACCGGCTGCAAATCGTAGGTGTCCACCACCCCCATCTGTGCCCGCCGGCTGATCGTCGCCACGTTCCCCAGAATCTGGGCAGTTCCGCCCTTCGCTGCGGTGAGCGGCAGATCCTGCAAATCGCCGAGCGACTTGATCCGGTACTGCGGCGTCTGGGTGGCGACCGGGTAGCTCACCCCGTTTTTCGGATCCAGGTAAAACGTCGGCGAGGTCTGGTAGCTCCCGCTCAGGGAGATCAGCAAATCGCTCGCGACGTCTTTCTGCGACATGCCGAGCTCCGCCACCTCGGTCCGATCCACGTCCACGTGCAGTTCCGGTTGGTTGGACGGTTGCTGAATCCGCAAGTCCGCCAGGCCGGGAATGTATTTCAGCCGCTCGAGCAGGTGGTTGGCGAATTGCCGGTCCGCCCCCTGGTCCCGCCCCGCCAACTGGATGTCGATGGGGGAGGGAAGCCCGAAATTGAGAATCTGGCTCACGATATCCGCCGGAAGGAAAGCGAACGTCACTCCGGGATATTCCCGGTTCAATGCCAGCCGCAGATCGTGCACGTACTGCGCGGTGGGACGGTGCCGGTTGGCAAGCGTCACCAGGATGTCGCCGTCCTCCGGCCCCACCGGGTCCGACGTGCTGTAGGTGAGGTTGATGCTGCTGTAGGGCGTGCCGATGACGTCGATGATGCTGTCCAGCTCGCCCGGCGCCACCGCCCGCCGGATCGTCCCCTCCACCCGGTCGCAAATCGCCGCGGTGTCCTCGATGCGCGTCCCGGTGGGCGCCCGCAAGTGCACTCGGAATTGGCCGCTATCGACGCTGGGAAAGAAGTCCTCGCCGATCCACGGCACCAGCGCCATCGACGCCACGCACACCGCCAGGAAACACAGCGCGAACGTCCGCTGGCGAGCGATGCACGCGCCGAGCGTCTGGCGGTATTGCACCCGCACCTGCTGGTACCACCGCTCGAACCCCCGCTGCCCGAGCGTCAGCGGGTTGCGGCTCGGCGCCGGTAAGCCTCGGCCGCCGGCGCCGTAGGCTTTCAACATGTACTTCGCCATCGTCGGCACCAGCGTTCGCGACAGCACGTAGGAGGCGAGCATCGCGAAGACCACCGCTTCCGCCAGCGGCACGAAAAGGTATTTCGCCACCCCCGTCAGGAAAAACATCGGCACGAACACGATGCAGATCGCCAGCGTCGACACCAGCGCCGGCACCGCGATTTGCCGCGCGCCCTCCAGAATCGCCGCCTCCAGCTCCTCTCCCCCCTCCAGGTGGTAATTGATGTTCTCGATCGCCACCGTCGCGTCATCCACCAGAATCCCCACCGCCAGCGCCAGCCCGCCCAGCGTCATGATGTTGATCGTTTCCCCCAGCGCGCTCAGCACCGCGATCGAGGTGAGAATCGACAGCGGAATCGATACCGCGATGATCAGCGTGCTCCGCCAGCTCCCCAAAAACAGCAAAATCATCAGCGCCGTCAGGCACGCGGCGATCACCGCCTCCCGCACCACCTCGCCGATCGCCGCGCTCACGAACAGCGATTGGTCCGCCAGCGGCTCGATCTGTAGCGCCGCCGGCAGCGTCAGCTTCGCGTGCGGCAGCGCCGCCTTGACTTGCGCGATCACGTCCAGGGTCGAGGCGTTGCCCGATTTCTCCACCGTCAGAATCGACGCCCGCTGCCCGTTCACCCGGGCGATTTCGGTCTGCGGCGGGTAGCCGTCGCGCACGTGGGCCACGTCCCGCACGTAGATGGTCGTATCGCCCATCGTCTTCAGCGGCACGTTGTTCAGTTCCGCCGCCACCGCCGGGCTGCCGTTCATCGTCACGTCGTATTCGTAGCCGCCGATCTTCACCGTTCCCGCCGGCAAGATCAGGTTCTGCTGCCCGATCGCGTTCACCACGTCCACCGGCGACAGGCCGCGCGCTTGCAATTGCGCCGGGTCCAGGTCCACCTGGATTTGCCGCACCCGCCCGCCGTCGGGCCACGGTATCGTGGCTCCCTCCACCGTCGCCAGCCGCTGCCGCAGCGTGTTCATCGCGATGTCGGTCACCTGTTGCTCGCTCAGTCCCTCGCCCGAAAGCGCCAGTTGCAGGATCGGTACCGTCGACGCGTTGTAAAAGAAGATCAGCGGAGGCTGCGAGCCCGGCGGCATCTGCCGGATGACGCGCTGGCCCACCGCGGTCGATTCCGCCATCGCCGTGGAGAGGTTCACGTTCGGGTGGAAAAACACCTTGACGATGCCCTTGCCGTAGAGCGATTCCGATTCGGTGTGCTCGATGTCGTTGACGAGCGTTCCTTCCACCCGCTCGCTGATTGCCACCACGCGGTCCGCCAGTTCCTGCGGCGGCAGCCCGTCGTAGTCCCACACGATGCTCAGCACCGGAATCCCGATGTTGGGGAAGATGTCTTTCGGTGTGCGCAGAATCGCCAGCGGGCCCAGGATCAGGATCAGCAGTGCCAGGACGACGAAGGTGTAGGGCCGCTGAAGCGCGACCCGGACGATCCACATCTGCGGTTGCTCCCGACCAACTCTACGGTCAACTGAAGCCCGCCATCATAGCACGCCTTTTCCGCACCCCACTCGCCTGGCCCGCTGCCCGGCTCAGCCCGCCTGGCGCCTGGCGTAGAGCGGAAACTGCACCGTCAGTTCCGCCACCTGCCGCCGCACCCGCTGCTCGATGGCGTCGTCGCCCGGGTGTTCCAGCACGTCGGCCACCCATCCGCCGATTTCCTCCATTTCCGGCTCGCGCATCCCGCGGGTGGTGAGCGCGGGCGAGCCGATGCGGATGCCGCCAGCTTTGTAGGGCGGCAGCGGATCGTAGGGAATCGCGTTGCGGTTCACGGTGATGCCGGCGCGCTCGAGCGCGTTTTGCCCGTCCAGGCCGGTCAGCTTGCGCTCCACAACGTCCACCAGAAACAGGTGCGTGTCGGTGCCCCCGCTCACGATGCGGAATCCGCGCCCGGCGAGCGAGAGGGCCAGCGCCGTCGCGTTCGCCAGCACGTGCCGCTGGTACTCGCGGAATTCCGGCTCGAGCGCTTCCTTCAGGCAAACCGCTTTGGCGGCGATGATGTGCATCAACGGCCCGCCCTGGATGCCCGGAAAAACCACTTTGTCCAGTTCCTTCGCGTAAGCCGCTTTCGAAAGCACCATGCCGCCCCGCGGCCCGCGCAGCGTCTTGTGCGTGGTCGTCGAAACAAAATCGGCGTGGGGAACGGGGCTGGGATGCAGCCCGGCGGCCACCAGCCCGGCGATGTGCGCCATGTCCACGAAAAGCACCGCGCCCACCGATTGCGCGATCTGGGCGAACCGCGGGAAATCGAGCGTCCGGGAATAGGCGCTGGCGCCGGCTACGATCATCTTCGGCTTGTGTTCCGCGGCCAGCCGGGCCAGCTCGTCGTAATCGATCGTCTCCGATTCCTTGCTGACGCCGTAGGGTACGAACTTGTACGTCTTGCCCGAGAAATTCAGCGGATGGCCGTGCGTCAGATGCCCGCCGTGCGCCAAATTCATTCCCAGCACCGTCGCCCCGGGTTCGAGCGCGGTCATGTAGACGGCGGTATTGGCCTGGGCGCCCGCGTGCGGCTGCACGTTGGCGTGCTCGGCGCCGAAAAGCTGTTTGGCGCGATCGATCGCCAGTTGTTCTACGCGGTCGGCAAACTCGCAGCCGCCGTAATACCGTTTCCCGGGGTAGCCCTCGGCGTACTTGTTCGTCAGCACCGAGCCCATCGCCTCGAGCACCGCCTCGGACACGAAATTCTCCGAGGCGATCAGCTCCAGCCCGCCCGCTTCCCGCCGTGCTTCGTCACGAAGCGCGTGGGCCACTTCCGGATCGGCTTCCGCCAGCGGCAAGTTCATCCGGGATGCGTGCCGGGTTTCGATGGGCGAGGTCATGAGCGGAAGGGCTCCTTGGCTGCGGCGGAAGCCGCAGGCGTCAGCTCAAGCGGCAACACCGGCGCAAAAGGCTTGGAATCGCAGTCAGCGAGTCATTCTAATGAACCCACTGCCCCTTTTCAATTTGCCGCGCCCCGCTTATTCCTCCCGCAGCGCCTGGATGGGCCGCACCCGCGTCGCCCGATACGCCGGCACGACGCTGGCCAACGCGGCCACCGCCACCAGCAGCGCCGAAACCGCGATGAACGTCGCCGGGTCGGTGCTCTTCACCCCGTAAATCAGGTTGGCGAGGGTGCGGCTGAGCGCCAGCGCGCCGGCCACTCCGATGGCGACCCCGACGAGCGCCGACCGCATCCCGTCATAGAGGACCATCCGCAGCACATCGTTCACCTGCGCCCCCAGCGCCATCCGGATGCTGATCTCCCGCACTCGCCGCCGCACCCCATACGCCAGCACGCTGTAAATCCCCACTCCCGCCAGCAGCAATGCCAGCCCGGCGAACGTCCCCAGCAGCAACATGGCGAACCGCTGCTGGAACAGCGAATCGGCCACCAGCGCCCCCATCGTGCCGACGTCGAGCAACGGCTCGTCCGGGTCCACGCGGTGCACGGCGTCGGTCACCGCCGAAACCGTGCTCGTGGGCGCCGCGGTGGTTCGCAGCACCACCGATAACCAAACCCACGGCTCCTGGTTCATCGGCACGTAAATCGTCGCTTGCGGCAGACGGGCATTGAGCCCGTTGTCCTTCACGTCGCCCACAACCCCCACCACCGTTCTCACCTTGCCGGGCGTGAACGAGAGCGTCACGTGCCGGCCGATGGGATTCTTGCCCGGCCAGAACTCGTCGGCCATCAGCCGGCTCACCAGGATCGCCGGCTCCCTGCCGGCTGTGTCGCCGTCGTTGAAATCCCGCCCGGCGAGCACCGGAATCCGCAACGCGGGAATGTAGCCGGTGGAGATGAGACGAACGGCGACTTCCGGTTGTTCGGCAAGAATCCCGGCCGACCGCCCCTCGATGACGATCGGCTGCGTCGAGCCATTGCCGCTGAGCGGCAGCGCGTCGATCGTCCCGGCTGCCTGAACGCCAGGGAGCGCCCGGACCCGCGCTAGCACCTGGTTGAAAAACGCGCTTTGCCGGGCCGGCTGGGGATACTTCGCCTGCGGAATTGAAATCGTTACCGTCAGTACGTTGTGCGGATCGAAACCGGGATTCACCCTGTCGAGCGCCCACAAGCTTCGAATCATCAGTCCCGCTCCCGCCAGCAGGACCAGCGAGAGCGCCACTTCGGAGATGACCAGCACACTTCGCGTGCGCTCCCCACCGGTGTCGGCGTCCGTTTTGCCCAGTCCCTGCTTGAGCGCCTCGTTCACGTTTGTCTTCGTCATTCGCCAGGCGGGCAGCAATCCCGCCAGGATCCCAGCCAGCAGCGAAATCCCCAGCGTGAACCCGAGCACCCAGCCGTCCACGCGGATTTCCGAGGCTCGCGGCAACTCCCTGGCGAGGGCGCGCACCAGCGCCGCTTCGCTTGCCCGGGCCAGCAGCCATCCCGCCGCTCCGCCCCCGAGCGCCAGAAGCACCGTTTCCGAGAGCGCCTGCGCCACCACCCGGCCGCGCGTCGCTCCCAGCGCCGTGCGAATCGCCATTTCCTTCCGCCGGCCCAGCGTCTTCGCCAGAACCAGGTTTGCCACGTTGGCGCAGGCGATCAGCAGAACGAACGCCACCGCGCCCAGCAACACCAGCAGCGCCGGCCGCGCGTCGCCGACGATGGCCTCTTCGAGCGGCATCACCAGCGCGCCCCACCCCGCGTCGTCCTGGGGATATCGCTGCTCGAGCCTGGCCGAGATCGCGTTCATCTCCGCCTGGGCCTGCCTCACGTCCACGCCGGCCTTTAGTCGCGCAAGCACCTTGTAATTGTGAACGCTCCGGACCGCGCGGTCCTTGTCGGTCCAGCCCAGCGGTACCCACAGCTTCACATCGCTGGGCATCCTGAAGCCCGGCCCCATCACTCCGTCGATGGTGTAGCTCTCGCCGTCGAGCGTCAGTTTGCGCCCCACCACCTTCGGGTCGCCGGCGAATTGGCCTTTCCACAGCCGGTAACTCAGGATCACTGCGTTCGCTTGGCCGGCCCGATCGTCCTCGGCGGGGAAGGCGCGGCCCAGCATCGGCTGCGTGCGGAGAACGGAAAAGAAGCTCGACGAGACCCTTGCCGTCGGCACCGCTTCCGGCTGCGCGAGGCCGGTCAAATTGAAGCTGCGATAGCCTTGAATGGCCATCTGCTCGAAAACGTGGTTTTGCGCTGCCCAGTCCAGATAATTCGCCGGCGAAACCGAGAAGATTTTGATGCCGGGAAAGCTCTTCGCCGGCGGCACGTGGTACACGCGCACCAGCCGGGATGAATCCGGGTAGGGCAGCGGCCGCAGCAGCACCGCGTCCACCACGCTGAAAAGGGCGGTGTTCGCGCCGATCCCCAGCCCCAGCACGATCACCGCCACTGCCGCGAATCCCGGATTCTTCCGCAGCAGCCGCAGCCCGTGCACCAGGTCCTTCATCAAGTTCTCCACTGGCTTCCTCCGGCTCCGTCACTCTCCACGGTGACGTCGTCGATTTCGCTTCCCGTTCCCGCTATCAGTTCGCACGCACTGGCGCGCCGTTCCCAACCCCAAGCAATCGCTTTGCCGACCCGCTTATCTGCCCAATCCATTGATCTGTGAAGGTTAAATATGGATTCCCGTTCGCCCGAACGCCGATCCATCGTCCACCGGCGGCATTATGCTGTCCGGAATCGGACATGCCGCGGCTCGCGATCTCGCCGAAGGCCGCATGTCGAGCAACGGCGCGTTACCATTGACTTGGTCGCTGGAAGGGTCCACCATCCCCGCGTCGGAGGGGTGCAGCGTTCGTTCGACGCGTTTCCCGGCGCTGCCGTGGCTGTGGCATGGGCTGGGTTGCGCCCCCCTTAGGCATTTGACTTCCTGGTTCCGGGCGAATCGCGCTGGGAGCGCTGAGGCATGGCCGAAACGACTAGGCGTGAACTGATACAGAAAACAGCAGCGCTGGGACTCGGAGCATTTGCATCTGCAGCGGTTCCTTTACAATCCGCCGCCGGACGGCAGCAGGCGGCCCAGAAAACCAATTTCTTTCCCAGCTTTCTCAGCGAGCAGATCAGCACCGCCGGCGCAACCATCCATTGCGTTTATGGCGGGAAGGGCCCGCCGGCGTTGTTCCTCCACGGCAATCCCGAAACGCACCTGGAATGGCGCAAGCTGGCGCCGGTCCTCGCCCAGGAATTCTCCGTAGTAATGACGGACCTTCGCGGCTACGGAGACAGCAGCAAACCTCCCGATGGCGAAAATCATGCCGGCTATTCGAAGCGCGCGATGGCTCAGGACCAGGTGGAAGTGATGGAGCATCTTGGTTTTCGGAAATTTGCCGTGGTGGGACATGACCGCGGCGGCCGGGTCGGCCATCGCCTGGCTCGGGACTTTCCCGGCCGGGTAACCAAGCTTGCCGTCATCGACATCGTGCCTACGTACACCGTCTACCACGACCTGACCCAGCAGTCCGCAACCGCCCTCTTCCACTGGTTTCTTCTCATTCAACCTGAGCCCTTTCCCGAAACCCTGATCGGCAACAGCGCTGACTTCTTCCTGAAATCAATGATGCTCCGCGGCGCCCACCCGGCCTGGATGGAAAAAGAGGCTCTCGACGAATATCTCCGTTGTTTCCGCGACCCGGCGCACATCCATGCCATGTGCGAGGATTATCGCGCCAGCGCTTCCATCGATCTTGCCCATGACGAAGCTAATCTCAGCGAGCGAATCGCGTGCCCGCTCCTTGTCCTCTGGGGCAAAGAGGGTCCGATCGGGCGCTTTTATAACCCTCTTGACGTCTGGCGCCAACGGGCGAGCAACGTGAAAGGCCAGCAGATTCCGGGCCGCCATTTCCTGCCGGAAGAGAGCCCACGCGAGGTTCTTGAACAACTGAAATCCTTCCTGCACTCCTAGCCGCTGCCAATTTTCCATAAACGAGCGCGGGTAGGTAGGGACAATCCAAACCCCCGGCCCGGCGTTCTCTGATCGCAGTTACCGTCCCGTAGCAAAGGTTCGTCACATCAAATTCAGAGCATCGAAGCCAGCGGGCCGTTTTGACAAGAGGGAGAGGCGTTGGCTACGCTGGCTGATTCCCGACTTCACTGCGGGCAAGCCCTATGGCCGACAAGACGAGCGAACGCAAGCTGCCCTCGCGGCAGGAAGACTTCGCCGAGTGGTACAACCAACTCGTCCTCCGCGCCGAACTGGCCGATTACGCGCCGGTGCGCGGCTGCATGATCGTCCGCCCCTACGGCTGGGCCATCTGGGAAAACATCCAGCAGGCGCTCGACCGCCGCTTCAAAGCCACCGGCCACGTCAATGCCGCTTTCCCGATGATGATTCCCAAGAGTTTCATCGAGAAGGAAAAAAAACACGTCGAAGGCTTCTCGCCGGAACTCGCGGTCGTCACCATCGGCGGAGGAGAACAACTCGAGGAGCCGCTCGTCCTCCGGCCTACCTCGGAAACCATCATCGGCCACGCCTACGCCCGCTGGATCCAGTCGTATCGCGACCTGCCGATCCTGATCAATTTGTGGAACAACGTTGTGCGCTGGGAGCTGCGCACCAAGCCGTTCCTCCGCACCCTCGAGTTCTACTGGCAGGAGGGCCACACCGCCCACGCCACCGCCGAGGAAGCCGACGCCGAAACCCGCCGGATGCTCGCCATCTACGCCGAATTCGCCGCCAACGAAGCCGCGATTCCGGTGATCCCCGGGCGCAAATCGGAGGCGGAGCGGTTCGCCGGCGCCGACCAGACCTATTCGATCGAAGCGATGATGGGCGACGGCAAGGCGCTCCAGTCCGCCACCAGCCACAACCTCGGCCAGAATTTCGCCAAGGCTTTCGAAATCCGTTATCTCGATGCCGAGGGCCGGCTGCAATATTGTTGGACGACGTCCTGGGGCATGTCCACCCGCTTCATCGGCGCCATCATCATGGTCCACGGCGACGACCAGGGATTGATCCTGCCCCCGCGGCTAGCCACGCTCCAGGTGGTCGTGGTGCCGATCTTCAAATCCGAAGCCGAGCGAGTTCTCGTGCTCGAAGCAAGCGAAAAGGTCCGCGACCGGCTGCTTGGCGCTGGCCTGCGAGTTCGCCTCGATGATCGCGACGGGGTGAGCCCCGGCTTCAAGTTCAACGATTGGGAGATGCGCGGCGTGCCCCTCCGCATCGAAATCGGTCCGCGCGACGTCGCTGCCGGCACGGCGGTGCTGGCCCGCCGGGACCGCCCGGGAAAGGAAGGGAAGACTCCGGCGGCGATGGCCGGGCTGGAAGGCGAAGTCGTGCGGAAATTGGAGGAGATTCAGAAGGCGCTCTACGACCGCGCACTCGAGTTTCGCAAGTCCAACACCCGCGACGTCGCCGATTACCAGGAATTCCGCGCCGCGGTCGAGCGCGGCTTCGCCCTGGCCTGGTGGTGCGGCGGTTCCGCTTGCGAGAACCGCATCAAGGACGAAACCAAGGCCACCATGCGCTGCATCCCGCTCGAACAGCCCGGCGGGGCCGGCAAATGCATTCTCTGCGGCGAGCACGCCGCCGAGCAGGCGCTCTTCGCCCGCGCGTATTAGCAGCCGCCTCGTTCTCCATTTCCTCCCTTCCGCCCGCAGCAACTCCCTCTGACGCCATCGCTTCGCTGGGCTACAATTGGCGGGTGAACCTTATGCGCCGCCTGCCGAAACCGCATCCTAGGAAGAAGAACGATGCCCGAGGCAGGATGCGGATTCGCTTCAGCCGCAGCTTCTGGACTTCGCGCGTCGGCTTGACCATCGCCGCCGCCGCGATGGTGTGCCTCGCCGTCGCCGCCACCGCTTTCCTCTTCACCTGGATCACCTTCTCCCGCATGATTGCCAGCCGCCTGGGAGGCGCGGTTTTCAGCCAGACCTCCCAGGTGCTCAGCGCTCCCGGCCGCATCGAGACCGGCCAGGCCTTCACGCCCCAGCAACTGATCGGGTATCTCCAGCGGGCCGGCTACGTCACCAACCCCAGCCAGGCCGCCATTGGCTGGTACCAGGCTTCCGCCTCGGCGGTCGAAATTCACCCGGGAAGCAGTTCTTATTTCGCCGGGGGAAACGCCCTGCGAGTGGAATTCGCCGGCGGGAAGGTCGTGAAAATCGTCGAGCTCGGCTCCAACCAGACGGCTGGCGCCGCCGAACTCGAGCCGGTGTTGCTTACGAACCTGTTCGGCAGCGCTCGGGTGAAGCGCCGGGTGGTGAGCTACGACGAGCTGCCGCCGGCCTTCGTCCACGCGGTGGTTTCCGCCGAAGACAAGCGGTTCTTCGAGCATCCCGGCCTGGATCCCTTGCGGGTGGCGGCGGCGGCGTGGACGGACTTGGTGCTCGGCCGCAAGGCGCAGGGGGCCAGCACCATCACCATGCAGGTGGCACGCAGTTTCTTCTTCAACCGGGCGCGCACGTGGCGACGCAAGATCGAGGAAACGCTGATGGCTCTCGAACTCGAGCGCCGGTTCTCGAAAACGCAGATTTTCGACTTGTACGCCAACCAGGTGTATCTGGGCAATCGCGGCAGCTTCGCCATTCATGGCTTTGGCGAGGCGGCCCAGGCCTATTTCGGCAAGGACATCCGCGACTTGGAACTGGCCCAGGACGCCTTCCTCGCCGGAATCATCCGCGCGCCCAATCATTACTCCACCAGCGATCGGCACCCGCAGCGCGCCGAGGAAGCGCGCGACCGCGTGCTCGCCGCGATGGTCAGCGACGGCTACCTCACTCCGGCCCAGGCAACCCAGGCGCGCGCCATGCCCCTCGCGGTGGTGCCCGCAGCCCTCTCCACCAGCGACGCACCCTACTTCGTCGACCTGGTCCGCGACCAGTTGCTCGAGCGATTCTCCGAAAGCGACTTGACCTCCCAGAGCTATCGCATCTACACCACGCTCGATCCCCAACTCCAGCGCGCCGCCGCCGCCGCCGTCGCCCAGGGCATGCAGCTTGTCGATCAGCGCCTCGCCCGTCGTTACGCCCGCTGGCGGAAGGCCGGTCAGGCGGTTCCCAGTCCCCAGGTCGCGCTGGTCGCTCTCGACCCGCAAACCGGCGAAATTCGCGCCCTGGTTGGCGGACGCGACTACGGCCAGAGCCAGCTCGACCACGCCCTCGCTCACCGCCAGCCGGGCTCCGTCTTCAAGCCCTTCGTCTATGCCGCCGCCTTCCTCAACGCCGTCGATGGCGCCTCGCCGGTGGTGACTCCGGTTACCACCGTCGTCGACGAGCCCACTACCTTCCAGTTCGATGGAAAGCAGTACACCCCCGACAATTTCGGCCAGCAGTTCTACGGCACCGTTACCGTTCGCCAGGCCCTCACCCACTCGCTCAACGTCGCGACGGTGAAGGTGGCGGAGATGATCGGCTACGACCGCGTCCTCCAGGTCGCCCGGCAGATGAAGCTGGACGAACACATCGAAGCCACCCCGGCGATGGCACTCGGCGCCTACGAAATGACTCCCATCGAAGTCGCCGCCGGCTACACCGCCTTCCCCAACGGCGGTGTGCGCGCCGAAGCCAGATTCCTCCACAGCGTCGTCGCCAGGGACGGAACCGTCGTGATGCAGCAACCGCCTCAAACCACGCCGGTGCTCGATCCCCGCGTCGCTTACCTGGTCACCAACCTCATGGAAGGCGTTCTCAACCACGGCACCGGCTATCCCGTTCGCGCCATGGGATTCCAGGCGCCCGCCGCCGCGAAAACCGGCACTTCGCACGACGGCTGGTTCGCCGGATTCACCTCACAGCTCGAGTGCATCGTCTGGGTCGGGTTCGACGACAATCGCGAGTTGGGTCTCACCGGCGCCGATTCCGCCGGACCGGTTTGGGCGGAATTCATGAAACGCGCGGTCCAGTTGCCCGGCTACGACCGCCCCCAGGAATTCACTCCGCCCGACGGCGTCATCGAGGCGTCCATCGATCCCGATTCGCTCGATTTGGCGACGGAGAAATGCCCCGACCCACGCAACGAATACTTCAT
Organism: Candidatus Acidiferrales bacterium; assembly: GCA_035946455.1. Taxonomy (GTDB): domain Bacteria; phylum Acidobacteriota; class Terriglobia; order Acidiferrales; family UBA7541; genus JAKASX01. Next base: position 123,789 of record DASYZK010000024.1, on the reverse strand, counting down.
CGCCGGCACCCAGCCCAGCGAGTACTGCCCGTTGCACGGCGGCAGCCTCGCCGCGCACCTGCCGCCGCCAGTTTCCTGGTTCACCCACATCTTCGGCGGCAGCAAGGCTCCGGTTCCCCCCGGAGCACCGGTGGCCGCATCGGCGGAACCGGCCAGGATCTCTCCGCCCGGCCCCGCCAGCGCCGCCCCGCCGGCGCCGGCAGCAACTCCGCCCAAAGAGAAAAAAGGACTCCTCCATCGGTTTTTTGGTATCTTTGGTGGAAAGAAGAAGCCGCCCGGCGGGGATGCTGCGGGCGCGAAGGGGGAGCCGCAGCCATGAAGGCTGTCGCTGGAATCGTTCTGGCAGCGTTGGTTGCCTCGGCAAGCGCATTTGCCGCTCCTCGGCCTTCCTCCCAACAGCAGCCGCCGCCCCAGCCGGCGCAGAAGCCGGCGGTATCGGCGCCGGCGCCCGCCGCCGACGAGTCCATGACCCCGGCCCAGCGCGAGGAGATTCGCGGCGACATCTTCATGGCGCGCAAGATGTATCCCGAAGCCGTCAAGACGTATCAGGACTTGCTGCTCGCCGATCAGCGGAACGCCAAAATCCTCAACAAGGTCGGGATCGCTTACCATCAGATGGGCGACCTGAGGATGGCCGAACGCTACTACAAACGCTCGGCTCAGGCGGACAAGAACTTCGGCAGCCCGCTCAATAACCTCGGCACCATCGAATTCGGCAAGCACAAGTACAAGGGTGCCATCAAGGATTACAAACGCGCACTCAAGGTGGATCCGGAGATGGCCGCCGCCTACTGCAACCTCGGCTACGCCTACCTGGAGCGCAAGGACGCGAACGACGCCATCGTCGCGTTCCGTCAGGCGGTGGTTGTCGACCCCACCATTTTCGAGGACCGCGGCAGCGCAGGATCGGTGGTCGAGCAGCGAGGGATGACCGATCCCGGCCAGTTCTACTACACCTTGGCCAAGACCTACGCGATCATGGGAAATGCCGAACGCTGCGCCCATTATCTGACGATGTCCCGCGACGAAGGCTATAAGAAATACACCGAAGCCCTGAAAGATCCCGCCTTCAAATCCGTCTTGAAAGATCCCCGCGTGCAGATCATTCTCGCCCCGGCGGCTCCCGGCGCCACCGCCGGCCGGTAGCGGCGAGAAAGTTTTCGCTCTCCCCGTGTCGTTTTTCAGCTCAGCCCATTTGTCACCCTGAACGAAGCCAAGGTCCCCGACAATTCGAGGATGGCCCGCGAACAGGCTGGCGCGAGGCGCTTCGTGCGGAATCACGCTCCCGGCGCTCCCGCCACGTAACTCGATAGTACTTTCGTCGCATTGACGCCTCGCCCACTTCCTTATAAACGTGAGTCGAGAGCTTCTTCGGTTCCCTCAGCCGCCAGGCATTCGGCGTGGACCGGGCAGGGCGATGTGTTCCGCAGTGAAGCAGACGAGGCCATCAAGGATGAGGGTAACAGGCGGGCGCAAGGTGTGCCTTCGCGGCACGGGGCAGCGCGAGCGAGGCAGCGAAATGCTCGAATTCGCTTTCGTTGTCACCCTGCTGATGATGTTGCTCATGGGAATCGTCACTTTCGCGCGAGCCTATAACATCTATCAATCCATCTTGCGCGCCGCTCGCGAAGGGGCGCGCATGGCCGTGCTTCCCAACTGCGCCACCTGCGGAAACACGTACATCGATCCCTCCACCGGCGTCACCCAGGCCAATAGCGCCATTTTCAGTACCTACATCTCTCCGGCGTTGCGCGCCGCCAACCTCAACCCCAACTCGGTGCAGGCCTACAGCGAGTCGATAGGCTGGTTGAATTCGGGCGACACCGAGCAGCATTGCGGCGTGGCGATCAGTTTTCAGTATCCTTATCAGCTCGCGCTGCCGTTCACCAGCGCAAACTTCACCACCCTCAACATCCCCGTCCAAGTGCAGATGCGCCGCGAAAACCAGCCGGTGGCGGGAGGGACGTGCCCATGACGCTAGCCGTAGCCAAACCGGCCGCGGATGCAGAGACCTCCGCCCGCCAACCGGGAGCACATGCGGCGGTAGGGGAGACCCGCCGTGTCGCTTGGCCCGGCCGCGTCATAGGACGCGATGCGAGTTGTCTCGTCCCCGCCGTAGGGGCGCGTTGCACGCGCCCGTTGTGCTTTGCCACCGCCGTGGGGGCGGTTCGGCGAGCCTGCCCGCCGTGGCAGGTCGACGCCATCGCTCGTAGAGGGCGGGCGCCAGGACCACCGGCCGCTCCCGGCCGGCTCGCGCGAAGCGCGCGGGGCGTCTCGCTCGTGGAATTTGCCTTGGTGCTGCCCATCCTGCTTCTGATTGCGGTGGGGATACTGGATTTCGGGGCCGCGTTTGCCCTGCGCGCGAAACTCACCAATGCCGTGCGGGAAGGCGCCCGAATCGCGGTCTCGTCGTCTTTGACCGACGCGAATTGCCAAAGCGCGACGCCATGTTCGATTGTGGCTTCGGCGGACGCGGTGGTGAAGTACCTCGCCAACGCCGGCGTGACCGTCTCCTGCATCAGTCCGGCCTCGCCGACTTCTACGGCCACCCTCACGTGGACGTATTCCTGCTCGAACGGCACATCGCTGGTGATCAATCGCGGCGTCACTTACGCCGCCACAGGCGCCGGCACGATTTCCGCCACCCGGGTCACGCTCGCGTATCCCTTGCAGTTGGAGCTGGCGCAATTCCTGCCGAACTTGCAGAGCGTCACCGCGATGTCGACGCAGGTAACCATGCAGAATTTGACGAATTGACGGGGAGCGGAAAATGCCTGAGGCAAAACAAGCGCGGTGGAAATGCGGGGAGCGTGGCGCGTCGCTGTTGATTGTCGCCGCGGGGCTGGTGATGCTGCTGGCCGCCGGGGCCCTGGCCATCGACCTGGGCATGCTCTACGTCGCCCGCAACGAAACCCAGCGCGCCGCCGATGCCGCCGCCCTTGCCGGCGCCGCTGCCTTCGTCAATTCCGGCTGCACCTCCGCCGCTGGCGGTTGCATCGCCGGCGGTTACCAGGAATCCATGGCCCTGGCGCAAGCCCAAGCCGCCGGCAGCCAGAACTACATCGTTGGACAACCGGCCAGCATTCTAACCACTGACGTGACATTCACCTATCCGAATCCCGAAGAGCCGGAAATCACCGTCGGCGTAGCGCGCACCGCCGCCCGCGGCGCGCCGGTATCGACGCTGTTCGCCAAGGTCTTCGGAGTTTCCTCAGTCGATGTCTCAGCCGCCGCCACCGCCGAGGCGTTCAACCCCTCCGGGAGTTCGGTTCCCGTCGGCTTCGGCTGCTTGGTACCGTTCTTGGTGCCGAATTGCGACCCCGTCCACACGTCCCCCGCCAACGCGAGTTGCGCCGGCGGCGCCGCCGGCTATTTCATCAATCCGTCCACCGGCCAGATTCAAAATCCGGGCACCTACCCCGTCGGCGTGCAGGGGGAGCCCTGGCAACTCCACTCGAACGCCGCGCCCAGCCAGTGGTACCTGGTTGCGTACGGCAGTAACAACCAAATCACCATGAGCGCCAACCAGCTTCGGCAGTACATCTCTCAGTGCACGCCGCAGACCGTCTCCTGCGGCGCCACGATCAACACCTACAATGGCAAGAGCGTGGGCCCCACGGACCAGGGTACCGATTCCCGCATCAACGCCAGCGGCGATGGACTCGGCCAGGGCCAGGACTCCATCAATACCGCCATCGGCCCGCCCTTTCCGATCACCGGCGGCGCGAACAATCCGAATCCCGCGCTCGTTGGCCAGACCTTTTACGGGCCGAGCGCCTCGCTGGCAGTCGTTCCCCTCTACGACGGCCACGCGCTGAATCCCAGCGGCGACACCGTCTCGGTGGTTGGCTTTATGCAGCTTTTCATCCAAGACGCCACGCACCGCGGCAATGACGACATGATGGACACCGTCGTTCTGAACGTCTCCGGCTGCGACAGCGGCGGCGATGCCCCGGGCTCGACGCCACCTGTCACCAGCAACGGCGCCGCGCCGATTCCCATTCGCCTGATCCGCGCGCCCTAGAGCACATCTCATAAATTCCTCAGGGGGATAATGAGGCAGCCGAGTTGGGGCATCCTGAGGAAGTTGGCTCCGTGAAACTCCCGGTGAGTTACGAGGCGGTGGAGGTTAAGTGATCTTGCCCAGATACAATACGCGCCGCTGCACGGGCCGACCCGCCCACAAGCGTCGGCTATGCCCGGCGCTCCAGTAGCGGTGCTCCTTGCCGTCCGCTTACCGCTTGTTGGCTCGTAAGAACACGGCTAGCGCGCATCCTGTCAAAACGCGGGACGGGAAGTTCTAATGGGCGATCACCATCTCGGAAGTGCTGGACAGGGTGATGGCGCCGCTGTGGACCAGCGAGTATAGAAAATTGAACGGGTAGCTCACCTGTACCTCGACGGTGCACCCCGGGTAGTTTGGAATGGCGGCGACTGACAGACCGCTCACCGGCCCGCTGCAGATCGGCGGGCTCGGGTCGGCTGAGCTTGCCGGCTGCACCGGCCAATTAACTGCGGTGGTGATCTGGTTGGCGTCGATGCCCGTCGGGGTAATGTTCGTCACGTAGGCCTGGACGTCACCGGGCTGCGCGCCGGTGGGAAACGTGCAACTCCCGTCTTGCGAGCAAGTATATCCGTTCACCGCGGCCCAGCGGGCCGCCGACTTTGCGGCATGATCCAGGAAATGGTACGTATAGAGCGCGCGGCTGAAATCAATGGCTCCGAGCATCATGGTCAGGAGCACCAGTACGACAAGCGCAAATTCGACCAGAGTGCTCCCGCCCTCCCCTCTCGCCCCTGCCGTGCCCGTCTCTCCCCACCCCCTGGAAGTTGCCCCAGCCCGCGCCGCTCGTTTTCCGGCGAGCGGGGAGGCCGCGCCCCGACTTCGCGGGGGGGAATTCGATGTGCCCTGCTGGCTCGCGCTCATCGCTGCCTCAATTCAAGGGGGCCCGCATCGTCGACGTTCTGGTGAGGGTGATCGAATTCGGAATCCAGGGGTACGTAAACAGCGAACTGTAGGTTCCAGACGCCGTCACAGAAACCACCACCACCCAGTGCGAACCAGGCGAGCATGTCGGCGGAGCGCCACCTGTACCGGGGAAGCAACTCTGGGTGACTATGGGGTAGCTCCCATTATCGCAGCCGCAGGTGTCCGTCGAGGTCACCGTAAGCAAAGCCTGGTTCTGGCCGTTATTCTGGTAGTCGTTGTCCGCAGCCTGTTGGATTGCCGCGGTGTTACCCGCGTTTGCCAAATGCTCTGTCGCGTAGGCCGCGCCCGCTCGCGCCGCGCTGCCGACAAGTATTCCGATGTAGGCGTACCGCCCAAACTCGACCGCACCCAGCAGCATGGCCAGCAGTATGGGGGTCAGGAGAGCTACCTCCGCTATGCTCTGGCCGGCTTGCGACCGCGCCCTTGGCTTCCGCCCCGGCGTCTTCATCGTCTTCTACTCCACCAGGGTCGCGGCGCTAATGGCCCCGGCCAACGGCCCACCCCCATTCGCCAGTCCGGAGTAATTCGCCTTCAAGCTTACGTCTGGATTGCCGTTCAACAGGAGGTCGCCGACGTCGATTAAAGTGTAGGCGGCTTGGCCGTTGAAGTTCGTATTGCCTCCAAAATTCAACGTTGCGTCTGTGTTCGGCATGTAGATGGCACCCTGATAAAACGACACGCTATTCCCGCTCAGGGTCATCGTGGCGCTATCGGCGGGATCCTGGTAGAAGAGAAAACCCTCATAGGGCCCGGAATTCGGTGCCGTAAGCTGAACAGTCGCCGTGCCGTCGACGGTCGCCGAGGCGCTTCCGCTGATGTAAAAGGTTACGCCGGCATTCGCGCTGCCAGGCATTCCCGAGCAATCAGAATTCGTGCTGTTGCAAACGGTGGCCAGTGCGTTAATCTCGAATTCGACGTTACTGCTGCAGGTGGAAGCCCCGGTGATAACGAAAAGCCCGCCCGTTGTCGAGCCACCGTCGGAAAAGTTAATGCGCTGATTGTTATCTATGCAGATGTCGTCGTAGGTTCCCGGGGAGATGGTGCAAGTGCCCAAAGCGCAGGTCACTCCGGAGCAGCCGGCGCCGGTGCAGCTTCCCGCGGTGATCTTAACGCTGCCCAGCGAGGTGCCGATGGTGGGCGTCGGATACTTGCCGTAAAGAGGATCGCCCGAGTATGGCATGCCCGTCACCGGGTTCGGACTGACCGTCGCGGCCCCGCTGGGAGGATTATAGACCCCGCCCACGCCGATCGAGGCGGCGACGACGCTCAGCTGCGCGCCGCCGTTGGCAACAAAATTCCCATTGTCCACGATGCCACAAGTCGGCGCGTTCAGAATCACGCTTCCGCTCACACCGACGCCCGCGGAATTTGCAGTTATTTTCTTGGTTGGAGTGCCCAGTGTGTAGATGCAGCCGCCCCCGCCCCCGGCTCCCCCACTCCAATTCGTAGCTACCGCGCGGGCAACGACGGTCTTGCTCGAGACCCCAAGAATTTTCATGAAGTAAGTGGGTTCGACGACGGCCACGCGTGCCTCGACATAGCAAGAGGGCGCGGGCGAGCACCCGGTCGAGCCAGCGTGCGGACCATCAAGGGGCGGGCTATCGACCTCGACGCACGCGGTACCCACCGTTGCGCCTGACGCGAAACAGGAGCTCAACGTATTTGCGCTGGAGTCGGTGTAGCCGTTAGCGGCAGCGGCATTCTGAGCGGCGGTCTGCCAATCCCCATAGGCAAGGTCGTTCGCCCCGGCAATGGCCGCCGCGTCAGCCCCAGTCTGCTGAAGTCGCTTCTCATAGCGCAACAGGCCCGTGTCAATGGCCAACCCCATCACACCCAACAGCGCGACCAGGGCCACAGCTCCCAGCACTAACGCTTGCCCCGACTCCGTCTTCCGTGCCATTGCTGCCTCCATCCAGATTGCCCCGAGTTTGCAAGCCTTGCGTTTGTATTCCCCGAGTCGCCGCCTGCGGGGTTCACCGGGCCGCCGGCCCCCGCAGGGAGCGCCGCGGCCCGCACTGCTTCGCACCGGCCGACAGAGCGGTCTACGCCTCTCTCCGGTCTCTCTTCAGGAATCCGCCACGCCGCATCATGCCGAAGCCTCGACCGCTGCTTTCGTCAGATGGTAGCAGGAGTGGGGATGATGTCCAGAGCGTTTTCCAAGCAACAGCCGAGTTAGGAGTACTAGAAGTTTATTCAACAGGTAACCAGGAATCGAGGTTGCTTCTGGCTCTGCCCGGCTTCCTCGCGCTCAATTTCCGCGCCGGTCCCGTTTTGACAAGGTTTTGTGCGGCACTCTTCGGCATGGAGGGTGTAGCAGTGCCGGCACGAAGTGACTCCCTCGATATATACCAGCCAGTACTGATAATAAGGCTGCCACTAGCGCCCAGGAACTAAGCAGGCTCCCGCAATCAAGATTCTGTCGCGCCGGCCAGTCGGGCAGGTGGGCCGAGCGCGCTCGCACGGGGCGGGAACCGGCAGGGACAACACGACCATCTTGGGTCTCATCCGGTGCAACACACCTCCGGGCCCGCCTCCGCCGCCAGTCGCCGCCGGCGGCGCGTTCATTCCCATCCCTCTGATTCAGCATCCGAATTAGCCCGGTATTTTCTTCAGCCGGCGGGGCCTCCGGCGGACCCGCCGGCCCCCTATCCCTCGAGGATGCTAAGGTTTGCCCCGGTTTCGCTCCCTACTTGGCGTACTGGCGGGGCAAAACCATTGCTAACTTGTCATTGACCCGGCAGCTAACGCACGGTAGGGCAAGCTGCTGCTCCAGGCATGATTCCGCTGGACTCGGCCGTAGGAATCTGTAAACTGTGGCAACCAAGCTAGGTTGGAGCGAGGCAAGAATTGGCTCTCAATATGTGCTTCTTGGCGTACAGACCTGTTCGCATGTCCCCCCGGGAACCTGCCATCCACCGCCGGCCTGGAGAGACGGGCCAGGAACTCGTAGAGTTCGCGCTGGTTATCGCGGTGCTCATGATGCTGATGCTCGGCGTGGTGGTCTTCTCCCGCGCGTACAACATCTATCAAAGCATCACTCGGGCGGCGCGGGAGGGGGCGCGGGTGGCGGCCCTGCCGAGCTCGGTGAACAAGGGCGACACGTTTCTCGACGGCAACACCTCGGGATCCACCGGCGACACCGTGTTCCAGAAGGTCATCGCTCCTGCCCTGGTGGCCGCCAGTCTCGATCCGAATCAGGTGGTGAATTACACCGAAACGATCGGCATGCTGAATGCGGGCGATGCGGCGCCGCAATGCGGCGTGCGCATCAATTTCCAATACCCGGTCCACATCAATATCCCCTTCACCGCGGCGACGTTTTCAACGTTCAACGTCACCACAAATGTGCAAATGCGCCGGGAGGATCAATCGGTGGGATTGGGCGGGGCGGCCCCGACGTGTCCGTGAAGGAAGCTCAGGAGACCTCTCGATGAAGCAACCGGCTACGCCAGCGGGGTCCCGCGAAGAGGGAAGCCAGCTTTTCGAACTGGCGATTGCCCTGCCGATCTTGTTTCTGCTCGTCGTGGGTGTCTGGGATCTTGGCGCGGGGTTTGCGCTCAAGCAGAAGCTCACCAACGCTGCCCGCGAGGCGGCCAGGATAACGGCGGGCGTGCCCACGAACTTCGTGGACACCAGCGGCAATCCTTGCTCGCCCGCTCCGTGCAACATTCAGGCGGCCGTCAACTCTGCGGTGCAGTATATGAACAACGCGGGCCTCAATGCCTCCTGCCTCACCTCGGCCAGTCCTACATTCTCCGCCGCGCAAAATGGCTGGACCTACTCCTGTAACGGGATCACCCTGGAAATCGATCGCGGGAACGGGGTGGCGGGTCCGAGCACGCCGGTCACCCTGCCCGACGGGAGAGTGGTCTCGGTTCCCATCACCCAGGTCGGTCTCGTCTATCCGATCACGTGGACAGCGGGTCAATTGCTCCCCCCGCCCGTCCCGCCCCAAGCGAGAACGCAAGTGAAAATGCAGAATCTGGCGCCGTGATCTCCCGAAAGGAGAAATCGAGGATGCGATATCCGAGTCAGGCGGGGCAGGAAAGGCGGGAGCGGGGAGCGACGCTGGTCATCCTCGGACTCGCGCTGGTCGCTTTGATCGGCGTGTTGTCGCTCGCCATCGACCTCGGCATGCTCTACGTCGGCCGCAACGAAGCTCAGCGCGCCGCCGATGCCGCCGCGCTTGCTGGCGCCTACAAATTCAGCGTCTCCCCGTGCACCGCACCAGGCGGCGACTGCTCGAGCGATACCAACGCGCAGGCGGCGGCCCGGTCGCAAGCGGAGGCCGTGGGCGACACGAACTTCGTGCTGTCCCAGCAGGTGAACATCGCCGATGCCGACGTGGTGGAGACCTTCCCGAAACCCATCGAGCCGCAGGTCACCGTCACCGTGCGGCGGTCGAATGTGCCCACGATTTTCGCAAAAATCCTCGGCCAGGGGGTCGCCAACGTCTCCGCCGTGGCTACCGCCGAAGCCTACGAGTCAGGCACCATCGGCTGCGTTGTGCCGTTCCTGCTTGCCGATTGCCAGCCCTACGACGCTTCCCTGGGCTCGTATAACGCCTGTCCCACGCTCCCGGGAACGGCCACGCCCAGCTACTTTTTCATCAATCCCGGCAACGGCGACATCGACCGCGCGCTGATCGGGCAATCGATCCTGTTGCATACGACAACCGTGAACAGCAGCCCCGTCGCCAGCCAATGGTACCTGGCCAGCCTGGGCGGCACCGGCACTCCCAGCCGCAGCGTCCTCAGAACGAATATCGAGAATTGTTCCGTCAACGCCGTAACGTGCGGTGATAACCAGGTCCCCATCCCTACCATCCCGGGAACAAGCGTCGGCCCGGTTGACCAGGGCGTGGACGCATTGATTGGTGCTTCCGGTGACGGGCCGCTCAACGGGCAGGACGTGCTCGTGTCTTCCAACCCGCTGATAATCGCTTCCGGAGGCCCGAGCGGTCCACTGTCCGGGGGTCCGAGCCGCTCAATGGCGTCGATCCCCGTGTACGACAACGTCAACGCTGCCAGTCCTCCCTCCACCGCTCTTGTTCCGGGCTTCCAGAACCAAGTGCACATCGTCGGTTACATCCAGGTCTTTATAAACTATGTGGCGAAGCCGGGGCTCACTTCCAGCTTGCCCGCCCCTTGCGACACTTCGCCGGGCCCCTTTAACAATAGTCCCGTGTGCGTGACCATCTTGAGCATCGGCAATTGTCCGGCTGCCCCAGTCACCTCGACGTTTTCTACCGTCCCAGTCAGGCTGATTCAAGGACCGGGCTAAGACCCTCAGTAGCGATCCTCGGAAGGCAGGCCTCTTGGAAGCTCCCGGGTACACGCCCGTAAGACTGCTCCGGGAGCGGTCGTGCAACTAGCTGCTCTATAGCCAAGGGATTTGCGGCGGAAAGGAAACCAAGTTCGGGCCCCGAAATGATCTCTTTCCTCCCTCATTCCCTATATCTGCCTCCTCCGCCCAGTTCCGCCGTTTCGAGGCAACGCCGCTTACTTCTGCGCCGCTGCCGCGGCCTTGGACTGGTTCTAACTCAGGCTGTTCAGGCTGCCGAGGTACCTTTCGATGCCGTTGAACAAGCCTTCAGCGAGGTCCCGGGAGCGGTCCCATGCCGACCCCGGTTTGCCGGTCCCCCGACGGTGCGCTTAATTAACTCATAAGTTAATATGAGCCTTTAACGATTACCCCACGTCTCCAGGTTTCTCCTGGATTCCGCCCAGGAAGTGTGTATACTTGCGGTAAGGGATTTGCGGGGAAAGGAAAGCAAGTTCGGGCCCCGAAATGGACTCTTTCCTCCCCCATTCCTCGTCTGCCTCCTCCGCCCAGTTCCGCCGTTTCGACGACACCCGACTCTTGCTCGCTTCGCCAGCGCCGGTCGCCGGTCGTCCAGTTCCGGGCGGTCCAGTCCCGGGCGAGACAGGCCAGGAACTCTTCGAGTTCGCCTTGGTCATTGCCCTGCTGTTGACCCTGGCGTTCGGAATCATCGCCTTCGCTCGGGCGTACAACGTGTACCAATCCATCACTCGCGCCGCCCGCGAGGGCGCTCGCGTCGCGGTGCTCCCGAGCGCTGTGGCTGCCAGACCAAGGGGTTCCACCCAGGACGTTTTCATGGACCCCAATCCCGGATCGACCGCGGACGCCGTCTTTCAAAACTACATCGCCCCGGCGCTCCGGGCTGCCAATCTCGATCCCCAACAAGTGCAGAATTACAACGAGGTGGTGGACTGGCTGAATCCTTCCGATCCCGTCAAGGTGTGCGGCGTAACGATCAGCTTCCGATACCCTTACACGTTTCAGATCCCCTTCACGAGCCTGCATCTGGCCACCATCCATTTGAGCGCGCACGTGCAGATGCGCCGTGAAGCACAGGGCTTCACTCAAACCACCACCGGCGGCGTCACCACCACCACGTTTACGTGTCCGTGAGGGAGAGGAAGATGAAGACTCACAGCCGAACGCCGCTGTCGCGCCGGCCCGAACGATCCGGGCGCACAGCGGGCCGGCAGGATGGTTCGCAACTGGTGGAATTCGCGCTCGCCCTGCCCATTCTCTTGCTGCTCGTCGTCGGGATCTGGGATTTCGGAAGCGCCTACGTCATGAAAGACAAACTGACGAACGCGGCCCGGGAGGGAGCGCGAATTACGGTGTCCAATTCGCTGGCCGATCCCCTCGGCGCGAACTGCGGCGCTCCCTGTTCGATCGTTGCCGCCGCCACGGCAGTGGCCGCTTACATGACCAACGCCTCGCTTGATGCATCCTGCATCCATCCGGCGGCGCCGACCGGCAACACCGGCAAGGATTGGGTCTGGTCCTGCGCGAATGGAACGCGGCTGGAGATTGACAAGGGCTTTACCGGCCTCGTTCTGAACGGAGTCACGCTCCCGGCAACCCGGGTATCGCTCACCTACCGGGTCGTCTGGAAACTGGCGGGCTTCCTGCCAGGCGCCGACTTCCCAACTACGGTGACCACAGTGGTCACCATGCAGAACCTAGTGGAGTAGAGCGCAGCGGCCCGCGGGAGGGCTCCGATGAACGCAACGAGGGAGACGAAGAAAGCTTGGCCGCGGCGCAACCGCCGGGGCGCCGTACTCTTTCTGGTCGCCGCCGGCTTGGTAGTGCTGCTCGGCGTCATGGCCCTGGCCATCGATCTCGGCATGATGTACGTGGCGCGCAACGAAGCCCAGCGCGCTTCCGACGCCGCGGCGCTGTCGGGCGCCGAGGCATTTGTCACCAGCGGCTGCCTCGCCGCCGGCTGCTCCGCCGGAGGGCCGCAGGAGCCGCAGGCGCGCGCCCAGGCGCAGTTGCTCGGCGCTCAGAACAGTGTTCTCGGCCGGCCCGCAACTATCGCCGGCAACCAGATCTCCTTCAGCTATCCGTCGCCGCAGGAGCCCCAAATCACCGTCGCTGTGTCGGCCACCGTGCCGACGATTTTCGCGAGGATCCTTGGCGTGCGCACCGTGCCCGTTTCGGTGACCTCGATGGCCGAGGCCTACAACGGTTCGACGGTCTTCGGCTGTGTGGCCCCCTTCCTGGTGCCCGATTGCGATCCCAATCACCCTGCCGGCGCTGTCAACACCATGTGCGCCAATGACAACGGCCCCTATGCCGCGAGCCATTTCATCAATACCACCACCGACCCGCCAACCCTCCAACCCGGAGTGCTTGGCGAGACCTGGCAGTTGCATTTCGGTCAGGATGCCAGCCACAGCGTCGGTCCAAGCCAGTGGTACCTGCTCGGCTTTGCCAACAACAGCGGCAGCGCGCTCCGCGACGCCATTGTTCACTGCTCCCCCATCCCGCTGGCTTGCGGCGACTGGATCGATACCGCCAACGGCAAGAAAGTGGGTCCGGTGGATCAGGGCGTCGAGGAACGAATCCATGCGAACGGCCTGGGACCGGGTCAGGGCCAGGATACACTGAATTCGGTTTCTCCTTTGCAGATGACCGGTGGCGCGAACAATCCTTACGGCCTCGCGGGCAAGACCTTCACCGGGAGCAGCGATTCCATCGTCCTCGTGCCGGTGTACAACGGCGGCCCGGTCGATCCCGGCGGCAGCCGGGTCCAGATTGTGGGTTTTCTCCAGCTTTTCATTACCGATGTCGAGCAGGTGGGAAGTCTCAACCCGGTGAATACGGTCATCCTCGGCGCCGCGCTATGCAACGGCACCGTCGTCACCAACCCGAGTGCGACGATACCCGTCCGCCTGATCCACCCCTGACCCCCCGCGGCGGCGGGTGGGTGCCCTCGCCCTCAAGGGCTCTGTCTATTTCCATCCCTCGTGGGTGTCCGGGCTGGACATGACCACTTACTTCTGTGCTGCTGCGGCGGCCTTGGACCGGTTGTAACTCAGGCTGTTCAGACTACCGAGGTATCGTTCGATGCCGTTGAACAAGCCTTCGGCGATGCGCTGGCGATAACGCGGGCTCTTGAGCAGGCGCTCGTCGGTGGGATTGCTGAGGAAGGAGATTTCCGACAGGATCGACGGCATGTGCGCGCCAATCAACACGACGAAGGGCGCCTTCTTCACCCCGCGATCGCGCTCGCGCACGTGCCCCAGCCACACCTCCCGCATCAGCGATTGATCGACGTCGGCCGCCAGTTCCCGCGATTCCTGGATCTTGTCGTTCAGTGAAATTTTCTTCAGCAGGTCCTGAAGCTGGTGCACCGATTCCTGCGACGGCGCGTTTTCCCGCGCGGCCACCGCCATCGCGTCCGGCGACGTGGTGAAGTTCAAATAATACGTCTCGATCCCGCGCGCTTCCGCGTCGGGACTGGAATTGGCGTGAATCGAGACGAACAGGTCGGCCTGCTTCTCGTTGGCGATTTCCGTTCGCGTTTCCAGCGGAACGAAGCTGTCGTCGCCGCGCGTGTACACCACCTCGGCGCCCCGCAGCCGCCGCTCGATCAGCCGGCCCAGCCGCCTGGCCACGTCGAGGCAAACGTCTTTCTCCTGCAGGCCAGTAGGCCCGATCGTCCCCGTATCGAATCCGCCGTGGCCCGCGTCGATCACGATTCGCCCGATCTTCAACCCCAATTCGCGCGTCAGCGACGTCGCTCCCGTCCGCGTCGGCCGCGCCGGAGCCGCGGGCCCCGGCAGGCCATTTTCGTAGCGCCCGCTTTCAGGGGGCGGAGTGCCGGGCAAGCTGGCCGGTGGTGAGCGGTCAATATCGGTTTCGCTGGTTGCACTCGTTGTTTCCGAGCCGGTGCCGGCTGTTTTCGAGCCGATGCTGCCGGGGTCGCCAGCGGCTCCGGCCGAATCGCCCGCGTTGGCCGCCGGCCCGCTGCCAACGTCGATGGCCAGGCCATACGGATGGCGGAGCAGGGAAGCGGAATAGATCGCGTTAGTGCTTATATCGAGCACCACCCGAACCACGCCCCGCCTGTTCTGCGCCACAAGTACGCTCTTGACCAGGCGGCTGTCCAGGGCCAGCCGATCGCCGCTCCGCTTCGCCAGGTAGGCTCGCGACAAATCGAAATAGGCGCGCTCCGGTTCGGTAATCCGGGCGGAGCGGAATTTCACCGGCCCATCCAGGACGATCAGGATGCGCGTGCCCCCGGTCAGTTGTTCGCTGCGGATTCCGAGTACGCGGGTCGGATGCTCGCTCTCCTGGCCGCCTTCGGCGCAAGTGGCGCAGGCGTCCTCGCCTCTGAGGCGGGTCGGATGCTCGCTTTCCCGGCTGCCTTTGGCCGACCTGACCGCCGTCCCGCCTCCAGTCTCCTCCGCCTTCTCCACTCCGGTCTTGCCCGCCGGTCCCGCTCCCCGCGCTGGCTGGCTGCCATCGGGAGTTGGGGCCAGATCCAGGCGCGCGCGGTCAGCTTCGTCCGAGGAGGGGTACAGGCGAATCACATCCCGCAGATATTTCTTCGCCGCTTCCGCGTTGCTCAGCGGCCCCTGCTCGATCCTGGCGATCGCGTATAGCGCCTCGGGCCCATGCCGGGTGCGAGGGTACTGCCGCAAAAGCGACTGGTAGGTGTCGATGGCTTTCTGGAGATACGCCGGATCGAATAATGACCCCATCTCCTCGTAGAGCCGGCCGATAGCCACCAGCGAGGGCGTGGCGAACTGCGCCTGGGGGGTGATCAGCAGCACGCGGCGATAGGATTGCACCGCCTTGTAGTAATCGGTTTCGGTGCGCGAGTCCTTGGGCTGGGTCTCAAGCGTAGCTTCGAGGGCTTGGGCGCGCTGGTATTGTTGCTCGGCCGTCGCTGCCCTCGTCTGGCCATCCGGGCTGCCAGCGGCCAGCGCCGCTGCCGCCAGCACTGCGACGAGCGCCAGCATAATCGGTTTCGATGCGTTCGCGCGTCTCATGGGTTGGTGAAGAGCATCTGACCTTGTTCGTTCGCTGCCCCCGTAAATCAAACTCGTTCAGGCAGATTCACTCCGCCAAGCCGGTAATTCGCCGGCCGCGGGCCAGGCGGCTCGATGGCCACACCACTAGCCAACACTACGTCTGAGCAATCGTCCATCGGGAAGGAGGCGCGAGCGTCAACGCCGAGAAGCGAAGCAGAGCCGTGGCACAGGATTCATCCTGTGCGGCTCGGCAGTCGGCGCCAATATTCGGGCCGAGAAGTGAAACTGGAATCCCGCGCTAAGTTTCTGGCGGGCAGTATTATAGCATCTGCTCGACGATCCCGTACACCTGGCCGATGGCCGTTTCCAGCCCCTGTGTGTCCTTTCCGCCAGCCTCGGCCAAGTCCGGTCTGCCGCCCCCGCTCCCACCCACCTGCCGCGCCACCGCCTGCACGATCTTCCCTGCATGCAGCCGCGCGCTCAGGTCCTTGGTCACCGCGGCTACCAGAGCCACTTTCCCATCTTCCGCCGTTCCCAGCACCACCACCACGCTGCCCAGCTTCTGCCGCAGGGAGTCGGCGAGTTCCCGCATGGTTTCCCGATCCACATCGGCCAGGCGGGCCGCAATCACCTTGACGTCCTTGACGGTGCGGACCTGGCCGGCCAGGTCGTCCAGTTTCGATCGCGCCGACTTCCTTTTCATCGCCTCGAGCTGCTTTTCCAGTTGCCTGGCGTGCTGCTCGAGCCGCTCGATCGCTTCGATCACCTCGCCGGCTTCCACCCCTAGCCGTGCCGCCACCGCCTCGAGCCTCGAGCGCGTCTGCCGGTAATCTTCCACTGCCGCTTCGCCGGTAATCGCTTCCAACCGCCTCACCCCGGCCGCCACCGACTGCTCCACCAGCAGCTTGAACGCGCCGATGTCTCCGGTGCGCCGGACGTGGGTGCCGCCGCATAACTCCTTGCTGTAGAAGCCGCGCGGGACAGCGGCGTCGGGAATCGTTACCACCCTCACGTTCAGTTCCGGATACTTGTCTCCGAAAAACGCCAGCGCCCCCGAACCGAGCGCCTGCTCAAGCGAAGTGATGTCGGTGCGCAGTTCCAGGTTCTTCAGGATTTCCTCGTTCACTTGTTGCTCGATTTCGGCCAGTTCTTCCCGGTCGAGCGGAGCGAAGTGGGAGAAATCGAAACGCAGCCGGTCCGGAGCCACCAGCGAGCCGGCCTGCTTTACGTGCGTGCCCAGCACGTTGCGAAGCGCGGCATGGAGCAGGTGCGTGGCGGTGTGATTGCGCCGGGTGCGGTCGCGCCGGGCGGGGTCGGCGACCGTCGCCACGCGGTCGCCCGCCGCCAGCGGCTGCTTCGTCGTCACCCGGTGCGCCACCAGCCCGTGCACCGGATAATACGCCCCGCGAACTTCCGCCAGCTCCTGGCCCAGCTCGTTGTCCTCCAGCCAGCCGGTATCGGCCACTTGCCCGCCGGATTCCGCGTAAATCGAGGTGCGATCGAGCACCACCTCGCACTCGGCGCCCGCCGCCACTTCGCTTGCCAGGCCCTTCTTGGTCACCAGCGCCAGCACCTTGCAGTCGCGCGCGGTGGTGCCGAAATAGAAATCGGGGTCGGTGCGATAGGCTTCCGCCAGCTTCGCGTACACCGGCTGGGCGGCCTCTTTCGTCACGCCCTTCCACGATGCCTTGGCCCGCTCCCGCTGCCCGTCCAGCTCCGCTTCAAATGCCCGTTCGCTGTCTTCGGCCACGCTCCAGTGCCGCTGGTCGGCCAACTCGAGCACGAAATCCGGCCGCAAGCCCAGCGTGTCGTAAGCGTAGAACAGGTCGGTCCCGCGAATCACCGGCCGGCCGCTTTCCTTCGGCCCTTCCTCCAACCGCTTTTCCAGCGCCCGCACCGCCGGCACCACCAGCCGCCCGTATTTCTCCTCTTCGCTCCGGATGACCGTGGCGATCCGATTGATCGCTGCGGCCACTTCCGGGTATGGCTCCCGCATCAATTCCGCTGCTTCGCCTGCCATCTGATAGAGGAATGGCCGGTCGAGCCCCAGGCGGCGGCCGTGGTCGATGGCCCGGCGCATGATTTTCCGCAGCACGTAGCCACGGCCTTCATTGGAAGGCAGTACGCCGTCAGCCACCAGGAACGTCGTCGCCCGGCTGTGATCGGCGAGGATGCGCAGCGATACGTCGGTCGCCTCCGCCTCCCCGTAGGCTTTGCCCGCCAGCTCGCCGGCAGCGTCCACCAGCGGCCGCAGCAGGTCGGTATCGAAATTGCTGATTTTCCCCTGTAACACCGCTGCCAGCCGTTCGAGCCCGGCGCCGGTATCGACCGAGGGTTTCGGCAGCGGCTTCATCTCGCCGCTGCTGTTCCGGTCGTACTGCATGAACACCAGGTTCCAGAATTCCACGTACCGGCCGCAGTCGCAGGGGAACCGGCAATCGGCGTGACCCTCCTCGCTGGCCGCCGGGCCGAGGTCGTAAAACAGCTCGCTGCACGGCCCGCAGGGCCCGGTATCGCCCATCGCCCAGAAATTGTCTTCGTCGAACCGCGCAATCCGCTCGGGCCCGGCGCCGGCGGTCGCCTGCCATAGCGCGAAGGCTTCGTCGTCGCTGGTGTGCACGGAGAAATAGAGCCGGTCCGGCGGCATTTGCCACAAGCCGGTCGTCAGCTCCCAGGCGAAGGCGATCGCCTCCCGCTTGAAATAGTCGCCGAAGCTGAAATTCCCCAACATCTCGAAAAAGGTGTGGTGCCGCCGGGTGCGGCCCACCATCTCGAGATCGTTGTGCTTGCCGCCGGCCCGCACGCACTTCTGGCAGGTGGTCGCCCGCCGGTATTCCCGCGCCTCGAGTCCCAGAAACACGTCCTTGAACTGGTTCATCCCGGCGTTGGCGAACAGCAGCGTGGGGTCGCCCATCGGGACGAGCGGCGAACTGGCGACCAATCGATGGCCGTTTCGCTCGAAGAATTCCAGATATGATCGCCGAATTTCGTTTCCAGTCACCCTAGGCTCCGACCAACTCCCCTTGCGGCGCCGCGTCCCGCACATCGAACGCGGTGGCCAGGGTTCGAATGGTACGCCCGGCTTCAGCCCGGCACGGCCCCGAACGCGTCTCCGCCGTATCCTTGCCCGCGCGCATTTCAGCCCCAGGCCAGCGCCGCGCGCGGCAGTGTGAAGCCGCGTCTGTCGCGCACGTCTTGTTGGCGGGAAACCATCGCGCGGGTGCGAACGTCGCGATTATCGCAAACGCCCGCGCGCGCGCGCAACGCGCCCCGCCTCGTCCCCCGCCCATCCAGGCCGGATGAAACGTCATCGCGCGCCCGCGCGTTCCAGAGCATGATGCCTGCCGCCTGTCGCGCCATTCCTGACGATTGCCGCAAATCTCTCGGGAGGCATCGGAGAGAGGACCCCATGAAATTCCATCGCGCCGCTGGAATCGCCGCACTTGTGGTCCTGAGCGCCATCTTTGTCCTCGCCACTCGAGCGCAACGCCCCAGCCGCCCCGGACCGCCGGGCCAGCCGCCCGTCGCCGCCGAGCAGCAGCCGGAGATACGCGCCCAGCAGCCTCCCCCGCCGGCCCACCCGCTCCCGCCACCGGTCGAGAAGTCCGTAGTCACCCATCACAGCGCCCGCATCGGCGGCCAGGCGATCGATTACACCGCTACCGCCGCCACCTACGTCATCAAGGACGATGCTGGCAACCCCAAAGCCACGTTCTTCTTCGTTGCCTACACCAAAGACGGCGTGTCCGACGTCGCCGAGCGGCCGATTTCGTTTGTCTATAACGGCGGGCCAGGCTCGGCTTCGCTGTTCACCCACATGGGCATGGGGCCGAGGAGCGTCGTGCTCACCGCCGACGGCCACGGCATGCCCGCGCCTTACCGCGTCGCCGATAATTCCGATTCCTTTCTCGACGCCACCGACTTGGTGTTCGTCGACGCCATCTCCACCGGCTACAGCCGCCCCGCGCCGGGCGAGAACCCGGCCCAGTTCCACGGCATCGTCGAAGACGCCAACTGGTTTGCCGATTTCATCTTCCAGTACATCACCCGGAACGGCCGCTGGGCTTCGCCCAAGTACCTGATTGGTGAAAGTTACGGCACCACCCGCTCCGCCGAGCTCGCTGGCGTCCTCCAGCATCGGCACGAAATTTATCTGAACGGGATCGCCCTCGTTTCGACGGTGGCTTTCACCGCCTGGAGCCAGGACGAACGCGACGAGTTCTTCCTGCCCACCTACGCCACCACCGCCTGGTATCACCACTTGCTCTCCCCCGAACTCGAAAACGAAACCGTCGAGCAGGTGGCCCAGCAAGCCCGCGATTTCGCCCACGGAGACTACGCCGCCGCGCTCGCCAAGGGCGACCGGCTCGCGCCCGCCGAGCGCGACAAGGTCGTGCAGGAAATGGCCCGGCTCACCGCGCTCTCTCCCGCCTACATCGAGGAGGCCAACCTCCGCGTCAGCTCGTTCCGCTGGTTCAAGGAACTCGAACGCAGCAAGCGCCGCACCATCGGCCGGCTCGATTCGCGCTTCGAGGGGATGGACCGCGACGCTGCCGGCGAGCGTTTCGAATACGACCCCAGCGAAGCTTCCTACGAAGGAGCGTTCACCGCCGCCTTCATGGACTACCTCCGCCGCGAATTGAAATGGGACAGCGAAATGTATTACACCGTCTCCGCCAACGTCCGCCCCTGGGACCAGACCGGCAACACTGAAGTCGCCGAGGTCCTCCGCTCGGCCATGACCCAGGAGTCGTACCTGAAGGTTCTGGTGGTTTGCGGCTATTACGATGTCGCCACCCCGTTCAACGGCATCGAGGAGACAGTGGCCCACATGGAACTCGAGCCGGAAATCCGCAAAAACATCAGCTTCGCTTATTACGACTCGGGCCACATGGTCTATATCGACCAGAAAGCGCACGATAAGCTGCATCGCGATGTCGACGCCTTCATCAGTTCCGCCTACACCCACTGAGCCGCGCTTCCCATTCCCCGCGCCGCATCATTCGCCGCGGGTTACGATGGCGCGGGTACTCGCCTGGCGAGCCCGCGCCATCCCAAGATTGCCCGCCGCGCCGCCCTTGCCAAGCGCCCCCGCGCGTCGCTACACTCCTGCCACCATGAGGCTTCTTTCAACGCTCATTTGTCTTATCATCGGTGTTTCGTTCGTCATGCCCCTCGTCGCCCAATTCCCCGCACCCGGACTCGATCGCGATCAGGCGCGCTCGATGGTCGTCACCCGCCGCGGCATCGTTGCCACCGACCAGGTACTCGCTTCGCAAGCGGCCGCGGAAATCCTGGCTCGCGGCGGCTCCGCCGCCGACGCCGCCATCGCCGCCAACGCCATCATGGGCGTTATGGAGCCGATGATGAATGGCATCGGCGGCGACCTCTTCGCCATCGAGTGGGACGCGAACACCGGCAAGCTCACCGGATTGAATTCCAGCGGCTGGGCCCCGGAAAAACTCACGCCCACATTGCTCGCCCAAAAGGGCGTCACCGCCATGCCTCACCGCGGCATTTACACCGTCACCGTTCCCGGTGCCGTCGCCGGGTGGGCGGCGCTGCACCAGCGGTTCGGCAAACTCCCCTGGAAGGAGCTGTTCCTCCCGGCCATTTACTACGCCAAAAATGGGTTCCCAGTGGCCGAATTCGATTCCGCCTATTGGCGGTCCGACGGCGCGGCGCTGGAGCACGACGCCAACGGCGAACGCGTCTTCCTCACCGGTGGCGCCGGCCCGAAATGGGGCGAGGTGTTCCGCAATCCCGAATACGCCGATGCCCTCGAATTGATTGCCGCCCAGGGACCGGCCGCCTTCTACCGCGGCTCGATTGCCAAGGCCATCCTCGCTACTTCCGATCGCCTGGGCGGCGTCATCACTGCCGCCGATCTGGCCGATTTCAAGCCCGAATGGGTCCAGCCGATCTCCACCACCTACCGCGGCTGGACCGTTTACGAGTTGCCGCCCAACGGCCAGGGCATGGCCGCGCTCGAAATGCTGAATATTTTCGAGCGCTTCCCCCTCGCCCAGTACGGCTTCGCCAGCGCCGAGGCGTTTCACGTTAAAATGCAGGCGCAGCGGCTTGCCTACACCGATTTGTTCCGCTACAACGGCGATCCCGGCTTCTCGAAGATTCCCTTCGCCGGCATCATCTCGAAACCTTACGCCGCCGAGCGCGCCGCAACTATCGATCCCGCCCGCGCCCAGTGCGATCCGCCGGCCGGCGACCCCGCCCGCTACGGCACCGACACCACCTACCTCACCGCCATCGACGCCCAAGGCAACATCGTGTCCCTGATTCAGAGCCTGTTCAGCGGTTTCGGCTCGGGCGTGGTCGTCGACCATTACGGCTTCGCTTTGCAGAATCGCGGCGCCGGATTCGTGCTCGACCCCGCCAGCCCCGACGTGCTCGCCCCCCACAAGCGCCCGTTTCACACCATCATCCCCGCGTTCATGGAGAAGGGAAGTGTGCACATCGGTTTCGGGATCATGGGCGGGCTCAACCAGTCCCAAGCGCACGCACAGTTCGTTTCCAACGTCGTCGATTACGGGATGAACCCCCAACAGGCTCTCGAAGCGCCGCGGTTCACCAAGCTCGATCGCGGCGGCTGCGATTTCCTGATCGAAAATCGCGTCCCCGCCGAAGTTCGCGATAAACTCGCCGCGATGGGCTACGTGCTCACCGTGCGGGGGGCGTTCTCCTCGGAAATGGGCGGCGGGCACGTCGTGGTCCGCGATTCGGCCGCCAGAATGAACTACGCCGCTTCTTCCCCGCGCAAGGACGGCGCCGCCATCCCCGAGCCCGATCCTATTTTCCCGCCCCGGTAGAACTCGATCGACGAGGCACGGGGGCGGGCAACCACATGACCTTGCGGCCCCCCGCGCCGGGAACCGGATGAAGCAGCCGCGCCAACTCGACACCGAGAACGAACTCTATCTCGCTGCCATTGGCGCCCTCAGCCGCCGCGCCCATTCGGTGGCGGAAATGCGCCGATTCCTCGAACGCCGTGCCTCGGCGCCGGAATTGACTCCGCCGGTCCTCGCTCGTCTCAAGGCCGAAGGATTGCTAGACGACGCTCGCTACGCCCGCCAGTTCGCCCGCGCCCGCGTTGCCAACCGCCGCCAGGGCCGGTTTCGCATCGCTCGCGAATTGCGAGCGCGCGGCGTCCCCGGTCGCCACATCGAAGCGGCCCTCGGCGAAATCTCCACGCAAACCGATGAAGCCGCCTTGCTCCGCGGCCGGGCCGAGCGCTGGCTCAAACTGCATCGCATCGCCGACCCCGCTGCCCTCGAGCCGAAGCGCCTGGCCTCGCTCTACCGCAGCTTGCTCCGCGCCGGTTTTCCTTCAGATCGCATTCGCGCCGAGCTCCACCGCCTCGGCCACCCCGGCGATTCCCTCCCGGAAACGCTGCCCGACCATTAGGGGCGACCCGGCGGGCCGCCCGGGGCGCTCACGCCATCCGCTCACCCGGCGTCTTCCCCAACGCCTCTGCCGCCCATCCCGCCAATGCCCCGCCGGTCAGCGGTCCCACCCACCAAACCCCGATGTTCGCCCATTGATGGGAAACGATTGCCGGGCCGAAAGCCCGCGCGGGATTCAGCGCCGCGCCGGTCAGCGGTCCGCCAACCATCCCCGCTGCTGCCACCACCGCTCCCACGGCCCACCCCGACGGCCTCCCCGAAACAATCGCGGTTCTGAAGAAAACCAGCGCTACGGCGAAGGTCAGCGCCGCTTCCAACCCCATCCCTTGCACGCGAGTCAACGACGATGCCAGCGCCGGCGTCCCCAGCGCCGCCGCGCGCCACGCCGATTCCGGCACCAGCGCCCGCAGCAGCCAGGCGGCGGCGATTCCGCCGGCCAGTTGCGCCGCGACGTAGCCGAACAAACCCAGCGCGTTCAGCCGCCGCGTCACCCATGCCCCCAGCGAAATGGCCGGATTCAAATGGCCCCCGGAAACCGGCGCCAGCGCTTCGGTCATCGCCGCTGCTGCCAGGCCGTAGGCCAGCGCCGCGCCCAGTGTGCCGAGCATCGGCTGGCCAGCGGCATGCAGCCAGGCATCGACCGCCGGCGCGCCGGCAGCCGCGAGGACCACCAGGAATGTGCCCAGAAGTTCCGCCCCGAGTTGCCGAATCACGCGGCGCACGTGCAGAGTATACAGTTTCGCGTCCCGGCCTCTTGGCGATTGTTTGTTCGGGGTTTTTGGCCCAGGGCCCCCGGCTGCTGCGCTACCGCGTGCCGGCGCTCACCGCGGCGTTCACCGGGGTCAGCCAGCCGTGGGTGTCCAACCTCGCCCCGCTGGTCACGGCGAAGAACTCGGTTTGCAGACGTTCCGTTATCGGCCCTCGGCGGCCGCTGCCGATCTTGATTTTGTCGATCGAGCGAATCGGCGTGATTTCCACCGCGGTGCCGCAGAAGAACACTTCGTCGGCGATGTAGAGCATCTCGCGGGGAATCGCCTGCTCGACGACCGGTAGGTCCATCTCCTGGCAAAATGTGAAGACGGTCTGGCGGGTGATTCCCGGAAGCACCGAGTTCGCGAGCGGCGGCGTCCATACGCGCCCGCCGTACACCACAAACACGTTCTCCCCGGAACCTTCGGCGACGTTGCCCTGGTTGTCCAGGGCAATGCCCTCGGTGTAGCCGTTGACCATCGCCTCCATCCGCACCAGTTGCGAGTTCATGTAGTTGGCCGCTGCCTTCGACATCTGCGGCAGCGTGTCCGGCGCCGGCCGCCGCCACGAACTCACGCAAACATCCACGCCGTCCCGCAGCGCTTCCTCGCCCAGGTACCGGCCCCAGTCCCAGCAGGCCATGTACACCTCGATCGGGCTGCCGTAGGGATTTACGCCCACCTCGCCGTAGCCGCGAATCACCACCGGCCGCACGTAACAAGCTTCCATCCGGTTCGCCCGCACCAGGTCGATGGCCGCGCTCATCAGCTCCTCCCGGCTGTAAGGAATCTCCATCCGGTAGATATGCGCCGAGTTGTGCAGCCGCTGCATGTGTTCCCGCAGCCGGAAAAGCGCCGGGCCGTTTCCCGTCTTGTAACACCGCATCCCTTCGAACACCGCCGACCCGTAACTCACTACGTGGGATAGCACGTGGATGCGCGCGTCGTCCCAGGCGATCATTTTGCCGTTGTGCCAGATTTTGTCGGTCTTATTGACGGGCATCGGCTCGCTCCAGCTGCGTGGATTTCACTTCGGAGAAACGGAAGCCTAAGGATTGCCGGGAAGGACGGAATGGCGCGAAGGCTTTCGCGGAATGCACGCTCGATTTTTCCCTCGGACCCTGCGAGCCGCATCTTCTGCTCGCACGCGAATTATAGCATACGAGCTGCGGCGCCCAGGTTGCCGGCCGCCAGCGGACAAATTGGCCGCATCTCGCGCCCCCTCTCGCCCCGCCCTGCGGTTGCAAGAGCGAAACTCGCTTGCTCCCTCGCCCTAGTCCACCATCCCTCGCGAATAAAGCGCTTCGTAGGCGGCGATGTCGCTCGGGCGTTCCGGAGCTACCGCCCGGAAAATCTCCGCCGCAAAGGCGAACGGAGCCAGGCCGTTGGCGGTGATTACATTGCCGTCGGTCACCGCGCGCGCCTTCTGGTAAAGCCGGTGACCTCGGTATGCGGGCGCGTAGCGAGAGATGAATTCTTCGCCGTTGCTCGTATGCCGGCGCTCGTCGAGCAACCCCGCATGCGCCAGGGCGAGCGTCGCCGCGCAGATCGCGGCCACCGGCCGGCCCGCCCCGGTGACGCTGCGAACCAGCGCTGTAACCGCCGGGATTTCCCCGCGCATCCACGCTTCGCCTCCCGGCAGGATGAGGATGTCCACCGCGTCGGCTCGGACCTCGGATACCTCCGCGCTGGGAATCACTTCCAGCCCGCCCATGCTCGTCACCCTGTGTTTGGCAAGCGCGATGGCCTGTACGGAAAATCCGAAAGTTCGCCGCAGCTCGGCCAGCGCCGAAGCCGGCTCCCAATCGGCAAAGCCGTCGAATACGAAAATGCAAGCGGTGCCCTTATCCGCCAATCCTTCCTCTCCAAGCTCCGCACCGGGCGCACCGGTGCGCCCACCGTTGTCCCCTGTCCCCTTGCCGTTACTTCCCCTTGAACGAAAATCCATGCGGCGCGACGGCTTGGAGAATCTGCTGCATCTCCGCCACCCGCTGGCTGGAATGGCTTTCCCAGGCGCCCAGCAGGAGAAACGGGATCACCGCCAGCAGCGCCCACGCCTTCGCCCCCGCCGGCACCCGCTCCTCGGGCTCCCAGCGGAACAGCCGCCTCGACACCTCGAAGGCGGCCAGCAGCGATGCCGTGAGCGCCAGCGTATCGGCGGCAACCCCGCCCAGCCCGGTTCCATTCACCATCGCCCGCTCCAGCCCGCTCACCAGGTAGGTTGCCGGCAGGTAGAACGCCAGCTTCTGCATCCACGTCGGAAACATCGCCAGCGGTATCGACGCTCCCGAAAGGAAGAAGAACAGCGACCACAGCGCGTTGTTGATCACCTGCGTTTCCTGAAGGGAATTGGTGACGCTGGCGACGATCAGTCCAAGCGCCGAAAACGTCGCCGAGCCTACCGTCACCAGCACGATCGCGCTCGCCAGGTTGCCCCAACTCGTCATCCCGAACAGCCACCGCGCCACCGCGTATTCCACCACGATCGTCGGAATCGTGAGCATGTAATTCGCGAGAATGCTCGACCCCAGCAGCGGCCCCGCCCCGATCGGCGTCAGCCGGAACCGGCGCAGGATGCCCTGCTCCCGGAACGAAACCAGTTGTACGCTCAGGCCCCAGAAGCTCCCCATCACCGACAGCGCCAGCACCGCCGCCAGCAGGTAGGTCACCGCCGCCGGTCCGCCCCGGCCGAAAACCAGGAAGAAACCGAACAGGAATCCGAGGGGCATCACGACGCTGAAAAAGATGAAGGCCCGGTTCCGCAGCGCCAGCCGCATTCGCACCCCGGTTAATGCCATCGTCGCTGACATCGCCTCAATCCCTCAGCCGCCGGCCGGTCAGCTCGATGAATACGTCCTCGAGCGACGGCGTGCGGATTTCCAAACTTTCCAGCTCGTTGCCTTCCGCTTCGAGGTGTTTAACCAGGGAGACGATGGTGGGAGGAACGCGGGTGGAATGCAGCACGTAGGTGCCTTCGAACTCCCGGCAGTCGGTGACCGCCTCGAGCCGGCGCAACGCGCCGTCCGGTTCCGGCCTCGCCAGTCGCACTTCGATCCGCGTGGTGCCCGCCGAGCGCTGTTTCAGTTCCCGCGGCGTTCCCAGGGCGATCACCTTGCCTTGATCGATGATCGCCACCCGGTCGCACAGCCGCTCCGCCTCCTCGATGTAGTGGGTGGTGAGCAGGATGGTCTTCTTCTCCCGGCGCAATTCTTCGATGATCGAGTAGGTCTCCCGCCGCACCTGCGGATCCAGCCCCGCCGTCGGCTCGTCCAGAAACAGCACCTGCGGATCGTTCACCAGCGCCAGCGCCATCGCCAGCCGCTGCTTTTGTCCTCCGGAAAGCTGGTGGTAGAAGGCGCGGCGTTTCTCCGCTAGCTGGAACCGTTCCAGCAATTCGTCGGGCTCCCGCCGCCGGTGATAGAATCCGGCGAACAGCCGCAGCGCTTCTTCCACCCGAAGCTTGTCGGGCAGGGAAGTAAATTGCAGCACCGCGCCCACCTGCTGCTTCAACTCCTGGCTGTTTCGCTCCGGGTCGAGCCCGCAAACCACCACTCGCCCGCCGTCGCGCCTCCGCATCCCTTCCAGGATTTCTACCGTGCTCGTCTTCCCTGCCCCGTTCGGCCCCAGCAGGCCGAACACTTCGCCCTCGCCCACGGCGAAACTCACCCGGCGCACCGCTTGCACCGCGCCGTATTGCTTCACCAGGTTGTCGACTTGGATGATGCCGTCACTCACGGCCGTTCGGCAGAATCACTTTTCGTCTGTTCAGGGTCGCCCGTCCGGATCGCTCCAGGCTCGGCTGGCCGTCCCTCAGCCATCCGCTCGGGCTGCTTCCGGCCGGGATTTCCCGCCGCTATTCCGCGCTCGGCTAAGCCCTCTGGCCCGTTCATCATAGTCGGATGGGTCGGCGGCGGCCACTCGAAATGCTCCCTGCCGAAGACTGCCGCCGAAGCACCAGGTTTTTCCCTTAGCAACAATCGCGCCGCTCGCCTCATCCAAGCATGGTAGATGAGGCGAAACACCGATGCGCGGCACCAAGGGAGCCGAACGCGGCGTACGGCTGGACTGGCGGGGAGCGTGGCCTGCCCGGGAGGCACGTAACCGTTACGCGTCAACGGTAAGACGTTACCATTTCGCTTCATCGGCGCCTGCGAAGACCGCTTTTCTCTTGTACCCCGTAGTGGACTGTCCATACACTACCAGCGCCTGGGGGACCGCCACAGTGGCTTTTCTCCGTCGCCGGGGCAATGCCTACTATCTCGTGCACAACGTCCGCCGGGGCGGCAAGGTGAAACAGCTCCATCTGGCCTGTTTGGGAGACCGTCCCCGCCTCACCGACGACGTGGTGCGCACGGTCCGCCGCAAACATCCTCTCCTGGAGCTGAATTGGCGGCGACTCCGTGACCGCCTCCACACCCATATTGACCTTTTGGTCGCTGATGCCGACTACGTGAAGCGACTGGCGCAAAACCTGCAGAAGGTCAATCTGGAATTGGCTGAACTGGCGCCGCAAGGATTGGCCATCGGCGCGAGCGCGGAAGCAGCGGCGGAACTGGTGGCCCTGCTGCGCCTGCTGCGATCCACGGTGGAAATCAAGCTCCGGCAGTTCGACCGGGTGTCTTTCGCGCCCGGTTCGAGAAGGACCTTGCAGTAAGGAGGTCGGCCGTGGCTACGATGACTGAAAAACTCGATCCTACGCGGCGAAGCACCGAAGCCGAGGAATTCTCCGTCGCACTCGGCCGATCCATCGTCGGCCAGGAGGAAGGCGTTCGGGCGGTCGTCGATCTCTACCAGGTGTTCCGCGCCGGCTTGAACGTTCCCGGCCGCCCCGTGGGCAACCTGCTCTTCCTCGGACCAACCGGCTCGGGGAAGACGAGGATCGTCGAGGCGACCGCCGAAGTACTGTTCGGCGACCCGCGGGCGGTGCTGAAAGTGGATTGCGCCGAATTCCAGCATTCCCACGAGATCGCCAAGCTGATCGGTTCGCCGCCGGGTTATCTCGGCCACCGCGAGACCCATCCGCTGATTACCCAGGAATCCCTCTCCCAATGGCATCGGGAAGATCTCAAGCTCTCGCTCGTGCTGTTCGACGAAATCGAGAAGGCCTCCGACGCCCTCTGGCAGTTGCTGCTGGGCATCCTCGACAAAGCCACTCTCACCCTGGGCGACAACCGCCGCGTTGATTTGTCGCAAGCGCTGATCTTCATGACCTCCAACCTCGGCGGCAGCGAAATCACTGAGTTGATGGCCGGCGGCATGGGCTTCGTCCAGCCCCAGGATCGCTCCACCGGCGATCTCGATAATAAAGTCGACCGCACTGCCCGCGAAGCCGCTCGCCGCAAATTCTCGCCCGAATTCCTCAACCGCATCGACAAAGTGGTCGTCTTTCATACCTTGCGCCCCGAACAGCTCGAACAAGTACTCGAAATCGAGTTGTGCCGCCTGCAGGACCGCGTCCTCGGCGCTGGCCCCGAGCGCGCCGAAATCCGCCCGGCGAACCCTGCGCCCGCGGTCACACGCCGGTTCGTCTTCCAGGTTACCCGGCCCGCCCGCGCCTTCCTGCTTCGCGAAGGCACCGACCTGCGCTACGGAGCGCGCCACCTGAAACGGGCCATCGAGCGCTACGTCGTCTACCCGCTCGCCAACCTTCTCGCCACCGGCCAGATCGGCACCGGCGACCTCGTCCGCGTCGATTGGACGCCCGGCGGCGAAGGCTCGCTCACCGGCGGCCTGGACTTCTGGAAGGAAGCCGAAGGAGCGCTAGTGCCGATGGCGGTGATGCCGCCGCCGGTTGTTGCCCAGCCGGAAACCGTCAGTCACGGCCGATCGATCGAGATTCCTGCGGCCGCAGCCGCCAAGGGCGCACCTGCTTCCGGCCGCTCATCCGGCCCTGCCGCCACCGACGACACCCGGTGAGTGTTTCCCTTCGGCCCGCGCCGCGATTTAAGCGGCCGCACCGATCTTGCCGTCCTCCCGCCGGTTCCCGGCCTGCATGCTGCTTCTGGTAAAATCTTCACATCGCAACTCGTTTGCGAGTTCGCACATCCAACCGGGCGGGTGTGCGGGCATTCGGGTCGCCCTCGGGAGAGCGGGCTGATGGCATCGGCTTTGAGGCGAGACGGCAGCGGAACATCCGGCCTGGCGGGTCGGCTGGCTTTCGTCGCAGTCGTAGCGCTCGCCGTCGCCCCGGCGGTCTTCGCCGCCCGCACTCAGCTCAAGCCCGCCTTCAATCTGTTTTCTCCCCAGCAGGATATCGAGATCGGCGAGAAGCTTGCTGCCAAGGTGCCAGCGGAAATGCCGCTTCTGAACGATCGCCGCGTGGACGACTACCTCAACAAGCTTGGGCGCCGGCTGGCCGCCCACACCCCCGGTTACCAATATCCCTACCAGTATCGTGCGGTCAACAGTCCCGCCATCAACGCTTTCGCCCTGCCCGGAGGCGATATCTACGTCAATCGCGGCGCCATCGATGCAGCCGACACCGAATCGGAATTGGCCGGGGTGATGGCTCACGAAACGTCGCATGTCGCCCTGCGCCACGGCACCAATCAGGCGTCAAAGGCTTATCTGGCGGAAATTCCCGCCGCGCTGCTCGGCGGCTGGCTTGGCAACCAGTCCTCCATCGGCGCGGAAATCGCCCAGCTCACCACCGGCGTCGCCCTGGGCAGCTTGTTTCTGAAGTATTCGCGCGATGACGAGACGCAGGCCGACGTCCTCGGCACGCAAATCCTCTACGATTCCGGCTACGACCCCCGCGCCCTGGCTCGCTTTTTCGAGAGAATCGAGGCGCAAAACAAGACCCAGCCGGTCGAATTCTTCAGCGATCACCCAAATCCCGACCACCGCATCGAGCGGGTCACCGAGGAAGTCGAAAATCTCGGAGGCTTGCCCCCCGGTTATCGAGTCGATTCGCCCGAATTCCACAAAATCAAGGATTACCTCCGCACGCTTCCCCCGCCGCCCCGCCAGCCTGCCGCGCCCGCTCAGCCCCAATAAATCCTCGGCGCGGCATGCCGTCACCACTGGTCCCCTACGCCACGCGGCACGAATGGCGATGGGCGCGTCGCTCGCGTCAGCCGATTCTTCCCGTGGGAATCGCAGGGGCGAAAAATCTTTCGCCCCTAGCGGAAGCTGTGGTAGGGGCAAGCCGCTGGCTCGCTCGCCGGCCCCAAGGGATGCCTCTCCGATGCCGGTGCTCGCGCGTCTTGCAGGTTGAAAGGTTTGGAGGGAAGGGAAGGCCCCGACCCGCTTCAGGGCTTCCACCGGAGGATGGGCCTCCGCGCCGCGGCGACTTCGTCCAGGCGCCCGACGCGGGTCAAGTGCGGCGCCGTCTTCACCCATTCCGGCTCGCAGGCCGCTTCTTCGGCGATCGCGCGCATCGCGTCGATGAACAAATCGCACTCCTCGCGCGATTCGGATTCGGTGGGCTCGATCATCAGCGCCCCGTGCACGATCAGCGGGAATGCCGTTGTGTAGGGATGGAAACCGTAATCGATCAGCCGCTTGGCGATGTCGATGGTCGTTACCCCACTCTTGCGCTGCCGCGCGTCGCTGAACACCACCTCGTGCATCGATGGCGTGTCGTAGGGCAGCTCGTAGTCATCCTCCAGGTGCTTGCGGATGTAATTCGCGTTGAGCACAGCGTCTTCGGTGGCCTGCCGGATGCCCGGTCCGTAGGCCAGGATATAGGCTAGCGCGCGCACCAGCACCCCGAAATTCCCGCCAAACGCCTTCACCCGCCCCACCGATTTCGGCCGGTCGGAATCGAGCCACAGGCTGCCGTCGACGCGCTCGGCCAGCACCGGCACCGGCAAATAAGGCTCCAACGGCTTCTTCACCGCCACCGGCCCCGCGCCCGGGCCGCCGCCTCCATGCGGCGTCGAGAAAGTCTTGTGCAGGTTCAGGTGCATCACGTCCACGCCCAGGTCGCCCGGCCGCGTCACCCCCGCCAGCGCGTTCATGTTCGCTCCATCCATGTAAAGCAGCGCTCCCCGCTCGTGAAGCAGCGCCGCGATCGCGGCAATCCGCTCCTCGAAAACGCCCAGGGTGTTCGGATTCGTCAGCATCAGCGCCGCAACATCTTCGTTTACCGCCCGCCGCAGCTCGTCGAAATCGATTTGGCCGGTGGCGTCCGACCGGATGTTCTCCACTTCGTACCCGGTGATCGATACGCTCGCCGGATTCGTTCCGTGCGCGGAATCCGGTATCAGCACCTTCTTCCGCGCCTTGCCGTCCCGGTCGGCGAGGCAGGCGTGGATCACCAGCAGACCGGTCAGCTCGCCTTGCGCGCCCGCTGCCGGCGCCAGGGTCACCGCGTCCATCCCGGTGATTTCCACGAGCGCCCGCTCCAGGTCGCGCAGCACCCGCAGGCAGCCCTGGCTCAGTTGCGCTGGCTGGTAAGGATGTTCGGTTGCGATCCCGTCCAGCCGCGCGATGAACTCGTTCACTCGCGGGTTGTACTTCATCGTGCACGACCCCAGCGGGTACATGCCCAGGTCGATGGCGTAATTCCAGGTGGAAAGCCGGGTGAAGTGCCGCACCACTTCCAGTTCGCTCACTTCGGGGAATCCTTCCACCCCGCCGCGCGTCTCGCCCGCTCCCAGTTCGCGCTCGGGATCGACCCCGGGCACGTCGAGCGCCGGCAACTCCATCCCCCGCTTCCCCCGCGCCGATTTCTCGAAAATCAGCCCTTCCGACTGGCTGGGATGCGGGCGCGCCTTGCGGATGCGATCGTCGGACAAGCGCTTAATCTCCTCCGGTGGTGCGTTTCACCGCTCGCCCCGCGGTTGCCGGCTCCCGCGCCAGAATGTGCCGCAAGCCCTCGGCCAGCCGGTCGATTTCCGCGCGAGTGGTGGTTTCGGTGACGCAGACCAGTGCGCAGTCGTCGAGTTCGCCGTAAAAAGGCGCCAGCGCAAGCGGGCCGATGATTTTGTCCTCCAGGAGTTCGCCATTCACCCTGTCCACCGGCACAGCGAGCCGCACCACGAATTCGTTGAATGTCGGCGCCGTGAACGCCCGCTTGACCCCCGGCACCGCCGCCAGCGCCCGCGCCGCATAACGGGCCTTGGCCAGGTTCTGCGCCGCCACTTCGCGCACTCCTTCGCGTCCCAGCAGGCACAGATGCATCGTCATCGCCAGCGCGCAAAGCGCCTGGTTGGTGCAGATGTTCGAAGTCGCTTTCTCCCGCCGGATATGTTGCTCGCGTGTCGCCAGCGTCAGGCAGAAACCGCGATGCCCGGCGGCGTCCGTCGTTTGGCCCGCGAGCCGCCCGGGCATTTGCCTCACGAATTTCTCCCGGGTGGCCAGCACCCCGGCAAAGGGCCCGCCGTAAGAGGGCGGCAAGCCAAAACTCTGCCCTTCCATGGCGACGATGTCCGCTTCCGCCGGCGGCCGCAGCAGCCCCAGGGAAACGGCTTCGGTGATGGCGACGACCAGCAGTGCGCCGGCGGCATGAGCGATTTCCGCCACCGCCGGGATTTGCTCGATCGCTCCGAAAAAGTTCGGCGATTGCACCACCACCGCCGCGGTCCGGTCGTTCACGGCGCTTCCGAGCGCGTCGAGGTCCGCCTGCCCGCTCGTCCCGTAGCCGGCGCTCTCGATTTCCAGCCCCGCATGCTGGGCGTAGGTTTCCAGCACGTCGCGGTATTCGGGATGGAGCGTTCGCGCCGTCACCACGCGGCGGCGGCCGGTGATGCGCTCGGCCATCAGCACCGCTTCGGCCAGCGCGGTCGACCCGTCGTACATCGACGCGTTGGCCACTTCCTGCCCGGTGAGCTGGCAAATCAGCGTTTGAAATTCGAAAATCCATTGCAGCGTGCCCTGGCTGATTTCCGCCTGGTACGGGGTGTAGGCGGTGAGGAACTCGCCCCGCTGGAGCAGCGCATCGGCAACCACCGACCGCAGGTGCCGGTAAACGCCGGCGCCCAGAAAGGATGCGTAGCCCACCGAGTTCTCCGCCGCGCGATCGCGGAAATAGCCGATGATCTCCGCCTCCGCCATGGGACCGGGGATTTTCAGGGGAACGCGCAGCCGGAATTCCGCCGGAATCGACCGGAACAACTCGTCGATCGATTCGGCGCCGATCGCCC
The DNA here is from genome assembly GCA_035946455.1 of Candidatus Acidiferrales bacterium. GTDB lineage: Bacteria > Acidobacteriota > Terriglobia > Acidiferrales > UBA7541 > JAKASX01. Next base: position 90,240 of record DASYZK010000024.1, on the reverse strand, counting down.
GCAGCATCGCTTGGCGGTCAGCGTCGCTCTTGGGCAGGTAGCTCATCCGGAGCTGGTTTCCTTCTGCTTTTCGGCGATGTAGGCCTGATAAGCCGCGGCGTCCATCAGCGCCGCCGCCTCGGCCGCGTTGGCCGCGCGGATCCGAACCAGCCACGCCTCTCCGTGGGGATCCTGATTGATTTTTTCCGGGCTGTCCCCGAGCGCCGCGTTCACCTCCACCACCTCGCCGCTCACCGGGCTGTACACCTCGCTCACCGATTTCACCGATTCCACCGTGCCGAATGCCTGCCCCGCGCTCACCTTGGCGCCCGGCTTCGGCAATTCGACGTACACCACGTCGCCCAATTCGTGCTGGGCGTAGTCGGTGATCCCCACCGTCGCTATGCCCCCGTCCAGTTTCACCCACTCGTGTTCTTTCGTGTAGCGGAATTCCGTCGGATACATCGCTCGCCTCGCTGTTCGCGATTTCGTCGTGGCACAGGCGTCTCGCCTGTGCGTCGCCACAAACCCCGGAAGACGCACCTCCCGCCCCCGCAGGCAAGCCCCGCGCACCGGCTCCGCGCGGTGCGTTGCCAAACCGGCGGGCTGCCGGCTACTTCGCCCGTTTGTAAAACGGCATCGGCACCACTCGCGCCCGCGCTTGGTGGCTCCGAATCCCGATCGTCAGTTCCGTTCCCGGCTCAGCCATGCTCACTGGCACGTAGGCCATGCCGATGTTCTTCTTCAGAAACGGCGCGGGGCCGCCGCTGGTCACCTGCCCGGCGTGCCGGCCGCCTCCGTCGGCGGCGAGCACCGGATGATGCTCCCGGGCGATCAGCTTGTCCACCATCTCGAAGCCCGCCAGCCGGCGTTGCCAGCCTTCGCTTTTCTGCTCCAGCAGGCGCTGCCGCCCGAGGAATTCGCCCTTGTCAAGTTTCGTGATCCAGCCGAGATTCGCTTCGAAGGGAGTGATTGTTTCGTCGATTTCGTGCCCGTAGAGACACATCGCCGCTTCCATCCGCAGCGTGTTTCGCGCCCCCAGCCCGCAGGGAATCATGCCGGCGGTCCGGCCCGCTTCGAGCAAATCGCTCCACAGCGCCTCCGAATGCTCGGGCGAAAAATACAGCTCGAAGCCGTCCTCGCCGGTGTACCCCGTTCGCGCAATCACGCATTCGACCCCGTCCACTCGCCCCAGCGCGAAATGGTAGTAGCGGATCGGCCCCAACTCCGCTTTCGTCAGCCGCTGCACGATCCCGGCCGCCCGCGGGCCTTGGATCGCGAGCTGGGTGTAACGCGGTCCGGCGTTCTCCACCTCGGCGCCGAACCGATTGTGATGGACGATGTGGTCGAAGTCCCGGTCCTGGTTCGAGGCGTTCACGCACAACAAGAAGTGCGCGTCGGACATCTTGTGCACCAGCAAATCGTCCACGAAGCAGCCCCGCTCGGTCATCAGCCCCGAATATTGCGCTTGGCCCGGGCTGAGCTTCGCCGCGTTGTTGCACGTCACCCATTGCACCAAATCGAGCGCGCGCTCCCCCCGTACCTCGATTTCCCCCATGTGGCTGACGTCGAAAAGGCCCGCCGCCGTTCGCACAGCCATGTGCTCGGCTACGATGCCCGAATACTCCAGCGGCATGTCCCAGCCGCCGAAATTCACCATTCGGGCCCCCATGCGCCGGTGAACGGAATTGAGTGCGGTTTTGCGGAGTGTGGCTGTCGTCCCGGAAGCGTTCACAGCAGCCTGCGTCGTGGATTGGGAAACAACAAGAAATCGAAACCTAGCACGCGCTCCGCGGAAGTGTCAAGGAAGCCCCGTGCAGGTGCCACCGGCGGCCCAGGATAGGGTTCCCGTAGGGGCGAGCCGCCGGCTCGCCCGCCCCGCTGCCCGCCGCGCCGGGCAGCCAAACCTCGCCGGGACAATCGAGGCGAGTGTCCAGGGTTTAGACGTAGCGCCGCCGTCTTCGGCATTTTGTGAGCCCCTGGGGAGGGTTCAGGCGCGGCGGCGGAATTTCGCCACCCGCGGAATATCATCGACAACCTCGATTCCGACTTCCACAAAAACAGGAACCGGAGCCTGGCCTTCGACCTGCCGACCGCCGGCCGGCGTTTCGGGCCGGGAAGTCCGCGCCCGCAGGTATAATATACGTCTATACATATATACCCAGAGAATGTTATAATCGGGTTCCGGGAGGTCGCCTTGGGAGAATTGGAACGGTTGTTCAAGGGGCTGGCCGACCCCACCCGTTTGCGAATTCTGAATCTGCTGATTCATGGCGAATTGTGCGTTTGCGACATCCAGCACGTGTTGGAGTCGTCGCAGCCAAACGTCTCCCGCCACTTGGCGTACCTGAAGAACTCGGGACTGGCGCTCGACCGGCGTGAAGGGGCTCGCATCTACTATCGGCTGGCGCAACCCGGCGAGAGTCTCAGGAAATCGTTGTTTGCGTTCCTGCGCGAGGCATTCGGCCGTTCCGAGGTACTCGTGCAGGACTCGCGGAAACTCAAGAAGGCAATCGAGCAGGGATCGTGCACCGCGGGTGAATGGCGCCCCTATGCCGCGCTCAAGCGGGGCAGGGCTGCAACCTCGCCGATGGCATAAGAGTCGTGCCCAAGCAAGCGGCCTCGCGACTGGGTTTCCTCGACCGCTATCTGACCGCCTGGATCTTCGCCGCGATGGCCGTCGGCGTGACTTCGGGCTGGCTTGTCCCAGGAATCGTGCCGTTCCTCGATCGATTCAATGTCGGCACAACTTCGGTTCCCATAGCTGCCGGCTTGATCGTGATGATCTATCCCCCGTTCACCAAGGTGCGCTATGAGAAACTTCCCGAGGTCTTTCGCAATAAACGCGTTCTGGCTCTCTCGCTTGTCCAGAACTGGGTGATCGGACCGATCCTGATGTTTGGGCTGGCGATTGCCTTCCTGCGAGGCTACCCGGAATACATGGCCGGGCTGATTATGATCGGCTTGGCCCGGTGTATCGCCATGGTCGTCGTTTGGAACGAGCTCGCGCAAGGCGATACCGACTATGCCGCTGGCCTGGTGGCCTTCAACTCGCTCTTCCAAGTCTTTTTCTATTCGGTCTATGCGTGGATCTTCGTCACGGTGCTGCCGGCAAAGCTGGGACTTCACGGGTCCGTGGTCAGCGTGTCGATCGGCCAGATCGCGAAGAGCGTGTTCCTCTACCTCGGCATTCCGTTCTTGGCGGGCTTCTTCACCCGGTTGGTACTCGTCCGCGCCAAGGGCCGTGAGTGGTACGACCACAACTTTGTCCCGCGGGTAAGCCCTCTCACGTTGGTAGCGCTCCTGTTCACCATCGTGGTGATGTTCTCCCTGAAAGGCGCATACATCGTGCGCCTGCCGCTCGACGTGGTTCGCATCGCTGTGCCGCTTCTGATCTATTTCACCGTCATGTTCCTCGTTTCCTTCTACTTGGGAAGGAAGCTCGGAGCGGACTACTCGAAGACGACCACGCTCGCCTTCACCGCGGCTTCAAACAACTTCGAGCTGGCGATCGCAGTCGCCGTCGCGATCTTTGGTCTCAACTCGGGAGCCGCGTTCGCGGCGGTCATCGGACCGCTTGTCGAGGTTCCGGTGATGATCGGCCTCGTCAACGTCGCGCTCTGCTTTCAGCGTCGATACTTCGGCGGCGAAGCGGCCGTGCCGCTGTCGTCGCGATTGGCGGCCGGATCGGCAATGGGATTCGACGGCCAGACCGCGCGGCCTCGTCCCTTGAAACGGTAGGAAGGGTCGATCTCGCCGGACGTGCCCGGGCGGGCGCCCGGAGGCGCTGTATGCAGGGAAGGTACAACGTTCTGTTTCTGTGCACAGGTAATTCCGCTCGCTCGATCATGACCGAAGCGATCATGAACCGAAAGGGCTTTCCCTCCTTCATCGCTTACAGCGTAGGTAGCCATCCAAAAGGAGCTGTCCATCCGGCTGCGCTCCGGCAGATCGACAATGCCGGGTTTTCCGAGGCCGGATTGCGGAGCAAGGGCTGGGCTGAATTCGCCGGACCCGGCGCCCCCAGGGTGGATTTTGTATTCACGGTGTGCGACAAAGCAGCGAAGGAGACTTGCCCCGTTTGGCCGGGACATCCTATGACCGCCCACTGGGGCGTGCCCGACCCTGCTGCCGTCGAGGGCGCGCCCGAGCAAATCGATAAGGCCTTTGGGGAAGCGTTTGCGATTCTCGATTGGCGGATCAGCCTGTTCCTTTGCCTGCCGCTTTCCAGCCTCGACAAGCTCGCCATCAAGAAAGAAATCGACCGCATCGGGCGCGAATGAACACGCCTCTCCCGGGCCGGAGAAGTCCGCAAATCTCCACGACGGCATTCGGCACGCCGGCGCAGCGCCGTCCCCTGTCACGACCCGGGCGATAGGCCGCAGCCCCGGCACGCCGAGACGCGACGGCGCCTAAATTCACACCTTCCTCGCCAGGTCTCGTTAGCAGGGGAGATGTCCCGTCGAATTAGCCCATGAATTGCCGGCTTCCGCGAGGCGGCCTGAGCCAGCCCTGCCTGCGCGCGTTCCCGCCGGCTCTGGGGGGGCGACCGGCGGGCCTGCCCGCCGTGGCGGGTCGCCCGGCCCACCGCCTGATCTTCGCGGACCCTCACCGGCCTGCAGCTCCGGTGGCGCGGGCATCTGCCCTGGGCTGAGTTAAATCTTGAACTAACGCAAACCGGCGATATAATTCACGCGTATCGGGGGAGTCCAATGAGATTCGATTTCGCGCTCGCTGTCTTGGCGGTACTCGTGTCGTGGTCCCTCGCTGGCCGTCTGATTTGGCAGTGGGGTCCGGGACTGAGGAAACGCTCCGTGAAGTGCCCGTTGCTGAAGAAACGAGCCACGGTTCTCGCTGAACAAAGAGAGGCCGGGTTCGTGGGCTCCTACGCGGGACTCGAGACGGTGGACATTAGCCAGTGTTCGCTGCTCAAGGCACCGGCAATCACATGCGGTAAAAAATGCCTGCAACACCTGTAGAGCCTGTTGCGTCCCCGCCCCAAGGCTATGGCAAAGCTCGGACGCGGTGAGCCTGGAGCAGCCGGCGCGGGCAATCGCCAGACCGAATGTCGAGCTGCAAAGCCCGACCACGCGAACGCAGACGGGTCATTCTAGACGCCCGCCTTCCTAGCGGTCGAGCCGGTGTATCCCGGTCCCCGCAGCGCCATCCCCGGCCGCGCGCCGGTATGCTTGCCCTGATCGATGACGATCTTCCCGTTCACCAGCACGTAATTGATTCCCACCGGATACTGCTCGGGGTTGGCGAACGTCGCCATGTCTTTCACCGTCTGCGGATTGAACACCACCACGTCCGCCCAGTAGCCCGGCCGAAGCAATCCGCGGTCGGTGAACCCCATTCGCTCGGCCGCCAGCGAAGTCATTCGCCGCACCGCGTCTTCGAGCGTCAGCACATGCTCCTCCCGCACGTAATGGCCGAGAATGCGCGGGAAGGTCCCGTAGTTGCGCGGATGGGGATGCCCCTCGCCCAGCAGCCCACCCACCGTCAGCGCCGACCCGTCCGAGCAGATATCCACCCACGGCGCCTGCAGCAACGTGATGACGTCCTTCTCGTTCATCATGAACGGCATGCAACTCACCTGGCCGTGCTCTTCCACCAGCAAATCGAAAAAGGCGTCCGCCGGGTCCTTGCCCCGGATTTTCCCCAGCTCTTCGAGCGTTTTGCCCGCCAGCCAGGCGTTTTTCTGGCTCCGCGTCCCGCCGATCACGATGCCGCCCCATCCTCCCGAATACAGCACGTAATTCTGCGTCCAGCCTGGCAGCCCCGTCAGGATGTCGTGTTTCATCTGTTCCCGCAGCTTCGGATCCTTCAGCCGCTCCATCGTTTTGTCCACTCCGCCATCGAGCGCCCAGGGTGGCAGTAGAGGCAGCGTTGGGTGGTTGGCGGCTATGTAAGGATACTGGCTTGACCGGATATCGATTCCGCGTGCGCGTTCGGAATCGATCAGTGCCACCACCTGCGGCATACGGCCCCAATTCTCCTTGCCCGCCACTTTCAGGTGGAAGATCTCGACCGGCACGTCGGCCTTCTCGCCGATTTCCGCCGCTTCGCGTATGGAATCCAGCACCGTATCGCCCTCGCCGCGCATGTGAGTCGCATACAAGCCGCCGTACTGGTGCACTACCTTCGCCAACTCGACTATCTCGTCGGTCTTCGCGTAGCCACCGGTCGCTTCGAGCGCGTCCACCACCCCGAACGCCCCTTCCTTCATCTCCTCCCCCACCAGCCGCTTCATCTCCGCCATCTCCGCCGGCGTCGGCGCCCGGTTCACCGGACCCATAACGTCGTCCCGCACCTGCCCCTCGGAAACATACGAAGCGATGTTGATCGAGCTGCCGGATTTCATCAGCCGGGCGAAATAGCCGTCGAGGTCGCTCCAGGTGAGTTGAATGTGCCAGCGCGCGAGCATTTCCTTCGCCGGCTCGACGCCGTGCCCGACGATCGGCCCGGGCGAGGTGCCCTCGCCAACCACTTCCGTCGTCACCCCTTGCCGGATCTTGCTTTCCCCGTTTCCGTCGTAAAGCAGCGTGTACTCGGAGTGGGTGTGCATGTCGATGAATCCCGGCGTCACCACCTGCCCGCTGGCATCGATCACCCGCGCCGCCTTTGCGCCATCCAGCCGGCCCACCGCCGCGATTCGGCCGTTGCGGATGCCGACGTCGGCCTTGATCCAGGCGTTGCCCGAGCCGTCGATCACGTGCCCGCCGCGGATCAGCACGTCGTAGCCCGGCGCCTGCGCGAGCGCTCCGGCGCAAAAAGCGGTCATCAGCGCGAGCGGAACAAGTTTGATTTTCCCCATGGCCCACCTCCGGAAGTTGCACTCGGGTCGCTCATCGCGCGTCCCGAGCGCCGAGCATGATATACCCAGTCGGCTGGTTCCGGAACGCGTTGGCGCCTTGCTGCCGCGCACCATCGGCACCGATGTCGGGGCACCGGGTGGGCCTGCCCGCCGCCGCGGGCCTGTCCGCCGTGGCGGCTCGCCCAGCTCTGCACCTTTCACTGCGGGCTGGGCCGGGATCCGGGGCATGGATTTGAACCGGAAGCTCTTGTAGCATTGCCCGCATGAAAACAGCGAAGTCGGGCAGTCGCGGTTCGGCGGCGAAAGGCGCCCGCGCTCCGAAAAACGTCGATGATTACCTTGCCGGAGTCCCCGAACCAGCCCGCACCACCCTGAGCAAGGTTCGCGCGGCGATTCGGTCCGCCGTGCCGCCGGGAACTTCCGAAACCATCAGCTATGGGATTCCAGCGTTCAAGCACAAACGAGTGCTAGTGTGGTACGCCGCGTTTTCGAACCACTGCAGCTTGTTTCCCACCGCCTCGGTGATCGAAGGGTTCAAGAACGAACTCAAGGACTTCCCCATATCGAAAGGGACCATCCAATTCCCCACCAACAAGCCACCGCCGGCCGCACTCGTCAGGAAACTGATGAGGGCCCGGGTCGCGCAGAGCGAGAGCAAGAAGCAGCAATGACCGGTGGTGCGTCAGTTTGGGGGTGGCATCCCCTCGGCCAGTCCCGAGCCCGCGTCGGCGGACCGAGGGGCGGGCGAAGAATCCCGCCAGTCCTGACTCACCCACTACCCGAAAAGCCGGGAAGTTATATTGCCTCGGCGCACCTGCTCAGGTCCGATTTCGTCGGCAACGGCCACGCCCTACCGATTGCTACGCGCGCCACCACCGGCTATAGTCGCGAGAGCGATGACGCCGCTGGTTCCGGAACTGGAAAGAATCCGTTTCGAGCTCGAAGCGGCAAGCGCCGGCGCGCGCGCACTCTGCGACGGGCTTGGCGACCAGGAACTCGGCTGGCGGCCTGAGCCGGGCCGCCGGTCGATAGCCGAGAACCTGATTCATCTCGAGCTGACTGCCCGCACCTTCCTCCCCGTCATCGACAAGGCCATAGAGCGGGCGCGAGCCGAAAAATGCTGCAGCCCGGGCCCGTTCCGGCTGGGAATGATGGGGAGGTTCTACCTTTGGTGGGCCGAGCCTCCGCCGCCCTTCCGCGTGCGCGCGCCGAAAGTGCTGGCCCCGCTCTTTGACGGGCCCGCCAGCGAGGCGCTGCCGCGCTTTCTCGATTCGCAGAGCGACCTACTGCGCAGCATCGAGCGAGCCAATGGACTCGACCTCAGCGGGGTGCGAATCACCTCCCCGCTCGCAAGCTTTATAAAGATGAGTTTGCTGGCAGTCTTTGCGGTGAGCGCCGGGCACGAGCGCCGGCATCTGTGGCAGGCGGGCAACGTTCGCCGGCAACTGCCACGCCGGGAATCATGCTCGACTGACGCCTAACGAGGACCCACATGGCTTCAAACGCCGCCACCAACGCAGGCTGCCGCCGCCCACGGCGATTGAAGAATCGGCCCTTTCTCCTGCTGCTCGCTGTGGCCCTGGCCCTTCCCGCGCGCGGACAGCCGAAGCGCAAGGTGATCATCGACCAGGACGCTCGCGGCCCGGCCACCACCGACGAGCAAGCTATTCTCGCTCTGGTTCAATCGCCCGAAACCGACGTGCTGGGCATCACCGTGGTTACCGGCGACGATTGGCGCGACCTCGAAGTCGCCCACACGCTCCGTATGCTCGAAATCATCGGCCGCACCGATCTACCGGTCGTCCCCGGCGCGGTCTTCCCCATCAATAACAGCCGGGAATTCATCGCCCACTGGGAAACACTCTACGGCCCGGTGGTTTACCAGGGCGCATGGAACCGCAGCAAGGCCCGGGGGCCCTGGGATGTGCCGCCGCTGGCGGAGGGAGCGCCTTCGACCAAGCCGGCCGCCGAAGATGCCGCCCATTTCCTCGTCCGCATGGTGCATCGCTATCCCCATCAGGTCACCATCTACGCCGCCGGCCCGCTCACCGATCTCGCTCTGGCCGTCGTCATCGATCCCCATTTCGCCGCGCTCGCACGCGAACTCGTGGTGATGGGCGGCAGCATCGATCCGAGGACAAACGACCTCGAATTCCGCGCCCATCCCCATCGGGAATTCAATTTCTGGATGGATCCTGAAGCCGCTTATGCCGTGCTGCGCGCCCCGTGGCCGCGCATCCTCGATACGCCGGTGGACATCTCCATCAAGACCCGCTTCACCAAAGCGATGCTCGCGGAAATCGGCAGAACCGATACCCCAGCGGCGCAATACGTCGCGAAGTACGGCAATGAAGAATACATGTGGGACGAGCTGGCGGCGGTTGCCTGGCTGGATCCCGCCGTCATCACCCAAACGAGGAAATTCTTTCTGGATGTTTCTACCAATCGCGGCGCCACTTACGGCGACACGCGCTCCTGGCCCGCGGATCAAAATCCGGGTTTGGGCCGGCAGCTCGTCACCGTCAACGCCGATCTGGATTCCGCCCGCTTCTACCGCGACTTCATCCGCCTGATGACCCGGCCCACCCCCGGCGCGCATTTTGGCCGCTGACGATGATTCCCGGCCGCTAACCCATAGCTCTGGTGACGCAGGCGTCTCGCCTGCGACCGATGCGGCCGCCCCTCCCGATCCCGATCCCTCGGGATCGGGATTCAGGACCGGCTGTCGGCTCAGTTCCGCCAGCCGATTCCTTCGCCGGCTAGCGACAGCACCAGTTCCCCTGTCTCCGCACCGGCCGAGGCCTGCGACCCGCAATCCAACACCAGCTCATCGCTCCGGTTCAGCAGCTTGGCGAGGTTCAGCGTGGCCTGGCCGCCGCAAACGGCGCAGCGGCCGTGGCCGTCCCCTTCGGTCACGTGCTGGCAGTCCACACACAAGTACGCGCATTGCAGCTTCATGTTTGCTCCATTGCAAGGCAAGGGCCTTGTCCAGTGATTCCCCGCTGGTCACTAGATACCACGTCCGGGACAACCTGGCAATGGCCGCGCCCTAGTCGTTATGGCGCCGCTCGCCATTGTCACCGGCGGTAAGGCTAGAACGACCATGGCTGGCGCTACGGTACTCTCGCCGCCCCCAAGACGAGAGGCCGGCAGCCGTGGCCCGAAACCCCGGACGCTGGTTCCCGGAGGTCCGGGCTCGAGGTTTCTCCTTGACTCCCCGGTTTGCGGGAATTATAAGCAGCACGGATTCCGTTCCCATTGTCCGCGCTGCCCGCCGCAATTGAACCCGAGGGGGAACCATGGGCGATCCAGCCGCTGTCGTCGGCATCGGAAGCTGCACGGTGGATTACTTCGCCATCGTGCCACGCATGCTCGCCGCCGAGGAGAAAATCAATGCCGACCGCCTGGAAATTCACGCTGGCGGAGTGACCGCCAATAACCTCACCCAGGTCGCGCGGCTGGGAGTCAGCGCCGGCTGGCTGGGATTGATCGGGGACGACGACAACGGCCGGATCATCGAGCGGGCGTTTGCCGAAGATGGCATGGACGTCTCCGGAATCGAAGTAGTCCCCGGCGAACGTTCCTCCCTCACCTGGATTCCCGTCGATCCCCGGGGCGAGCGCTGCATCTATATGTTCCCCAACGTCACCGGCACCATCAGCCCCGAACAGGTTCTCGCTCGCTTCGCTCCCCACATCCGCCAAGCGCGCCATTTCCACACCGAAGCTTCCCAGCTACCCCTGCCGCCGGTGAAGCAAGCGATGCAGGTGGCGCGGGAAGCCGGCGTTCGGGTCTTGTTCGATCTCGATGTCTCGCCCGCCTATTTCAGCCATGCCGGCCTCGGCTCCTGCGAAGATCTGACGGCCGCGCTCGCCCTGGTGGACGTGCTCAAGCCCTGCAAGGCCGGCGCGCTCGAGCTGACCGGCGAAGCTGATTACGAGCGGGCGGCGCGAAAGCTGCTGGCGATGGGCCCGAAGCTCGTGGCGATGACCATGGGCGGCGAGGGCTGCCTGATCGCCGGTCGCGACCGGGTCGTCCACGTGCCTGCCTTCTCGGTGAACGTCGTCGACACCACCGGCGCGGGCGACGCGTTCATGGGCGGCCTTTCCTACGCCCTGCTTCAAGAATGGGATTTCGAGCAGGTGGGTGCCTTCGCCAACGCTTGCGCCGCGCTCTGCTGCACCCGGGTGGGCGCGCGAGCGATGGCCCGGCTCGAGCCGGCGCTTTCGCTGGTTCGCTCGGGGCGCCCGGCGGCTTCGCCTGCTCCCTAGCAGGTGGCGGATAAACCCGGTCGCTGTCATTCCGAGGAACCGAACGCGACGAGGGATCTGCTGTTTTCCGGGCAATCCCAGTGAGGCATGTTCCCCGGTCGCCGCCGTTCGACCCGCCTCGGCGGGCTCATGGCCCTGAGCGTGCCGACGGCCGGCGTGGCCGGGCCGCATCAGGACGATCCGGATTGCTCATGGAAAGGCGGCGCGATCCATGTTCACCCCGCACAGTTTCTCGGTTGCCCTGTTGATGGTCATCGCCAGCACGATTTGCTGGGGCTCGTGGGCCAACACCTTCAAGGGCGTGAAGGATTTCCGCTTCGAGCTTTTCTATTGGGACTACGCCGTCGGCATCTTCCTCATCTCTCTCATTCTCGCGCTCACCATGGGCAGCCTTTACGGCGGCCCATCGAGCTTCCTCGCCAATCTGGCTTCCGCCGGCGGCCCCAACCTGCTCTACGCCCTGGGTGCCGGGGTGGTGTTCAACCTCGCGAATCTGCTTCTGGTCGCCGGCATCGACATGGCCGGCCTCTCGATCGCCTTTCCCGTATCGATTGGCATCGCGCTGGCGGTGGGCGTCCTGCTCAGTTACTTGCTCCAGCCCAAGGGCAATGCTCTGGTCCTGGCCCTCGGTGTCGCTCTCGCCATCGTCGCCGTCGTTCTTGACGGCAAGGCCTACGCCTCGCTCGCCGGCGGCGGCCGCGCCGTTTCCCGGAAAAGCGTTCTCGTCTGCGTTGTATCCGGCATCCTGATGGGGTTGTGGGCGCCGCTCGTCACCCACGCCCTCACCGTCGGCCACCCGCTCGGCCCCTACGGCACGGCGGTGTTCTTCACTCTCGGCGCGCTCCTCTCCTGCTTCCTCTTTAACATCTACCTCATGAAGAAGCCGCTGGCGGGCGAACCCGTCGGCTTCGACGGTTATCGCCGCGCCCCCGCCCGTGCCCATTTGCTGGGTCTCGCCGGCGGATTCGTTTGGGGCGTCGGAACGGTGTTCAACCTCGTCGCAGCCAGCTTCACTGGCGTAGCTATTTCCTATGCCATCGGCCAGGCCTCGCCGATGGTGGCGACCCTGTGGGGAGTTTTTGCTTGGGGGGAATTCCGAGGCGCCAGCACGAAGGCAAAGGCGCTGCTGGCGCTGATGTTCCTGTTCTACTTGCTCGCCATCGTTACCGTCGCCCGCGCCACCGCCGCCTGACCGCCACGGGCTGTCGCCCCATGCCTCCTCCGTGACGCAGGCGCTCGCTGCGGAGAACCCGCGCCGCTCCGCCGGCCGCGGTAGGGGCGCCCCGGCGGGTCGCCCGGGGCCGCCGCCGTGATAATGTTCATTGCTGTCCGCCGATCCTAACGCGACCGAACCGACCAATGAGCCCAACGAAAGAACCCGAACCCGAAGGCAGCAGCCGCCGCGAGATGCTCGTGCGAATCGGCTCGGCTTTTCTCGCCATCACCGTCGATAGCGCCTGGGGACCTCTCAGCCCCGGCGAAGCCCGTGCCCGAGCTGTTCCGTTCCGCCATTTCACTCCCGCCCAAGCGCGCGAACTCGAAGCCTTCGCCGATACGCTCCTGCCAGGCGCCGCCCAGGCGGGTGTCGCTCATTTCATCGACGACCAATTGGGCCGCGCCGAATCCTTATTGTTCCTCCGCTACATGGATTACGGCGGCGCGTTGCTGGATTTCTATCGGCAGGGCTTGCAATCCCTCGAACGCGAGTGCCGCTCGCGCTTCGGCCAGGCGTTCTCGGGATTGGCGGGCGAGCGGCAAGCCTTGCTCGTCCGTGAAATCTCGGCCGCCAATCCCGCCGGCTGGGCCGGCCCGCCGGCCCCGCTGTTTTATTTCGTGCTCCGCAACGACGCCGCCGACGTCTGCTACGGCACCCCCGGCGGGTTCGCCAAGCTCGGCATCCCTTACCAGGCGATGAACCCGCCTTCGACCCGGTGGTGACCGATGATGGAAAAAGTGGACGCGGTGATCGTGGGAGCGGGTGCGGCGGGCAGCTTGCTGGCTGCCAAACTCTCGCAAGCGGGAAAGAAGGTGGTGGTGCTCGAGGGCGGCCCGGAGCGCTCCCCGAGCGATCTGTACAGCTCGCAGCTCTGGGCCCGTCGAATCAAATGGGGCGGCCCGCCAACCGATACCGCCGGCGCCGATCCGCTCTCGGTGAATTTCAATTCCGGGTGGGGCACCGGCGGCGCCGCGTTGCATCACTACGCGGTGTGGCTCAGACGCCATGCCGACGATTTCCACATGCAGAGCCGGTTGGGCCACGGCCTCGACTGGCCGATTTCCTACCAGGAATTGCGGCCCTATTACGACCAGGTGCAGCAGGAAGTCGGCATCGCCGGCGACGCCCGTGCCGAAATCTGGCGGCCGCCGGGCGCTCCTTACCCGATGCCTCCCCACGGGCTTTACGCACAGGCCCGGCTGATTGCCGGCGGGTTCCAGAAATTGGGGCTGCGCACCTCGCCGCTGCCGCTCGCCATCAATTCCGTCGCCTACCGCGGCCGCCCCGCTTGCGTTCACGACGGCTGGTGCGATGCCGGATGCCCGATTCTGGCTTTGGCGAATCCCCTCGCCGTTTACCTCCCTCAAGCCCGCCTGGCGGGCGCGTCGATTCTCCATAACAGCACGGTGACCCGCGTGCTGCTCGACGCGGCAGGCAATCGCGCCGCCGGTGTCGAGTACTTCGACGCCGCGGGCGAGCGCCGTGTCCAACATGCGGAAGTCGTCATTCTGGCTGCCTTTGCGTTTCAAACGCCGCGGATCCTGCTCAATTCCGCCGCCCCGCGCCACCCGAACGGACTGGCCAACTCCAGCGGCTTGCTGGGCAAGTACATGATGGCCCACGCCGCGGCCAACGTGTACGGCCTGTTCCGCGAGCCGACGGAGAATTACGCCGGCACCACCGGCGGTCAGTTGCTCTCTCAGGAGGACTACGCTAAGGATCTCCGCCGCGGCTACCCCAACAGCGCTCAGTGGCTCATCGCCAACGCGCTCAAGCCGAACGATCTGCTGGGTATCGTGAATTCGAGGCCGGAATTGTTTGGCCCGGCCTTGCACGAATTCATGCGGTCCGCCGCCCTGCACCTGGCGACGATGACCTTCGTGGGCGAGGGTTTGCCCCGTGCGGAAAACCGCCTGGCGCTCGGCGGCGCGAAAGACAGCCACGGATTTCCTCTTGCCCGGGTCACCCACGCGTTTGGCGCCGAAGACAACGCCTGTTTTGCCTCCGGCATGAAACAAGGCCTGGCGATCTTTCGCGCCGCCGGCGCCTTCGAGGTTTGGGCCGGCCCCCGCGCCCGCATGCACGTCATGGGCGGCGCCATCATGGGCAGCGACCCGAGGACCTCGGTAGCCGACAGTTACGGGCAAACGCACGACGTCCCGAATCTCGTTATCGCCGGCCCCAGCCTCTTCCCCACCGCCGCCGCCGTCAATCCCATTTTCACCAATCACGCGGTGACGCTTCGCGCCGCCCTCCACATGATTCGCCACTGGCCGGGGTAAGCTGTCGCGAACAGCGTCTCGCCCGGTTACTTCTGCACGATGCTATCTTTGGTGAACGTCCAGGGGCGCGGATGCGGCGTCACGGTGATGGTGATCGCCGAGGGATACTCGGTCGAGTGATGCACCTCGTTGTGAGCCACGACGAACTTGGTTTCGCCGTAATTGTTGCCGCCGGTGTTGAGGTTTCGGTCGAATCGCGGGAAGTTGCTGCTGGAAACCTCAAGCCGGAGCCGGTGGCCGGGATAAAAGTAATTGCTGAAGTCGATCGGCTGGAAGGTGACCTTGTAGACGTGCCCGGGCTCCATCCACGCCGGCGGCTTGTCGTACCCGTCGCGATAGCGCATCCGCTGAATGTTTTCCGTCAGATCGAAGGCGCGGCCGTCGGGATAAACGTCGTCCACGCGGAACGTGAAGTCGGTGTCCTTGGCGCTCGACGACACGTAAAGCGTCACCGTAATCGGGCCGCTCATCTCCGTCCCGGTCGTAAACGGCGCCGTCGTATACACCAGAACGTCGTTGCGCGCTTCCACCGGCCGCTGGTCGTACGAACCGAACTGGACCGCGTTGCCCTCGCAGCAGCCTCCGCCGCCGTAGGTCCGTACCGGGTTCCCGGGATCGTACGTGAACCGGTCGGGGTGATCGGTCGGCTGCGCGCCGCCGGCCAGCGTGCCATTGCCGTAGAGCGTATTGGCGCTGCCTTCGCTGCCCAGGTAAAACGTTTCCGGCTGCCCTCCCTCCGGCGGCCAGGTGGAGGACGACTCCCAGCGGTTCGCCCCGACGACGTAGTAGAGGACTTTAGGGAGCTCCTGTAGAACGCCGTTGCTCTCGCCTTTGAGGAAGTGGTCGAACCAAGCGTACAGAATGTCGTCGTAATTCAGCCGGGCGTCGCCCACGTTCAGGTCGCCGATTTTGGTTTCGGCGGTGGCCCGGGTGTAGGCGCAATGGAGCATCGGAGCGATGATCGCATATTGCTCGTCGGCCACCGGGGATGGCGCCGTCCGCCGCACGAAGTTGTAGGCAGCCAGATTCGGCGATACCGAAACGTCGTACCAGCTCACGAACCAGAGTCCGGGCTTGCTGATCGGCATGTTGTCGTGCCACAACCCGCCTTTGTACCAGGCCGGATCGTTGGGCGCCCGCTCGATCATCGCTCCGCCGGTGTCCACCGGCATGGAGTCGGCGAAAATCCCCCGCGGCCCGTCCACCGCCTTGATGATGTCCATCTCCGGCAGGTGCCAGAGCGCGGTTGACCAGTCCACCGGAGGAAGATGGGAGGCGAGATCGAATGACTTCGACTCGCGAATCAGCTCCCCCTGCGTCGCATCGGCAGGAAACACCGGCCTCACCTGGTTCTGTTCGCCGTAAAGCCAGTCGATAAACAGCATCTGCACCGCGCCGCCCCGATACCAGTTCCCCTGCTCGTAATACGGCCCCACCCGGCCGACGCCAGCGCCGAAACCTTGCACGTTGAAGGTCGTGAGCCCAGGGTCGTTCTCGGCAACCACTCCCAACTGCCACTCCGCCGTTGACGAGCAGCCGGTTGTGCCGATGTTGCCGTTCGACCACGGCTGCGAGGAAATCCAGCGAATCTCGTCCGACCCGTCGCTGCGCGGCGGACCGAGGATGTCGTAGTTTCCTTCGGAGAAAAAGTGGCCGCGCTCCTGAATCTCCGCGTAAGCGTAACCCCGCTTGATAGCCTCGATTTGCCGGCTCATGTCTGCCGGCGCCCCGTTGGCGATGTCCCAGAAGTTGAAGTCGTAGGGGGTGCGAACGAAAACCGTTGGGTATTTCTTCGATGCATCCTTCGGCCGATAGATGTCGCCCGCCATCCTCTTGCCGTCCCGCATCGGTATCATCACCTTCCGGTCGATCACCGCAATCGATTCCAGCTCCTTTTCCATCTGGTTCCGGCGGGCCACCAGCGCCGGGTCGGGCACATACCCTCTCGCCTGCGGCGCCGCCGCGGGCGGGGCCAACGCCACCGCTCCGGCAAGCAGCGCCGGTGCCGCCAGGAAACGAACGATGTGCACTCGCATCAGTATGCCTCCCGAATGGAAATGTCCTCTGCCTTCACCTACGGCTGCTGGTAGCACCCGCTTTGCAGCATCCTCGCCACCCAATCCGCATGGGGCAGGCCGGAACCGGCAAGCCCCTCCACTTCCCTTGTCACGTCATATTCCACCCGCCGAATCGTCGGCTCAGATCCATCCGCCAACAGGTAGGACGCGCGGCGATCGCCATCGTACGGTAGGCCGGCGCTGCCCGTATTGGCCACGATCATTCCCGCTATCCTCCGAAGGTAGGGCCGATGGATGTGGCCGTAGACGGCGATGGGCTTGCCCAGCGGTCCGTAAACCGCCTCCAATTCTTCATCGCTCGCTTCCGGCATCGGCGCTCGCCACAGGCTTTCGGGGCTCGCATGCACCAGCGCCAGCGGTCCGCGAACTTGCGTTCGCGGCAGGCTCCCCAGCCAGGCCAGACGCGCTTCGCCCAGCTCTGCGCGAGTAAAAACCGCCATCTCCCGGATCGTCCCGAGAAGCGGCCCTAGCTTCGGGGCTTGCCTCGCAAACTCCTCGAGCGATTCCGGTGTGGGCAGCATCTCGTCCGTGTTGCCAATCACCCCCTCCCAGCCCAGATCGCGTATCCGGTCCACGATCTCCGCTGGTCTCGCTCCCGCGTGCGCCAGGTCGCCGCCGTGCAAGATCAAGTCGGGCGCGGTTTGCCGCAAATCTGCCAGCACCGCCTCGAACGCGGTTCGGTTGCCATGAATGTCGGCTACCACGGCAATGCGCATCCCCTATCCCCCCTCCTGGCAGCGCCACGATAACACTATTTTTCCGAGATCGGGCGACCCGGCAGGCCGCCCGCGGTCCCGCACAACCCTTGGCATCGCCCCGGACGCGTTCCCGCATCCAATTTCACGTATACTGATTCTTGTAGTGGTCTATGGGCGGCGCCGCGATTCACGACCGCGAACGCACCCCGCAAGCGGACGCCTCCTCGACATTCATACTTTTCGCTACGCACTTTTGAAGCTCATCCGGAAACGGATTTCGGATCCTTGAAATCGCGAGCACGGGAGGTGGGCGATGAATCGTGGGCATACCGTTTTTCTGGCAGTCATGTTAGGGGCGGTGCTGGGCGTTGCCGGCTGCGCTTCAAAGGCCAATGACCAGCAGATTGCCCAGTCGGTGCAAGGCAAGATCTATGCCGATTCCAACGTTACCAGCCGCCAAATCACCGCCGCCGCCGCGAACGGCGTCGTCACCCTGAACGGCGTCGTCGCCAGTGATGCCGAACGCCAATCGGCAGCCAACGACGCTGCACAGGTGGACGGAGTGAAAACCGTCGTCAACAATCTTACCGTGGCCGCCGCCGCCGCCCCAGCGCCTGCTGAAACACCCGCTCCTGCCGCTGCCCCCGCTCCGGCTCCCCGCACGCGTCGCCGCGCGGGAAGAACCGCCAGAAGCTCCGAACCCTCCGCAAGCGCCCCCGCTCCTTCCTCGGCGCCCCCCGCAACCGCGGCGCCCCCGGCCCCGGTGGCTCCCGCCTCCGTCACCATCCCCGCCGGCGCCGAAATCGCCATCCGCATGATCGATTCCATCGATTCCAATAGGAACAAGCCCGGCGACGTCTTTCATGCGTCGCTTGACTCGCCCATTGTCGTCCAGGGCCAGGTGGTTGCGCCGAAGGGAGCCGACGTCTTGGGCGAGGTCGTCGCGGCCAAGACCAGCGGCAAATTCACCGGCAGCACCTCGATCGCTCTGGCCCTCACCGGACTCAGCGTGGCCGGCCAATCCTACGATATCTCCACCGATCAGTATTCCGCCCAGAGTTCGTCGCGCGGCAAGCGCACCGCCGAAACTGTCGGCGGTGGCGCCGCCATCGGCGCGATTATCGGCGCCATCGCCGGCCATGGAAAAGGCGCGGCCATCGGCGCCGCCGCCGGCGCGGGAACCGGCGCCGCCGTGCAGGGACTCACCAAGCCGCAACAGGTGAAAGTTCCCTCGGAGACCAGAGTCGTATTCCACCTCGCCGCCCCGATCAGAGTGATTCCCCCCGGGTAGCTCGCGGGACTGAGTGCGGCGTTCTAGAATCGATTTCTTAGCGTCGGCCCGCCGCGGCGGGTGCCGTCTGCATCTCCGATTCTTGGAGTCCGGTGAACCCGACCTGACCCGACGCTTTTCGTCGCTACCCAGCCGGCGTTTTGAAACCGGTTCCAGCCGGTTTTTGCAGGGGCGACCCGCCCGACCCTCGCCTGATCTTCCCGTCCCCATCGCCGGGGTTCCGTCTTGCCCCTGGCCCGCGTTCCTTGACGGGAACTCGGGCTGGGCATAGGCTTCGCTCCAGCCGCATCATTGGCTGGAAAATCGCCCGGTGGCGACGTCGACTCCAAACCGAACCGAGCAGGGGATTCCGGCGCGATCGTTCGGCTCGCTCCTGAACCAAACGATCAAGGAATCGTTGCTTTCCATTCAGCAGTACTCGCTGCTGGCTTGGGCGTCGATCGTGAACGTTTTCACTCCGCCGTTCTATGGCCTCGACCTGCTGACGCAGTTCGACGCCATTGGCGCCGGCTCGATGCCGATCATCGTCCTGACCGGGTTCTTCATCGGCGGGGTGATGGTGCTCCAGACCGCCGCCCAGTTCAGCCGGTTCGGCACCACCGCGCTGGTTGGCGATGCGGTTTCGATCGCGTTGATTCGCGAGTTGGGGCCGACGCTCACCGCCTTGCTCGTCGCCGGGCGCAGCGCCTCGGGAATCGCTTCGGAGATCGGGTCGATGGTCGTCACCGAGCAGGTCGATGCCATGCGCGCCATGGGCACCGACCCCATCCGCAAACTGGTGACGCCGCGAATGGTGGCCTCGGTGCTGGCGCTGCCGCTGCTCACTGGCGTTTCCGACTTCACCGGCCTCGTCGGAGGATTCGTCGTGGCCCATTTCAACCTGGGCTTGAGCTCATCCGAGTTCTGGCACCACGCTATCTACGCCCCCACCACCAACGACCTGTTCCAGGGCCTCACCAAGCCGCTCGTGTTCGGCTTCATCGTTTCCACCGTGGCCTGTTTCCGCGGCCTCAACGTGCGCGGAGGAACCCAGGGCGTGGGCCGGTCAACCACCAGCGCGGTGGTGATCTCGTCGGTGTCGGTCCTGGTGGTCGATTTCTTCCTCAACAAGCTCCTGCTCTTCCTCTTTCCCTGAGTTCCGGCGGCCGGCTATCCTCCCCCCCGCTCTCACGCCTCCTCCGGGGCGGTTTCCCTTTATAATTCCCAAGTGCCCGCTGCCGCATCCCCGCCCGGAGAACGATGACAACCCCTTCCGACGCCCTGCCCGCCATCGTCTTCGAAAATATTCGCATCGGCTTCGACGAGGGCGATGTGCTCCGCGGCGTCGGGTTCCAGGTCGCTCGCAACGCTACCGCGGTGCTGCTGGGAGAAACCGGCAGCGGCAAAACGCTGCTTCTGAAGATTGCCGCCGGGTTGATCCGGCCGGACGCCGGCCGGGTGATCGTGCTGGGCCGCGACCTGGGCACGATGAGCGAGCGGGAGTTGCTCGGTTTTCGCCGCGAAGTCGGGTTCGTCTTTCAGGAAGGGGCGCTGTTCGATTCGATGACGGTGGAGGAAAACGTCGCCTTCCGCCTGCACGAGGAGCGCGTGGACGAGGAGGAAGTCACCCGCCGCGTCCGCGAAGCCCTCGCATTCGTCGAAATGGGCGATGCCATCGCCAAACTGCCCTCGGAGCTCTCCGGCGGCATGCGCCGCCGCGTCGCCATCGCCCGCGCGCTGGTGAGCCGCCCGCCCATCGTGCTCTACGATTCTCCTACCGCCGGACTCGATCCGGTCACTTCCCAGCGCATCATCACCCTGATTCTGCGCCTGCGCGACCTGCAAGGAGTCACCGCGCTGCTGGCCACCCACCGCCTCCAGGACGCCTTCGCCCTCGCCAATTTCCGGTTCGATCCGCCCACCGGAAAAGTGTTGCCCGCCGCGAATGGAGCGAGCGCCGCCGCGGCCACCAACTTCCTCGTTTTGCGGGACGGGGGCATCTATTTCCAGGGGGATCAGAACCAGATCCGCAATTCCCCCGATCCGTATCTGGGCCGGTTTCTGGAATGAGTGGGGAACGGCGAACCACCTGCCGGCGAAGCTGCCGCCGTTCCGAACTGACTCTTTGAGGAGGAGCGGGGAACATGGCACGCAAACAACTCACTTACACCGAACTCCGCGTCGCGGTGTTCGTTCTGGCGACGGTGGCGCTGCTGATTCTCGGCATCTTTTACGTCACCGGCGCCGGCGCCTGGCAGGCGAAATACGAGCTGAAAACGTATCTGCCCGAGGCGGAAACACTTGTCGAAGGCGCTCCGGTCAGCCTCGGAGGCGTCGCCGTCGGCAACGTCACCGCGCTCAAAATCAATCCCAACGCGGCGACTCCCGACCAGAACGTCGAAATCGACATGAGCATCTTCAAGAAGAACCAGAACTGGATTCGCGCGGATTCCACCGCCACCCTCCTCACCCAGGGCGCGCTCGGCAACCGCTACGTCACCATCACCCGCGGCAGCCCCTCCCAGCCGGTCATCCCGCCCGGCGGGATCATCCGCGGCGTGCCCGCGTCCACCATCCAGACGGTGGTCGAGCACAGCGTCGCCGTCATGGACAACCTGAACGGGTTGGCCGGCGACCTCCGCGGTATCACCGGCAAAATTCAAAACGGGCAGGGAACGATGGGCAAATTCTTGAACGACCCCACGCTCTACAACAACCTGAATGCCACCGTCGCCCGCGCCAACACCATGCTCGGCAAAATCCAGAGCGGGCAGGGTACCGCCGGCAAGCTCTACGCCTCCGATGAGCTCTACAACCACGCCAACTCGACGGTCGTCCGCTTGGATTCCCTGGTCGCCGACGTGCAATCGCAGAAGGGCACGCTCGGCAAAATGATTTACGATCCCGCGCTCTACAACAATGCCAACTCGTTTCTCGCCAAAGGCAATTCGCTCCTGGCCAACGTACAGGCCGGCCAGGGCAGCCTCGGCAAGCTCGCGACCGATCCCGCCCTCTACAACAACCTCCGCGACGCTTCCGCTGAAGTGCGCGACTTGGGAAATAAACTCAACTTGGGCGAGGGCAGCGCCGGGAAATTGGTCACCGACACGCAGCTCTATAACAACCTCACCGGACTCTCCGGCGACTTGCGCTTGCTGGTCGGCGACATTCGCCGGCAGCCGAAAAAATACCTCCGCATCCACCTGGGCATCTTCTAGCCGTGCCTTGCGCTGCCCTTGCCACCCGCGGCAAGCGCATCCTCAGGAGCCGGCGGAAAGCGCCGCTGCCGTCTCCCGCATCGCCCGCAGGTCCAGCTTGCCGGTGCCGGTGATGGGCAACGCGTCCACGTGGAAGAACTGGTTGGGCCGCGGCATCCACAAGTTCGGCAAGCCCGTCTCGCTCAGTCGCGCGATGCATTCCCGCATCCGCTCCTCCCCGAGCGTCGTCAGCACCACCAGCCGCTCGCCCTTTTTCTCGTCCGGCAGCGCCGCCACCGCGAACACCCTCTCCGGCGTCCCCGCCAGCTCTTGCAGGTTCTCCTCGATCGCGCCGAGCGGCACCATCTCCCCGCCGATCTTGGCAAACCGGCTCAGCCGGTCGGTGAGGGTCAGGAACCCATCGTCGTCGAGCACCCCGATGTCCCCGGTGACGTACCAGCCGTCGCGCAACGACGCCGCGGTCTTCTCCGGCTGGCCCAGGTAACCCTGCATCACATTTGGACCGGCTGTCAGCAGCAGTCCCGGCTGGCCCACCGGCACGGGTTCGAAGGTCTCCGGCTCGACGATGCGCACACTCACGCCCGGCAGCGGGTGCCCGATGTGCCCCCGCTTCGCCCCCACCTGCCGGAATCCCGCTGCGCGGAAATCCCGCGTGTTCACCGCCACCACCGGCGCGCATTCGGTGCACCCGTAGCCTTCGAGCGGCCGCACGCCGAACCGCTCTTCGAATTCGAGCGCCAACTTCTCCGGCAGCTTCTCCGCGCCCACCAGCACGTACTGTACGCTGCCGAAATCTTCCGGCGAGCTCCGCCGCAGGTAAGCCTGCAGAAAGGTGGGCGTCGCCAGCAGGAACGTCACCCGGTGTTCCCGAGCCAGTTCGCCGATGGCCCCCAGGTCGAACGGGTTCGGGTGGTACACCACGCCCACTCCCAACACCACCGGCAGCCACAGCGTCATCGTGAACCCGAAGGAGTGGAAAAACGGCAGCGTCCCCAGCAGGCAGTCCCGCCGCCCCAGCATGAACGTCTGCCCCACCTGCTCGATGTTGGCCACGATGTTGAACTGCGACAACATCACCCCTTTCGGCTCCGCCGTCGTGCCGCTCGAGAACAGTACAGTAGCCAGATCCTCCATGCCCGCCGCGCGCCCGCCCAACACCCGCTCGAGCGCCCGCCCAGGCAGCGTCCACAGCGCCAGCGCCGCCAGCTTCTCTCCCAACCGCGGCCGCGCCGCCAAGTCCTCCAGGTAAAGGATCCGCCCCGGGGGCTTCACCCGCATCCGCTCCACCAGCGCCTTCGAGGCCACCACCGTCTCGATCCCGCACTGCCGCGCGCACGAGGCCAGCGATTCCTCGCCGGCGGTGTAATTCAGGTTCACCGGAATTTTCCCCAGGAGCACCGCGGCGAAATTCACCAGCGCTCCACCCACCGATGGAGGCACCAGGATTCCCGCCATCCGCTCGCCCCGCCATTCTTTCGCCAGCCGGCGTGCCAGCAGTATCGCCCGCAGCAGCGCCCCTCCCGCGCTCACCCGCCGAAATCGCGGGTCGCCCATCGCCGTCCGCAGCGGCGACCGGTGCGCGTTCCGCACCAGCCACTGCCCCAGCGTCTTCATCCGCCGCTTCCGGAATTGCCACGCCGCCGTCGCCAGCCGCTGCACCGCTTCCCGCACGGCGAAGGGCGTCGCTGTCGCTGGCATCGGCGCTCCGAAGCTCACCGTCACCGGATAGGGGATCTGCCGCGGCGCCTTCCAGACGAACCGCCCCTTCTCGAAACTGAAAATGCTTCCCCACACGCCGTCGAGCGCCACCGGAACGATGGGCGCCTCCACTCCCTTCATGATTCGTTCCATGCCCCGGCGGAACGGCAGCAACTGGCCGATCCGGGTGATTTGTCCTTCGGCGAATAGGCAAACCAATTCGCCCGCCCGTATCGCTTCGCTCGCCGCTTGCAACGCCCGAATCAGCTCGCGAGGCCGCTGCTGGCTCGAAATCGGTATCGCCCGCATCATTTTCATGAATGGCTTCAGCGCCGGTTTTTCGTAGATGTCCTTGAACACCAGAAACCGGATGGGCCGGTCGGTAGATCCAACGAGCAGCAGCGCGTCGACGAACGACATGTGGTTCGACACCAGCAGCGCTCCGCCCCGCTCGGGAACGTTCTCCCGGCCCGCCACGGTGATTCGGTACACCGTGTGCGTCGCCAGCCACAGCAGCAGCCGCAGAAAGGAGTCCGGCAGCAGCCACACCGCGTACGCCCCGGCCCCGAGCGTCGCGAGCGACGTGATAAGAAACACGCGGCCTGGATCGGGATGGCCCAGCCGGATCATCGCGTATTGCGCCACCGGCTGCAGCGCGATTCCTACGAACGACAACAGATTCGCCGCCGCGATGATCCCGCCTTTCTCCTCCGGCCGGGGCCGGTGCTGGATCAGGGCGTTCACCGGCACCGCGAAAAAGCCGGCAAAAAAGCCCAGCCCCGCCAGCAGGCTCGCTACCGCCGGAAAACCGAGCCCGCGCACGGATAACACCACGGTGATGGCGCTGATGCCCAGCACCCCCAGCGGCACCAGCCCGTATTCGATTTTCCCGCCCGAAAGGTAGCCAGCCGCCAGGCTGCCCGCGCCGATCCCCAGCGAAATCACCGCCAGCAGCAGGCTCGATTGCTCGGCCGGCGCCCGGAGGATGTCCTGCGCGTACAACACCACGTTGATCAGCAGCAGCGAGCCGAGAAACCAGAAATAAATGTTGCCCAGCACCGCCAGCGCCAGCACGCGATCCTTGCGGATGATCCCTATCTGCTCCAGCAGATCGCCCAGTGGGTTTGCGCGAAACCGCGCCTTCGGCCGCGCCGCCGGCACCCGGCTGATCCCCAGGCTCAATCCCAGCCCCGCTATCGCCAGCGCGATGAGAATTACCCCCGCCCAGTATTCCCGCCCGCGCAACGGCTTGTCCGCCAGCCCCGCTGCCAGCGTTCCGGTGATGACCGCCAGGAAAGTGCCCAGCTCGAGGATGCCGTTGCCCCAGGAAAGCCGTTTCTCCGGCAACAATTCCGGCAGCAGCCCGTATTTCGATGGTCCGAAAAGCGCCGCCTGCGTGCTGATCAGAAAGATTGCGGTGAACTCCAGCGCCAGGCTGCCTCGCGCCAGTCCCGCCAGCGCCACCCACGCCACGGCGATTTCCATCGCTTTCGTGCCGATGGTCACCAACCGTTTGCTGTAGCGATCCGCCAGGTACCCGCCGGCCATCGAGAACAGCAGGAAGGGAATCGAAAACAGGAGCGGCACCACCAGCACGAACAGACGGTCCCGCCGCGCCTGCTCCAGCCCCATCGCCAGAACCAGGAATCCCACCACCCAGCGCAGAAAATTGTCGCTGAATGCCCCCTGGAACTGGACGGCGATCAGGCTCCAGAATCCCCGCCGCCAGGAACCGCTGCCGGCGGGCTCGTTGGCTGTGGTTTCGTTCATGATGCGCCGGCAATGGCGCGGGCCGCGGCGCCCTTGACGCGTCCCGATCGCGCTGCGAAACGCGCGGCTCCCGCCCCTCGGCGATGCCCGCCAGTTTAGGCTCCGCCCGCCGCCGACACAACACACTCGCGACGTCGTCGTGCTTCAGCAATTTCCACAGGTGAGTGGGTTCGTGGGGTCTAGGAAACCACGCGGAGCGTGGATGGTGAAGCCGCGGTCGGAGGCTTGGACGCCTCAGCGGAGAGCACGGGATACTTCCTGGCCACGTAATTCTCCAGCAGCGCCCGAAACTCCGCCGATAATTCCTCGTAGGTGCCGCGCAACGTGGTTACCTTTTGCCCGTCGATGTAAACCGGGCAGGCGGGTTCCTCGCCGGTGCCCGGCAAGCTGATGCCGATGTTCGCTGCTTTCGATTCGCCGGGGCCGTTCACGATGCAGCCCATCACCGCCAGCTTCAATTCCTCCACGCCCTCGTATTGCTGCTTCCATTCCGGCATGCGCTCGCGAATGTAGTCCTGGATCCGCTCGGCGAGTTCCTGAAAAGTCGAGCTGGTGGTGCGCCCGCAGCCGGGGCATGCCGTCACCGACGGCGCGAACGACCGCAAGCCCAGCGACTGCAGCAGCTCGCACGCCGCGTATACTTCGTCCCGGCGGTCGCCCCCCGGCCGCGGAGTCAGCGATACCCGGATCGTGTCGCCGATCCCTTCGGCCAGCAGAATCGCCATCGCCGACGCCGACCAGATGACGCCCTTCGCTCCCATCCCCGCTTCGGTCAACCCCAGGTGAAGCGGCTGATCGGTTTGCGCCGCCAGGTGGCGATAGATGGATATCAAGTCGCGTGGCCGGGAAATCTTGCAGGAAATGATGATCTGGTCCTTGCGCAGGCCCGAAGCGACGGCCAGCTCGGTCGATTCCAGCGCCGAAATCACCATGCACTCGTTGATGATGTCTTCCGACGCGCGGCCCAGGTCGAGATCGGTGTTTTCCTGCATTTTCCGCATCACCAGCTCCTGATTCAAGGAGCCGGCGTTCACTCCGATGCGCACCGGCTTGGCGTTGTCCCGGGCGATCTTGCAGATGGTGGCAAATTGCTCGTCGCGCCGCGCGCCCTTGCCCACGTTGCCGGGATTGATGCGAAATTTGTCCAGCGCGCGGGCGCAGTCGGGATACTTCACCAGCAGCACGTGGCCGTTGTAGTGGAAGTCGCCGATGAGTGGAGCGTCGCAGCCGGCCTCCAGCATGCGCTGCTTGATTTCGGGCACCGCCGCTGCCGCTTCCGGCACGTTCACCGTAACCCGCACCATCTCCGAGCCGGCTTGCGCCAGCTCGATGCATTGCGCTGCCGTCCGGCGGGCGTCGGCGGTATCGGTGTTGGTCATCGATTGCACAACCACCGGCGCGCCACCGCCCACCATCACTCTCCCCACGCGCACTCCCACCGTCGCTCGCCGCATGGCGATGGGTGGCCGCTCCGCCGCCGGCATCAGTTCCGCAGCGCTCGATTCCGCTTCGCTCATGTGACGATTGTAACCAAGTTCCACGGCGAGCAGCTAGCGACGTTCCCAACTGGTTCCCGTCTGGCCGCAACCGGAGCTGCAGGCCCGGGCGCGGGCGCTCTCACGTAACAGCATCGATCCGCCAGCAATCGAGGCGGGCGGGGCGTCAGTGGGCAACGTGCCGCATGATAATTGCGGTTTCCAGGCGTTCGTCAACGCCTCCTGCCTACCAAAATGAACAGGGAAATTCCACAAATCATAAGTTCTCGAAGGCATCCTAATTGCCACTGACTGGAAAGACCACTCTAACTATCCTGCTTTCAACGAGTAAGTGATACTTCAGTCCTTGGCCATCAGGTTGCTACCTTCCCTGGCGAGCACTCGCTGGGGGCGGCGGTGCCAGAGGCGGAGCCCGGTTCAGAACTTCCGCAGTTTCTTGCCGAATCGAGCTTTGCCGATCGCAACTGAAGGCAGCAGTGCCCGGCTCGTTTGCCGGCGAGCTCTTGACAGGTCAAGTTCCTGCGGGCAGTATTGGCCGACGATTTTCGTTCAGCAGACGGTCCATTGGGGCGGGGGAGGCAGGGGCATTCACCGACATACTATTCGATTGGGTGCAGGTGCACCTCCTTCGACAGCAGGTGCCACTGGGGACGGTCGGGTGTCTCCTGAAAGAATTTTTCTCGCCACGTTTCCGTCGCTCACCCGCCCGTTCGCTCGCGGAAGGGTTCGGAAACTGAGGCGTCGAGAAATCTTAATGGCAGCGCCATAGTCATGGAATTGGTGGGGGCGGCGATGGAACTTTTCAAGGAGGGGGAGGATGAGCAGGTCTAGAATCTCGTTGTTTGTTGGAGTTTTGGTTGGTTTTGTCTTGCTCGCCGCCGGTACGGGCAATTGCCAGACGAGCCGGGGCGCTTTGACGGGAACCGTGACCGACAGCTCGGGCGCGGTCATCGTCAATGCCACCGTCACCATCACCCAGCAGGGTACGAATGTTCAGCGGAGCACCACCACCAACCAGGTCGGCGTCTACCGCTTTGACGCCGTCGATCTCGGCGCCTACTCGATGTCGGTCGCGTCACCCGGCTTTCAGACCAAGGACACTACCGGTGTCGTAATCCAAGCGGCTCACACCACCAACATCGACGTCGCCTTGCAGGTCGGCGCTGCTTCCCAGGTCGTCACCGTGCAAGCCACCGCCAGCGAAGTCGCCCTGCAAACCTCCGATCAGGTGCGCGGCGGCAACCTCTCGGCGCAGACGATCGTGAACCTGCCGACCGGGCAAGACAGCCTCACGCTGACGCGATTGCTCCCCGGAGTCGTCACCGCCAATCAGGGTCCGGGCAGCAACATCAACCAGGACGGGACGTTCGCTTTTTCGGTGAACGGCCAGCGCCCGCGCAGCAACAACTTCATGATCGACGGCGTCGAGAATAACGACATCTCGATTACCGGCCCCGCCTTCACCATCAAGAACCCCGACGCGGTTCAGGAAGTCAGTATCCAGACCGCGGATTTCAGCGCCGAGTTCGGACGGGCTGGAGGCGCGGTGATCAATCAGGTCACCAAGTCGGGCACCAACAGCCTGCACGGCACCGCATCTTACGTTTACACCGGCAGCGCGTTCCACGCCCTCAGCCACCTTCAGAAAAGCGCTGGCATCACCACCCCGCCCCGCCAGGTGAACAACATTCCCGACTTCACCCTGGGCGGCCCGGTCGTGATTCCCCATCTCTACAACGGCCACGACAAGACCTTCTTCTTCGTCGCCGCCCAATGGAACCGCTTATTCGGCGACACTAGCTCCTCGAGCCCGTTGCGCCTGCCCACCGACGCCGGCGTCGCCACCCTGCAGGCGCTCTCGTCGCAATGCCCGAACGCCGCGCTGTACCTGAAAGTTCTCGGCTCCTTGCGCGGCAACCCTAACGATGTCCCCAGCAACATCAACTTGGCCGTCCCCAGCGCCGCCGGCACCTGTGATAACTCCACTCGCGCCGGAATGTCGCTGGCCACCGGCCTCTTCATTCGTCAAGCATCCTTCTCCTCGCTCGATAATAATCATATCGTTCGCATCGACCACAAAGTCTCGGACAGGCAAACCATGAGCTTCCGCTGGCTCTACGACAGTAGCGCCACAGCCCCGTCTTTGCACAACCTGCCCGGGTTCGATAACGGTTTCACCGGCAAGGAGATGACTGGAAGTTTCGCCGATACCTACGTCATCAATCCCCGCTGGACCAACGAATTCCGCTTCAACTACGGCCGCATCGGGTTCAACTTCCCCCTGCTCGCTCCCGACCCGTTCCATGCCAGCCTGGCCGCTTACTCGATCGCCGGCGTCGCCGGTTTTGGCGGCGCCACCAATATTCCGCAGTTCCGGTTTGCCAACAACTGGCAATACCAGGACACCATGACCGTCGTCCGTGGCTCGCACACCCTCCGGTTCGGCCTTGATTTCCTGCGGCAACTGGCGAAACAGCATCCGCCGTTCGATGAACGCGGCCTATTCGGCTATTCTTCCAGCAACGGCGGCGTCACCGGATTCTCCAATTTCCTCGACGATTTCGGCGGCAATGGCGGCAGCCTGAACCGCCAGTTTGGGGTCTCCATCTACTACCCCAGCCTCTTCCGCCAAGCCTATTTCTTCGAGGATTCCTGGAAAACGACCTCCAGCCTCACCCTGAACCTCGGCCTGCGCTACGAGAACTTCGGCACGCCCGAAAACGTCTTCAAGGTCGCTGCGTTCACCAACTACGATCCGGTGAATTTCGCCGCTCCTCGCAAAGTCCAGCCGGACAATAACAATTTCGCTCCGTCGATTGGGTTTGCCTGGAATCCCAAGGGCTCGAGCGGGTTCGACCGCATGATGGGTGGCAGCAAAACCGTGTGGCGCGGTGGCTTCCAAACCAGCTACGACACTTGGTTCAACAACCTGCTATCGAACATGGCTGGCTCGTCGCCAAACACCTTGGGTGGCACGATTCAGTCAGTGGCATCCGCCGGAGCGCCTCGCGGCTTGGGCGGGTTCAGCGCCCAGTTCGCCAGCATCCAGCCCACGCCGCCGACCGCGCAGTCTCCCCAATCGAATCTCTTCCTCCAGCCGTTCAGGAATCCCTACACCTTCCGCTGGTCGCTGGGTGTCGAGCACGAGCTGCCTGCCGGGCTCCTCTGGGACACTTCCTACGTCGGCTCCGCTTCTCACAAGCTGTTTCGATCGGTTGACATGAACCCGATCGTCAGCCCCCCCAGCACGCGGTTCATGCCCCAGGTAGGCATCCGCACCGTACGGGCGACCTCGGCCAATTCAAACTTCGAATCGCTCCAGTTCGAACTCAAGCGCCCGTTCACGGCAACTCCCGTCGGTAATCTGCAATTCGACGGATCCTACACCTACGGCCACTACATGGACGACATCAGCGACGTCTTTGGATTCGACTCGACGCCGAGCTCCCTCCAATCGGTTTCCCAGGTCGTCGGCGGCACCCGCCATCTCGACTACGGCAATTCCGATTTCGACCGCAGGCACGTCGGCTCCATCGCTGTTGTCTGGGGCGTTCGCGGTCCCAAGGAAGGCCTCGTCGGCTCGCTGGTCGGTGGCTGGCAGCTTTCCGCCATCGCCACTTGGCAAACCGGCATCCCGTTCACCGTCGTCAACGGTAGCGATCGCAACCACGATGGCCAGAGCGGGCCGGACCGCCCCGATATCGGGAACGCCTCGGCGCCCTTCAACACCCGTGCCATCCTCCAGAGTTCTTGCTCAACCGGATACGCCAATCCCGACTTGCCGGGCACGCCGTGTGTCAATCCCAACAGTGTTCGTTTCATCGAGGGTACCGGCCTGCCCAACGCGAATACTGTCGGGCGTAACACCTTGAACCTGCCCGGCCTCGATAACATCGATTTCGCCGCCAGCAAGCAGTTCCGGTTCAACGAGCGAGCGAGTCTTGAGTTCCGCGTCGATATGTTCAACGCCCTCAACACGCTCAACCTCGGCTACACCAGCCCCGCGCAAGCGGTAAGCGGCTCAGCACCCGGCAGCTTCCTCGACTTCAACGAAACCGAGTCCAACCCCCGCACCATGCTGATGATGCTGAGTCTTAGCTTCTAGGCAAAAAAGCCAGCAAAAGGTGAACGAGAAGGGGCCCCAAGCCGTACGGGGCCCCCTCTCACCCTGCCGTCCGCCCTTCTTCAGAGCTTCCCTTCAGCAGTCGCTCGGATCCTGCCTCTCCCTCTCCGCCGGCTCACTGCACTGTCACCGCCACGCTGATGGTCCCATTTGTGGCTGATGGCGAGCTGGGCACGGTAATCGTGTAGCTCCCCGGGGGCGTTCCCCCGCTCGGAGTTTTCGTCGCCGACCCTCCGCCACAAGCGGCCTGCAGCATCAGCAGGCTTGCCACCAGCAAAGCCAATGCGGCGCTGGTCGCCGCCGGCCTCCAGCCGGCGGCTCTCCGGCGCGTCAGGCAAGCGAACCAGAGCAGCACGGCCAGCAGAACCGCGAACCAGGCGAGCGGGGGCGCCTTGGGGCCGGTGCGGCCCGGGGGAACGAGGCTGGGCGCCACGGTTTCGATGGTGACCGTCGTGGTCGCCGTCGTCCCCGTGAGGTTGAGCGGATTGGTTGAATAGCTGCACGTGATGGTCGTCGTCGCTGGCGAGCTTGTGCAGGGTTGGAGCATGACCGCGCCGTTGGCGCTGCCCGCTTGCGGCGCCAGCGACAGCGTAAAGGTTGCCGCTCCCCCGGCCTTCACCGTCGACGGGCTCACCGCCGATGCGCTCGCGGCGAAGGCGGGAGGGCCGACGCTGAGCTGTACCGTCACGCCGCCGTTCGAAGGCGATGGCGAAGCGGGAATCGTGATGGTGTAAGCGCCCGCGGCGGTCGCGCTGGTGGTTTGGATTGTGACTGTCGAAGTCGCTGGCGAGCCACTCAGGCTCACAGGATTCGGGGAGTAGGCGCAGGTGATAGTGGTGGTGGCGGGCGTAGCGGTGCAAGGCCCGAGCGTGACCGCGCCGTTCCCGCTGCCCGCCTGCGGCGTAAGGGTCAGGGTGACCGTAGCCGCGGAACCGATGCTTACGTCGGCGGGACTCGCAACCGAAGCGCTGGCGCTGAAGGCCAGAACCGTGACGGTCACTTGAACGGTGACGGCGCCGTTGGCGGGCGCCGGAGAAGTGGGAACTGTGATGGTGTAAGTTCCCGCCGGCGTCGCGCCGGTCGTCTGGATGGTCACGGTAGAGATCGCCGCCGCGCCGTTCAGGTTCACCGGATTCGGCGCGTAGCTGCAACTGATGGTCGCGGTGGATGGCGAGCTGGTGCACGGCTGGAGCGTAATCGTTCCCGAAGCCGAGCCCGCCTGGGGCGTGAAGGTGATCGCCGCCGAAGCCGAGGAACCGGCGTTGACCGAGGGCGGACTCGCCGGCCCCGCGCTGCCGGTGAATGCCAGCACTTGCGTTACCCCACCGCTCAGGTTGAACACCAGCTTGCCGCCGTCGCCGAAAATCGACACGAAGTTGCCGTTGGCATCGAACGTGGGAATGCCGAAAGCGCTCACAATGAAGTAATAGGTGGTATTGGCGGCGAGCGAGACGTTCTGCACCTGGGAAACGCGATCCACGCCGGAAACGATGTCGTCGTTGCAGGCGATGTTGGTGAGGCTGGCCACCGAGCTGCCGGTCCACACCGAGAGGATCGTGTCGTAATCGCTCCCGATTGTATCCGCTTCGATAATGCTGTTGGCGGTGGGAGTGAATTTGAACCAGACGCTCTTCGCCGCCCCGCCGTTCGCCGGCCCCGGCGAATCGCTGGCCACGCAAGGTGGCGTGGGGCCGTCGGGCGTCGCGCCGGATGTGTCCTCCGTGGCGGAGAATGTGCCGCTTGCAATGTTCGTCGCGTTCGCGAAGGCGTCGTTGGACGGCGTAGGCCCGGTCACCGTCAGCAGGCAGCCGGGCGGGCTCGCCGCGCTGCAGCCGCCCCCGATGGGGAAGGGCGCCGCCAGCAGGTTCGGGTTCGACGACCCGCCGCCCGGCTGCGGAGTGTTGGCGATGACGAAGAACGTCCCCCCGATTTGCAAGCAGCCCGGCTGGGTCGCCGATATCGTCGCGGTGAGCGAGCTGGCGCTGGTGAATGCCGTCGCCACGCAATTCGCCGGCAGCGGATTGAGCTGGGCCAGCGAAACGGTCGTGTTCGAAGTGAAATTAGCTCCGGCGATGGCGATCGCCAGGTTGGTGGCGAGCGGCGCCGTGGCAGCGCTCGGACTGATGCTGCTGATGGTCGGTATGTTCGAAAGCACCGTGAACGTCAGCGAATTCGTGGTATTCGGCGTCTGAGTCGAGTCGAAAACGGCCACTTGAACCGATCCGCCCGAGGCGATCAGGTTCGCCGGCACGGTAACCGCGATGCAGGTTGGCGGGGCGCAGGAAGCGGTCGCCGTAAGCTGGCCGAGCGACGTGGTTGCTCCGCCGGCGGGCGTCCAATTCACCTTCGAGCCGCTGGTGAACCCGGTGCCCGTTAGCGTTAAGGTGAAAGCCGCGCCGCCGGCGAATTGAGACGCGGGTGACAATCCACCCACGCTGAAGCCGGGAAGGCCCCCGAGCGAAAGGGCCCAGGCGCCGCGCCCGTGCGTGCCCGCAACCAGGGTGCGCGAGGCGCGATGCAGTTTCACTGAGAGGACGGCGATGTTGGGCAAACCCGTGCCCAGCGGCTGCCAGCACGCGCCTCCCCCTTGGAGATTTCCTTCGAGCACGCCAACGTCGGTGGCCGCATAGAGCCTGCCGCTGACGTCGGGATCGATTACCAGGTCGTTCACTGGAATGTTCGGCAGGGGGCCGGCGGGAGCGGCGCAGGAACCCGAACTGATGTCGCTCCAGGCCACCGCTGGCGTGCCGACGGTCGTAAGCGCGCCTTCAAAAACGTGGCCGGCGGTATCGCCGTTGAAGCCCGAAAAGCCGGAGAACGTGACGTAGAGAATATTCGGGTTGTGGGGATCGACGGCGACGCCGGTGATTGCCCGCGTCGGCAGCGGGCTCGCCGTCACGTCGGTCCAGCTTTGCCCGCCGTTGGCGGTGACGGAAACGTGGCCGATGCTGCTGCCGGTGACGATCTCGCTCGAGTTGCCCGGCGCCACGGCGATGGAGCTGAGCACGCAATCGAAGATGACCCCGCAATTCGCGTTCGAAGCTCCCCCGGTCACATCGGGTGAGAGCGCGTGCCAGATGTTGGCGCCGTCCTGCGTCTGCCACACTCGGTTGGTGCCGAAGTACAGGTTTTGAGTATTCGTCGGATCGATCGTCAGGGGCGGAATGAATGCCCCCGGGTCATTGAAGTCGATGCCTCGCATGGCCAGGAAAAACGACGTGAGGCCTTGTGTGTCGTCGGCGATCGCGTTGAAGAGCGACCTGGCAATTTCCAGGAATGCGCCGGGGATGTACTCGCATTCGGTGTAGACGGTGCTCGGCGTCACCGCGTCGATTGCCGTATCCCCGCCGTCGCCGCAGGCCAGCGTGTTGGTCCACGCCGGCATGCCCGAGTAGGTTTGGGTGCCATTGTCCTGGCTCCCGCCGATGCTCAGAAATTGCCAGCCCGAAGGATGAAGCGCCAAGCCGGGATAGAACTGGGTCAGGGCCAGCGTCGCGTTCCGATTATTCCACGCGAGCGGTGGACTGGCGGGATTCGCAGCGCTCCAGACACCACCGTCGGTGCCGACGTACACCAAACCCCCGTCGGGCCGGAAAGCGATGGCGTGGAGATCGACGTGCAACCCCGTGAGCGTCTTCACGTTGTTCGACTCGTCCAGCCAGGTCGCGCCGGCGTCGCCCGATTCCACCAGTGTTGCGCCGAAGTTGAGGCTGGGCGCGGACCCTCCGGCGAAGACGATATTCGGGTCCTTCGGGTCGACGGCAATTGTCAGGTCGTAGAAACACTGGTCGTTGCAGAATCCGCCGACGCTGGTCGCCAGGTTCTGCATCGAGGGCTGCGTCCAGGTCGCGCCGCCGTCAAGGCTCCGGAACACGCCCAGCAGGGTGCTGGAAAAGTCGGAAGCGCTGGCGACGGCGGCGAACAGCTCGCCCTTGGTCTGGCCCATTGCCGGCGGCCCGATAGCCAGAGCGATGCGGCCCATCGCCGAAGAAGCCGCCGGAAGCGAGAGTTGGTTGAAGCTGATCGAGCAGGAGCTCACCGGCGCGCTGGACCGGTAAACGCCGTTTTCGGTCGTCTCGCCGGTCGAGGCGTTGCCGTCGATCGTGCCTAGCGCCGCGTAGCCGGTGCCATCGGTGTCGAAAACGACGCCTGTTCCCACGACGTGGAGCACGTTCGGCAGCACGTGCGCCCAGTGCACTCCGGCGTCGGAGGAACACCAGATCCCCGATGGCAGCGTCGAGCCCGAGCCTTGCACCGCGGCCAGCAGAATCGACGGGTTAATGGGATCGATAGCGAGGCCGCCTACGAAGGGCCCGCCTTCAGCCGCATTCAGCGGCGCGGCGGAGCCGCCGTTCGCCGCGCTCGGCGCGTGGAATTGGCCCAGGGTCTGGTCGGGAGTGCAACTGTAGCCTGTGAGGGAGCCCGTCGAGATGCATTTCAGCACCCCGGCGCCGTAATAGCTGTCGATGGAGAAGTTCTCCTCCCCGGTGCCCACGTATACGATCGGCGGCGTGGTGCTGGTGTCGAGCGCCAGCGAGCTGGCCGCCAGCGAGGGCAGTTGCGTCTGGTCCGCTGCCGGCGCCCAATGGGCGCCGCCGTCTGTCGTCACCCACAAGCCGCCTTGGGCCCCGGTGAGAAACACCGTGTTCCCGGTGCTGTCCTCAGGATCGACCGCCATCGCCGACACCCGGCCGGAAACGAAGGGCTCGAAGAAGAAATCGTTGGATGGCTGGGGACCGATCGAGGTCCATGGGGCGAGCGGATCGGTTGCCGCCCCGCTCAAAGCGGCGCCAAACCGCTGGCCGCGGAATTGCTTCTGCGCGGCGCGCATCTGCCGGAACGTTTGCCAGGCCTGCTCGCGGGCGAACGCGGGGATGTGCGCCAGCGGGTAGGCGCGCTGCTGATGGAACCAGGTGGCGCGCCGGCGGATCACCTCGCCGCCTTCGGGCTCCCGTTTTGCTTTCGAGAGGCTGGTCTGGAGCGGCTGATCCCCCGCTTTTTGTGCAGCCCCGGCTCCCGCAACGCCGAAGATGATTAGGAACAGGCAAATCAATGCGCCCCAATGGTCTCGGCGCCGCCCTTCACTCGGCGCATTTAGGTATGCCATGGCTGGCCTCCCTGCTTTCTTGGCTCCCCGTAGGTGGAGCGACGTCATCCCGGCCCCGATAATTCCTGAATCTTATCGGAAACTTGGCCCGACGCACCAGTGCCGTTCCTGAAGAACAATCGCGAAACGAGCGACCAGCCACGCGGCAGCGAGCGAGATATAATAACCGTGCCGCTGGAGTGGCGGAACTGGCAGACGCGCGAGACTCAAAATCTCGTGGCACTTAGTGCCGTGTGGGTTCAACTCCCTCCTCCAGCACCAACCCCATCACCCCCCTTCCTGCTCGGACTTGGTGTCCCCGCCCGGACGATCGCCCGAGCTCCACGTTCGCGCGTCCTTGAGGATGGAAGTAACCGCGCATTCGCGGCGTTATATCAGGAGTGCGAGCTGCGCCGGGGGCGAATCGAGAGGTGGCCCTGTCATGATGACGTTCTCTGCGGCCAAAACCGTGCTTTCTAATGAGATGAGCATCCCCACTCGCGTTCCCCATCCTTATTTGGCCGTGATCGCATTGGCTGCTGCGCTTGGGTTGCTGCTTTGCTCTGCAACGCTTCCTGCGGCAACCACGCCGCCTGCCGAACGCAAGCCTGCCCCCGGCTTCGCCCTCCGGAGCTCCAACCGCGCCACGATCGAGCTGTCCCGCTACAAGGGCAGGGTAGTGCTGCTCGATTTTTGGGCCACCTGGTGTCACGGCTGCAAAACAGAGGTTCCCTGGTACATCGAATTCCAGAAGAAATACATGCCGAGGGGGCTCTCGGTCATCGGCGTTTCGATGGACAGCGACGGTTGGAGATCAGTGCGGCCTTTCCTCAAGCGGCATCGGCTGAACTATCCGGTGGTCATCGGCAACGACGACCTGACAAAGCTCTATGCCGTCCAGGCGCTGCCGGTCACGTTGTTGATCGATCGCAACGGCAGGATTGCTGAAGCGCATGCCGGCGTCGTGGAGAAAAGTGCCTTTGCCGGCGATGTCGAAGCGCCTCTGCGTGAACCTACTCCGAGGATTGTCCGCTGACAACACCGGGTGCCGCACCCTTCGTCCCGCAGAGCGGGAGTGCGGAATTTGCTTCGACTTCCGGCGAAACCACCGGAGCTTTCCCCGGGCGGTGCCTGCAGGGCAGGGGATCCCCGCCTGGGTTTGAATCGCGGCTCTCATCTCCCGGTGCCGGTGGCAGGGAAGCCCCAGAGGGTGCCAACTGCGGGGTGCCGCGCCCTTGGGGGTTAAGTGTCCGGAAGTCTTTCTGCCTTCGCCATAGCCCCTGTTGTGCTACTCCCGCACAAGCCAACCGCGGCATCGGCGCAGCGGCTTATCGCCAAACCGGCGGCGCTATTTCACCACGTGCAGCGTCACCGTTACCCGCATCTGGTGGCCGCTGAACGGGTCGCTGGCCGCCGTCGATTCGTCGCTCTGCCCGTCCTTCAGCAGCAGCGTGCTCGACTCGCGGAATTGGCGCACGATCGGTTCCGAGGTGGCCACCCGCAAGCCGCCGGCCTGGCCCCCTGTCCCCTCCAAATATACGGAACTGCGCTCGACCGTCAGATTGATCTCGTATGTGCCGTCGCCGGCCGACCTTGCCGAGCAATCGATGTTGGTGCCGATGTCCATGTACTCCCACTGCGAGTGTCCTTGGGCCGCATCGCCTCGCTGCACTGGCACGCGTACGCCGAGCCGCAATTGCGCTGGCGTCACATGCACGTTGGCGCTGGCCGCGGCTTGTGTCTCCACCGTGTAAGGCAGGCTGCTGATTCTGGTCGCGCCGTCGTATTCGCCCAGCACGATTTCCACCTTCACCGGAATCATGCCGCTGAGTGGCGCGCCGGCCTTCTCCTGCGCTGGCGCCTGCCCTCCGAATAGAAGCGTCGCCACCGAGGCCATCGCTGCTCGTCTCCAGAGTTTCATCGCTTCGTCTCCTTCTGCGCTTCCGAGTCCGCCACCGGGTGGCTTTCGTCGAATGCCCGCGCTTCCGGCGCATTCGATGGAGAATCGATCTCGAGCGGTGGGATCGCCAGTGGCCTCATCCTCAGCGGAGCCACGGCGATGTCCGCATCCTCGGCCGCCGCGGCCGGTTGTAGGGAGCGGGCGTCGACCTGCCGGCTTTCCAGCAACCGGTACAGCCGCACCACCGCGTCCCTCTCCGCCGGCGCCCTCGCCGGTTCGAGGATCCGCGTTTCGGGCCGGAGAGCCCGGCGTCGCACCAGGCGTATTCCCCCGCCGCCTGTGGCTCCCGCCTCGAGTGGCGTCGTTGATCCGCGGCTCGGCCCGGAGACCGCTGCCCGTGCAGCGTCACTGGTTCTTGATGTCGTGCCTGGCGCCACTGGCAGCGCTTGACGACGGAATCGGTCCTGCGCCAGCCACGTCCCCGCCGCTATCGCCAGCGCCAGCGTCGCTGCCGTCACCGCCCCGAAGGAAAGCGCCGGCGGCGGGGGCGGTTCCGCCAGTTGGCGCTCGAGTCCGCGAACCAGTTCCGGCGAAGGAGCTGCACTCGCGGTTTCCGCCAGTGCGCAATCGATTGCCTCGAGCGCCCGCTTGCGCCGCTCCAGCCCTTCAGAGCATTTTGGACACCGGCGCAGGTGCTCCTCCAGCACCCGCCGCGCCTCGGCCGCTAGCCCTCCGCCCGCCGCCACCGCGCTCAAGTCCGCTTGGTATCGTCCGCAATCCATTGCAATTTCTCCACTAACCGTTTTCGCGCCTCGAACAGCCGCGATTTCACCGTTCCTTCCGGCACTCCCAGCGTCCGAGCCAACTCCCCCATGTTGTAGCCTTCCACCGCCGCCAGCAGCAGTGTCGTTCGCAGCTTCCTCGGCAACCGCTCGATTTCCCGCGCCAGCGAGAAATGGAATTCCCGCGATTGCGTCCGTCCCGCGGCTCCCGGGCCGAGCGCCCAAGCGGCCTGCTCGCGCCGCTCGCGCCGCCGCTCCGCCCGCTGCCGGTCAAGCGCCAGCCGCCACGCCACCCGCACCAGCCACGCGCGAATCCGTTCGCGATTCCGCAGCCGTGGCCAGTGGCGGTGCGCCCTCAGCAGCGCTTCCTGGGCGATCTCCTCCGCCTCGGCCCGGTCTCGAACCACGCTCCAAGCCACCCGGTAGGCAAGTGTCGTGGCTTCGGCGGCCAGCGGCTCCCATGGCTGCTCCGCCGCGCTCTCCCCGCTCACCAAGGTGCCCCGGCAGGCGCTCCATTCGGCATGCATCGCGCGCTCGTTCAGCAGGACGCCATGGTAACTCGAAAAGTTCAGTAGGAAGGCGCGGTCGCGAAGCGCAAGCCACCGCCGGCTTGCGGCGGACAGGCCGGGGAGGTGTGCTGGCGTTTCGCGTCGCGAAGAGGGGGCCGGCTCAGGCTATCGGGCGGACAGGGGGCGGTATGCGTGAACAATTAATAGGGCGGGTCAGCGGTCGGCAGCGCGTCAGTTCGGCGGTGTCACCCGCAGCGGCGGGCTGAGGAATGGGCGGCCAGCCGGAATCTATCCATTCGCTTGATGGGAGCTAGCTTGCGGTTCCCCTGCCCCAGGTCGCCGTGGCGATCCGCGGCCGGTCGTGGCGCTAACTGCCTGCCTGGGTGACTTTTACCGACGCACTCGTGAACGTGTCGCTGATTGCCTTCGCCAGGCCTTGCATTGTGGCAATGGCTCCCAGCGAAATTAGGACTACCACCAAGACGTATTCGGCCAGGTCCTGGCCGCACTCCTCCTGCCATAGCCGCGCGAAAAGCTTTCTCACAATGTCTCCTCTGAGGGCTCCCGCTGGCCGAAACTCACCCGTTCAAGGAGCTTGGCCTGCGGACGAAATCATCCTAGCGGGAAACGTCCGCGACGGATACGGATTCTCGGCTCTGAAGCAGCTAGAAGCCTAATAAAATCACTGTTATTAGCTGCATCGTAAGGCTGCAAACCATCGCGTAAATGCGAGGGGGGGGCATGTACCTTTTCGGCACAGAACCCCCGTCCCTTCCTTCGCTCGCCATTACCTAACTTGATACTAGACTCGCGGGAGGGATCCCATGAATGGCTCTTGGTTGGTTCTTGCAGCATTGGCTTTGCTGGCGCTGCTCGCCTACCTGGGCGGAATCTTTCTGGTTTGGATGCCTCGCCAGTGCGCAGTCATCTGCGAAGTGTTCGCGGCGAGCGGGAATTTGCCCAGTTTTCTTCCGCGGTCGGTGCGCGCCGCGGTGATCGAAATGCGCGTGTTCGGTTTCACGTCTCTGGCGCTGGCCCTGCTGTTTGTCCGCGGGGCGCTCACGCCCCATTGGACGCGCTTGCTGCTCGCCGCACCAGCCGATATCCCCAACCCCTCGTGGCTGGTATTCCCCGGATTGCTCGCGATCCTGGCAGGATATACCCTCGCTGCCGAAGGCGCGCCGCGCGTCACCCAGATGATGGAATTCTGGATGGATCATCCGCTGGTCCCGCGGAGTCTGATTCCCGCCATGTCCTGGGCCCTGCGGCTCATTGGCCTGGCGTTGATTCTTTTCGGCGCCGGAGTCTTCTGGACTTGGTTAAGCGCCGCCGTGCGATGATGCGATTGGCGCCGGCGCGTGGCTCGAAGGCCGCCTCTATCGCTTGATTTGCCGAATTCCCCCCGCCACAATGCGGCTCAAGGAGATCGGCCATGATCAAGAAGGTAAAGGGTGGCTACCAGGTGCTTTCCAGCAAGGGGAAGAACATGGGTGGGCCTTACAAAACGCTCGAAGAAGCCAAGAAGCGGCTTCGCCAAGTGGAATTCTTCAAGCATCGCAAGGGTTGAGTTTCCGCCCCGGCGCCGGGCGTGGCGGCGCTCCCCGTGGCACAGGATTCCGTCCCGCTGCGCGGGATTTGCGTCTCCGGTTTCTGGAGTCCGATGGACTCCACCGGACTCCTGCCATCCGACCCGGCGCCGCACAGCGGGAAGCCCGTGCGTATTGCCTCACGGCGTGGGTGGGCGGCGAAGGCTCTAACGGGCGTCCAAATCGCGCTGGCTTAATTCTGGGAATCCGGCTGGCTGGGCAGGGTGCCGTTGGCGTCCGGGGTTTCTGCAAGCGTGCCCGGATTCTCTTTTTCCGCCCGGTTCGCAAGCTTCCTTTGCGCTCTCCGCTCGGCCTTCATTCGCTGCTTTTCCAGCCGCTTCATTTCCTTCTGGCGCTTTCGAAATGTGATGGTCACGGAACCCCTTGAAATTGGGATAAGGCGTTAAAAGTTGTTCCACAACTTCGGCTCCCGAAGCTCCGGGACGGGCATCGCCTGCCCTGGGCAGGAACTCCCCCGCTATTCGGCGCGAGAACCCGGTGCCTCAGTCCCCCCCGGGAGTCCTCTGTGCCCTCAAACCAACTCCGGGGCGGTTTCCTTCGCAACAGCTTATTGCGCCGTCGCGACCTTCAGGAACGCGAGCGTGTCGCTACCAGCGGGGCTCGCGCCGCTCGAGCGGAGCGTCGCGATACTCGCCTCGTGAAAACTTGCCCCGGCCACCGCCTCCGCCTCCGCCGAAGCCGGTACGCGGCGGCTTCGGGCGCGCTTCGTTCACTTTCAAGTTGCGCCCGCCGACGAGTTTGCCGTCCAAAGCCGCGATTGCCTTGGCGGCGTCCTCGTCGTTATTC
The DNA here is from genome assembly GCA_035946455.1 of Candidatus Acidiferrales bacterium. GTDB lineage: Bacteria > Acidobacteriota > Terriglobia > Acidiferrales > UBA7541 > JAKASX01. Next base: position 48,654 of record DASYZK010000024.1, on the reverse strand, counting down.
ATCTCGACGAAAGCGAAGCCGCGCGCCCGCCCGGTTTCCCGGTCGGTCGCCACGTGGATGCGGGCGATCGGGCCGAACGGCTCGAACAACGCTCGCAATTCGCTTTCGGTGGTTTGAAAGCTCAAGTTGCCGACGAACAGATTCTTCATTCGCTTCCTCTCCTTAGGGACGGTGGGCCGACGGCCCGGAGATGCAACTCCCCCGGACCGCATGTGGACTTTGATGCTTCGACGAACAAGTTCCGGATAAGGTCAAAAGAGGCAGGCCGTCATACCACCCTGGAGGGCATCACCGCATTCGACTATCGTGAACCGGCACTTTCCCTCGTGGCTTGCAAACCTCTCCCAGTATACACCCAATCCCTCTTTCCCGCCTCCGCCACTCGGTCCCAGGTCGTGGCCCGGTCCCGAACCTTCGGGAGGGAGTGACTCCCGCCGCGGCGGGCCGCGCCGCTTTCGTAGATTCTCTCTTCGTTTTTAAGCTGTTTTTTCTTTGAGGTGGTGTGGAGGAACTTTCTTTTGGCTCGCCAGTAGACGGACAGCGCCGGGGACGATCGACGCGGCTCAGCATGGTTTGGATGTAGCGCCGGCATCGTTGCCGGCGGGACGATGACCTGCTGTTTTTGCTTGCCTGGGTGGCGCCGTTTTCCGAATCGCTTTTTTCGGGATGGCCGTTCAGGAGTACCATAACTGCAGGCCAACCCCTCGGGTGGGCCGGCGCGTCTAAGTGCAAAGGTGGATGGTCCCCCGGCGTTCGGGAGGATTTCGCAGCAGGAGGCAAGGCGATGATCAAGCGTCTGGTCGTTCTGGCCCTGGGGATCGTGCTGTCGGCTGCGGTCGCGGCCCAGGCCGGCACGCTCAAGCTGAGGAGTGGTCAGCAGTATTCCGGCACTTACCTCGGTGGCACGCGGGACGAGATCCAATTCGAAATCAATGGCCAGGTGCAGGTGTTCAAGACCGCCGACGTCGCCGCGATCGATTTCGATTCCGGCTCGACGGCTGCCGCGGTTCCCGCGCCGGCGTCCTCCGGCGTGATTGGCGACAATGCCGCCGGACAAACCAGCACGGTGACGGTGCCGCAAGGCACCGCGCTGATGATTCGCATGATTGATAGCGTCGATTCCAGCGTGAACAAGCCTGGCGATATTTTTCACGCTAGCCTCGAGGATGATCTCCGCATCGGCGACGTCACAGTTGCGCGCAAGGGCGCCGACGTCTACGGCAAACTGATGGAAGTGAAATCGGCCGGCCGGGTGACCGGCAAATCGGAACTCGCTTTGCAGCTCACCGGGATTCGCACTTTGAATGGCGTGATCCAGCCCATCGTCACCGGCGATTACAGTCAAGTGGGTAAGTCGCGCACCGGCCAGACCGTCAAACATGGTCTTGGCGGGGCCTTGATCGGCGCCGCTATCGGAGCGGTTGCTGGCGGCGGCAGCGGCGCGGCGAAGGGGGCGGCGATCGGCGGTGCCGCTGGCACTGCGGTCACCGCCATCACTCGCGGCCAGCAGGTGAAGGTGCCGAGCGAAACCCTGCTTCAATTCCAGCTTGCTCAGCCCTTTATGATTACCGTGCCGCAATCTTCGCAGTAGCTGCCTCCCCGGGGGGCTCTCCCGCGGGGAGCGGGGCCGCCAGGCCGGCTGCCCGCCCCGGCGTTAACCGTTTGAGTACCAGTACAAAACTCAAATCTTCGTAGGTTTGACCCGGGCTACAATACCTCTTGCTTCAATTCTGGAGAGCGGCATAGGATTACGGCGGTTCTTGCCGGGAATGGTGCCATGCCAAAAGAGAAGCCTAAGCTCCACATCGGCGAAGTCATCCGCAACTACCGCACCGGCCGGGGTTTGTCCCAGGGGGATATTGAGCGCCGCACCGGCTTGCTCCGCTGTTACCTCTCCCGCGTCGAGAATGGCCACACCGTTCCCTCGCTCGAAACTTTGGCGAAGATTGCCGAGGCCATGGGCATCAGCCTCGCCGACTTCTTCCCCGTTCCCGATACCCCCGAGGAGCGCGAAGCGCGCCGGGCCGTCGGCGAGCTATCCGAGGACGAATTGCGGGTTCTGGCCGATGTCAAGCGCTACACCGAAGGCCTCTCGGAAACCGACAAGATGTTGGTCCTGGCGATGATACGCCGCATGGCCGCTGTGCCGCCCGAAACGCGCCGTACCCTCCAACGCCGCCCCGGCCTGTAGCCAGGCCGTAATACCCACCCAGGCTGTGTGGCTGTGGGGAAACTGTGGAAGCTCCAGCGCTGGGCAGTGTGGCTCGGCTCACGGGTGCCGCACCCCGCGGTTTTCAGGGTGCGGGTCTTCATCCGTAGTGTTGTGCGTCCCTCGGCGCTATCTGCGCCTCTGCGTTTTCTCTCTGGCGAGAAATCCGCGTTAACCGGCGCGGCGGCCCTGGCGGCGGCGCGCTTTGCTGAAAAATCGCGCCGGTTCGACAATCGCCCGGAACACGCGGCCCTTGCCGATTAATTGCCGCCCTGCGCTCGCTTCGACGCCGAAGATCAGGAACCGCCCCTTGATTTCCGCAAGCCGCGCCTTGATTCGCACCCGTGCTCCTGCGGGTGCCGCTTTCAAGTGGTCCACTTCGATTCGCGTCCCCACGGTGATGCTGCCTTTGGGCAGTCGAGGCCAGACTGCCTCCGCCGCCGCTTGTTCCATCAGCCCGATCATCGCCGGTGTCGAAAGCACCGCCGGTAGCCTCGCGTCGTGATGGGCGATTGTCCATTCGTAACGAACGGTCTTCTCCAGCGTCTTCCGCAATCCCAATTTCAAGTCCGGCGCTTCCGCTTTCGCCACCAGCCCCTCCTCTCCTCTGCTTCCCCCACTCGCGCGGGGTGATCGGTCATGATACCGTCAACGCCCATCCGCAGCATCCGCTCGATCTCCCCCCTGCGATTCACCGTCCACACCACCACCAGCAACCCCGCCCGGTGCGCCGCCCGCACCAGCCGCGGTGTCGCCAGCGTGTGCCGCGGCGCCAGTTGCGCCGCACCCGCCTGTTTCGCTCGCCAAACCGCCCGCAACCGCCGCTCGACAAGCAGCGCCGTTCGCGCGCCGGGCGCCGCTGCGCCCGCTGCCTTGAGCGTCGCCGGGCGGAAGGAAAGCAGGATGGTGCGTTCCACCCAGCCCGCTCGCCGCAGCGTTTCCGCCAGCAACGAGGGCAGGGAACCGGCCAGCCTCGTTTTCAGTTCCAGGTAAAGTCCCAGTTTGCATTCCCGTGCCAGCGCGAGAGCCTCGTCCAGCGTCGGAACCCGCTCACCCGAATATTCCTTGCCGAACCAGGATCCGGCGTCCAGCCGGCCGAGTGCGTCGAGCTCGAGCCAGTCCACTCGCCCGCGGCCGTTCGTGGTGCGATCCACCCGGGCATCGTGCAGCAGCACGAATTGGCCGTCGGCGGTGATCCGCAGATCGGTTTCGATGAAACCGGCGCCCATCTCCGCGGCGCGGCGAAACGCGGCCAGCGTGTTTTCGGGAGCGTGTCCGGAAGCGCCGCGGTGGCCGATGATCCAGGGTCGAGCCACGGGAAGCTATCTTAGCGTTTTGTGGCGGAGCTTGAGGGTTTAGGCAGGGGCTTGACTTTCGCTTTTTCTTCGCCTATCATCCCCTCTCGGGTCGCCCGGGCTCGCCCTCCCCTCCGCCCCCGCGCTCCCGACCCGCTGCCAGCGAAAGGTTCAACCCATGAATGCGCCCGCCAACGTTCGCGTCCCTCGCATTGCCCACGTCGATGTCGATGCCTTCTTCGCTTCGGTCGAGCAGGTGCTCGATCCCCGTTTGCGCGGCCGGCCGGTGCTGGTGGGCCGCGGCGTGGTCGCTTCGGCGAGCTATGAAGCCAAGGAGCGCGGCGTGCGGACGGCGATGTCGTTTCGCGACGCGCTCCGGCTGTGTCCCGATGCGGTGGTGGTCGCCGGCCAGTACGAGCACTACGCCGAAGCCGCCGGCCGCGTGCGGCGCTTGCTCGAGGATTTCACGCCGGCAGTCGAAGTCGCCGCCCTTGACGATTTCTATCTCGATTTCACCGGCGCCGAGCGGCTCTATCCCGATTTCCGGGCCGCGCTCCGCCGGGTTCAGCGCCGCGTCGAAGACGAAACCGGTCTGAGCGTTTCGGTGGGCGCGGCGACGTCGAAACTGGTGGCGGCGGTGGCTTCGCGCATCGAACGGCCGCGCGGATTGAAAATCATTCCTCCCGGCGGCGAGCAGGTGTTTCTCGCGCCGCTTCCCGTTGAAAAATTGCACGGTATCGGCCCCGCCCATGCCGCCGCCCTTGGCGAGCGCGGCATCCACACCATCGGCGAATTGCGCCGTTTGCCGCTCGAAGCCCTCGTTGCCGCGTTCGGTCCCGCCGCCGGCCGCCAGTTCTGGGAGCGCGCCCGGGGTGTGGACGGGCGCGCGGTGGAAGGGCCGGGAACGCCGAAATCGATTTCCCGCGAGACGACGATCGAAGGCGGCACGATCGACCCCGAATTGCTCTCCGGCCTGGTGGAATACCTCAGCGAACGAGTTGGCGCCATGCTGCGCTCGATCAACCGCCAGACGCGGTCTCTTACCCTCAAAATCCGCTACGTCGATTCCTACGCGGCGGCGCGGCAGATGCCGCTCGATCCGGCCACCAACGATGAAAAAACGCTGCTCGAAGCCGCGCTGGAAATGTTCCATTCGCTCTGCGCCCGCCGGGTGGCGCTCGGCTGGGTCGGATTGAGCGTCGCCCGGCTCGAGCCGGACCGCCGGCAAAACGAGCTGTTCGACGCCGAATCGAATCGCCGCTGGTACCTGAACCGCGGCGTCGACGCCGTCCGCCGCCGGTTCGGCTGGAACGCGGTGTTCTATGGCCGGGGACTGGTGCTGCGCCGCCATTACGCCACCAAGCCCTCCGGCCTGGTGCTCTCGACGCCGTGCCTGTCGCGGTAACTGCCGCCTGTCCTGAGCCTGGCCGAAGGGGCGCCCGAGTGACGAACGTGTTCATTCATCTCCATTGCCACAGCCATTTCTCCTTCCTTCGCGCCGTCCCCGCGCCCGCCGATCTCGTCGCTGCCGCCGTGCGCGAAGGCATGCCCGCCGTCGCGCTCACCGATACCGGCGGGTTGTACGGCGCCATGACGTTTTATCAGGCGGCGCGCGAGGCGGGCGTCAAGCCGGTCGTCGGCGCGCTCCTCCCGGTGTCCTCGCCTGTCCTGAGCGGAGCCGAAGGGCCACCCGCTGTTGAAAAAACAAAACCGGCGTCGGAACGCCCCGCCTTCCCGCTGCTGCTTCTGGTTGCCGATACCGAAGGCTACGCGAATCTGTGCCGGCTGGTCACTCGCCGTCAGCTCGACGATCGCCCGATCCCCTGGAACCTGCTCGATACCCATCGCGATGGCCTGCTGGCGCTCTGTGCCCCCGCGCGCGAGCCCGCCGGTGGTGAATCCGCCCCCCGGCTTGCCGCTGACCGGCTGGAGGAGCAGTGGCACAGGCCTGCCCGCCGTAGTCCCGCCCTGCGGGACGGAGGCGGGCGTCTCGCCTGTGACGGCTCGGAACAGGCGGCGATCGTTGGCCGGCTGAAGGAAATCTTCGGCGACCGCTTCTACCTCGAAGCACACCATTTCCCCGTCGGCGGCCAGGGCAATCTGCGGCCGGCGCTGTCGCTCAGCCGCGCTTTCGGCGTGCCGCTGGTGGCGACGAACAATGTTCATTTTCTCGAGCCCGGGGAATTCCTCCATCACCGCGTCCTGAACGCCGTGCGAACCGGCAGCCTGGTCAGCCGGATCGCCCCGCCGGAAATCGCCGACGCCGAGGCGTGGTTCAAGCCCGCCGATGCCATGCGCCGCGCCTTCGCCGACCATCCCGAAGCGCTGCGCGCCACCGAGGAAATCGCCGAGCGCATCCGCCTCGAGCTGAAACTTGGCCAGTTGATTCTGCCGTCGTTTCCCGCGCCCGCGGGCGAAACGCCCTTTTCTTATTTGTGGGCGCTGTGTTTCCGCGGCGCGCGCCGCCGCTACCGCCCGCCCGGGCCGGAGGTGATTGCCCGGCTCACGCGCGAACTGGAAGTGATCAACCGGCTGGGCTTGGCGCCCTATTTCCTGCTGGTTTGGGACATCGTCCGGGAAGCGCGGCGCCGGGGCATTCCCGCGGTGGGCCGCGGCTCCGCCGCCAGCTCGATGGTCAGCTATTGCCTGGGCATCTCGCGCGTGTGCCCGCTGCGCTGGGACCTCTATTTCGAGCGGTTCCTGAACGAGCAGCGCGGCGACTGCCCCGATATCGATCTCGATTTGTGCGGCGCGCGCCGTGACGAAATGCTCGAATACGTCTACCGGCGTTGGGGCGCCGCCCACGTGGCGATGATCGGCAGTTACGTCACCATGCACGCCCGGCTCGCCGTCCGCGAAGTCGCCAAGGCGTTTGGCGTGCCTCCGGGCGAGGTGAATCGCTTTACCAGCCGCCTGCCGCACCGGCCGGTGCGCGAAATCCTCGAAGCCATCCGGGTCCTGCCCCAGTGCCGCGCCCTGCCCGCCGGCGAGGAGCCCTGGCGGACGGTTCTGGCCGTCGCTCTGCGCCTCGACGGCGTTCCCCGCCACATGGGCATTCATCCTTGCGGCACCGTCATCGCCCCCGGCCCGCTGGCCGAACTCGCTCCGCTCGAAATGGCCGCCAAGGGCATCGTCGTCACCCAATACGATATGAACGCGATCGAGGCGCTTGGGCTGGTGAAAATGGATTTGCTCGGCCAGCGCGGCTTGACGACGATTTCGCTCGCCCTCGCCAATATCGAGCGCTCTGCCGGCGGCAAAATCGATTTCGACGCCATCCCCGAACGCGATCCCGCCGCCTGCGCCATGATTGCCGCCGGGCGCACCATGGGCGTTTTCCAGATTGAATCACCGGGAATGCGCGGGCTGCTCCGGCTGATGCGGGCGCGCTCGCTCGGCGAAATTTCCGTCGCCCTGGCTCTGATCCGCCCCGGCGCCGCCGAGTACGGCGCCAAGGAAACGTTTTTGCGCCGGCTGCGCCGCCAGGAGCCGGTGCGCTATCCCCACCCCTCGCTCGAACCGATTCTCAAAGACACGCTCGGCGTCTGCGTCTACCAGGAACAGGTGATGCGCATCGCCCAGGCCGTTGGCTCGCTCAGCCTCGCCGAGGCCGATCTCGTTCGCCGCGCCACCGCCAAATTCGCCGACCAGCGCGAGCGCGACCGACTGCGGGCGAAATTCCTGAAAGCCGCCGCGCGGCTGGGCCTGGCCGGCGAGGAACTCGAGCGGGTCTGGCAGATGGTCGAGAAATTCGCCGGCTTCGGCTTCTGCAAGGCCCACGCCGCCACCTACGCCGATCTCGCCTACCGTATCGCTTATCTGAAGGCGCATTATCCCGCCGAGTTCCTGGCGGCGATGTGCAGCTCGGGCGCCGGGTTTTACCACGTCTCGGCCTACGTCGAGGAAGCCAAACGCTGGGGTATTCCCGTGTGGTTGCCCTCGGTGAATCATTCGCGCGCCGAATACGGCGTCGAGCCCGTTCCCGCCGCCGAATCCGCGGCTGCCAAAAAAGCCCTGCGCATCGGCTTGATGCAGGTGAAAGGCTTGCGCGTCGAAACCATCGCCGGCATCGTCGCCGCGCGCGACCGCGAAGGGCCCTACTGCTCCCTCGGGGATTTCCTCCGCCGTGTTCCCGCTGGTCGCGATGAGCTGCACTCGCTCATCAAATGTGGAGCATTCGATGACGTTGTGGGCGACGGCGTCGCCGGCGACGAAACCTCCGAAGGCGGCGGCCCGCCGCTCACCCGTCCGATGCGATTGTGGCAACTGAATTTGTTGCTCGCGGCTCGCGTCGGCGCGAAGCCGGCCGGGCCCGCGTTGTTTCCCGGTGCTGCCGCCTCGCCGCCGGTCGCGCCCGGCGGCGCGATTCCGCCGCTCCCCGATTACCCGCGCGAGCAGCGCCTCGCGTACGAGCAGGAAATCCTCGAGGTGACGGTCAGCGGCCATCCGCTGGATTTGGTGGCGCGAAACGGCGAAGCCTGGAGCACCGACCTGGATCCCGCCCGCCAGCGCGGGCGCCGGGTCGCGTTGCTCGGCTGGCTGATCACTTTCCGGGCGGTGGGCACGAAAGACTACCGCAACATGATGTTCCTCACCCTCGAAGATCAGCGTGGCGTCTTTGAAGCGGTGCTGTTTCCCGAAGCCTACCAGCGCTACGGCGGGCTGGTGTTCGAAACACGGATGCTGCGCGTCGCCGGCCGCGTCGAGGCCCCGGGACAGATCAACTGCGACAAGCTCGAAGCGGTAAAGACTTGAAGATCTCTGATTTCGTAGGTCGCCGCGGCGACCATCCTTGCCGGCGCCTGGAAACCGATTCCCGTTGGTCTATGTGGATTCCTACTTCATTTTCAAGTTCTTTTCTCTTTGTGGGGGTTGGGATATAGGGTGCCGCACCCTTCGGGTCTAAGGGTGCGGACTTTTCCTTCCCTCCAAAACACGCGCCCTGAAATTCGCGGGGCGCGCCGCCCACACAACCGCTCGGCCCCCTTCCACGGGGCTGCCACTAGTTCATCGCAGAAATCGGGGAGTGGCACAGGATTCATCCTGTGCGTGTGCGGCGGTATGTCGTAGGTCGCCGCGGCGACCAACCCTGCCGGCGGAGGAACTAAACTACCGGCGACCCCGTCTGCGGATTGTCAACTACCGGAGCGAGCAACGCCGGTTGCACCGGTAGGGGCGACCCGGCGGGTCGCCCCTGCGGGGTTCGCGAATCCTTGCAAGCGCGCTACGGGATGATCACCAATCTGCGTCCTTGGGAATCCTGCCTCTGCCAGGCATCATCGATGTCCGCGAGGGGGACGCGCTCGGTGTCGATGTGGAGTTCGCCGCGCGCGGCGCGGGTCATCACCTGTTGCAGCGCGTCCACGAGGACTTCGCGAGGTGGGACTCCGGCGGTCCCGAGGATTGCGAGCGGTGTGCTGCGCAGGACGGCGGCTGGAAGCGAGATGGTCGGCCCGGCGCTCTGGCCTGCCTGGACGAGACGAGCCTCGGACGTCACCGCGGCAAATTCCGCGCGCGTGATGGCGGCAAGGAGCGCTTCGGTGGGGCGGCCCCACAAGTAGTCGATGATGACCTGGAAGCCTCCGTCGCCTGCTTCGCGGGCGAACGCTTCCTTGAGATCCTGGCCCGGCTTGTCAAGGCGGATGGTCGCGTCGGCGCCCAGGTCGTACAGGCTGCTCAGCACCCTTTCGTTCCGTCCGGCGGCAATCACCCGTCCGGCGCCGAGGAGCCTGGCTATTTGCACGGCGAGCTTGCCGGTCACTCCGGTCGCGCCGAGGATCAGCACGGTCTCGCCTCGGGCCAGCTTGGCGCGCTCGGTGAGCGAAAGCCATGCGGACACCCCTGGATTGGGCAGGGCTGCGGCGGTATCGTCATCGAGCGCTTCCGGTACCGGGAAGCAAAACGCTCGGAGCACCACCGTGTGTTTTGCCATCGCGCCATACGGCCGCCGCGGCCCCCCGAAGAACACCCGGGTGCCGTCGTCGAGAAGCCCGACCCCATCCGTGCCGCACACGACGGGCAGCTCGCGAGGACTGGCATAGTGCGAGCCGGCGGCCATTTGTTTGTCGACGGGCTTCAGAGCCGCAGCGCGAACCTGCACGACTGCCTCGTCCGTGCCTGCACTTGGCTCCGGGAACTGGTCGAAGCGAGGAGTTTCCCCCAGCGCTCGCAGTACAGCGGCCTCCATCAGAACTCCTTTCGCCTGTTGCAACCGTGCACTATCCTAATTCGTTTAAGGCCTTGCCGCTTTAGTCTAATCACCTCTCCTACGTTGTCATTCCGAGCCCGGCGCCGTTCGCCTTCGCTCACGGCACTGAGCCTGCCGAAGGGCGGCGAGCCTTGGCGACGACCGCGGGGATTGCCGAGGATGTTGGTGGGAGGAATCTGCTTTTTTCCCGCACGCCGGCACTGCATCCACTTCCGAAACGCCTTAGCGCTTCTCGCCCGGCTTGAGATCGAACAGCGACGGTGTGGCCTCTTCACCCGCCTGCGCTTCGGCTGCCGTTGCCTGCAGGTAGCGGTCCAGCCGCAGGATCTGGCGGTTCAGCGCAGCGTTCCGCTCGGTCCATTCCGGCTCGCCGCGCGGGGAATCGAGCGAAGCCCGCATCGCGCCCATTTTCGAGTCCAGATCGTCCAGGTAGTGGAACAGCAGCGCCTCGCGAATCATCGGCGGGCGTGGCGAGCCGAACTCCTCGCGGCCGTGATGGCTCGCCAAAATGTGCTCTACCACGCGAGCCAGGTGTGGCGGGAAGCCCTCGATCGCGTCGATTTTCCCCCGCACCAGTTCCAGCCCCAGCAGGATGTGCCCGAGCAACCGGCCCTCGCTCGAATAGCCGGTTTCGCCCTCGTATTCGAGTTCGTCGATTTTGCCGATGTCGTGCAGAATCGCGCCGGTCAGCAGCAAGTCGGGATCGACTTCGGTGTAGTGGCTGGCGGCCCGCCGGCAAAGTCCGCACAGGCTGGCAACGTGTTCGATCAACCCGCCCTCGTAGGCGTGGTGCATGGTTTTCGCGGCCGGCGCTCGCTTCAGCTTCGGAGCGATTGCCGGATCGAGCACTACGCTCTCCGCCAGCCGCCGCAGCCAGGGATTCGCCATCGATGCCGCGCAATCCGCCACGCTGCGGTACAGCCGCTCGATGTCCTCGGCGGTATGCAGGAAGTAATCGGCGCGGTTGATTTCCCCGGCGGCGACCTTGCGCAGCCGGTCGATTTTCAGTTGCAGGCGGTTCCGGTAAAGCTCCGCCCGCCCCTGCACCTTCACGAAATCGTTCCGGCCAAGAGAACTGGCCACCGGTTCGAAACCGTCCCACATCCGCGCTTCGATCGATCCGGTGCGGTCGGCCAGTTCCAGTCGCAGGTAGGGTTTGCCGTCGCGGGTTTGGAGCAGCTCCTTCTCCCAAACCAGGAAAGTCGAGGTAACCGCTTGGTCGGGTCCCAAATCCGAGACGTAGGCGGGCTTCATCCGTCGGCCTTCGCCTTGGCCTTGGCTTTTTTCTTTTTCCCGTTGTCGCCGGCCCCCGGTTGCGCTTCCTCAATCGAAGTGGTGGCGACGGCGGCGGTATCAATGTAGCCCGGCTTGATCTTGATATAGCTCTGCTCGCGCAACGTCTTCAGGTAATCGCGCAGCGCCGGGCCGATCTTCTGCATGTAAATCTGGTTTTCGATCTCGTCTTGCACGGCTTCGAGCGGTTGGGTGCCGGCCTGGAAATGCCGCTCCACCTGGAGGACTTCGAACCCCTGGTCGGTCTGGATCACCGGAGTCACCTGGTTGTGGTCCAGCTTGAACACGGCGTCCTCGAGCTGTTTCGAGAGCTGGCCGCGCTGGTAGGCGCCGAGTTCGCCGCCTTGCTTGGCGGTCGAGCCGTCGGAAAACAGGTTGGCCAGGGCGCCGAAATCCTCGCCGTTCAACACCCGCTGGCGGATGCCCTCGGCCTTCTTCTTCAGCTCGTCCATCTGTTGGGGCGTCTTGCCCTTCGTCGAGAGGAAGATTTCCCGGACCACGACGGTTTCCGGCCGGTTGAACTTGTCCTTGTGGGCGTTGTAATAGTTCAGCACCTCTTCGTGGTCGATCTGGATGCGGCCGCCAACGTCCCGCTTGATCAAACCGTCGGTCAGCAGGTGTTTGCGGATGCTGTCCTTGTAATCTTCCCAATTGAGCCCTGCCGCCTCCACCGCCTTTTGTAGGTCGTCGAGGGTGTCCAGGTGATTTTGCTGGCGGATATCGTCGAGCTGTTTGATCAAATCGGTATCGACGTTGATGCCCTCGTCTTGGGCGCGCTGCACCAGCAGCGACTGGTCGATCAAGTCGCGGAGCACGTCCTTCACCTGATCGCTGTACTGCGAGTCGAGTTGCGCCGGAGTGCAGGACGGGCAATTCTGCTTCAGCTCGTCGCGAAGCGCGCCCTTGGCCTGGTCCAGTTGGTCGTTGGTGATGATGTCGTTGTTGACGCGAGCGATGATTTGCTCGAGCACCTGTCCTTTGGGCACCGGCGGCTGCTGCGCTCCGGCCGCGGCAGCCAGCGCCAGCAGCATCCCCGCGCATCCCGCTCTGATCATTTTCGCTCGCATGGCCCGTATTTTAGCCCCCCGATTCCAGCTCGAGCAAGGCGCTCGACGCGAACGCCGCCGGGCTGGCTCCTTTCCCGTTCCATTCCACCCAGAGCACCCCGGAAGGATCCAGACTCGCCCCCTTCCGCCCTCGCACCAGCCGCACCAGCCGCTCCGGCCGCACTGGCGTCTCCGGATGAAACCGGAAGGCCAGCCGGTGATCCCGGCGCTCGACCGAGCTCACCAGCAGCCGCTCGCATTGCGATTTCAGCGCCGCGTATTCCACCAGGTTCAGCACCGAGCGCGGCGGCGGGCCGAAACGGTCGGCGAGTTCGCGCAGCACCTCTTCCCGGTCGCGTTCGGCGCCGATGGCCGCAATCCGCTTGTAGACGCGCAGCCGCGCGTTTTCACCGGCGATGTAGTCGGCCGGGATCCGGATGTCCAACCCCAGGTTCAAGCTCACCCGCAGTTCGGGGCGGACCGCCTCGCCCTTCAGCGCCGCCACCGCCCGCTCGAGCATCTGGCAGTACAGATCGAAGCCGACGGCGTTGATGTGGCCGTGCTGCTCCCGGCCGAGCAGGTTTCCCGCGCCGCGCAATTCCAGGTCGAGCGCCGCGATGCGGAATCCCGCCCCCAGTTCGCTGAACTCCTTCAGCGCCGCCAGCCGCTGCCTGGCCTCCGGGGAAAGCGCAGCCGCCGGCGGCACCAGCAGGTAGGCGTACGCCCGCTGGTCGGACCGGCCGACGCGGCCGCGGAGCTGATAGAGTTCCGCCAGGCCGAAACGGTCGGCGCGGTTGATGATGATCGTGTTGGCGCGGGGGATATCCAGGCCGTTCTCGATGATCGTGGTGCATACTAGAATGTCGGCTTCGTGCCGGACGAATTTCAGCATCACCTCCTCCAGCTGGCGCTCGCTCATCTGCCCGTGCCCGACCACGATTCGCGCCTGCGGCGCCAGCCGCCGCACCTTCTCGGCCATCGTCGGGATCGATTGCACCCGGTTGTGCACGAAAAACACCTGGCCGCCGCGGGCCAGTTCCTGCTCGATCGCCCGCCGCACCAGACCGTCCTCGAACGGAGCGACGATTGTCTGGATCGACAACCGTCCTCGCGGCGCCGTCTCGATCGCCGACATGTCCCGCAAACCGGCGAGCGACATGTGCAGCGTGCGCGGGATCGGCGTCGCCGACATCGTCAGCACGTCCACGTCCTTGCGAAGCTGTTTCAAGCGCTCCTTGTGGCTCACGCCGAACCGCTGCTCCTCGTCCACCACCAGCAGGCCCAGGTCGTGGAACCGCACGTCCCGCGAGAGCAGCCGGTGAGTCCCGATGACGATATCGATCTTGCCCGTCTCCAGGTCCTCGATCGTCCGCTTCTGCTCCCGGCGGCTCACCAGCCGGCTCAGCATCTCCACCCGCACCGGAAATGCCGCCAGGCGCTGCCGGAACGTCTGGTAATGCTGGTACACCAGCACGGTGGTGGGCGCGAGAACAGCCGCCTGCTTGCCGTCGGCCGCCGCCTTGAACGCCGCCCGGATTGCAACCTCCGTCTTCCCGTAGCCCACGTCGCCGCAAAGCAGCCGGTCCATCGGCAAGGGCGACTCCAAATCCTGCTTCACTTCCTCGATGGCGCGAAGCTGATCGGGAGTTTCCTCGAACGCAAAGGAGTCCTCCAGCTCCTTCTGCCAGGGCGTATCCCGGGAAAACGAGTGGCCTTGGGCCGTTTTGCGCTGGGCGTAGAGCTCGAGCAGCTTCTCGGCCAGGTCGTCTACCGAGCGGCGCACCCGCGCTTTCCGCGCGGTCCAGGTGATCCCGCCCAGCCTGTCGAGCGGCGGCCGCGCCTCGCCGATGGTGCGATATTTCTGCACCAGGTCGAGCCGGGCCAGCGGCACGTACAGCCGGGCGTCGTCGGCGTAGCGAAGCAGCATGAATTCGCCGCTGCCTGCCTCCACCGCCATCTGCCGCAGCCCTTCGAATTCCCCGATGCCGTGGTCGACGTGCACCACCAGGTCGCCCGGCTTCAAATCGGAAAAATCGCTTGAGAATCCCGCGGGAAGGCGCCGCCGCGGGCGCTCGACGGCGGCGTCGAACAGGTCGGCGCAGCCGTAGAAGGAAAACTTCAGGTCCAGAAACCGCACGCCCTCGGCCAGCGGCGCTCTCGCGAGCACCACCGCGGCGAGGTTGTCGACCGTGGCATCCACCGCCAGCCGGCTCACGCCGCCACCTTCGTCCCATTCGCCTAGCTGATACGGAAGCTCGTATTCGCGGCACAGGTCCACCAGGCGCTCCAGCTCGCCGCTCGTTGCCGCCGACACCACCACCGGTTCCCCCGCCCCCAGCCGCCCGCGCAGCTCCGCCATGAATGCCGCGATGTTGCCGTGGTAGCCGAGCGTCGGTTGCGTCGGCAGCGTCAGCCCTGGTTCGCTTCCCAGCGCCAGCCGCGCCAGCTCCAGCCGTGGCGCCGAGTCAAGCGCCCGCTGCCACTCGGTTGCGCTCAGGAAGAAACGGGCAGGCTCGGCCGTTCCGGCCCCGCCGTCCTGCTCGCGAGCCTCGCGCCACGCCTGGTCTACGTGCTCGATGAATTTCGCCGCCGCCTCGTCCAGTTGGGCGGGTTCGTCGATCACCACCACCGCGTCCCGCGCCAGGTCGAAAAGCGAACCGGCGGCAGGATCGTTCGCCGTGACTCGGAATTCCCAGCCCGGTAGCAGTAGTTCCGGATCCGAGGGCCGATCGAGCTCCGCGTCCTGGCTTGCCGCTCCCACACTGGCCAGCCGCGCGGCCGGCCGCGGCGATTCGTTCAGCGGACCGAGCGCCACCCGTTCCACCGGACTGATCGACCGCTGGGTCGCCGCGTCGAATTCCCGCAGCGATTCCACCGTGTCCCCAAACAACTCGATCCGCACCGGCTGGCGAGCGTCGGGTGGAAACACGTCGACGATCCCGCCGCGCACCGCGTACTGCCCCGGCATCTCCACCATTTCCTCGCGCTCGTAGCCCACCCGCGCCAGATGCGTCACCAGGTCATCCAGCCCCAGCGCGTCGTCCCGGCCGATCTCCCTCGCCAGCCCGCGGTAGAACTCGGCATCGCGGTAACGCACGAGCGCCGACCCGGCGCTCGCGATCGCCACTCGAGCCAGACCCGCCGAGAGCTGCCACAGCCCCACCGCGCGCTCGGTGGCGATTTCCGGATGCGGCGAGAGTTTTTCGTAAGGCAGCACGTCGAGGCCGGGAATCACGACCACTTCCGATTCCGGTCGGCGGGTGAGCGTGCGGTAGAAATAGCGCAGGGGAGTTGCGAAGCTCTCGGCGCGATCGTTCGCATCGACCAGAGCGATCAAAGGGCGGCCAAGAGCCGCCGCTGCCGTCGCGATAACCACCGCCTTCGCCGGATCGGTGAGCCCGGCAAGCCGCGCGTGTCGCTCCGGCCCGCGGATCCCGTCGAGCGCCCCCCGGACGGCGGGATGGCCTCCGACGCGAGCCAGCAGCTCGGCCAACAAGGGCAGAATCATGATGGCAAACGTCGGATGCGCTCGATGAGTTCGGTGGTGGAATAGCCCGGTTCCATCGGAACGCGCACCACCTCCCCGCCCGCCGCTTCCACTTCTTCGCGTCCAACGATTTCGTAGGTGCCCCAGTCCGCTCCCTTCACCAGCACGTCAGGAAGCAGCCGGGCGATCAGCCGCTGCGGCGTGGGATCGTCGAAAATCACCGCCCAATCGACCGCCGCCAGCGCCGCCACCACCTCGGCTCGCTCGTCTTGAGACACCAGAGGTCTTCCCGGTCCTTTAGCTTCCCGCGCGCTCCGGTCGGAATTCAGCGCCACCACCAAAACGTCTCCGAGCGAGCGGGCCTGTTCGAGCGAGCGGATATGGCCGGGATGAAGCAGGTCGAAGCAGCCGTTTGTGAACACAACTCGCCGGCCGGCGTGCCGGGCGGCCGCCACATGTTCGGCGAGTTCCCCTTCGGTTACGATCCGTCCCAAACTACGCTCCGGATTCGACCGGACCTGACGACTATGCCATTCTACCATGCGAGGATTAGGAGCCTTGAACCGGCGCGCGAGGTTGCTTCGTTTGGCGCTCGGCATGACTCTCGCTGTCGCTGGAGTCATTGTTGCGTGGCGGTCAAAGCCTTCCGAGCGCCGAATCCTGATCCCGGATGCCTGCCGCACGCCGGCGCGCGTGCTGCAGCCGGCGCCGGGCGCCGCCGCCGGCGCGGTGGTCGTCTTTCACGGCTTGTCGGCGAGCGCGGCGGTGATGGAGCCGATCGGCCAGTCGTTCGCCGCGGCGGGCTGGCGGGTGTACCTGCTCGATCTTCCCGGACACGGCCGCAGCAGCGAGCGGTTTTCCTATGCCGGCGCGGAAAGCTGCGCCGCCGCAGCCGTCGATTGGCTCGCCCGAACCGGCGCCATCGAGCGTGGAGAGACCGTTTTGCTGGGCCATTCGCTGGGCGGAGCCGTCGCCGTTCGCTTGGCCGAACGCTTCCCGGCAGCCGCAACTATTGCCATTTCACCGGCGTTGCTGGCGCTGCCGCGCCGGGCGCCCCCGAACCTGCTGGTGCTCACCGCCCAGTTCGATTTCACCCCGGTGAAGCGGAGGGCGGCCGAGCTCGTCGCTCTCGCCGGCGGAGCACGCCAGAGTGCGGACGATTTTCTCGACCGTCGCGCGGTGGAGCTGCGCCGTGTCAGCGGAGCGACCCACGGCGGCATGATTCTCGATCCCCGCGTGTGGAAGCTGGCCGTCGATTGGAGCGGCCGAGCCCGCGCCGCGACGCCGGGGGCCGCCGCCGCTCGGCTGAGCCAGCCGGCCCCGCTTGCAGCGAAGAATCCTATCGCCGCTCCGGCGGCCGCCTTGCTTGCCACACTCGCGTTCCTTGCCGGCTTGGTTCTTCTGGTTGCGCCGGTGGAAACGCTTCTGGCGCGAATCTGCGGAATGAAACCGGTTATCACGCAGCCCGCGGGAATCGCTTGGAAAACCGCGGTCGGATACTGGACGCTCGGCAGTTTCCTCGCCGTTTCCTCGCTCGGATTGACCCGGGCGGCCCAGTGGCTGCGCCCGGTGTGGCTGGACGGCGGCGACTGGGCGGCGCTGGTGGCGCTGGTGACCGGCGTGGTGCTTCTGGCGCTGAGCCGCCGACGCGAGGCATTCCGCGCGCAGCCGTGGGAGCTGCTTTTCGCGGCGCTGGCCGGCATCGCGATCCTCGTGATTTTCGCCGTTGCACTCAATCCGGAACTCGTGGAGTTGGCCGACAGCCCGGCGCGGCTCTGGCGGTTTTTCGTGCTGGTGCCGTTCACCTGGCCGTATTTCGCGGCCGAAGAAATGATATTGGGCGCTCCCCGCGGCTGGAAACGGCTGGTCCTGTTTCTCGCGTTGCGGGCGGTGGTGTGGCTGGCGCAAGCATTCGCTGTCCTGGTCTTCTGGCGCTGGGGGCTACTGATGATCTTGCTGGTGCTGGAATTTCTGATAGTAAGCGTCGGCCAGCGCCTGGCCGCCGATGCCCTGCGACGGCGCGGCGCCGACGTCCCGGCGGCGGCGCTCTTCGATGCTATACTCGCCGCGGGTATGCTCGCGTCGGTCCTCCCGCTGACTTGAGGCCTCGCACCAGGACGGCTCTCCGGCACGCGTGATGCGCCAGGTGATAATCATCGGTGGTGGTCCCGCCGGCGCGGTTTGCGCCGAAGCCCTGGCAGGCGCTGGCCTTGCCGTGACCTTGTTTGACGAGCATCTGGCTTGGGAAAAACCCTGCGGCGGCGGTCTCACGCAGAAAGCCATTCGCGCCTACCCGTTCCTGCTCGACGGTCCCTATCCGAAAAAGGTGGTCTCCGAAGTCGAGCTGAAATCGGGTTCCGGCCGTCCCGCCCGCCTGGCACTCGACGAGCCCCTGGTCATCTACTCCCGCCGCGTGCTGAACGGCCTGCTGCTCGACCGGGCCGAGCGCTCCGGCTGCCGCATCGTCCGCGGCCGCGTATCCGAGTTGCACACCGAGAGCCAGCGGCCGCGAGTGGTTGCCGATGGCGCCGAACTTGCCGCGGAGTTCGTCGTCGTCGCCGCCGGCGCCAGAAACCGCCTGCTGCCTTCGGCCGAGCCGCTCGAACCCGCCGACCTCGAACAAACCCTCGGCTATTACGTTCCCGGGGATTCGGCGGTTTTGAAAATCAAGTTTCTGCCCGGATTCCGCGGATATCTATGGTCGTTTCCCCGGCCCGGCCATCTCTCGGTGGGGATATGCGGCAAGCTCGACGAAACCTCCAGCGTCCTCTTGCGCCGCCATCTGGAAGCCTATCTCGATGAAGAGCGGCTGTCGCGCGAGGGCGCCAGCTTTTTCAGCCATCTGCTTCCCTCGCCTCGCCTGGGAACTTTGCGAGGAAGAAACCTGGCTGGCCGCAATTGGGCGCTCGTAGGCGATGCCGCGGCGATGGTGGATTCGATTACCGGGGAAGGCCTCTATTACGCCATGCGCTCCGGCGAGCTGCTTGCCAGCGCCCTCGCCGCCGGCCGACCCGAAGACTACCCCATCCGGTTCCGAGCCGAACTCGGCCAGGAACTCGAGCGGGCGGCGGCATTGGCGCCGCGCTTCTACTTCGAGACGTTTCTCGGCGGAGCGATCACCGCCCGCACGGTGGATTTCGCTCGCGGCAGCCCCACGTTCCGCCGGTTGCTGGCGGCGCTTTTCAGCGGCACGCAGGATTACGCCACGTTGAAGCGCCGCCTATGGCGCCAGCTCCCGGTAAGTCTGGCGGAGATGGCGTGGAGCTTCGTCGCGCCGCCTGCTGACCGGATGTCGTCCTGACGGAAGCAAGAAGCTCCGCCAGTGGCGGAGCGATGTCACCCGCATCTGCCCTCCAAGAAAGCTCCTCACACTCCGGCCCCAATCCTCCGGTACAATCCGGCCAACTCCGCGACGCTCATTTCCTCCGCCCGCGCCTTCGGCCCCAGCCGCTCCGCCGCCAGCGCCTCGCGCACTGCTTCGGCACTGTAACCGGCTTTCAAGTTGTTCACCAACGTCTTCCGCTTGTGCGCGAAGCAAGCCTCGCAGAACGCCAGGAATCCCTGTTCTTCCTCGATCCCCAGCCCCGCCTTCTCTCCCGGCGGGCGTAATGCCACCAGCGCCGAATCCACCTTCGGCGCCGGCCGGAACGCGCCCGGCGGCACTCGCAGCAGGATTTCCGGTTTCGTATAGAACCGCGCAAGTACCGACAGCCAGCCGTATTCGCGGCGGCCGGGCGCGGCGACGATTCGCTGGGCAACTTCCCACTGGACCACAACGTCGATTTCTTCGATGCGGTCGGCCAGAGCGAAGAGCCGGCGGAGAATGGGCGAAGTGATGTAATAAGGCAAGCTGCCGTACACGTGGAAGCGTCTGCCTCCCAGCCGGCCGATATCGAGCGCCAGCACGTCGCCGGAAACGATTTCCACCGGAAGCTCCGCCGTCCGCTCGCCGAGAGGAGCGAGCAGTGAGCGATCCAGTTCGATGGCCACCACTCGCTCCACGCGCCTGGCCAGCTCGGCGGTCATCTCTCCGCGCCCGGCGCCGATTTCCACCCACACCTGGCCCGGCGCCGGCCGCAGCAGCTCGAGAATGCGCGTGCGCCAGCCGGCATCGGTCAAGAAATGCTGTCCCAGCTTGCGCGGAGTCATCGCTCGACGAGTCTAACAGTTGTTCGATTCCCGGAAGCGCCTTGACGCGCTTGGACAGGTTTCAGTACGGTGGAAGTTTCGGATTCGGCCAGCATGCGCATCCTTCTCATCGCACCCGAAGGAGTCCCGTTCTCGAAAACCGGCGGGCTCGCCGACGTGATTGGCGGCTTGTCCCGGGAATTGGCCGCGCTCGGCCACGAGCCGGCGGTGTTCCTGCCGCGGTACCGC
This sequence comes from Candidatus Acidiferrales bacterium, assembly GCA_035946455.1. Taxonomy (GTDB): domain Bacteria; phylum Acidobacteriota; class Terriglobia; order Acidiferrales; family UBA7541; genus JAKASX01. The sequence goes on along the minus strand of DASYZK010000024.1, from coordinate 28,739 downwards.
GACACGAAAATCGCCTCACCGGTGCTGGCCAGGCTCTCGGTGCCCGTCGGCGCGGACGAGCGCCGCCCGTCGGTGGTCGGCGGCACGGTTCAGGACGGCGTCCGCTATTTTTTCCTCGACGATCCCGCCGCTTTCGATCGAGACGGCCTCTACGGCGGCCGAGCGGGTGATTATCCCGACAACCCGGAGCGGTTCGCCGAATTTTCCCGCGCCGGCATCGAGCTGGCGAAATCGATTTGGCGGCCCGACGTGATCCATTGCCACGATTGGCAGACGTCGCTCGTGCCCGTATTCCTCGAAGCGTTTCACTCCGCCGATCCCGCGTTCCAATCCGTGCCCACAGTCTTGACCATCCACAATCTCGGCTACCAGGGTTTGTTCGAGCCGGCGGTGCTGGAACGAGTTGGGTTGCCGCGGCGGCTGTTCTCGATCGACGCGCTCGAATTCTACGGCAGGGTCAACTTCCTCAAGGGAGGCCTGGTGTTCAGCGACTGGCTCACGACGGTCAGCGGCGGCTACGCCAAGGAAATACAAACTCCCGAATTCGGCTGCGGACTCGAAGGAGTCATCCGGCAGCGCGCCGGCCGGTTGGTGGGGATTTTGAACGGCGTGGATTATTCGGCCTGGAGCCCGGAAACCGACCCGTTGATCGCCGCCCGGTATTCGGCGCTCGATCCCGATGGCAAGCATGCCTGCAAGCGCGACCTGCTCGAACAATTCGGGTTGCCGGCGGTGAATCTGGAGCCCGCGGTGGTGGGCATCATCTCGCGGCTGGTCGACCACAAGGGCTTCGATCTGGTGGTCGAGGCGGCGGAAGAGATATTAAAGGAAGACCTGCTGCTGGTGATGCTTGGCGCCGGCGAACCCGCCTATGAGGAATTTTTCCGGGAGCTGGCGGCGCGCCATCCGCGTCAAGTCGCCGTCCGCATCGCCTACGACAACACCCTGGCGCATAAGATCGAGGCGGGCGCCGACCTGTTTCTGATGCCCTCCCGCTACGAGCCTTGCGGCCTCAATCAGATTTACAGCCTGCGGTACGGCACCTTGCCGCTGGTTCGGGCGACGGGGGGATTGAACGACACCGTCGACGCATACGACCTCCGGACCGGGGAAGGCAGCGGGTTCAAATTCCAGGAATACCGCTCCGAAGCGCTGCTGGCCTGCCTGCAAGAGGCGATGCGCGTCTATGCCGATCGCGTGCTGTGGCGGCGGCTTCAAGCCAACGCCATGAGCCGTGATTTCTCTTGGAAGGCGTCGGCCCGCCGGTATGCCGATTTGTATGTGGAGGCGCGAAAGGGGAGAATCTCCAGCGCGCCTGATTCATCTGTACAATCAGGGGCCGGCGATGCGGCGCGAGCCGCCGCCCAGGCCCCGCGAGAAGGGTAAACATGTCTGAAAACATCCAGGGCGTCACCGACGCCAATTTCGATACCGAAGTTCTGGCGGCCAGCAAGACGCAGCCGGTGATGGTGGATTTCTGGGCGGAATGGTGCCGGCCGTGCCACGCGCTGGCGCCCACGGTCGATCAGATTGCCCGGGAATATGCGGGCAAGCTGAAAGTGGTGAAAGTGAACGTGGACGAAAGCGGCAATGCCGCGTTCCGGTACAACATCCGCGGCATCCCCACCCTGCTCATCTTCAAGGACGGCCAGGTGGCCGACCAAATCGTCGGCGCAGTGCCGAAGGACCAGATCCAGAGAGCCTTGGGTCGCGTGCTCGGCTGAGGCGGGCCTCGCGCCTGCGCTCGCGCCGGTGCCGGTCGAACGTAATCCCACCAGAACCATGCGGTCACGAAGGCGCGGGCCGTGGCTGCCCCAAAGCCAACGCCAAGGCGACTGCGGCGAGAAAATCGGCCCTCGTTGCCGGGCGCGGCTGAGGGCGGCGGCGCGCTTGCGCCGGCTCGGTTGCGAAAGGTACGATAGCCGGCGCTCGCTTCACGTCATCTCCCTTTCCCTTTCCCGGACAGGCGCAAGGAACCGGAGGCGTGCGGGCGGGACAATCTCGCAGGAATGCCGATGAAAGCGGTTGCGGTGGTTGGCGCCCAGTGGGGCGACGAGGGCAAGGGCAAGGTGGTGGATTACCTGGCCGCGGGATTCGACTACATCGCCCGCTGCCAGGGCGGACATAACGCCGGTCACACCGTCATTTGCGACGGGAAACGCTTCATTCTCCAGTTGGTGCCCTCCGGGATCCTCCGCCCGGGAAAGATTGCGGTGATTGGCGCGGGGACGGTTGTCGATCCCGAGGCATTGCTGGCCGAAGTCGATTCGCTCCAGAAGGCGGGTATCGAAGTAGCCGGCCGCCTGTTCGTCAGCAATCGCGCCCATCTCATTTTCCCTTATCACCGCGTCTTCGATCGCGCCGCCGATTCCGCCCGTGCCAGCCGCATCGGCACCACCAGCCGGGGCATCGGTCCCGCCTACGAGGACAAAATGGCCCGGCGCGGTTTGCGGGTGATCGACCTGCTCGATGGCGAAGGATTCCGGCGCAAGCTCGAGCCGGTGCTTCGCGAAAAAAGCGTCATCAGCCAGGCGCTCTACGGCCAGCCGCTCGATACCGCGGGCCTGGCGGATTCCTATCTCGCGATGGCCGGACGCATCGGCGGCTTCGCCGCTGACGTCGGCGCGCTGCTCGCCCGCGCCGCCGCCCAGGGCCGGTCGCTGCTGATTGAAAGCGCGCAAGGCACCATGCTCGATATCGATCACGGCACGTATCCCTACGTCACCTCCTCCAGCGCCACCGTCGGCGGCGCCTGCACCGGCCTGAGCATTCCTCCCACGCTCATCACCGGCGTCATCGGCGTCACCAAGGCCTACACCACCCGCGTGGGCAGCGGGCCGTTTCCCACCGAAATGCCTGAGTTGGAAGCCGAGCGCGTCCGCGACCGCGGCGTCGAGTACGGCGCCGTCACCGGCCGCCCGCGGCGTTGTGGCTGGCTCGATCTGGTGATGCTGCGTTATGCGGCGCGGGTGAACGGCATCGCCTCGCTGGTGGTAACCAAGCTCGACGTCTTCGACACCCAGCGCGAAATCCAGGTAGCCATCGGCTACCGCTACAAGGGCGCGCCGCTCGACGAGATGCCGGCCGAAGCCGAGGTCCTCGAACGGGTCACGCCTGAATACCGCACCCTGCCGGGCTGGTGTTCTTCCACCAGCGGCGTCAGCCGCCTGCAGGACTTGCCCCCGGCGGCCCGCGACTACCTGGAGTTCGTCTCCACCCGGCTGGAGGTGGAAATCGGCATGATTTCCACCGGCCCGGAACGGGAAGCCACTATCGTTCCCCCGGGCTCATACCTGGCTTCCTGGCTTGATTGAGCATGCTTTCCTGGACTGAGGCGCGCGACAAGGTCATCGAAATCGTCCGCGCTCGCAAGCCGCGCCGGCGCCGAAGGGAAACCGCTTCGCTCGAGCGCGCGCTTGGCCGAGTGCTCGCCGCTCCGGCAGTCGCCGATCGCGACTCGCCCGCCTTCGCTCGCGCCATTCGCGACGGCTTTGCCGTGCGGGCCGCGGATACGGAGCCGGCGCCCGCGGTGCTCGCTATCGCCGGCGAAGTCCGCGCCGGCGCCGCCTTCTCTGGCGCGATCGGCCCGTCGCAGGCGGTTCGCATCATGACCGGAGCGCCGGTGCCCGATGGCGCCGACGCGGTGGTGATGGTCGAGCACACCAGGCTCGAAGGCGACGGTCGCGTCGCTATCGAGCGTGCCGCGCGCCCCGGCCAGCACATCGTCGCCCGGGCCGCCGAAGCCCGCTGTGGCGACCGGTTGCTCGAGCCCGGCGCGCGAATCGGTTTCGCCGAATTGGCACTCCTGTCCCAGGTGGGTTGCTCTGCGGTGAAAGTGTTCCGCCAGCCGCGCGTCGCCGTCCTGGCCACCGGCGATGAAATCGTTCCGCCCGACTGCCAGCCCGGCCCATTCGAAATTCGCGACACCAACAGCGCTTGCATCGCCGCCCAGGCGCGGATTGCCGGCGCCCGGCCGGTGCCGTTCGGCCGCGCCGCGGACCAGGCGGAAACGCTGGGCGAGCGCGTTCGCGAGGCGCTGGAAGCAGAGGTCGACGTGCTGGTGCTGAGCGGCGGCGTTTCGATGGGCAAGTACGACCTGGTCGAAGATGTGCTGCGCGGGCTGGGTGCGGAATTCTTTTTCGATGCGGTGGCCATTCGCCCGGGGCGGCCCGCGGTGTTTGGCTGGTGTCGCAACCGGCCGGTGTTTGGCTTGCCGGGAAACCCGGTGTCGGCGATGGTGACTTTCGAATTGCTGGTGGTGCCGGCGCTCGATCTGTTGGCGGGCGCCGGGCCGCGGCCGCTTCCCCTGGTGCAAGCCCGGCTCGATGCCCCGCTCGAGGAAAAAGGAGAATTGACGCACTTCCTCCCGGCCCAGCTTGGCTGGACCCCCGCCGGCCTCGTGGCTCGTCCAGTGCGCTGGCGTGGCTCAGGCGACCTGGCGGGTCTTGCGCAATCCAATGGGTTTCTGGTGGTGCCGCCGGAAAAGCTGAGCTGGCAGGCAGGAGAATCGATCCAGGCGCTCCTGCGGCGCGATTTGCTGTAGCGCCGTGGCCGGTGCGGATGCGGCGGGTAGCGAGGCGGCGCGTGGCGCAGGCGTCTCGCCTGCGGCCGTAGCTTCCGGCGGCCATTCCAAAGGCAGCGAGAGAAGCGAACGTTGAACAAGCTGACGCATTACGGTCCGCGCGGCGCCGTGAGGATGGTGGACGTGACCGCCAAGCCGTCCAGCGAGCGCACTGCTATCGCTCACGCTTTCGTTCGGATTGCTCCGAAGGCGCTCGCTGCCATTCGCCGTCTGAAAACCCCGAAGGGCAGCCCGTTCGAGGTGGCGCGGATCGCCGGGATTGCCGCCGCCAAACGCACCGCCGATCTGATTCCGCTCTGCCATCCCTTGCCCATTACCCACGTCGAGCTCGATGCGCGCTTGCGCCCGCGCGGCGTGGAAATCCATTCCCAAGTGACGGCCACCGCGCGTACCGGAGTGGAGATGGAGGCGCTGGTGGCCGCGGCAACCGCCGCGCTTACGGTTTACGACATGACGAAGGCGCTCGATCGCGGCATGGAAATCACCGAGCTGTACCTGGTGGAAAAGCGCGGCGGGCGGAGCGGCGTGTATCGGCGGAAGGGAAGGAAATCGTGACGCCGGAGCAGACGCATCAGGCCGGGGCTCGGCGGCGCCTATCGCACAGGTTCCCGACCAGGATCATTGGGACGCACACTACGCGGAAACCTGTGCGACGTGCGCACGCGGGAGCCATCGGGTGTCGTGGCACGGGATTCATCCCGTCCAGGTTTAGGGTGAAGGCCGGGCAGCGAATGCAACGCTCTTATGACTCGGGACAGTAGGGCCGGGAGACGGCCATGCGCGTAGCCATCCTGACGATCAGCGATTCGGTTTCCCGAGGCACGCGCGACGACCGCTCCGGCCCCGCCCTCGCCGCCCGCGCTCGCGAGCTCGGCTGGGAAGTGGCTGCGAGCGCCGTTCTTCCCGACGACTCCTCGCTCATCTCCGCCCGACTCATCGCCCTGGCGGATTCCGGCTCGATCGACCTGGTATTGACGACCGGCGGCACCGGGCTCGGGCCGCGCGACGTCACTCCTGAAGCCACCGCCAGCGCCGCCGAAAAACTGGTGCCCGGCCTGGGCGAGCGGATGCGGGAAGCAGGTTCGCGAACGAACCCGCGCGCCGCACTCTCCCGCAGCCAGGGCGCCTGCCGCGGCGCCACGCTGATTTTGAATCTTCCCGGCAGCCCGCGCGGCGCGGTCGAGTCGCTCGACGCGGTGGCCGGCCTTGTGCCCCATGCCATCGAAATCCTCCACGGCGCCGGCCACGACCCGGCTCGCGGCGCGCCGGGCGGGTGACGGCCGATGCCGCCCCCGCAGCCGGCCAAGGGCCCCGCGGAATTCCTGCGGCAGTTGACCCTGGCGATGGACCTGCCGTTCCTGCTGATCGGATCGACGCTCGGGGGCGGGGCGCTAGGCTACTTCCTCGACAAGCGGCTGCACACTTCGCCGTTGCTCACTCTGATGCTGGGCTTCCTGGGGTTTGGAGTCGGCTTGGGCGCGGTGCTGCAAACGCTCGGCCAGCCGAATCGGAGACCCTAAGATGGCCAGCGCGGATTTCTTCGGCGTCAAGGCCCAGCAGCGGGTCGAATACTTCACCTTCGCCCTGGGAGCCGCCGGCGCCGTCGCCGCGTTGCTGCTGCGCGGGTGGCCGGAAGCCGCCGCCCTCGCTGTGGGCGCGGTGGTGGCCTGGCTGAATTTCCGCTGGCTGAAGCAATTCGTTCAGTGGGTGACGCGGATTTCGATGGCCCAGGCGGGCGAGCCGAAACCCCGGGTGCCGCGGCGGGTTTACTGGCAGATGTTCGGCCGCTACGCTTTGCTGGCCGCGGTGCTGTATGTTATGCTGTTGCGCTTTTATTGGCCGGTCGTGGCCTTTCTCTGCGGCCTGTTTGCGTTGGCTGCGGCAGTACTTCTGGAACTGATCGGAGAATTGGTCTTCTTCATCCGCTGAGGACTGCGCGGCTGAAGGCGGCGGCCGCGGGGACGATGGAACAGGAACTCTGGGTAACGAAGCTGGTTAATCTGGCACTGGCGAAGCCGGCGGCGGCCTTGCTCGCCGCGCTCGGCCGCCATCCCGATCCTCGGGCTCCCATCCCCAATCACGTCGCGATGGAACTTTTCGTGTTTCTGATTGCCGCGATTTTCCTGTTGTGGCTGAGGCCCCGGCTTTCGGCCGACAGGCCCGGGGGCGTGCAGTGGGCGATGGAGTACCTGATCACCAATCCCTGGCGGCTTGGCGTGAAGGACATGCTCGAGGATTTCCTCGGCCATGGCGGCGAAACGCACATGGCCATCATCGGCTCCATCGGACTTTTTATCCTGTTTTCCAATTTGATCAGCTTGATTCCCACGCTCGAATCGCCGACGGCAGTGGTGACGGTGCCGCTGGGTTGCGCGTTGTTCGTCTTCGTTTATTACCACTGGTCGGGCATCCGCAAGCAGGGAGCAGGGAAGTACGGCAAGCAGTTTCTCGGTCCGCTGCCGCTCATGGTCGATGTCCTAAAGGGGCTTCCCGGCTGGGTGAAGTTCCTCGCCGGCCCCGTCATCCTCCTGGTCGGGCCGTTCATGCCCATCGTCGAGCTCTTCAGCCACTGCGCCCGCATCCTCTCGTTGACTGCACGGCTCTGGGCCAACATGCTCGCCAGCGAAACCATCTACGTGCAGTTCCTCGCCATGTCGCTCGGCTTGGCGCTGTTCTGCGGGAAATTCCACGTCCTGGGTTATCCCGCCTGGATCGTTCCCGTCGTTGTGCCCACGCTCTTCGTGGGGCTGCACATCTTTGTCGCTTTCATCCAGGCGTTCGTGTTCACCATTTTGCCCGTGATTTACGTGGGAGGGGCGGTGGCCGAACATCATTAACGAACGGCCGGATGGGCAGCCGCGGCACATCGCCACAGCAGGGGCGCCCGGCGGTCATTTTCCAATCGGAGGAAACGAATGAGGAAGTTGGCAGGAATTTGGGCGGCGCTGATGGGAGCCCTGGCGTTCGTGCCCTCGGCGTTCGCCGCGGGCCAAGCGCCCGCCGCAGGCCATGGCGGGGAACTGACGGCTACCGGAGCGGTGATCACCGCTGGTTTTGCGATGGGGATCGCTTCCGGCTTGTGCGGGATCGGGCAGGGAATTGCGAGCGCCGGCGCATCGCAGGGTTTTGCGCGAAACCCAGCGGCGAGCACCGTGATCCAGAACATGCTGATTCTTTCGCTGGTGCTGATCGAGTCGCTCGCCCTGTATACCCTGCTGATGATCGTCGTCTACGTGAAGTAGGGCGCGCCCGCCCGCCGGAGGGTGCACCTCCGGCGGCGTTTTGCTCCTTGGCGATGAGCATCACTGTCAACGGCCAGTCGCGTGACGTTCCCGCCGGCATTACCGTCGCCGATTTGGTGGCGCAGCTTGGCTGGAACGCGGGTCGCGTCGCTATCGAGCGCAACCGCGAAATCCTTCCCCGTAGCCAGTGGTCTTCCACCGCGGTCGAGCCCGGCGACACCTACGAAATCGTGCAATTCGTCGGCGGGGGATAGGGACAGTGGCTGCGAGTCGTTGGAAAGCCTTGCGGCGGCTCGCCCCGCGTCCTGCTTCGACCGACACCCTTCGGCAGGCTCAGGGCTGTGAGTCACGCGTGGCGGGGTCGAACGGCGGCGGGCCGGCCCGCCTACGCCAAGGCTACGGCGGGCAGGCGCGGTGCGAAGCGGGTGCTCGATCGAGCCATCTGCCAGCAGTCGAGCCATGCCGATCAATCTGTTTCGTCTGCTCGAGCTCCTACAGCCGTGACGGCCGGCACCGCGCCACCGCCATCGCCCACCAGCGGCCGCTGCAAGTCGCTTCGACCCTGAAAATCGGACCGGGAACCGGCGCGCACTCGCCTCATGAATGAACCAGGCTAGCAGGAGAAGGGACCCGTCAGAATCGCCGCCAGGACAGCCACCAGTTAGGCTACGGCGAACATCTCCAGAGCCATCTCAAATCCCAGCTAGGCCACTTCGCCGAGCCGGCAGGCGCGACACAATAGGGGTGTCAGGAGCCATCCCGCGACCGCCCGCACCCCTACCCTCCGGCAGGCGAGCCTCAGGAACCGGTCGGCGCGCACAGATGTCGTTGCGGACTCGCCGGGGGACCAGATTCCCCGAAGTTCTCCACCTAAGATCTTCCATTCGTTACTCTTGGTCGCTGGACTTGATGGGCGCGACTGAAGGCCCTGAGCGGGGCGAGAATGAATAGGTGTATTTCACCGCGAAGCGAGTCTCCCTCACTTGTGGCGGGTTTGCTGCGGCAAGGCTGGCGAATTGCGTTCCGACGTTATAGACGATGTAGAGGTCGCTGTCAGGGTGGTAGTTATACCTCAGGCGAAAATTGGCACTGACTGCCTGCGTGTTCGACGTATCCATCTGAACGATGGAGGTGAAGGTGAGAAATCGGGTGAAGGAATAGTTCGCCTGCAAGCTGGCCAGGTTCACCGAGAAATTCCCCTCCGGCAATCGGAATCGATCCCAGGTCTCCGAAGCAGATAGGGAGAACTTTGCCGTCGGGCGGTAGTTGCCCCGCACACGAAATTCGTTAAGGTTTCCACCGTAATAGCCGCCAAAGCGCTCGAAGAAGTTGTAGGTGAACCGGCGATCCTGCCCGGAGCCGTACGTGAGCTGGTGGCGGGCAAAGTGATACAGACCGTTCGGAATGAACACATTCTTGTAAATGTGAAGAGGTGTTGTGATTCGCTGCGTAAACACGTCAGCGATATCGTCATCGGTATAACCTCCGTTGTTAAGCTCAGCGCGGAAAGTGCCCTGCCATTCCTGAGTTTGGACAACATCGTGGGTGTCGGGTGCGTGCAGAACGAATCCCTCGAACTGCAACTCACGGACGCCACCGATCCTGGGCCGAGCTTTGAAAGTAGCGTCCGCATATGTCTCATTCGAGTCCGCCCTCTCGATGAAACCCACCTCAGGGTTGAAGTTCGGGCCGATTTTTCTTCGCTCGACGATTCCATCCAGCCAGTTTGACCGATACGACAGCGAAGCCCCCACATCACTCGCTCCACTCGGGTCTCCCGGAGATCGCGTGCCAGCCATGTGGGCGTCAACAAACCAGTCTTTGAAGAAAACGAGCCGCGTGTCAACGCCTCCGGTTTCATTGAAACTGTCCTTCACATCGCCAGATCGCTTATCGATGCCCATCAGGCCGATATATGAGCCGCCCCACAATGATTCCTTCAAACGCACGACCGAATAATTCGCGTAGGGATTCGGGCCACGCGAACGAGTGTCCACGTCCATCACCCCTAACTCCAATCGGCCCAGGGTCCCGGTCAGCTTCGCTCCGCCGTTGATTGGCACCTGTTGTCCGGTCACCGGATCGATCCCAATCTGGCGGCTGAAAAACAACTGGTCGTGGTCGCCGCTATCAAAATTGAAGACTCCGGCGTTTTCCAAAAAGAACTGACGCTTTTCGGGGATGAAGACCTTGAACGGCGTCAGATTGAAAGGTTCCAGATCGACTTCCGTATCGGCGAAATCGGTGTTTCCGGTAAGGTTCAAGACAAGATTGGAACGAATGCCATATTTGACATCGAGTCCTCCAGTCAGCGGGAATCTGGGATTTTGTCCGGTTTGCTTGTCGTAGGTGGCCAAGCCGTATGGTTTGACAATGAAAAGTCTTCCGCTTCCGATGTCGGTTATGCCAACGAGTTCCCCAGCTTGGGATACCCTGGTAAGACCAAACGTTCTCCGGTAGGCGCTCCACAAGTCCTCTTCATTCTTGCGTCGAATAAAGCGCCTGAAATTCAATCCCCAGACCACATCCTGCGACTTGGTGAAATTCAGCGTGGTAAACGGGATTTCGATGGTTGCAGTCCAACCCTTGGTGCCTATCCGCGCTTCCGAAGTCCAGACACCATCCCAGCCGGAATCCATATCGCCCTCTTCAGTTATTAGACCATCGAGTTGAGTTCCGAGCGGGTTGATCCGAAACGCATAACCGTTCTGATGATCGTTCGTCGGACTGATCAGAATCGCGAAGTTGTCGTCCAGGTCTTGGCTCGCATCCCGGCGGAGTTCCCTGGCGATAATCGCTGCGGGGTCGGAGTCGTAGCAGACGATTCCGAAATAGACGGCATTCGTCATATAGAGGATGCGCACCTCCGTCCGCTCGGTCGGTCTCCGACCCTCATACGGCTCGCGCTGGAGGAAATCCGTAATGGCTTCTGCGCGCCGCCAGAGCGGGTCATTGAGCGTGCCGTCGAGTCGTGGTGAATGGTCAACTCGAACGGCTTTCGCCAAAGGCGCGCCCTCTTCTGGTGCTCGATGACCGCGACTCTGGGCGGATGCCGAGCTTGCGATAAGCAAGTCACAAAAAATCACCACTAAGAAGAAAATAGACCCGGCAGACGGTCCCTCGCCCCGGTTCATCAGGCCGTTAATCATCGGGCACAGGTATGCGCGTTAAGCACAACGAAACACGTAAAGCTTCACGGCCGCGGGTATATTGCCGGGAACGCCCTGGCCATCGAAACTACTTCGAGGCTTGGCAGCGCAGGCGAGACTCGCGGGCTCAGGCCCATCAGAATCCTCCTTCAGGAAGGCGAGTTCTACTTGGTCGACACATGGCTCAAGGCGGCCTTGATTCCCGTCGCAACCGATTCAGGACTGCCAACGGCCCAAAAGTGCATGAAGAACAGTCGCGGCTGTTCCGCGAGCATATGACTATGCAGGGCAGTGACGGTAACGTGATGTTCTTGCAGAGCTGAAATCACTGGATTCACTTCCTCCGCTATCAGCACGAAATCGCCGGTGGTGGCGACCTTTGCCGCGCCCGCTTCCTGGAAATTAATCGATTCCGCGACACCTTCGGAAGGCTCAATGGTCATCCCGCTCATCGTCACGGCATCCGCGCGGGGCACGCCAAACGAAAGCACTCCGCCATTGAATCCGCCCTTGCGTCCAACCTTATCTTCGACCGTCTTGACCCAAATAGGCGGTGCTGAAGTGGCTGCCGGGGCAGCAACAGGTTTGCCCAGCGGCGTCTTAGAAACGGCGAGGGCAGCGCGGAGAGAACTCGCAATCTGCTCCGCCGGTCCATGCCCCATGTAGTGCATGTACATCAAGCGAGGAGTTTCGTCGAGGAGGTGGTTGTGAACTGCCGTGATCTCAAAACCAGCGGCGCGCAACTTCTTCATCACTGGATTGACTTCGTCCTGAAGCAGAACCAGGTCGCCCATCACCATCGCATTGTCGTTCGTCCCCGAAAATGCAGCCCATGACCCGAGAGCTAGCCCCGGTTTTATCGCTACGCCGTGCACAACCACGTGCAACTCGGTTCGAGGGAATCCAACCTTGTACACATCGCCAAACTTCTGCCCGGACCGCCCCAGCGCTTGATCGATCTTTGCGGTATCGAGGCCCTGAGCGGCCACGATGATCGGGAAGCAGAGAATCGAAATCACAATCAAGAATCGTTTTGTAGTACTCATGACAATCCTCCTTGGATAAGAAGTCACCACAGAAAACACTTTCTAGCGACCCTCTGACTGGGCGGCCACAAGCCTCGGTGTGACACGAGTTCCGAGTGGAATTTCCTCTGTACCGTGGAGCGCTACTTCATCGCCTGCTTTCAGATCGCCAAAAACCTCGACAACATCGCCCTCGGTCTCTCCTGTTCTGACTTCCACCCGTTCGGCCTGGCCGGCCCGAACGCGCAAGACAAACGTTCCTTGCGTCGAGTTGGTCACGGCCGAGGCAGGAACAAAAAGAGTTGCGTAAGAGCGTTGCACGGGCCATTCCACTTCCGGGAACATGCCCGGATAGAGCCGCCCCCGGGGATTGGCAACATCAAGTTCAACGGGCATGGTGCGCGTCTCTTCCTGCAAGTAGCGGGAAACGCGCGCCACGGTGCCAGCAAACGTTTGGGCGGGATATGCTGGAACCGAGAAGTGAACCAGCGCACCCGGCACGATCGCGCCTGAATCATTTTCGGGGACCGGAACGACGAGGCGCAGGCGTGAAAGCATTTCGATGCGCAGCATGGGCGCAGTGGCATTCGATCCTGCGCCGCTCACCCCAGCCGGCCCGACCAAATCACCGGGATGCGCGTTGCGTTCGGTGACGATGCCGTCGAAGGGAGCGCGAATTAGCAAATAGGCTGTTAATTCCTGTGCCGCGCTCACCCCGGCCTGAGCTGCGGCCACGCGCTCACGAGCTGCCTGCGCCTGCGCGTCATCGGCTTCCGCCTTTTTCTTTGCCACCTGAAGCTCGTTTCCGGAAATTACCCCCGGCGTGGCCGCAGCCGTCTGCAAACTCCGGTATGTGCTCTCGTCTGCAGTGAACTTTGCCTGAGCGGCGATGAGCGTCGCTTTCTCGCTTTGCAGCCGCGCTTCGGCGTTCTGCCGTTCCGCTTCGAGCTCGGGAGCGGTCAGCCGCGCCAGGAGCTGCCCTTTTTTTACCCGGGAGCCGCGGTCCACGCCGATCCACTGCAAGAAGCCTGTCACTTTGGGATACACGGCGACGATTTCATACGGGCGAATTTCGCCAGGCAGGCGAACGATGATGTTCAGCTTCTGCGATACCACACGCGTCACGTCCACGGCCAGAGCGAGAGCTGTGGAATCCGGCTGCTTTTTGCTCTGCCTTGAGCTGCAACCCGACACACTACAAAGAGTCACAACAAGAAAAGTGAAAGCGACGTAATGCCTCTCCGTGCTCATGAATTTCCCTCGATTCCTTCAGAAGTGCCCGGCGCATCGGAAATCCAGTGGGCGCTGCTCGGGTCGGTCGGATCGAGCGACGGTGAGATGAGGCCGCGACGGCTCTGCAACATCGCAAGAACGCCGGGAAGGATGAACAGCGTCGCAAGAGTTGCGGCCAGCAGTCCGCCGATCACGGCGCGCCCCAGCGGAGCGGTTTGCGCTGCCCCTGTTCCCAGCGCCAGCGCCAAAGGCACCATGCCCGCGACCATGGCCATGCTCGTCATCAAGATGGGTCGCAGGCGCGTGCGTGCGCCCTCGATGGCGGCTTTATCGCCTGCGACGCCGGACTGGCGCGATTGCTCGGCAAAGGTGACGAGCAGAATAGCGTTCGCCACCGCCACGCCCATGGCCATGATCGCTCCCATGAACGATTGCATGTTGAGGGTTGTGCCGCTCACAAGGAGTGCGATCACTACTCCCGCAATGGCCGCCGGCACGGTCGAAATCACGGCGAGAGCCAGGCGCATGGATTCGAAATTCGCGGCCAGCAGCAGGTAAATGACAATCACCGCCAGCAAGAGTCCGATTCCCAGCTCGCGCAGCGTCTGTTGCATCGGGGCGATTTGGCCGCCGACTTCCAGCGTCACGCCGCGCGGCGGTTGTCTGGCTCGTCGAATCGCTTCGTTCACCTGCGCCGCCGCCCGGCCCAAGTCCTCGCCCGCCACGTTGGCGGTGATCGTCACCTCGCGTTGCATGTTGAAGCGGTCGTATTCGGCCACCGTGGTGCCATAGCTGACATTTGCCACATCGCCGAGCAGCGGATGCGATGTGTTACCCGGCATGATAGGAATATTTTCGATATCCTGGATTGAATTCATTCGTGCCTGCGGAACCTGCACTTGCACCTGATAGCCGATACCGGTCTTCGGGTCGGCCCAATAGATGGGACTGATGAAGCGCGTCGAGTAAGTAGCGCCCACAAGCGCTCGACCGACCTCGGCCAGGGTCACTCCCAACTGGCCGGCGCGTTCGCGGTTCACGTCCACCTTCACCGTCGGATAGTCCAACGGCTCGCCGTACTGAAGGTCGCGAAGCCCCGAAATTTCCTTCATCTCCGCGATAATTCTGGACGCAAAATTACGGTCGGTGGATAAATCGAGTCCGCGCACGGACACCTCGACCGGCGTCGGCGCGCCGAAATTCATAATCCGGCTGACAATGTCGCCCGCTTCGAACGAAAACCTGCATCCCGGAAATTCGCCTGGAAGAATTCTTCGTAGCTCCTCTTGAAAGGAGGCAAGGCGAATGTGCGCCGCGGGATCGAGCGACACGAGCATCACCGCCTCCTGCGTTCCGCTGCTCCAGAGATAAATATTGTTGATGGGATAAGTCGGAGGCTGTGCGCCGACAAAGCTCAGCGCGGTGGACACATTGCCTTGGCCAGCAGTATTAGCGATCACCCCAAGCACCTGCCCAGTGAGTTCCACCGTGCGCGATAGCCGCGTTCCCGTGGGCGCCCGCATGCGAAGCTGGAACTGGCCCGTATCTACTTGCGGGAAGATTTCCCGGCCAACGCGAGGGCCGAGAAGAAAAATAACTGCGGCCGCTGCGGCCAGATAAATTCCCAGGACCATCTTTCGATGTCGCACCGTTTTCTCGGCCAAGCGCACGTATCGTTCGCGCAGCCGCTCGAATCGCCCTTGGCCGTGCTCCGCAGCGTGCTCCGGGCGCAGGATCCAGACCGCGAGGACGGGCACAAGCGAACTGGAAAGAAAATAGGAAGCCAGCATGGCAAATCCGACTGCGAGCGAGAGCGGTACAAAGAGCGAACGGCTGACGCCGGTCATAAAGAAGGAAGGCACAAAGACGGCGAGGACCGCAATCACCGAGAGCAGCATGGGGACAATGACTTCTCCGCTGGCGCGGAAGACTGCCAAGGCGGTTTTTTCGCCGCGAGCCAGATGAGTCTGGATGTTTTCGATCATGACCGTGGCTTCGTCCACCAGGATTCCGACCGCCAGCGCCAGGCCGCCCAGAGTCATGATGTTGATGGTTTGCCCGGCGAGCCATAGCGCCACCACCGCCGTCAGCAGGGCGAACGGGATCGTAATGACCACGATGAGCGAACTGCGCCAGTCCCGCACAAACAGCAGCACCATCAAGCCGGTCAGCAGCACTCCCAACAGGCCTTCGCGAACGAGCGCCGAAAGCGCGTTCTTCACATAAACCGACTGGTCAAATTCAAAGCTCACTTTCACGTCGGGAGGAAGCACTTCGCGGAAACGCGGAATCGCGGCTTTCACTTCATTGACGACGGTCACGGTCGAAAAGCCGGAGCGCTTGGTGACCGGCAGATAGACCGTTTTGCGGTCATTGACGAGTGCGTAGCCAGCCGCGATGTCGCTGCTGTCTGCTACTGTTCCAACGTCGCGCAGCAGAACGGGTGTTCCGGCGCCAGTCCGCAACGGCAGGTCGCGGAGGTCCTGAATATTGGTCACCACCGAGTTCATGGGCACCATGCGGTTCAGTTCACCGATTCGGGCGTTGCCCGCAGGGATGATCAAGTTCCCGGCCGCTACCGCGCGGGCCACATCCTCAGGTGTCATGCGATAGGCGCGCAGGCGGTCGGGATTGACGGTGATGACGATGGTGCGCTGGTTGCCGCCAAACGGCGGCGGCGCGGAAACACCCGGCAGCGTCGCAAACAGCGGGCGCACGCGAAAAAGCGCAAGGTCCTGGATTTCCGCAACGCTGCGTGTCGGACTCGAAAAAACCAGGTCCCCCACGGGCACCGTGCCTGCTCCGAATCGCAGCACAAACGGCGGTACGGTGCCCGGCGGCATAAATGATTTCGCGCGATTGACGTAGGAGACCGTTTCCGCGATCGCCTGGCTCATATCCGTGCCCGAGTGGAAAGTGAGCTTCAGCAGGCCAACGCCCTGGATGGATTTCGATTCGACGCTCTTGATTCCGTCAATGTAGAGGAAATGGAATTCGTAATAATTGACCAGATATCCTTCCATCTGCGCCGGGTCCATCCCGCCGTAGGGTTGCGCCACGTAGATTACGGGCAGGTTGAGTTTGGGGAAGATATCCGCGGGCATGCGGGTGAGCGCCAGCACGGAGCACATAGCGACAGCGGCCACGATGACAAGCACACTGATTGGACGCCGCAACGCTGCGCGGACGAGCCACACGGCTACGGACCTCCTTGCGTCTTGCGGTGGAGAAACTGGAGGAACCGTTGTAGGTCCCCCTGAGCGGCAGTAAGCGACGCCAGGTCATTCCATACGACAAGGCGAGCCAGCGCGTCGTCGGTCTCCGCTTCAACCAGGAGACCCTGCGCGTCAGCGACTTCTACAATGTTTGCAAGTCCTGCGTCGTAGCGCGCGCGCGCTTGTATTTCAGCTTCACGAGCGGCTTGGAGTTCAACAGGGGTTTTTTCGGCCACAAGGCGAGCCCCGTCCAACGTAGCCTGTACTTGCTGTAATTGCCCGGTCAGATCATCAAGTGTTTGGTCATAGCGAGCACGTTCGGCGCGTTCATTCGCCGCTTCAATCTCCTTTTGTGCTCGGATGGAAAAGATGTCGAAGAGTGGGAAAGTCACCGTTAGACCGGCGGCCCAGTTGGGACGTTCCAGGCCCAAGCCGTTCGCTCCCGTTTGAACCGTTCCGTCCGTGTTCGCCCCGCTTCCTCGTCCGTAAACCGTCGATTGGAGGTCAAGGCGAGGATAGTAAGACCGATCCAAGATGCGCTCTTGCGCCTTGATCTGATCAACCCTCGCTTGTTCAGCGGTAGCTAGAGGATGCGTCGAGAGAGGTGGCGCTGCTGGGCTGGATTTCGGGGGAGTGGAGAGAAGCGCGCCAGCATGGATTTGCAGGTTGCTCCCGGCTATTCCCAGGACCTCCGCCAGCGCAGCGCGGCTAACAGTTTCGGCTTGTTCTGCTTGAATGAGCAGAACTTGTGCACGAGCCAATTCGGCGTCCGCACGCGAAGCGTCAGCGCCGGGTCGCAGTTCATTCTTCACTAAGACGTGGACCGAATTTGCAAACACCTGTCGTCGATCCATATTCGCTCTGGCCGCCGATACTCTTTGTTGGGCAGCGACCACGGTGAAAAAAGCGTTTGTGACTGCGGCGGCGACATCAAGCCGCGTCACAGAAACCTCGGAGTTCGCCACGTTCTGACCAGCCTTCGCTGCATTCACCGTCGCGGCCCGGCGTCCGAAGTCAAACGGCTCCCAAGAAACCAACAAGCCCGCAGCACCTCCCCACACCGAATCGTTCGACGTGGTGGAGAGGACCGGGCCTGAGATAGGTGAAATGACGGACTGAGGCAACAAGAGGCCGAAGATATTATTCCGCGTCGCGCGATTGGTTTGCCAAAGCATATCGGCGCGAGGCAGGTAGCTGGTTTTTGCCAGTCCCACGCCCGCTCGCGCCGCAGACAATTGCTCGATGGATGCACGAACGGCTGGATAATGCTGGAGAGCGAAATTGACTGCCTCTTCCAGGGTGAAAGCTTGCGCCTTGGCATCGCTCGATTGAGCAAGCGCCGCCAGGCAGCCAAACAACGGAAGCGCCAGCGACGCGACGATCACTCGGTTGCGGAAATTGCGGTCGCTCAACACAATTGTGCGCTCCTCTTTTTCAAGAAAGTGAGTGGTATAGCGCTGCAATCAGTTCCATCCCGCGTTCGAGAAGCTCTTTGTCCGACACTCCCTGCCGGGCCCAGCCTTTTAGCACTTCATCGACCCCAAAACCCTCTTTGCGACCGAACTTCTCGTCAAGAAGATCTGCGTCGTGGATCATTTGTCCAATCACGTTGACCTTGTGATCGCGAATGCGAAACGACTCTTGCAGCGTTTCGAACGTGCAGTCCTCGCCGCGATGGCCGAAGCCGCCCTGAAACATGTCGAAGGGAACGGCTTCAGGCGGTACGCGCTCTTCCGGCGCAAAGGCGAACCGCGCCCTCTGATCAATGAAACGCCGAATCAACCACGCCGAAGCCGACCGGTCGATCCCAGGCCGTGGCCGCGTGACCCAGACCCTGCCGGTGTATTCCCGCGGATTGACTCTGGCTGGTTTCCTTGCAGGTGCCGGAGGCGTATCAGCGCGGGCTAGCAGCTCCTCTACACGCTTTTGGAGGGGGCTATTGAAGAAGTCGATCTCCACAATCTCGCGGAAACGCCCCCTCAGATGACTCAAACCGCCGGGCACGCGCTTATGGGGCGGGAGGGAAGAGAGCTTCTGTAGCTCCCGAATCAATTCCCGGTACTTGCCGGCGCGCGCCTCGGCAAACCGCGCTACCAACTGAGGAGTCGATAGATTGTCAATGGACTGGACCTGGACGACTGATGCCTCCCCCGATGCCTCACCGGCATCTTTGCGAATCGCCGTCGCCAGCCATTCAAAGCGTTCCCGATTTGCAGCATCATTCGGAAGCAGGTAACCTGAGTTACCGAGCGGCACAGCGCCGTAGCGTTGCAGTTTTCGCCACACTTTCACTCTGTCGCTTGCTCGCTTTGCGGGAAGCGTGAAGGTCAGCAACAGCCAAGGAGCGGCGCTGGTCGATACATACATTGCGAGGGTACGTTATATCAATATCCGCCACCGGTCAATCGGTGAAACCCTGACTCGCACGCAGCGTAAGGGTGGAGGGTAACTCCGAGTCGCAGCTCGGATTCAGGACTTCCGAGTCTCGGGCGTCAGCAAGCGGTGCGCGGGAGGGAACGCTAGATCTCGGCAAGAAGGTGGCCGAGTTTGTCACGCTTGGTGCGCAGGTAGCGGCGTGACAGGCGCGACGCCGGCGGCTGGCAGGGTAGCCGCTCGACCACGCGGATGCCCCCGCGTTCCAATTGCTCGACCTTGTCGGGATTGTTCGACAGCAGCCGGATACGCCGTGCTCCCAGTTTTCGCAGGACGGCGGCGGAAAACCGGTAATCGCGGGAATCGGCGGCGAATCCCAGCCGCCGGTTGGCTTCGACGGTGTCCAGGCCGCGGTCCTGCAGCTGGTAGGCGCGGAGCTTGTTCATCAACCCGATTCCCCGACCTTCCTGGGGCAGATAGAGGAGCAGCCCGGAGCGCGCAGCGCCGATGCGGGCGAGTGCCATCTCCAGTTGCGCGCGGCAGTCGCATCGTTCAGATGCAAGCACGTCGCCGGTGAGGCATTGGGAATGCACGCGCACCAACGCCGTCCGGCCGCGCCCCACTCGGCCGCGCTGCAGCACCAGCGCGTTTTCGCCGGTGGCGGCATCTTCCAGTGCGAGCGCGGTGAACCGCCCGAAGCGGGTGGGCAGCGCCGCGCGGGCCACCACCCGCAGGCGCGCTCGCGCAGTTTTGTTTCGCGGCGGCATCGGAACCCGCTATTATAGCAGCGACGGAAAACCCGCTTCGTTCGGCTCGGGCGGGCGCCTATGACGCTTCTCGCCTCCACCAAGGAAATCCTGTTCACTCAAATGATGCGGGTGGCTGCCGCCGCCTCGCTCGCCGCGCTGGTGGCCCGTTTTGCCGTCTTCCGCCGGCTGGTTTTTGCCGAGCATCGCCGGCCGCGGCAGAACGTCGAACTGGTTTTGATGCTCGCCCTGCCGCTCGCCCTCGGGGTGGTTTTCCGCCTGTTTGGCTACCACTTTGCCGACCTGAGCCTGGAAGGCGCGCTGCTGATTGGATTGGTTGGCGGCCGCGCCGCCGGACCCCTGGGTGGCGTGATCCTCTCGCTGCCCGCGCTCGCCCACGGCGAGTGGCTGGCGATGCCCGTGGCGGTGACGGCGGGATTGGTGGGCGGGTTGATTCGCGACATGGCGCCCGACCGGGAAGCAGTCTGGAATTTCGGGCCATTCACCTTTCTGAGCGTCCCCCGGCGCGCGTGGCGGCTGCTGGTGGCGCGGGAACCGGCGTGGCAACTGGCGCCCCTGGGCGCCTGCGTCCTGCTCGAACTGGGCCGGTTGGCCCTGGGACAAGCGGTTTCGCCCCGCTGGTTGTTTTATTTTCCGGCCAACGGCGCCTGGATGACGGCGCTCGACGTCTTCGCGGCGGTTTTCGCCGTTTCCCTCCCCATCAAAATCTGGGGCAGTATCCGGCTGGAATTGAACCTCGAGGAAAACCAGCGGCTGCTGCTGAAGGCGCGGATGGACGCGCTGACCAGCCAGATCAACCCCCATTTCCTGTTCAATACCCTGAATACGGTTTCCTCGCTGGTGCGCTACGATCCCGATCGCGCCCGGGAAGTGGTTCTCAAGCTCTCGAATATTCTGCGACGGCTGCTGCGCCAGCACGAGACGTTCGTGCCGCTGCGCGACGAACTGGAATTCATCGACAACTATCTGGATATCGAAGTCGCCCGGTTTGGCCGGGACAAGCTGCAGTTTTTCAAGGAGGTCGAGGAGGAAACGCTCGAGGCCTTCGTTCCCAGCATGCTGCTCCAGCCGATTGTTGAAAACGCCATCAAGCACGGCCTCGCCCCGCAGCTCGAAGGCGGCGAAATCCGTTTGCGCACGCGGCGGCGGGACGGGCGGCTGACGATCGAGGTGGAAGACAACGGGGCGGGCATTCCGCAGCATCGGCGGCCCGAAGTTTACGACGGCGGCATCGGGTTCCGTAACGTGCGCGAACGGCTCCGGTTGATCTACGGCGACGATTTCCGCCTCGACATCGCCAGCGGTCCGGGCCAAGGCACGCTTATCTGCATCGATATCCCCGAACCCATCAGCGCCGTTCCCCCCACCCGCCAGCCGGCCTGAGCCGCGGTCGCCGCGCTTGCAGCCCCAGCCGCGGGGATGCTAGATTCCGCTGCATTCCCATGGGACGTCTTTCCGGCAAGACAGCGCTTATCACCGGCGGCGGCGCCGGCATCGGCCGGGCCTGCGCCCTGGCTTTCGCCCGCGAGGGAGCGCGCGTAGCCGTGCTGGGCCGCCGGCGCCAGCCGCTGGAAGCAGTGTCGGGGGAAATCGCGGCGCAGGGCGGGGAAGCACTCGCCGTCGTGGCCGACGTCACCCGGTCGGCAGAGGTTGCCGCGGCCATCGAGCAAGTGGTCGCCCGCTTCGGTCCGTTTCCAGTGCTGGTGAACAACGCCGGCGTCACCTTCGTTGGGACCGCCGAGGAGACTTCCGAGGAGGATTGGAACCGCGTCCTGGCCATCAACCTGACCGGCGTGTTCCTGGTGTCGAAAGCGGCGCTGCCGGCGCTTCGGCAGGCCGGCAGCGGCTCGATCGTCAATCTCAGTTCGGTGTACGGGCTGGTGGCGCGGCGACAGCGCGCAGCCTACGCCGCTTCCAAGGGCGGGGTAACCCTGCTTACGCAAGCCATGGCGCTCGATCACGCCGCCGAAGGCATCCGGGTGAATTGCATCTGCCCGGCGCTGGTGGAAACCGAGATGGTGCGTCGCGTCCTCAACCACACGCCCGATCCCCAAGCCACCCTCCGCGCCCGCATCGCCGAGCTTCCCCTGGGGCGATTGGGCACGCCCGACGACGTCGCCCGGATGGCCGTTTACCTGGCTTCCGACGAGTCCGGCTGGGTGACCGGAGCGGCGCTGCCTATCGATGGCGGCTTGACCGCAGGGTGATGCGAAGATGCCCAGCTCGATCGAACTGATCCGCAGGGAACTGCAACACCGGTTTCACCGCTCGGCGACCCGCCGGATGTTCGGGTTCCGGTTGCTGCGAGTGGAGCGCGGGCGGGTGTGGCTGGAAATGGAAGTTGCGCGGCGGTTCCTCCAAGTCCACGGCCGAGTGCACGGCGGCATTCTGGCCACCCTCGCCGACACCGCCACCGCGCTCGCCGCCTACACCGTCGTTCCTCCCCGCGCCCGGCTGGCCACACTTGAAATGAAGATCAATTTCCTCGAAGGAGTGGAACGCGGTGCAGTCACGGCCCGCGCCCGCGTATTGCGCGCGGGAAGAACCGTGGTCGTCTGCGAATGCGACCTGCGGGATGGGGCGGACCGCCTGGCGGCGAAGGCGATGGTCACTCTCGCCGTAAGCCATCCGCCGGGCTAGCGCCGCGCCGGCATCCGCAGGAAATACCCCGGCAGCGTCGCCGGCGATTGAAGGAAGAAACCTTCGGCGGCCTCAGTTGGCGCCGCCGCCGGCCGCCGCAAACAACCCCTGCTGTCGCCCGCCCTCAACCCCCGTTTGTGCCGCCGGTACCGCCGTTTCCCCGTGCCTCGCCGTTGGTAGCGGGGCTGTTGGAGCCGCCGCCGGAAGCCTCTTCGCTCGATTTGAACATGTATTTGATGGAGTGCTTGTAAACCATGAGGTTCGGGCTTCCGTACCGAGTCAGCTTGATGCAGTCGCGGTCGTACCACTCGACGGTGCCGTTCAGCACCTCGCCGTCGGTCATCACCACCGTCATCGGGGTCCGCGCTTGCATTTGTTTTACGAAATAAAAATTCTCGGCGTGCGTTTGTTCCGGGGGAGCGGGCTTCTTTCTTGGCTGGGGTTGGTGCTGTTGCGGCTGGGTGGTTGGTGCGGGTGGGTTGTAGGATTCCTTGACGTTGCCAAGCGGTGGTCGTATCAATTTCCGGTTCACTGGCCCTGTACCCTTGGGATAATCGCCTCTAGGCTCGAAGCGAGACACAGGTGACCCCCTTAGTAGGAATGCCTGGCTCCGCCCAAGCGGTTCGGTGGCCCACCCGTTGCCCCCGGTGCCCAAGAAACCGCTGAAGCATCCAAGCCAAGCTGACGATTGATGTTGCGCCGCAACCCGGCGGAGAGCCGGTCAAGCGAGTCCACCACTCCCCGTATCCAAGCCGGGGTTACCTTGCGGCCCAATCCTTCGAGTCTGTCCTGCAGGTCCGGATTGCGCGGAAACCCACTTTCCAATCCACAGCAGAACTCGAGCAGGTCGGTACAGGCACTATAAAACAATTCGAGGACGTTTTCAAACTTCTCCGTCTCCAATTTGGCGAGCTGCTCGCTTGCCGCGAACAACTCGTGCCACCGGCTGCCCTCCGCGGCCAGCTCCAGCAGCCCTACCACCTGCCCCCGTAGCCGCGCCGATGCCTCCAAATCGAGGGAAAGCGCCGCTCCGGGGCTACCGGCGGACAATTGGGCTGCCAGCCGCCGCTCGGCGGCCGACAGCGTAGTGCGACTCTCGAGGAACCGTTCCACGTCCACCGGCGCCAGCGCGGAAAACCGAAAGGTAACCGCCCGCGACCGGATCGTCGGCAGCAGATCGTCGGGCCGGGGTGCAATCAAAATGAAACTCGCGGTTTCCGGCGGCTCCTCGAGGGTTTTCAGGAAAATATTGGCGTAATCCCAGCGCATCGTCTCCGCCCCGTCCAGAATGAACATCCGCCGCCGCGCCGTGGGAACGAAATACGCCGCCCGTTGCGCCGCTCGCAACTGCCCCATGCGGATCACCGGCCGGGCCGCCGGTTTCACCCGCCGCACCGGATCGGGTACGAGCGCCCAAACGTCCGAATGCGTCTGGAGGATCAGCGGAATGCGCTCGACGGTAGCCGCGTCGGGGTTCTCCCCGCGCTCCGCGAGTCCCTGCTCCACCAGAGGACCCGGATTTGCCAGCCGTCCGATCGCCAGGCAGTTCGGGCATTTGCCGCAGAAATCGTCGCGAAGGCGTTCGCAATTCGCCGCTTGAGCGAACATCACCGCCAGCGTGTACCGCCCCACCCCCTGCGGCCCGGTGAACAGCATCGCGTGCGGCACTTGGTCGCGCCCGAGCATCCGCCGGAGGGCAGCAACGATGTTTCGGTTGCCGAGAAATTGCTCGAATCCCATGGCGGTCAGCTTCGGTCCGGCTGTTCGCCGGGCCGGGGACCGGGGACGGCAAAGGCCAAGTGGCTTTCCAGCAACGCCAGAATCTCCCGATGAATCTCTTGCGCGGGTCGCGCCCGCCTCCCGCTCTCTACGGATCCCTCGACGACGATCCATCCGGAATCGGCAGCCAGTTGTTCGTACACGCCTGCTGCCTGCTCCAGATGCCGCCGGTCGCCCTCCTGGATGTCTCGATCCAGCCGGCGGCCGCGTACCGCGGTGCGGCGCACCGCCTCGTCCACCGGCACCCGCAGGTAGACGACCAGGTCCTCGTGAGGGAGACCAAAAACTTCATATTCGAGCCGGCGCAGCCAGTCGAGAAACTCCGGGCGCTGTTCCGGCGGGACTCGCGCGCCCTGATGCGCGGCGTTCGAGCCGGTGTAGCGATCAGAAACCACCAGCCGGCCCGCCGCCAGAGCCGCTTCGATCTCCGGTTTCGCCTCCAGCCGATCGCCGGCGTAGAGCAGCGCCGAGAAATGGGGATCCACCTGGTCGAGACGTCCGAATTCGCCGCCGAGGTAGCGGGCGACCGACTGTCCAAAAAAGGATTGATAGCGAGGAAAGCTGATGTGGAAAGGGTGGAGACCGCGGGCGCGGAGGGCCCGGCCGAGCAATTCCACCTGGGTGCCTTTGCCGGCGCCGTCGATGCCTTCGACGGCCAGCAATTTCCCTCGCGTTGCCATTGGGGGCACAGTGTAGCCCGCGAGGTTCAGGCCGGCAACCCGGGGCCCGCCCGGGGTTGTTGCCGCCGTTGGTTACTAGCGCGGGTTTCTCCTCCAGTAGCGATTTGCCCCGCCGCAGTCTAGAATCCTGTCAATGCCCGCCGACCCATCCGCCATAGCCGCGGCCGTCGACCAGGTGCGCCTGCGCATCGCGAGCGCGGCCGGCCGTGCCGGCCGTCGGCCCGAGGAAATCCGGCTGGTGGCGGTGACGAAGATTTTCGGCGCCGACGCCGTCGCCGCCGCCTATGAAGCCGGGGTGCGCCATTTCGGCGAGAATCGCGTCCAGGAATGGGCAACGAAGCATCCGTATGTGGCTGATCTGGCCGGCGCCGTCTGGCACCTGATCGGCCATCTCCAGCGCAACAAGGCCCGGCGCGCGCTCGCCCTGTTTCACCGAATCGATTCCCTCGACACGCCAGGCCTCGCCGAGAAGCTGGACGAACTGGCCGCGGAAGCCGGCCGCCCGCCGCGGCGGGTTCCGGTGCTGATCGAGGTACGGCTGGCGCCGGAGCAGACCAAGAGCGGAGTCGACCCGGAGGGCCTGGAGAAACTGGCGGAAGCGGTGGCGCAACTCCCGCGTCTCGAGCTCCGGGGGTTGATGGCGGTGCCGCCGTTTTCTGAGGATCCCGAACCTTCGCGCCCCTATTTTCGCCGGCTGCGCGAGTTGCGCGACCACACCGCGAAGCGGCTCGGCCGCCCCCTGCCCGAGCTTTCGATGGGTATGAGCCACGATTTCGAAGTTGCCATCGAGGAGGGTGCCACCGAAGTGCGTGTCGGCACGGCGATATTCGGCCGGCGTCCCAAGCTACCGGTGACGCAGCCAGAGAAAAATGCCAGCTAAGCCACCCAATAGGAGGGAGCCGGCAAGGAACCACAGGGCGCCCGGTACCTCGAACAGCGTCATCAGGATCACGCCGGCAACAACCACCAGCCCCACTGGATGTCCCGTAAGAAGGCCGGCACCATAGGGGCCATAGGGCCGAACCACATCCGGGCCCAGCGTGGAGTTGCTGGGCTTGGGATTCCTAGCGGCTCCGAGGCCGCGGCTGGAGGGATCGCCCATAGCAGTATCTTACGCTCTGCCAAGGCTCGGGACACGGTGCGGGATGACGAGTGAGAGACGACGTCGGTGGAAATACGCGGCGGCGCTGCCATGCTTGACGCCAAACTGACGCGCGATGGCGCAGTGCGCTTCGCCGTGCGCGTCGCTCCGGGAGCGCGCCGCAACGCGCTCGCCGGCGTCGCTGCCGGCGCCCTGAGGGTGCGGGTGGCGGCGCCGGCCGTCGAAGGCCGAGCCAACGACGCGCTGTGCCGGTTTTTGGCCGATTGTTTGAACCTGCCGCCTGCCGCTGTTAGAATCGTTTTTGGCGAGCGCAGCCGCTTGAAACGCGTTGCCGTGCGCGGTGCAAGCCTCGACCGCGTTCTCGGCCTCGCGAGAGACAATTCGCCGTAGCCCGCTGCCCCGCCTGGTGGCGTGCCGCCTCGCGGCACGGCCTGCCCCGGCACATCATGACCGACGTACGAGCCATACAGAGGGAATTGCGCGCCAGCGGAATCGATGGCTGGCTCTTCTACGACATCCTGCATCGCGATCCCATCGCTTACCGCGTTCTGGGCCTGGGCGAGGCGATGGCCAAGCGCCGCTGGTTCTATCTGATTCCCGCGCGGGGCGCCCCCCGCAAACTCGTTCACCGGATCGAAGCTGGCATGCTCGACGGCTTGCCCGGCTCCCGGCAAGCCTATTCCTCTCGAGAGGAGCTGGAAGCCGGCCTTCGCCGGCTCACCAACGGCGAGCGAGTGGTGGCCATGCAATATTCGCCGCGCAACAACAATCCCTACGTCGGCACCGTCGACGCGGGAACGGTGGAGCTAGTTCGAGCGGGCGGCGTCAGAGTTGTGAGTTCGGCCGACCTGGTGCAGAAATTCGAAGCGCGCTGGTCCGCCGCCCAATGGCGAAGCCATCGTGCCGCCGGAGGGGCGATCGACCGCATCGTTGCGGCCGCTTTCGCCCGCGCCGGCGATTTCCTCCGCCGCGGCCGCCGCCTCACCGAATACGATCTCCAGCAATGGATCGCCGACCGGTTCGCCGCGGCCGGCATCGTCGCCGATAGCCCGGCCATCGTCGCCGCCGGCCCCAACAGTGGCAACCCGCATTACGAGCCCACCGCGCGCGCCGCGGCGGTGATTCGTCCCGGGAGGGTGCTGCTGCTCGACGTCTGGGGAAAAACCACCCGTCCCGACAGCGTCTATTACGACGTAACCTGGACCGGCTTTGGCGGCGAGCGCATCCCCGCGAAAGTCGACAAGATATTCCAAATCGTTCGCCAGGCCCGCGACGGCGCCATCGGCTTCGTCCAGCAAGCGGTGGCCGAAGGCCGGGCGATCGAGGGCTGGCAAGTCGACCGCGCCTGCCGGAGGGTGATCGAGCGCGCCGGCTACGGCCGCTGGTTCACCCACCGCACCGGCCATAACATTGGCAGGGAAGTGCATGGCAACGGCGCCAGCATGGACGATCTCGAAATGCACGACGACCGCCGGGTGCTCGCGCGAACCTGCTTTTCGATCGAGCCGGGAATTTATTTGCCCGAATTCGGCATTCGGAGCGAGGTGAACGTGTACGTCGACGAGCGCAAGGCGCGAGTGACCGGCGCGGCGCAAACCGCGATGATTCCGCTGATGGCGCCGGCGCCCCGGCCGGGGCGGGTCCGATGAGCGTGGCGGGAGCGGCCCAGGCCGGCCGCGGCGACGCCGCGCCCGGGCAGGCCAGCGCGGCGGGGGGCGTTGGCGTGCTGATCGCCGGGTGGCTGGTGCCCGGGCTGGGCCACGTCCTGAAGGGCCGCTGGGGCCGGGGCATCGTTTATTTCGTGGTTGTCGGCGCCCTGGCGGTTACCGGCTACCTCCAGCGAGGTTACGTTTTCTCGCCGCATTACTCCGATGCGTTCAGCCTGCTGGGCTTTCTGGCCGATGCCGGCGCCGGCGTCTTTTATTTCGCGGCGAAATGGATCGAGTCCGCGGGGCCGGACATCTCCCGCGCCGCCGGCGATTATGGCACCCGGTTCATCGCCGCTGCGGGCGTGCTGAACGTGCTCTGCGCGTTCGACGCGCTGGCCATCGCAAGGCGCGAACGTGACTGAGCCGCAGGAGCGCGAGGCCGGGGAGGAGCGGTAGTGGGTATCAATCATTTCGCCGACATGTCATGGTTCGCGCTGATCGTGTCGGTGGCGCTGGCGGTGTTGAGCCGCCACAGCCTCGCCGAGCGCCTAAAATACGCCGCACTCACCTTCGTTGCCTTCATCCTGATTGCGATCGCCGTCGGCTGGTTGATGTTCCCCTTCTCGCACTAACCTGCTCCTCGGGCCGCTTGGCCGCCCAGAGGGTTTCACGCTAGCATGAGGTTCGGCGCCGAGGTAGCTCAGCTGGTAGAGCAGACGATTCGTAATCGTCAGGTCGCCGGTTCGATCCCGGCCCTCGGCTCCAGTACCCCAGTTTGCTGCTGAGCCGGCCACTCCCCCGCCCACAAGTCCTCTCTATAGCGCCTGTTGGAGGGATACAGGGGCCGGCGGCCGGTGGACCAGCCTGTTCCGCCGGCCTTCCCCGTCTTGGGACTCCCTTCCCGGTACTGCAACTTTCCTCTGAGTAACAATCCGACAGAGGCGATTCTCCGGCGCGCTCGTCCCGGCCTATAATTCGGTGGCAGCTTTCCTCTCGCCAGAAACGGAAAGGCATGCGTCCCGAGCCAGCAGAGGTCCAGCCGCGCGTCCATTCAGTTTCCGAAGGGCCCCGCGCCAGCTTGCACTCCCTCGTCCACCGCTTCATGTCCTTCGGTCGCCTGGATGAAGAGGCGGCCGGCGGCACTCTGTGGCCGCTCTTCCTCGTGAGCTTCGCTTCGCTGTACATCGAAGTGATGCTGATTCGCTGGATGGGCACGGAAGTCGGAGTGTTTGCCTACTTTCAGAACCTGACGCTGATCGCCTGCTTTCTGGGATTCGGATTGGGCTGTTACAAGGCGGGGCAG
>DASYZK010000023.1:0-215477 GCA_035946455.1 Candidatus Acidiferrales bacterium | reverse complement strand
TCCACGTCCCCTGCCGCCTCGACCGCGCGCCCGCTCATGGCCAGCACGTTGCGCTGTACCAGCCGGTCCATCCCCGCGATACCAATGGCCGAGAGCAACCCGCCGATGGTGGTCGGGATCAGGCACACCAGCAGCGCCACGAGCACGAACAGCGATTGCCGCGCGCCGGAATAAATCGCCATCGGCTGCAGCGTCACCACCGCGAGTAGGAAAATGATCGTCAGGCCCGCCAGCAGGATGTTGAGTGCGATTTCGTTGGGCGTCTTCTGCCGCTCGGCGCCTTCCACCAGCTTGATCATCCGGTCCAGGAACGTTTCGCCGGGATTCGAGGTGATTCTCACCTTGATCTCGTCGGAGAGCACCCGCGTGCCGCCGGTCACCGCCGAGCGGTCGCCTCCCGCTTCCCGGATCACCGGGGCCGATTCCCCGGTGATGGCTGATTCGTCCACCGAGGCCACGCCTTCGATCACCTCGCCGTCGGCGGGCACGAACTCGCCGGCGCAGATCATCACCACGTCCCCGGCGCGCAGTTTCGAGCCGGGAAGCGATTCGATGCGCCCGTTCGGTCTCAGCACCCGCGCCTCGGTTTCCGCCCGGGCCCGGCGCAGCGTCTCCGCCTGGGCTTTGCCACGGCCTTCGGCCATCGCCTCGGCGAAATTCGCGAACAGGACGGTGAACCAAAGCCAGAGCGTGATTTGCAGGGCGAAGCCGAAATCGCCGCCGTGCGCCACCGCGTTCCTCACCAGCGCCACCGTCGTGCACGCCGCCCCGATTTCCACCACGAACATCACCGGGTTGGCGGCGAGCGTGCGGGGATTGAGTTTCAGCACCGAATCCCTGAGCGCCCGGAGCACGATCTGCTTGCCCCAGCGTGATAGTTCCCAGTTCCCAGTCCTGGCCATGGCGGCTAGAACACCTTTCCCGCGCCCATCAGCAGATGCTCCAGAATCGGGCCCAGGCCGAGCGCCGGGAAAAACGTCAGCGCTCCGACGATCAGCACCACCCCTACCAGCAGCACCGAGAACAATGGCGTCGTCACCGGAAACGTCCCCGCCGATTCGGGCACGATCCGTTTCCGCGCCAGGTTGCCGGCAATCGCCAGGATCGGCACGATCATGAAGAAGCGGCCCAGCAGCATCGCGAGCGCCGTACTCGCGTTGTACCAGGGCGCATTCGCGTTCAGCCCGGCGAAGGCCGAGCCGTTGTTTCCCGCTGCGGAGGCGTAGGCGTAGAGGATCTGGGACAAGCCGTGGGGGCCGGGATTGGTGATTCCCGCTTTGCCGTACGGCGCGACCACCGCGATGGCGGTGAACGCCAGGATGACCAGGCAGAAAATCAGCACCGTCAGCATCGCCATCTTCACGTCGTAGGCTTCGATCTTCTTGCCCAGGTATTCCGGCGTGCGCCCCACCATCAGCCCGGCGATGAATACCGACAGGATCACAAACACCAGCATCCCGTACAGCCCGGCCCCCACCCCGCCGAACACCACCTCGCCCAGCATGATGTTCGCCAGCGGCACCATGCCCCCGAGCGGAGTGTAGGAATCGTGCATCGAGTTGACCGCGCCGCAACTGGCGTCGGTTGTTACCGCCGCAAACAGCGTCGAATCGGCGACGCCGAACCGCACCTCCTTGCCTTCCATGTTCCCGCCGGACTGCGTTGCGCTCGCGGTCTGATCGGCGCCGTGGAGCAGCGGGTTGCCACGCGCTTCGGCCCAATAGGCCGTCGATACCCCGGCGAGAAACAAGAACGCCATCGCTCCCCACACCGCCCAGCCATGCCGCTGGCAGCCGGTCATCCTGCCGAGCATATAGGTGAGCCCCGAGGGAATCGCGAAAATCAGGATCAGCTCGATGTAGTCCGCCAGCGGCGTGGGATTCTCGTAGGGATGGGAGCTGTTGGCGCCGAAGAAGCCGCCGCCGTTGGTGCCGAATTCCTTGATCGCTTCCTGCGAGGCCACCGGCCCCTGGGGAATCACCTGCCGGCTGGCGGCCTGCGTAGCCGACTTGCCATCGGCGCCGGTGGTCGTCACCGCCAGCGGATCTACCACCTGCGCGGTGACGTACGGCTTCAGATTCTGGATCACCCCCTGGGACACCAATAGCAGCGCTCCCACCAGGCAAATGGGGAGAAGCACCCACAGCGAGGCTCGCGTCAGGTCCACCCAGAAGTTGCCGATGGTTTCTTTTTCCCGGCGAGCGATGCCGCGGACGAAGGCGACTGCCAGCGCGATGCCGGTAGCCGCGGACATGAAGTTGTGGTAGGCGAGCCCGGCCATCTGGGTGAGGTAACTCATCGTCGTCTCGCCGGAGTAGGCTTGCCAGTTGGTGTTGGTGGTGAACGACGCGGCGGTGTTGAATGCCAGCGCCGGAGGCACTGCGCCGAGCCGCTGGGGGTCGAGCGGCAGCCAGCCCTGCAAGCGCTCGAGGGCGTAGAGCAGCAGCATCGATACCATGCTGAAGAGCAGCATCGCCGTGGCGTATTCCGTCCAGCGCATTTCTTTGCCCTCGTCCACGCCCGTCAGCCGGTAGATCAGCCGTTCGAGCGGGCGCAGCGCCGTGTCGAGAAACGTCTTCTCGCCGTTGAACACCCGCGCCATGAACGCGCCCATCGGCCTGGTGATCGCCAGGATGACCAGCAGGTACAGCAGGATTTGGAACCAGCCGTTTGCCGTCATGGTCAGAATTTCTCCGGCCACAGCAGCGCCGCCAGCAGGTAGGCCAGCAAGAAAACGCTGATGGCTAGCAGCAGGATGTTTCCCAGCATCGTTCGGCTCCGCTACCTCAGCTTGGCGCACCCGTATACGTAAGCGATCGACGCCAAGAAGAAAGCC
The DNA here is from genome assembly GCA_035946455.1 of Candidatus Acidiferrales bacterium. Lineage (GTDB taxonomy): Bacteria > Acidobacteriota > Terriglobia > Acidiferrales > UBA7541 > JAKASX01. The sequence goes on along the minus strand of DASYZK010000023.1, from coordinate 212,641 downwards.
ACCGTCACCACCACGAACAAGATGTCCTCCATGGGTCCGCCTCCTCGCCCCGGTCCCCGGCGCTGTCAGAACTTGACTAGTATCGCTCCGGTAACCCGGTTTTCGGTCTTCCGCAGATCGGGCGCCCAGCCGGAAACCAGCGACCCCGGCGCGCCTTGATTGCCGCCCGGCGGCGTCACGCCGCCGGGTCCGGCGAAATAGGGCACATTCGCCGAGCGATGATCGAATTCCCAGCGGAAGGTGACGTACTGGCGAGGCATGTAATCGAACGTGCCGGAAGCGTCCCAGGCCTTGTAGGGATCGCCGGGATTCTCGGTGAAGTAGGGCGTGCCCGAAATGGCGGTGGCACCGTTGATCGGCGGGAGCAGCACCAGGTAGCGCCCCGGATTATTGATTTTGCCGCCGCCGAGCGTCAGGGCGTAGCGATCGTTGCGGAACCAGAGCCGGTTGTAGAGCATGAAGCCCAGGAAGCTCTGCTTCACCGTTCCCTTTCCGTTCCCGAAACAGCTCACGCCGCCGCCGTATTCGCAGCCGGCGTCGCCGGTCAGCGAAAACGCCGCCTTGTCCACGGTGCTGTCGGGATTGTCGTAGTACTTCACCTCGACGCTGTCGTCGGTGTGAATGCGCGAGCGGCCGGGAACGCCCAGAGTATCGGTGCCCATGCCGTAGTTGTTGAAGACGAAGGAGAGCCAGCCGGTGGGCCGGTAGGCGATCTGGCCGCCCAGGCCGGGAAACTTGTTGAACCGGCCGTAAGACTGCCAGCCGTTGATGAACCAAGGTTCGAGCTTCAGCTTGTCGGTGGGGAAAATCTGGATCCGCACTCCGTTGAAGAACCACGGCGTATTGGACGAGACGTAGGAAGGCTGGTAGGCCCAGTTGTCGTAGTTGTAGTAGCTGAACAGGCCGATGTAGGACATGAAGATGCCGGCATCGACGTTGACGCCGTGCAGCGCGTCGAGATGGTAGCCGCCGTAGGCCTCCGACAGATAGCGGTAGGCGCCGGAGAGGTCCCACTGGCCGCGGACGGGGCTGGCGTCGTTGCGGGGAGTGGTTTCCGAATACATGCCGAACTGGGTCATCAGCCGGGCGCGAACGTTGTCGTAATGGAAATCGCCGCCGACGCCGAGCTGGGTCATCTGGACTTCGTTCGAGCGAAACACTTCGCTCGACCCGGCAATCGTGTCGTCCTGGGGATGGTTGAAATCGTAGTTGTAATCGACGTCGGCGCGGATTTCCGGCGTGAACAGCTTCGTATCGAGAGGGATGATCGTTTCGCGGGGATTCCCGTTCAGCCAACTGAAATCGGCGAAGGCAAACGGCTCCGCCACCGGTTTCTTTTCGGCCTGGGCAACCGTCCCCGGTTCCCGAGTCGCCAGCGCGGCCGCCGCGTCGGTTGTCTCCGCCGTTGGCGCCTCAGCGTCCATTTTCTTCAACTGCGCTTCGAGCGCGTCGATGCGCTTCCTCATCGTCTCGAGTTCTTCGATCATGGCCGCCCGCCGGTCCGCGGCCGGCGCGCCGGCTTGCCGGCCAGCGGCGGCATCGCCGGTTTGCGCGAAACACGGTGCCGCCGCAGCGACGAGCGTGCAAGCCAGAACCCGGATCGTGCGCGGGCCAAAGAATCTCGTCATGAAGGCCTCCCCACCAATCTTCAGCTTGCCCGCCGGAACCACCCTGCCGGGTTCGTTCCCGCGCGCGGCGGAATCCGCCCGCGACTTTCACTAAGGTACGCATTCGACGTAAGCAAGGCATGAAAGTTCCCTAAGGATTTTGTAAGGGAGAAGGAATGGTCGGCGGCGTTGCGCATGCGGGGCAGCAAGGCCCGGCGCGGCGCGGCGGGGAAGGAGGGTTCGGGGATCCCTGCGAGAGGGGCTTGCTCCGTGCCAGGAACGGGCCTAAGCTGTAGCCAAACTTGCTGTACCTTCGCGGCCAAGCGAGGTGCGCGATGAGAGCCTACGTTCAGGTCACGGTTGGTCCAGGCAAAGCCCGCGATGTTGCTCGGAAGGTGCAGTCCTTGTCGGGAGTGAAAATGGCCAATGCCTGCTGGGGCGATCCCGACGTCTATGTGGTGGCCGAAGTCAACTCGAGCGACGCTCTCAATAAACTGGTCATCGAGAAGATTCAGTCCATCGAAGGCGTCGCCAGCACCAGCACGCATATCGCCATCGATTGATTCCTGCCGCGTTCGCCGGGAAGAACCCGGCGGCAGGGGTGTGCCTTGACGACCGCCGGCGGCGACACGGCCACCGATGGCGGCGACACGGGCGCGCCTTCGAATTCCTGCCTGTGCTCCGCCCCAGACGGTCCGCCTGCCGGGCTCCGCAGGGCTCCCCTCCGGCCGGAATCCAGAGGCAGAGCCCACACCAAAACCAACACAACCGAGCCAGCGGGGAAGCGACATTTCTGACGAGGTGAGAAAGGGGACATTTCTAAAGAGCTTTGACACCGCGATACGTCTGCCTTGACTGGGCAAACGTTTCAGGCTATCGTCCCTAGCAGATCATCCCTTTACTCGCCCAATAGATAAAGCGGGGGAGGCGAACTCATATGTGGTCGTGAGGGCAGCCGCTTTATTGCTGTGCAATCACAGGTCCTCTCTCGATATCGCCAGCCGGCGATGGAGGCTGGCGAATGAAGCTTCGCGAGGAGGAGGCAGTCACGCTGAGTCTCGCACCTGACATTCGCTTTTCATGGACTCCGCGTCGCCGAGTTGACCGTCGAGACCTGCCCGCCAAGATTCGAGGTGAGAGAAGCCGATAATGCAGACCACCATTCGGATACTGGGGACAATCTTGGTGAGCGGCCGACGAATGCCTGGGACGGCTGCATTGGGGTTACTCTTGGTGTTTGGGTTTGCGCAACCGGGGCTGGCGCAAACTGCAACGAATCCGTTCAGTTTATTGAACAACTATTTTGTCACTGGCGACTGCGTCGTCGGCGGTGTGGGCCTGCGATGCCTGGGCGTCAACGGCTTCGCCATCGGAACCATCACGATTCCGGACCCCAGCCAGCGCAACTCTGCGAGGGTGCCTAATGGTGCCGATATCGTGGCCGCCTCCGCCCTCGCAACATCTGACCTTCCGTCACTAGGTGAATCGATTCTCCGGCCACTTGGTAAGTCAGGAGAATTTCCACCGGGAAAGCTCGTGCTGCCTACCGTGACGGGACTGGTCCTACTCCGACCTGGGAGCCATGACCCAGGCTTAAAGTTAGCCATTTCAGCTCATTGGCTGATGACCTGCCGATGCTGACTTTTTGACTTGCAATGCATTGTACCTGCCCGCGGCTTCTTGCAGAATGGCGGAACCCGGCGATCCGCAGGGCGTTCCCCAGCGGGCGGGGGAATGGATCGGTTGAGAGAGGGCTTGATCGACCGAGGGCGGGAATCGGCCAGACTCAAGATGTCTCCTCGGCCAGTGATTGCAGGTTGCGTGGGTAAGCTCGAGAAGAGGGCCAGCGATGGGGAGATTTAGCAAAGCGCTACTGCCATTAAGGAGAACCCAGCTAATGCGGAAAATCCCGTTGGGGATCGTGGTCACGACCTTGTTCTTTTGCGCCGGCCAGGCGTGGGCGCAAGACCCAAACCCGCTGCAACTTTTCAATAACTATTTTGTCACCGGCGACTACGTCGTCGGCGGCGTGGGCCTGCGGGGCCTGGGCGTGAACGGCTTGGCCACGGGAAATATCACTATTCCCGATCCCAACCAGCCCAACTCTGCGATGGTGCCTAAAGGCGCCGATATCGTGGCCGCCTTCCTCTATTGGGAAACCGTCGAATCGTCGATGTCGACATTCGCCGGGCAGCAGGGATTTTTCAACGGGTACGCCATCACCGGAACGGTCCTGGGCAACCCAAACGCTCCTACATCCTGGAGTTCGGGAGGCTGTTCGGGCTCATCGCAGGGCTCGAAAACCATGCGGACCTACCGCGCGGACGTCCGTCCGTTTCTCCCGCTCGATAGCAATCCCAAATCGCCAACATTCGGTCAGGTCTCCGCGAACGGCAGTTTCTCCGTGAGTCTGGCCGACAGCGGAAGCAACGGCGGTGGAGCTCCGCTAACGCTGGGAGCCACCCTGGTGATGATTTATCGAGTCCTGTCGCCGCGAGTTCCGCTGAACGCCGTGATTCTCTACGACGGGGCGTTTGCCCCGAGCAACACCTCGCAAACCATGAGCGAGCCCATTGTAGGCTTCTACCAGGCTTCTACATCCCCGGTCGCCAAGATCACCCATATCGTGGGCAATGGCAAGTCGAATAAGTCCGAAAGTGTTTTTCTAAACGGCGTGAACCTTCCGTCACTCTACGGGACGCTGCCCCCGTTCCCCGGAATCTACAACGGCTCCTGGGACAATCCGACTTGGCCGGTCAACGCTGCAGTAAACGCCAACGATGCTTCCGCACTGACTTCCGTGGTGCCGTCTTCCATGAATAGCGGCTGCGTCAGCTGGGGTGCGGTGATTTTTAGCAGCACAGTTCAGGACACGGACGGCGATGGCCTGCTCGACGTGTGGGAGGACAATCAGGGTTACACCGATGTGAATACAGGCCAATGGGTCGCGTTGCCGGGAGCGAACAAGAACGTCAAAGATATCTTCGTGGAAGTGGACTACTTGAACAATCTCGACGGCTCAGCCGGCGCCTATCTGCATTCCCACCTGCCCAAGAAGGATGCCCTCGATATGGTGGGGAAGGCCTTTAAGGCCCAAGGAATCAACGTGCATTTCGATGTCGGCAACGTTTACCAAGGCGACCCCTACGTCGTCACGTATCCGGTTGCGCTGCCAAACCCGCTGCCACCGGGAACGACGGCCCCACCCGCCGGCACCGGCGGAAATTCGATATCCGAAGGCCTGTTCGTGTGCACCGATGGAGCAACGCTTTGCGCTTTTCCGGGTCAGCCGGTGTTTTCGTGGAAGGGAGACTTCCTGTTCGCCAGGAACAGCAACGCCACGGTGCCCAACAGTATGCCTCCGGTGCCCCTGCTGGGGAATTTCCAGCCAGGACGAAAGGACAGTTATCACTACGTCCTTTTCGGCCACGCGTTGGGAGAGCCGAGATCATTCTGGGGCACCGCGGCCAATGGACTGTCGAACCCGAACACCAGCCTCCCCCAACTGGTTTCCATCGTGGATTCCGGGACAACGGCAACGGTCACTATCCAATCCCCTCCAGGGGTTCTTAAGCCCGGGGATGCCGTTAACCCTGGCGACCCCGCGTTCGGGGATGCCAATCTCGATCGCGTGATCGTAACGGGGGCGGTCGGGCAGGCCGCTTTGAACGGGGCGTATCACTTCAGCACTCCCAGCTCGAGTGTCGGTGGCAATGGCGTCACCACCACCGTTTTCACAATCACTACCGCAGGGGTAAAAGACGGAACCTACAACTTCAGCGACGAGCCGCAACTCGGCGTAAGCTACGCGGGACCCACGAGCACGTCCGGGCATTCCGACTTTGGTGGCGGCGCGGACTTCGCGGTGACGTTTGGATTGTGGGGAGCGGACGATGCCCCCGGCTGCCAGCCGGATCCTTCGGCGCCCCTGGCGGCAGGCCAAGCTTACTGCGTCAACGAGGTGGGCACCACGCTCGAGGAAGCCGGTACTCTGATGCACGAACTGGGGCATACCTTGACCTTGACCCACGGCGGCATGTACTTCAATGATCCGCAAAATCCTTCGGTGCCCACTTTCGAGCTCAACTGCAAATCCAATGTTCTCACCGTGATGAGTTACCTGTTCCAGGTCCGAGGCTTTCCTGATGGCGGAATTGATTTTTCCAGCCAAACGTTTTCGCCTTTGGATGAAACAAATCTGAACGAATCAACCGGGATTGGCCTGGATTCTCAGGGCAAGCCCGCGCTGCATTTCACCCGATGGTACGCGCCGCCCAATGCCCTCGACATGCAACTGCAGAATACGGTGGGCGGCCGCTTTGCCACCAGACACTGCGACGGTACGCCAATCACGAACGGAGCGCAGATGGTGCGGGTTGAAGGCACCACGTTCTCCTCTCCGATCGATTGGAACAATAATTTCATCGTGCCTGATGCGACCGAGCCAGTCGCCTGGCAGGACGTGAACTTCAACGGCAGCACCGCCGGCTCGCCAGACGCCCCGTTCAAGGGGTTTAACGAGTGGCAGAACGTCGATCTGCGCCAAATGGGCGCCCGCGCGAGCGCGTTCGGGTTCTCCGGCGGCGGGGGGATCGGCGACTTCGGCGGGGGCGGGATCGGCGATTTCGGCGGGGGCGGGATCGGCGATTTCGGCGGCGGGGGGATCAGCGATTTCGGCGGAGGTGGGATCGGCGACTTCGGCGGGGGCGGGATCGGCGACTTCGGCGGCGGCGGCGCCGAGCAGGATACCAATACTGCCAACTCCACTGCCGATGCGGCAACCGGACTGACCGTAGCCATGAGCGGCCATTTCGTCGTCCTGAAGTGGACGGCGCCGGCGTTCGGTCAGGTACGCAAGTACACCATTTGGCGCGCCACCGGCTCCTTCCCCACGCCCGCCCTCGTGGTTGCGAACTCGGCACTGTTCACCAACATCGGCACAGTCAGCGGGACACCGCCTTCCCCGACGTTCACCGACATGAGCGTCAAGAACAACGTTACGTACACGTACTTCGTGACGGATACGAACAAGCAGGGGGTCCAGAGCGGCGCGTCGGCCCCGAGGACTATACTCGTCTCATTCTGACGGGTGTCTCCGGGCGGTAGCCGGCCCGGGGGCGGCCTGTTGCCTGCTTGGGGGCTGACCAAGAGCCAATTCACGAAGGCACGAGAAGGCTACGGGCGGCGAAGAGATCGCAAGCGAATGCGTCACTGGCCCAGGCGGCGGTGGACCTCGGAAAGTAAAGGGTCCTCACCCGCTTTTCCGCGGATGCTCAGGTAGGTGCGGTAGGAATCGGCAGCGCCGGGACTCTTCAGGCCTTCCCGGACACGGCCCTCGTAATAGTAGACGGGCGGGAAATAGCCGTAGGTGGGGCCGTCAAGCAAATCCATCGCTTGGCCGCGCCTTTCGATGCAGCGGTCGAATTCGGAATCGGCTTCGACGTAGAGCCCGGCTTCCAAATACGCGCGTCCCAGATCGAACCGACCCATCCAGCTATCCAGCAGTTTGTTGGCATCGGTGAACGACTGAATCGCCACGCGCGTGTCTTTTCCTTTGAGAGCGATTTCGCCCTCAATCAACTTCGCATCAGCTTGAGCTTCCGCGCTCAAGTCCAATCCAAGGCCGGCCGCCAATCCGCGCGCCTTCGGTGCTTCTCCGGCCTCGACAAACACCCGCGCCACAAGGAAGCGAACGTTTACCTTCCGGGTGTTGAGCAGGGCGCGGTTGGCGGCCTCGAGAGCCGGGCCTTTCTGTCCCCGCCAGAGCTGTGCGTAGGCGAGCATCGCAAATTTCTCGGCGGCAAGCGAATTCTTGGCGGCCAGATCGGCTGCCGCTCCTCTTTCCAGCATTCGGACGGCCTCGGAGAGGCGACCCTCGTACAGAGCTATATCGGCGAGGCCCGAAGCGCTGATGGACGCGCCCAAGGGGCTGAGCCTCCCAACGGTCTGGTAGCTTTGAACGGCTTGAGCAAACTGCCCCTGGCCCATTTGCGCGTACGCCAGAGCGATATAGGGTTTTTCATAGGACGGACGAGATTGAAGCACCGCCCGGGCCTGTTGCTCCGCCGTCTGGAAGTTTCCGATGTAGGTGTTGTAAACGGACAGGTCCATCCGGTACATGGCCGCGCTAGGATCGAGTTTCAAAGCTCGCTGAAGCTCCTTGATCGCGTTGGGGTAATCGCCCAATTCGGAGTAGCACCAGGCGATATTGCCGTGGGCGAGATTGTCGGACGGATAGAGCTTGACCAACGTAGTGTATTCCTCAATGCATTTCGGAAAGTCGCCGGCAGTCATGTAGTAAACGCCGCGGATACGATACCGTTCCCGCTCGGTCATGCGATCGACATGCTCCATCGCCAGCTTGGCGTACCTCTCGGCATCCTGCGCCTTACCCACGTTTCGAGATACGGCGGCCATGCCGGAATAGGCGCGGGCGAAGTTCGGGTCCAGCTCCACCGCCTTGGAGAAGGACTGCAAAGCGCCCTGCATATTTCCCGCGAATTGCTGTTCCATGGCTATGCTGTATTGGTGCACCGCCTCGAGATTGCTGGTGGCGAAACTTCCCTGCGTCGCGGCCAATTGGACGGATTCCGGCGTGGTGTCACCGAGCGCCTTGCGGATCGGGGCGGCCAGCTTGGGGACATCGAGCAGAACTTCGTCTTTGTTGGCGGCGGTGACGTCGGCGCTGGCAAGGCTCTTGCCGGTGCCGGCGTCGATCGCCTCCACCGATAACCGGTAACCGTCGCCGCGGCTGCTTAACGATCCGACTACGATCGCGTTGACACCCTGGCTGACCGCTACCAGCCTGGCCGCCTGTTCATCGAGCTTGCTGGTCGGGTTGACAAGTTTTTCCGCCAGCCGCCGCGCGTTGCCGCGATTGTAGGCATTGATGAAGCTGGCTCCTTCCAGGGCGACGTTGAACATCGGTTCCAGTGTGCCGTCGAAGATGGGGTCGCCGGTGTAGTTCGTGAAGTCTGCGACGAGAACGCTAACCGGGGCGTGAGCTGCTTTCGGCTTGGGCGGGCCCTTCAACCGGAAGGCAATCACCGCCGATACCAACAGTATCGCGAGGGCCGCCGATGCCCACTTCCAGTAGGCCGCGGTGCGCGGGGGAGGCAGGGCCATCGTCGGACTTCCGGCGGAAGGGCCCAGCCAAAGTTCCAATTGTTGCGCTATTTCCTGGCCGCTGGCAAACCGATCCTCCGGCTCGATCTCGAGAGCCTTCATCACAATGTCGCTCAAGGCCTTCGGCAGGGTGGCATCCACGGCCACCGGAGGCGTCGGCTTCTCTTGCATGCGCTTCCACAACGTTCCAAGAGGAACGTGCGATGGGTACGGCGACTTGCCCGTCAGCAGCTCGTAGAAAATTACTCCCAGGGAGAAAAGATCGGAGCGCTGGGTGATTTTATCGCCGCGCGCCTGCTCCGGAGACATGTAATCCGGCGTGCCGATCAGCGCTCCCGTCTGGGTCATGCCCGGCAGATAAGCGGAACGCGCAATTCCGAAATCCATCACGTACGCGCGCCCGCCGGCATCGAGCATGATGTTCTGTGGTTTCAGATCCCGGTGGATGACTCCTTCGGAGTGAGCCGCTTCCAGCGCGCGGCAAATCTGCAGCATGATGCGGGCGGCTTGCTCGGGCGGGATCTTGCCGCGCTCGAGCAGCAGGGACCGCAGGTCCTGCCCTTCCACGAAATCCATGGTGATGAACTTGATGCCGTCGAATTGGCCCAGATCGTGAATTCGTATGACATTCTTGTGCGTCACCTGGCGGGCGAGAATCAGTTCCTGCTTGAAGCGTTTAAGCATTTCCGGGTTGCTGGCGAACTCCGGCCGGATGAGCTTGAGCGCAACCACCCGATCGAGCTCCGTGTCTCGCGCCTTGTACACTGACCCCATGCCGCCCCGCCCCAGGAGCCGCAGGATTTCGTACCGCCCGGCTAAGAGGGTACCCGCAGGCAACTCGCCGGAGGCAATGGCGGTAGCCGGCGCCTTCGGGCTGTCTCCCACGGTCCAGTCTTTCAGAGTGGCTGCTTCGTTCAGGGCCTCCCGGGAAAGGGGTGCCGGGAGCGGCGTGCGGCAACTTCCACACTGCGAAACATCATCGGGGTTTTGCGCCGCGCAAACAGGACATTCCATGAAAGTGAGCGGCTCCCTCCGGTTGCGTTCTCGTTATGACGCTTGCGGCTTCAAAAGTAAACAACGCATGGAATGCTCATGGCGATGATCGCGCCTGAGGATTCTCCGCTCGAAACAGTTCCTTGGTCGAGCGATCGGGATCATCCCTGCCGACTGGTTTGCGGAGCAACCATCGCCAACAAACGCATCTTTTTTCAGTGGTTCCCGGGAGACAGGTGAACTGGGCTTGGTCTGCAACATTTACCTGTTACATAGCGGCACAAAGAGCTTCGGAATTGACATCCGCGAGGGAAAGCGGCCGTCTATGCCAGTCTGTAGTCGGGCGGTTGCCATCTCGCCTCGGACCGATCCCCTTGACCCTGCGCTCATTCTGACACGCGCCCCGAAAAATAGTCCAGCCGAAGTGTAGCTCTTCCAGGGCAATACGGCCAGACAGTGACTGGCATCGAGAGGAGCGGCGAGGAAAAGCCGGGTTGGCGGAGAGCGGGTCAGGCGGTGTTGAACAGGCCGTCGCTGGAGCGCCAGCAACGAGGCTCCGCCGCCGCGAAGGCACGGGCGGCGGGACGTTCTGCGGCTCGAAGGCCGACTACGGCGGGCTGGAAACGAATGAGGCGCGGCGGATGCGGCAACTCAAGGGGAGGACAGGTTCGGCCGAAAGGTACGCTTTGGAGTCGTGCCGCTCGCGCGGCGAGTTGGGCGCCCCGCTACCGCCGCTCGCTGGAAAAACTGCAGGCCAGCAGCGCTTGGAACACCGCGCGCACTTCGGCTTCGTCGAACTCCGCCTTGCTGCCCGCCGCCTGCGCGATCAGCTTGTCGCGAAGCATCCCCTCCACCGCGCCGATCAGCGCCGAACGCAATGCCAGTGGCGAAATCCCCCGCCGCAGTTGCCGATGGGCGGCGGTTTCCCGAAGGATGCCGTCGAGCGTGGCGACGAATTCCACGTAGCCGGGCACCACCGTCACCAGGCGCCGCCGCCCGCGAATTCGTCGCCCTTCGAGCAGGAGCAGCTTGCGCACGGCCGGCTCGCGCTCGAGGAACGCCAGCATCATATTCATCACTGTCCGCGCCTTTTCCGCGGGGGCGGAGAGCTTTTCGATAGCCAGCCGGATGGCCGGATTCACCTGCCGCCAGGCGTGCTCGAAAATCGCCGCCAGCAGCCCCTGTTTTCCACAGAAATGTTTCATGAGTTGCGACTGGCTGGTTCCCGCCAACCGGCAAATGGCCGCGGTGCTGGTGGCTTCGTAGCCGTCCCGGGCAAACAACGCTTGCGCTGCCTCGAGCATCCGTTCGCGGCTGGTGGCGCGGGCCGGCCGCCGCAGCCGGGTTCGCGCCGGGGGTTTCCGATGGCGTTTCCCGGTCACAGGGCGGCGGCATCGTAACTCCGGCGTCGGGCGAAAATCAATCGAGCGGCAGCGAAGAAGTCTTGACAGCAGGAACGAGAGTGTCAATACTCCTGGCAGTAACGTTGCTACCCTGAACGATCGTGGTGCTCCTTGCGGGCGCCGGTGGGTTTCCGACCGAACTCGAACAGGCCAGGCCCCACCCCCCAAACCTCAGGTCTGGCCTCCAGATTCGGAGGGCCGGCGCCCGCAGCCTTTCCCGGCGCGCCGAGCCGTTTGGGGGCGTTTTCCTTTCGCGCATTTCCCTGCCGGCCGGTCGCTGCGGCGACCCGCGGCGCCGTTTGCGCGTTCGTTCGAGTTGGCCCGTTTTCCCGGCGGGAGGCGGGCTTACGGCCGGCACGTGCGACCGGGGAGATGGCGTGCGTCCTACAACGAGGCTGCGGCATCGATAAGAATGGATTTGCCTTGTAGTGTCGCTTTCCGGGAGGGAGGAGGAGAAATGACGGGGCCGAGAATCGACGTCAAACAAGTGGCGCCGAAGTCGTACGAACCGATGCTCGCGCTCGAAAAATACATTCATTCGACGGGAATCGACCCGCGCCTGATCGAGCTGATGAAACTGCGCGCCTCTCAGTTGAACCGCTGCGCCTATTGCGTGGACATGCACGCCCGGCGGCTGCGCGAATTGGGCGAGCCGAACGAGCGCATCGACGCCGTCGCCGCCTGGAGTGAAGGCCCGTTCTTCAACGAACGCGAGCGCGCCGCGCTGGTCTGGACCGAGTCGGTGACCCTGCTCAGCGAGGACCACGTCCCCGATGACGCTTACAATCTGGCTCGCAACCAATTCGACGAAAAAGAACTGGTCGATCTGACCATGGTGGTGGTGGCGATCAACAGCTGGAACCGCCTGGCGGTAGCCTTCCGCGCCGTACCCGAAAGCTACCGGCAATCTCACCAGGCCGCCGGCGCCGCTCCCGCCCGCTGACCCCGGGGTGAGCCGCTAGCAGGAAGCGCTGAGCGCCGCAACAGAAGCTACCTGTGGAATTGGCGCCCTGCGACCTGCGTGCGAATGCTGATCGGGAGGGCGACGACTTCAGTCGTTGAGGACCGCCAGGTCAAGCTGACGAAGACGTTCTGGATTGACGACTACTTCAGCTTCCACAATCTTCTCGCCCGCAATCCTAAAACGCAGCGCCCGGAGTAGCCGTCCACGAGGAGCCAGAACGACTCCCACCGCTCCATCCACCAAGGCTGGCTGCGCAAATCGAACATGTCGCGAGAAGGCAATCGCTCCCCGGGCCCAGGCCCGCGCGCCGCGAACCTCTCTCACGCCCTCAGCGCTCTCGGCTCGGACCACAACATCCGGGTCGAGCACGGCAAGAAGCCCTTCGAAATCACCCCCGCGCAATGCAGCGAGAAATGCATCCACAACCCTTCGCTGGCTGGTCAGCTCGGACGTGGAGATGGCGGGGCCGTGTACGCGACGCCGCGCGCGGCTGGCGAGTTGCCGGGCCGCAGCTTCGGAGCGTCCGACGATGGAAGCGATCTCGTCGAAGGGCACTGCAAACATATCGTGCAGGACAAACGCCAGGCGTTCGGCTGGCTCCAGTTTCTCAAGGACGACGAGGAGAGCGATACCGACGGACTCCGCGAGCTGCGCTTCCTGCTCTGGATCAGTTGGTTTCATTCGGTCTGCGGCGGGTTCGGGGGAGTTAGGCTCGAGAGGCTCTTCGCGACGAGACGAGCGAGAGCGAAGCATGTCGAGGCAAACACGCGCGACGACGGTGGTGAGCCAGCCTCCCAGATTTTCGATGGCGCTCCGGTCCATGCTGCTGAGGCGCAGCCAGGCCTCCTGCACTGCGTCGTCAGCTTCGCTGAGCGAGCCGAGCATCCGGTAAGCGACGCCGCGGAGACGACTTCGGTTCTCCTCGAATCGTTCGGCCAGCCAGGCTTGCTCAGGCATTGTCACATTCTTGCCTTCTGGTTCGTCATCGTAGTGACGGAACAAAACCACTCCATGTGACAAGGAGATTGAAAAAGATGCAAGCAAGAATGAAGAATCCAGTAGCGTACTTTCCCGAGGCGCTGCACGCCATCCAGGCACTGGCGAAATCCGCGGAGGAGTCCGGGGTGCCTGCCAAGACCCTCGGTCTTGTGCACTTGCGCGCGAGCCAGGTCAATGGCTGCAGCGTTTGCGTTGATTTGAGCTACCGCTTCAAGAAGCCCGGCGAAACCGAGGAGCGCCTCGCCGCCGTGGCAGCGTGGCGAGATGCGCCGTACTTCACCGACGCCGAGCGCGCCGCGCTGGCGCTGGCCGAGGCGGTCACGCGGCTGAGCGACCAGACGGATCCCGTGCCCGACCACATCTGGAATGAGGCGAAGCAGCACTACGACGAGCGCGGGCTTGCGTCCCTCGTCCTCTGGATTGCCACGACGAACGTCTGGAACCGGATCAACGTCTCCACCCGGCAAGTGGCGGGTGAATGGGCGAAGTCCGCGGACGCCAAGAAATGGGCGGAAAGCCCATCGGCTGGACGCTGAGCCGCGGCGGCGCGGCGCTGGCCTGGACCGAGTCGGTTACCCTGCTCGGCGAGGACCACGTCCCGACCAGGCCTACAATCTCGCTCGCACGCAATTCGACGAAAGAGAACTGGTCAAACTGACGATGGGTGGTGGTACCGATCAACGGCTGGAACCGCCTGGCGGTAGCCTTGCGCGCCGTACCCGAAAGCTACCGGCAATCTCACCACGCCGTCGCCGCTCCCGCCCGCTGAGCGCGGGTGGCCGGAGGCCCCGGTGGCCGGCCGGCTGCGCGACGTGGCATCGAGCCCCGGCTCGCGCTTGCGGTTCGAGCACGCCAGATTGACGCCGGCGGACCGCACGGGGTATACAATGCCGCCTGCTTGGGAATCCAAACAGGAAATGCCGGTTCATTGAGCCGCGTCTGCCCTGCGGTGATGCGCCGCCGGTCGCTGCGGCTGGTTTCAGCGGTATTCGCGCTGGCGTTTGCGACCTTGTCGGTGGGCCCGATGCGCGACACGGGGGGCGCACGCGCGCGGCGACAGACCCCCCTCGTCAAATTTCAAGTCATGCCCGCACGGCTCGCGCGAGGACGTTATCTGGTGAACAACGTGGCGCACTGCTTCATGTGCCATGCCGACATCGATTGCCTCCACAATAACTGCCAGCCCGTGCCAGGGACGCAAGGCAGCGGACAGGTGCTCCCTGCGTGGGAGAGCGGCTTCCCGGCGCCCTACCAGCTCGTCGAGCCCAACATCACTCCCGACCGGAAGACCGGCGCAGGTGCGTGGACGGACGAGCAGTTTGTCAGGGCGTTGCGCGAGGGCATCGGGCACGACGGGCGGCGGCTGTTTCCGGCGATGCCGTACGCGAATTTTCGCGGGCTGAGCGACGAAGACTTGGCTTCGATCGTCGTTTACATCCGGTCGCTGCCGCCGGTGCGCCGGGCGCTGCCGAAATCGAGAATACCGCCCGAGTTTCCGGTGAGCGCGTACGCGTCGCTCGAACCGCCGCTGCCGCCGGTGCCGGTAAACGCGTCGTCCGAGGTGCGGCACGGGGCCTACCTGGTGCGCCTGGGCAACTGTTCCGCGTGCCATACGACGACCGATGCCGACGGGCGGTGGTTCCCGGGGATGTTTCTGGCAGGCGGGCAGGACTACGCCGCGCCCTGGGGAACTTTTGCCAGCGCGAATATCACCCCGGATCCCTCTGGCATATCGTGGTACACGGAGGATCTTTTCCTCAAGACGATCCGGACCGGGCGCGAAGCGGGCACCGGGCGCAAGCTGAATCAGTTCATGCCGTGGAGCTATTTTCGAAACCAGACGGACGGCGACTTGAAAGCCATTTTCGCCTATTTGAGAACGCTGAAGCCGGTCCGGCACCACGTGGACAACACCGAGCCGCCCACCTACTGCTGCATCGACAAGTCGAAGCACGGGCTGGGATACACGAATTGCCCGCCCTACGTATCCCGCTGAGCCTGCTCGCTACCCAGCCCGGCGGTCCTGGGCGCCGATGAGCCTTGGAATCGCTTTCAGGCCGGGGAAAATCTCGGCGGAAGAATTTGTCGTAATGCGAATCGATGTATAATGGCCCGCTCAATCGGGCTGCACTCGCTCCGCAAGCGGGAGAGCGAGCGCCAGGTGGTTCAGCGTGTTTGGCGGCTCCGCGGGTTTGCGGCGGGGCCGGGAAGTGCGGACGGGTGGCGATCGAGCCCGGTTTCCGTGGCGTATCCCAGCAGGAGTAGCGCGCAGCAGGGACGACCATGAACTTGTGGTTCTTCATCGTTTATGGCGTGCTGGTGCTGATCATCGCGGGATCGATGGTCGGCCTCTCGGCGCTGCTCGGCGAGCGGCACCACGAACGCTTCACCGACATTCCCTACGAGGGCGGGATCCTTTCCGAGGGGTCGGGTCGCGCGCGGTTCTCGATCAAATTCTATTTGATGGCCATGTTTTTCGTGGTGTTCGATCTGGAATCGGTTTTTCTGTACAGTTACGCGGTGGGAGCGCGGGAGCTGGGTTGGCGGGGCTACTGGGAAGCGCTGATTTTCATTCTGATCCTGGCCGCCGCGCTGGTCTATCTGTGGCGCCTGGGCGCGCTCGATTGGGCGCCCAACACTCGGCGCAGGAAGCGGTAGGAGTAAAGCGGAGTCGGGCGATGCGTTGGTGGACGAGCGAAGGGGCGAAGGAATTGCCGGTGGTGCAAAAGCAGGCCACCCAGTACGACGAGCTGCGGCGTAGCCTGCTGTTCGCCCGGCTGGAGGATTTGATCGCCTGGGGCCGGAAGAATTCCATGTGGCCGTTCATGTTCGGTTTGTCCTGCTGTTTCGTCGAGATGGCCACCAGCATCACCAGCAAATACGACATTTCCCGGTTCGGTGCCGAAGTGCTCCGGGGCACCCCGCGCGAGGCCGACCTGATGGTGATCGCCGGCACCCCGTTCATCAAGATGGCGCCGACGATTCGCTGGCTGTACGAGCAGATGATGGCGCCGCGCTGGGTGATTTCGATGGGCTCCTGCGCCAATTCCGGCGGCATGTACGACATTTACAGCGTGGTTCAGGGCGTGGACAAAATTCTTCCGGTTGACGTCTACGTTCCCGGCTGCCCTCCCAGTCCGGTGGCCTTCATGGAAGGCCTGATGCTGCTGCGGGAGGCGGTGGGCAACGAAAACCGCCCGCTGAGCTGGGTGGTGGGCCCGGAAGGAATCGATCGGGGTTATCGTCCCTCGATGCGCGACCTGAAGCAAGCCGACCGCGTGATGGTGAAGGACCTGCGGCCGATGGACGAGGTTTGAGGATGGCCGCTTCCGCCGCGACCACAGTCACGATTCTCGATCAGCTCCAGCAGAAATTCGGGGCCGAAACCATCGTTGCCCAGCCTTCCCGCGACGGGATCGACGCGTTCTGGGTGGGCCGCGACCGCGTGCATCAGGTGATGAAGCACTTGCGCGGCGAGGTGGACCGGCCCTACCGGATGCTTTACGACCTCACCGCCATCGACGAGCGGGTGCGGGCGCACCGCGAAGGCCAGCCCCCGGCCGATTTCACCGTCGTTTACCACCTGTTCTCGTTCGATCGGAACCGGTACCTGCGAGTGAAGGTGCCGCTGGCCGAAGACAAGGCCTCGGTGGATTCGGTGACCGACATCTGGCCGAATGCCAACTGGTACGAGCGCGAGGCGTGGGACCTGTTCGGGATTCGCTTCGAGAACCATCCCTTTCTCGAGCGCCTCATCATGCCCCGCAGCTGGCAGGGACATCCGCTGCGCAAGGACCATCCCGCCCGCGCCACCGATATCGGCCCGTTCCACCAGCCGGAGGAGACCGTCGAGCAGGAAGAGCAGCGGCTGCGGTTCCGTCCCGAGGAATGGGGCATGTCGCGGTCCGGGGAAGACAACGATTTCATCTTCCTGAACATCGGCCCGCAGCATCCCGGCACTCACGGCGTGCTCCGTGTGGTGCTGCAACTGGACGGCGAGGTAATCCTCGATTGCGTGCCGGAAATCGGGTTCCACCATCGCGGCGCGGAGAAAATGGGCGAGCGGCAGAGCTGGCACACCTACATCCCCTACACCGACCGCATCGATTACCTGGGCGGGGTGATGAACAATCTCCCTTACCTGGTGGCCGTCGAGACCCTGGCGGGCATCACCGTACCTCCGCGAGCCCAGGTGATCCGGGTGATGACCTGCGAACTGTTCCGCGTCATCAGCCATCTGGTCTGGTACGGCACCTTCGCCCAGGACGTCGGCCAGATGTCGCCGGTCTTCTTCACCTTCAACGACCGCGAGCGCGCCTTCGAAATCGTTCAGGCCATCACCGGCGCCCGGATGCACCCCAGCTGGTTCCGGATCGGCGGGGTGGCGCACGACCTGCCCCGGGGCTGGGACAAGATGTTTCGCGATTTCCTCGCCTGGATGCCCAAGCGGATGCGCGAGTACGACAAGGAAGTGATGGCCAACAGCATCTTCAAGGCCCGCACCCAGGGCGTCGGCGCCATCACGCTCGAGCAGGCCATCGACTGGGGCGCCACCGGTCCCGTCCTCCGCGGCTGCGGCTTCGAATGGGATTTCCGCAAGAAGCAGCCGTATTCCGGCTACGAGAATTTTCAGTTCGATATCCCCACCGACCCGCACGGCGATTGCTACAGCCGCGCCGTCGTCCACGTCGAGGAAATCCGGCAGAGCCTGCGGATCATCGACCAGTGCGTCAAGAACATGCCCGAGGGCCCCTACAAGAGCGATCACCCGCTGGCCGCCCCGCCGGTGAAGGACCACACCATGCACGACATCGAGACGCTCATCCATCACTTTCTCGGCGTGTCGTGGGGGCCGGTGATTCCGCCGGGAGAGGCACTGGGGGCGATCGAGGCCACCAAGGGCAACAACGGTTATTTCCTGGTTTCCGACGGGAGCACCGTCAGCTACCGCACCCGCATCCGCGCGCCTTCGTTCGCTCACATGCAGATGCTGCCGGTGTTGACCCGCGGCCTGATGGTGCCCGATCTGCTGGCCAACCTCGGCAGCATCGATTTCGTGCTGGCCGATATCGACCGGTGAGCGGGGAGAGCATGCTGAGTCCGGAGGAGCGGCGGGAAATCGAGGAGGAATTGGCGCACTACCCGGTGCGGCGGGCCGCGTGCATCGACGCCCTGCGCATCGTGCAGAAGCACCGCGGTTGGGTTTCAGACGACGCGGTTCGCGACATCGCCGAGCTGCTGGGCACCTCGCCCGACGACATCGACAGCGTCGCCACCTTCTACAACCTCATCTTTCGCAAGCCGGTGGGGCGTCACGTCATCATGGTGTGCGACAGCGTGAGCTGCTGGATCATGGGGTACGACCGCGCCCGCGACCATCTGCAATCCCGGCTGGGAGTAGGCATGGGGCAAACCACCGCCGATGGCCGGTTCACCCTGCTGCCGGTGGTCTGCCTGGGCGCCTGCGACCGCGCGCCGACGATGATCGTCGACGGCAAGCTCCACGGCGGCCTGAGTCCGCAAAAGATCGACGAGGTTCTGGAAAGGTACAAATAGCCGCGCGATGGAAACGCCGCTCACCGCGAAAATCAGGCCCGATGGGACGATGGTGGATCTGGCCGCCTACGAGCGCGCCGGAGGCTACGAGGCCGCCCGCAAGGCGATGCGGATGTCGCCCGCGGAAATCACCGAGGAAGTCAAGAAATCCAATCTGCGCGGCCGCGGCGGCGCCGGGTTTCCCACCGGCCAGAAATGGAGTTTCGTTCCCCTGGGCCCCGACGCGCCGCGGCCGAAGTATCTTGTGGCCAACGGCGACGAGATGGAGCCGGGCACCTTCAAGGACCGGGTGCTGCTCGAGGGCGACCCTCACGGGCTGCTCGAGGGGATGATAGTCGCCGCGCGTGCGATCGAAGCCGATCGCGGCTACATCTTTCTTCGCGGCGAGTACACCGACGCCGCCGAGCGGCTCGAGCGGGCGCTCCAGGAGGCCGGGGCCAAGGGCTACCTGGGAAAGAACATTTTCGGATCGGGGTCCGATTTCGATTTGCGGCTGCACCTGAGCGGAGGCCGCTACATGTGCGGCGAGGAAACCGGCTTGCTCAACGCCCTGGAAGGCAAGCGGGCGAATCCCCGCGCCAAGCCGCCCTTCCCCCAGGTCAGCGGGCTGTTCGGCAAGCCGACCATCGTTCAGAACATCGAAACCCTCTCGAACGTGCCGCACATCATCGCCAAGGGCGCCGAGTGGTTCAAGGGCCTCGCGCTCACTCCCGACGCCGGCACCAAGCTTTACGGCGCCAGCGGCAAGGTGAAGAAGCCCGGTTGCTGGGAGCTGCCGATGGGCACGCCGATGCGCGAGCTTCTGGACGTTTACGCCGGCGGCATGCGGGAGGGAGTGAAGTTCCGCGGGGTGCTGCCCGGCGGCGCCTCCACCGATTTCCTCACCGTGGACCATCTGGACGTGCCGATGGATTTCACCCAGGTGGCCAAGGCCGGCAGCCGCCTGGGCACCGGCACGATGATCGTGCTCGACGACAAAACCTGCCCGGTGGGCATGGTGCACAACCTCACCCATTTCTTCTCCCAGGAATCCTGCGGCTGGTGCACACCCTGCTGGAGCGGGCTGCGCTGGGCCGAGGAGATGCTGTGGGCGATCGAGGAGGGGCGAGGCAGCGCCAGCGACCTCGACCGGCTCGGCTACATCTGCGGCATGATGGCGCCGGGCAACACGTTTTGCGCGCTCGCCCCCGGCGCTGCCGAGCCGATACAAAGCGCGCTCAAGTTTTTCCGCGACGACTTCGAGCGCCATCTGCGCTACAAGCATTGTCCGTGGAGAGACGGGCGATGACCGCCATCATCGTCGACAAGAAAACCTTCGAAGTCGATGCCCGGGCGAATTTGCTGGAAGCGTGTCTGGGCCATGGCCTCGATTTGCCCTATTTCTGCTGGCACCCCGCGCTCGGCTCGGTGGGCGCCTGCCGCCAGTGCGCCGTCAAGGTGTACCGCAACGAGCAGGACACCCGCGGCCGGATCGTTATGGCCTGCATGACCGCCGTCGCGCCCAACATGCTGGTATCGATCGCCGACCCCGAAGCGCGACAGTTCCGCGCCGGCATCATCGAAGGCTTGATGATGAGCCATCCGCACGATTGTCCGGTGTGCGACGAAGGCGGCCAGTGCCACTTGCAGGACATGACGGTGATGACCGGGCACAATTACCGCCGCTACGAGTTTCCCAAGCGCACGTTTCGCAATCAGAACCTGGGTCCGTTCCTCAATCACGAGATGAACCGCTGCATCCAGTGCTACCGCTGCACCCGCTTCTACAACGAGTACGCCGGCGGCACCGATTTCGCGGTTCTAAAGCTGCGCAACCTGGTTTACTTCGGCCGCGCGCAGGAGGGCGTGCTGGAAAGCGAATTTGCCGGCAACCTGGACGAGGTTTGCCCCACCGGCGTGTTCACCGACAAAACCGCCAAGCAGCACTACACTCGCAAGTGGGACCTGACGTTCGCTCCGTCGATTTGCCCGCATTGCGCCCTCGGCTGCAACCTCAGCCCCGGCGAGCGGTACGGCACGCTGCGGCGCGTTTTCAACCGCTACAACGGCGAGGTGAACGGTTATTTCCTCTGCGATCGCGGCCGGTTTGGCTACGAGCACGCCAACAGCGATCGCCGCATCCGCGCGCCGCTCGCGCGAAGCGATGGCCGGCTGGCGCCAACAGCCAAAGCCGAGGCGCTCGATCGTTTCTCGGATCTCGCCGCTGCCGGCAAAATCATCGGGATTGGCTCGCCCCGCGCCTCGATCGAAGCCAATTTCGCGCTCCGCACCCTGGTTGGCGCGCAGAACTTTTACGCCGGCGTCGCGGATTCCGCCTACCGTCTGGTGGCGTTGATGGTCTCTCTCCTGCGGGAAGGGCCGGCCCCCTCCTCGCTGCGCGACATCGAGCATTCCGATGCCGCGCTGGTTCTGGGCGAGGACGTTACCGGCATCGCCCCCCGCATGGCGCTCACCCTCCGCCAGACCATTCGCCGGCAGGGGATCCGCAACGCCGAAAAACTCGGCATCCCCGGCTGGCAGGACCATGCCGTTCGCGAACTGGCCCAGAACGACCACGGTCCTTTGTATATAGCCAGCCCCTACTCCACTCGCCTGGACGACGCCGCCACCGAAACTCATCGCGCCGCGCCCGACGATATCGCCCGGCTGGGGTTCGCCGTCGCCCATCAGCTCGACCCCGCTTCGCCGGAGGTTTCCGGTCTCTCCGCCGACGCCCTCGCGCTTGCCGGACGCATCGCCAAGGCGCTTGGCGGCGCCGAGAAGCCGGTGGTCGTGAGCGGCGCCAGCACCGAAAACGAAGCGGTGGTCCGCGCTGCCGCCAATGTCGCTCGCGCCCTGGCGAAGGCGGGCAAGTCCGCCGGGCTTGCTTTCACGATGGAGGAGGCGAACAGCCTGGGTTTGGCGTTGATGGAGCCACGGCCGCTGGGCGAAGCCTTCGAAGCCGCGCGACGCGGCGACGTACAATCCGTCGTTGTTCTCGAAAACGATCTCTATCGCCGCGCTCCCGCAGCGGCGGTGGACGCTTTCCTCGAAGCCGCCGGGCGCCTGGTTGTGATCGATTCGCTCGACACCCCCACCGGCGCCAAAGCCGACCTGGTTCTCCCCGCCGCTGCGTTTGGCGAAGCCGATGGTACGTTCGTATCGAGCGAAGGCCGCGCCCAGCGTTTCTTCCGCGTTTTCGCCCCCCACGACGACATTCAGGAAAGCTGGCGCTGGCTGCGTGACGTTCTCGCCTTGCTGGCCCGGCCCGAGGGCCTGGCCTGGACGAACCTCGACAAAATCGTCGAGGGGGCCGCGCGCGGCATTGCTGCCCTGGCCGGCATCCGCGACGCCGCGCCCGGCGCCGGTTTCCGCATCGCCGGCGCGAAGATTCCCCGCGAGCCGCATCGTTTCAGCGGCCGCACGTCGATGCTGGCCAATATCGGCGTCAGCGAGCCGAAACCGCCCGAAGATCCCGATTCGGCGCTCTCGTTCACGATGGAAGGCGCGGAGACGCAGCCGCCGGCCCCGTTGCTGCCCTTCTTCTGGACCGCCGGGTGGAATTCGATGCAGGCGGTCAACAAGTTTCAGGAGGAAATCGCCGGGCCCCTGCGCGGCGGCGATGCCGGCGCGCGCCTGTTCGAGTCCCCGGCCGGCGCCGCCGCCGGCTACCGGAACGCCGTGCCCGCGGCGTTTGCGCCCCGGGCAGGCGAATGGCTGATCGTGCCCCGCCATCATATCTTCGGCTCGGAAGAATTGAGCGCGCGCGCTCCGGCGATTGCCCAGCTCGCGCCTCAGCCCTACGTGGCGCTGGGCCCCGAGGACGCCGCCGCCCTGGGCGCCGGCGAAGGCGCAGCGGTGGAAGTGAGGGCGGAAGCAGGCGCCGCGCGACTGCCCGTTCGCATCGAGCCCGGCCTCCCGCGCGGTGTGGCGGCCCTGCCCGCCGGCTTGGGCCCGCTCTGCGGCATTTCGCTGCCCGTTTGGGCCAGGATCGAGCTGCCTCGATGAATCCCATCCTGCTCAAGGCGATCGTGCTCGCGGGCATCCTGCTGGTGGTGCTGACGCTCGCCTCGGGACTCATCTGGCTCGAGCGCCGCCTGCTGGCGCTCTGGCAGGACCGCTACGGGCCGAACCGCGTCGGCCCGTTTGGCCTGCTGCAGGTGGTGGCGGACATGATCAAGATTTTCTTCAAGGAGGATTGGATTCCGCCGTTTGCCGACAAGTGGGTGTTCACGATGGCGCCGGCGATCATCGTGGTGGCGGTGCTGCTCACTTTCGTCGTCGTTCCGTTCACTCCGGTGGTCCAGATCAGCGAGATGAACGTTGCCCTGCTGTTCTTCTTGGGCATGAGCTCGCTGGGGGTTTACAGCGTCGTGCTGGCCGGCTGGGCATCGAACAACAAGTATTCACTGCTTGGCGCGATGCGCGCCGCTTCCCAGATG
The DNA here is from genome assembly GCA_035946455.1 of Candidatus Acidiferrales bacterium. GTDB lineage: Bacteria > Acidobacteriota > Terriglobia > Acidiferrales > UBA7541 > JAKASX01. The sequence goes on along the minus strand of DASYZK010000023.1, from coordinate 189,573 downwards.
CTCAGCTACGAAGTGTTCATGGGGCTGTCGCTCATGGGCGTGGTGCTGGTGGCCGGATCGTTCAGCCTGCGCGAAATCGTTTACGCCCAGCGCCACTTGTGGTTCGTCGTTCCCCAGTTCCTGGGCTTCGTCCTGTTCTTCATCGCCGGCATCGCCGAAACCCGCCGCTTGCCGTTCGATTTGCCGGAATCGGAAAGCGAGCTGGTGGCCGGGTTCCACTCCGAATATTCGGGGATGAAATTCGGGATGTTCTTCGTCGGCGAGTACCTGGGCGTCATCCTGATTTCGGCGCTGATGGCGGTGCTGTTTTTCGGCGGCTGGCTGGGTCCGGTGCTGCCGGGAATCGTCTGGATCGTCCTGAAAACCATGTTTTTCATCTGTTTCTTCATTCTTCTGCGGGCGGCGCTGCCGCGGCCGCGGTTCGACCAGTTGATGACCTGGGGCTGGAAGTGGATGCTGCCGCTCAGCCTGGCGAACCTGGCGGTGACCGGAGCGGTGGTGCTGGCCCGGCGCGGGTGACGAGCGATGTGGAGCGTATTGCGGACGCTGTGGCTGGTTTTCCTGCACACTTTCCAGCCGCGGTTTACCGTCCAGTATCCCGACCAGAAGCCCTACCTGGCGCCGCGCTACCGCGGCCGGATCATTCTTTCGCGCGATCCCGACGGCGAGGAACGCTGCGTCGCCTGCTACCTCTGCGCGGTCGCCTGCCCGGTGGATTGCATTTCGCTCCAGGCCACCGAGGATCCCCACGGCCGCCGCTACCCCGAATGGTTTCGCATCAATTTTTCCCGCTGCATCTTCTGCGGCTTGTGCGAGGAAGCCTGCCCCACCTACGCCATCCAGCTCACTCCGGATATCGAGATGGGAGAATACAACCGCCAAAACCTCGTGTACGAGAAGGAACACTTGCTGATCGACGGGCCAGGCAAGTATCCCGGCTACAATTTCTGGCGCGTTGCGGGCGTCCAGATCAAGGACAAGGACAAGGGCCAGGCGGAAAACGAAGCCCCGCCGGCCGATCTGCGGACGCTGATGCCCTGAGGGAAACGATGGCCGTCCTCTTCTACATCGCCGCGCTGGTGGCGGTTCTCTCCACCGTGCTGATGCTCACCCGGCTCAACTCCGTCCACGCGCTGCTCTATCTGACGGTATCGCTGCTGGCGGTGGCGGTGGTGTTCTACACCCTCGGGGCCATCTTCATGGCGGTGCTCGAGGTGGTTGTCTACGCCGGCGCCATCATGGTGTTGTTCGTCTTCGTGGTGATGGTGCTGAATCTGGGCAATCGCGCGGTGGAAATCGAGCGCGCATGGGTGCGTCCCGGCATGTTCACCGGTCCGGTGATTCTGGCGGCGATTCTCGGCTTCGAGGTGGCTTACCTGCTGATGCGCACCGGCTCGTTCACCGCACCGGCCGCGCCGGTTGGCCCCCGCCAGGTGGCGCTGGCGCTCTACGGGCCTTACCTGCTGGGAGTCGAGTTGGCTTCGTTTTTGCTCCTGGGCGCCCTGGTGGGCGCCTATCACGTGGGCTCGCGACGGGCCCCGGGGAGGATGGATGGGAGCGGTTCCGACCGAATACGGGTTACTGCTGGCGGCGATCTTGTTCGCGCTGGGGCTGATCGGCCTTCTCGTCCGGCGTAACCTGCTGTTCATCTTGATGTCGATTGAAGTGATGCTCAACGCCGCCGGCCTGGCGTTCGTTGCCGCCGGCGCGCGCTGGGGCCAGGCCGATGGCCAGGTGATGTTCCTGTTCATTCTGGCGGTGGCGGCGGCGGAAGTGGCGGTGGGTTTGGCGCTGTTGTTGCGCCTCTACCACCGGTTCCAGTCGCTCGACGCCGATGCCGCAGACGAGATGAGAGGCTGATGTTCCACCTGCTTTGGCTGGTGCCGGCGCTGCCCTTTGCCGGCGCCGCCATCCTGATGCTGTTCGGACCGCGGATGTCCCGCCGGCCCGCGGCTTGGATCGGCTGCGGATCGATTGGCGTCTCCGCCGCCATTTCCATTCTCATCGCCTGGCGATTCCTCGCTCAGCCTCCCGCAGGCGGCAGTTACACCCAGCAACTGTGGACGTGGATGAGCGTCGCCGGCTTCCAGCCGGGCATCGCCTTTTATCTCGACGCGCTGTCGCTGGTGATGATGCTGGTGGTCACCTTCGTCAGCTTCTTCATCCATCTGTATTCGGTGGAATACATGGGCGACGACGAAGGGTTCAGCCGCTTTTTTGCCTACATGAACCTGTTCGTCGCCTCGATGATCGTCCTGGTGCTGGGCGACAACCTGCTGTTTCTCTACCTCGGCTGGGAAGGCGTCGGGTTGTGCAGTTACCTGCTGATCGGCTTCTGGTACACCGATCCCAAGAACGGCTTGGCGGCCCAAAAGGCCTTCATCGTCACCCGCGTCGGCGACACCGCCATGGCCTTGGGCCTGTTCCTGCTGTTCCACCAGCTCGGCACCATCACGATTCAGCCGCTGATGCAGGCGGCCCAGCAGCACTGGGCCGGCGGCTCGCCTTACGCCACCGCCGCCGGCTTGCTCCTGCTGGGCGGCGCTTGCGGCAAGTCGGCTCAGTTGCCGCTGCAAACCTGGCTGCCCGACGCCATGGCCGGACCCACGCCCACCAGCGCGCTCATCCACGCGGCGACCATGGTCACCGCCGGCGTCTACCTCATCGCCCGCACCCACGTCCTCTACTCGCTTTCGCCGGTCGCGCAAACCGCGGTCACCGTCGTCGGCCTGGCCACCCTGCTCGTTGCCGGTTTCGCCGCACTCACCCAGGACGACATCAAGCGCATCCTCGCCTACTCCACCATCAGCCAGATCGGCTACATGTTTTTCGGGCTCGGCGTCGGCGCGTGGACCGCCGCCATCTTCCATTTCATGACTCATGCCTTCTTCAAGGCCTTGCTCTTCCTCGCTTCGGGCATGGTGATCACTTCGATGCACCACGAGCAGAACATCTTCAAGATGGGCGGCCTGCGCAAGGAATTGCCCCTGGCTTATTGGGCGTTCGTGATTGGCGGCTGCTCGCTCGCCGGGGTGCCGCTGGTTACCGCCGGCTTCTACAGCAAGGGCTTGATCCTCTGGGGCGCGCTCAGCTCGCCTCGCGGCAGCGAGACGCTCTGGGCCCTGGGCGTATTCGGCGTTTTCTTGACTGCGCTCTACACCTTCCGGCTGATTTTCATCGTGTTCCACGGCCCCTGCCATCACAAGCCCTCGCAGAAAACCGGGATGACGATGGGCGTGCCGGTAATCGTGCTCTGCGTGCTGTCGCTGGTCGGCGGCTTCGTGAACCTGCCCGCCTGGCTCGGCGGCCATCCCTGGTTCGTGAATTTCCTCGGAGCGGCGCTTCCCGCCACCGCCGAAGGACACCCGGCGTTCGGCGAGCTGGCCTCGGAGGGGCTGGTTTCCCTGGCTCTGGCGATCGGTCTTGTCGCCGCCTGGTATTTCTTCCTCAAGCGGCGTGAGCTTTCCGAGTGGCTTGCTTCGACCGGCTTGGGCCGCCTTCTTCATCGCTGGTGGTACAACGATTGGGGCATGGACTGGCTCTACGATCGGCTGTTCGTTCGCCCCGTCGGCTGGTTCGCTCGCGCGAACAAGGGCGACGCCGTTGATTTGGTTTACGACGGCGCCGCCGCCGTCACCCGGCTTGGCTGGCGCGCCCTCCGCACCACCGAGACCGGTCGCGTTCGCTGGTATGCCGCTGGGTTGCTGGTGGGGACGGTGATCTTCGTGATGATTCTGGCCCTGCTATGAGCTTCTTACTCTGTCATGCTGAGCCCGCCGCGGCGGGCGAAGTATCCCGCGCAATCCTCGTGATTGTGGCGCTGCCATGATCCTGGTCTGGCTGATCGTCATTCCTTTGGCGGGCGGGCTGGTGGCCGGCCTGGTAGCGGGCCGGAGTCAGGCAAGCTGCCGGGTGGTGGCGCTTGCGGCCACGATTCTGGGCTTCCTGCTGTCGGTGATGCTCTGGGTGCGGAATTACGCTCACGTTTCGTTGTGGCAGCAGCGGAACTGGCTGGCGGAATTCGATCGCCCGTGGATTGCCGGCTTCGGCATCCACTTCCATCTCGCCATGGACGGCATGAGCCTGCTGCTCATCGTCCTCACCTTCCTGCTGGGCATCGCCAGCGTGCTCGTCTCCTGGCGCGAAATCGACGACGGCGTGGGTTTCTTCCATTTCAATTTGTTATGGGTGCTGGCGGGGATCGTCGGCGTGTTCCTGGCGGTGGATCTGTTCCTGTTCTACTTCGCCTGGGAATTGATGCTGGTGCCGATGTATTTCCTCATCGCCATCTGGGGCCACGAGCACCGGGTGTACGCGGCGGTGAAATTCTTCCTCTTCACCCAGTTGAGCGGCTTGCTGATGCTGGTGGCCATTTTGACGCTCTATTTCGCTCACCACGCCGCCACCGGCGTCTACACCTTCGACTACGCCGAGCTCATCGGCACGCCGCTCTCTCCCCGCGTCGGGTTGCTGGTCATGCTCGGCTTCTTCGTTGCTTTCGCCGTCAAGCTGCCGATGTTTCCCTTCCACACCTGGCTGCCCGACGCCCACACCGAGGCGCCCACTGCCGGCAGCGTCGTGCTTGCCGGCTTGCTGCTGAAGACCGGCGCGTACGGCATGCTGCGTTTCGTGCTGCCGCTGTTTTCCGAGGCGGCGCACCGGTTCGCCCCGGTGGCCGCCGCCCTGGCCATCGTCGGCATCCTCTACGGCGCGATCATGGCTTACGGCCAAACCGATTTGAAGCGCCTGGTGGCCTACACCAGCGTCAGCCACCTGGGGTTCGTGTTGCTCGGGATTTTCATCGGCAACCGCTGGGCGCTCGAGGGCGCTTTCCTCACCATGATCGCCCACGGCTTGAGCACCGGCATGCTGTTCATGCTCGTCGGCATGCTCCAGGAACGCACTCACACCCGGGAAATGGACCGGCTGAACGGCTTGTGGCAGACGATTCCCCGTCTAAGCGGCGCCGGGCTGTTTTTCGTGCTCGCTTCGATCGGCTTGCCCGGCCTGGGCGATTTCGTCGGCGAGTTCCTGGTGTTGCTGGGTTCCTACCGCTCGAGCGTGTGGCTGGCGGCGCTGGCCACCGTCGGCGTCCTCTGCAGCACCTTTTACGGATTGAAATTCGTGCAGCGCGCGTTCCACGGCTCGAACGTCAATCGCTGGTCGCTTGCCGATCTCTCCGGCCGCGAGGCGGCGATTGTGGGGGCGATGGTGGTGCTGGTGCTCTGGCTGGGCCTGTACCCGCAGCCGGTGCTGAACAGCTTCGAACCCACCGTCCAGCACCTCGAGCAGGTGGTGGGGCCGCCCAGCATGGCGGCGTTGTCAACCGGCGCGCGAACTATTCCGGTCATCCTGAGCCCGTCCCGCAGTGCGGGAGCGAAGGACCCCGCCAATGGTTCGGCGGCCGTGCTAGGAACCTCACCCGGCGCGCTGCAACGGTACGGAGGCAAGCGTTGAGCTCGGCCGATTTCGTTGCCCTGTTGCCGCTGATCGTACTCGGCGCCGCCTCGGTTGCCGCAATGCTCGCCATCGCCGCCCGCCGCAGCCACTCGCTCACCGCCGGAGTCAGCCTCGCCGGTTTGGCGGTCGCCTTCTGGTCGCTCTGGCCGGCCGTCGGCGTCGTTCCCCGGCAGGTCACTCCCCTACTCGTCATCGACCGCTTCGCCATTTTCTATATGGGTTTGATTGTTGCCGCCACCGCCGCCGTCGTCCTGATGGCCTACGGGTATTTCGAGCGGCAGCACGTGGTTCGCGAGGAATTCTACGTTTTGCTGCTGGTTGCCGCGCTGGGCTGCGCGGTGTTGGTTGCTGCCAACCACTTCGTCTCGTTTTTCCTTGGCTTGGAAATCCTCAGCGTCACCCTCTACGCCCTCTCCGCTTATCTCCCCGACCGGGAAGTGGCCTTGGAAGCGGGCTTGAAATACCTGGTGCTGGCGGCCGGCTCCGCGGCGTTCCTGCTGTTCGGCATGGCGCTGGTTTACGCGCAAACGGGCACGATGGAATTTCCCGCGCTCGCACGCGCTCTGGCCCTGGGCGGCGCCGGCCACCTGTGGGTGCTGGCGGGCGTGGCCTTCATGATCACCGGCTTCGGCTTCAAGCTCGCCGTCGTTCCGTTCCATTTGTGGACTCCAGACGTCTATCAGGGTGCGCCCGCTCCCGTCACCGCCTTCATCGCCAGCGTATCGAAGGGCGCGATGTTCGCTATCCTCCTGCGTTTCTTCTATCAATCGGGGTCCCGGGATTTGCACTCGGCCGGACTGGTTTTCACCATCATCGCTGTCTGCTCGATGCTCGCCGGCAACCTGCTCGCCCTGCTCCAGGACAACGTCAAGCGCATCCTCGCCTACTCGTCAATCGCCCATCTCGGCTACCTGCTGGTGGCGTTCGAGGCCGGCGGGCCGGTGGGCGCCGCCGCCGGCACGTTTTACCTCACCGCCTATATGGTCACCACTCTCGGCGCCTTCGGCGTGGTTACGATGCTCTCCTCCTCCGAGCGCGACGCCGAGGAGATCGCCGATTATCGCGGCCTGTTCTGGCGCCGGCCGGCGCTGGCGGCCGTCTTCACCGCGATGCTGTTTTCCCTCGCCGGCATTCCGCTCACCGCCGGTTTCCTCGGCAAGTTCTACACGATTGCCGCCGGCGCTTCCCAGTCGCTCTGGCTGTTGATTTTCGTGCTGGTGGTTTCGAGCGCCATCGGCTTGTATTACTACTTGCGCATCGTTGTCGCCCTGTTCGCCACCGAACCCGTTCCCGCCGCTGCGCAGAAGCCTTACCCTGCGCTGGGCTTCGCCGGCGGCGCCACGCTCGTCGCGCTGGCGCTCATCCTGATCTGGCTGGGCGTCTATCCCCACCCCATCCTCGACGCCATCCAGTCCGCCATGGCCAGCCTGCTGTGACCTTGCCTGCCGGAATTCGGCCTGCGGCCCATGTGGTAGCCACGGTCAACGCCTTTCTGACCGTGGGCCTCTGATTTGAGTTGCATCCGATGAAGTGCCTCGACGCACTTTGTCGGGAAGGATCCCGTCCCCAGGGCTGCCGTGCTAATCCCCGGGAAATGGCTGGAGCGAGGTCGCAGGGCCGGCAACGTAACTTCGGCCAGCACCCGCAGGCGAACCCGGCAGGAATCCCTTGCCCGGCTGGGCTAATCTAAATATTCAGGCTCGGCTGCGAGCCGGAGGGAGGAATCGAATTGCGATACTCGATGCGTGTAGCTCTTCCAGCGGCGCTCGCCCTGCTGATCGCGGCGAGCGGGTTCGTCTCGGCCGGACCGCGCCGCCAAGCGGCCCAGAATCCGCAAGTCATCCAGGTGACGGCGAAGAAGTACTCGTATAGCCCTGATGAGATTCACGTGAGGCAGGGCGCCCGAGTGCAATTGAAATTCACCGCCACCGACCACACCCACGGGTTCAGCCCGGCGCTCTATCCCGAGGGATCGGACAAGAAGGGCGCGCCGGGAATCGTGCTGGCAACGCCGCAGAAATGTTTCCGGCTGGAAAAAGGCCAAACGACGACGGTGGAATTCACCGCAGTGACTCCCGGCACTTACACGTTCAAGTGCTGCGTCCGCTGCGGCTTCGGACACGGCGGCATGAAAGGCAAGATCATCGTCGAGCCGTAACCGGCAGGATGCGGAAGCGGGGGCCGGCGCGGACCCGTCGGGAATAACGATGTGCACCCGAACAGGGCTGGACGTGTCGATTCGATCGCCGGCTTTCCAGGGTGTTGGTTTGTTGCTCGGTTTCCTGGTGATTTCGGCCGGGCCCCTCTCCCGCGCCCCTGCCGCTCCGCCCCAGGTGCGCGCCCCGGCCGTCGGTCCCGCGGACTTGCTTTGGACGATCGATCTTTCCGCGCGCGGCTTCCCCTCGCTGCCATGGTCCACCGCCGCCCAGGCACGGTCCTCGTTCGAGAATCTGGGATTTGCCGGCTCGAGCGAGCTGGTGGCCGCTTACCTGGTTCCCGAAAGCGCCGCTCCGTACTCGCCTCGCCGGGTGCGCTGCATCCTGCTCGACGTTCGCACCGGCCGCGTGCTGGGCGAGCGCGAGTGGTCGGTGCTGATGAGCCGGGTAGGGTTGCTGGCCACGCGCGAAGGCAAATTCGCCGTTCGTACCAACAATGCGTTGACACTCTATTCCGGCCGCTTCCAGGCGGTGGCCAGGCTCGCCACGCCGGTTCCGTCGCCGGCGTTCGATCAATGGACCATCGGCGTCACTCCCGATCGGAACCTGGTGGTCGTCCAGCACTACACCCGCGAGAAAACCGATATCCGCTGGCTCGATTCCGCGAGCCTGGCGCCGCGCCGCTCCTGGAGCTCCACCAGCGAGAAATTCGAAGACGATTGGGACAGCCTGCGCTTCTCCGACACTCTGATGGCCCGCGTTCGCCTCGCCGGCATCGAAGTGCGCGAGATCGGCGGCCCCTGGACGCTGGCATTCGGCGCCGGGCCGGGCTTCGCCGGCCAACTCTCCGCGCGATTCCTTACCGCCGACGCGCTGCTTGTATCCGAAGGGAGGTCGCTTTCGGTGGTCCGCAGCGACGCCGATATTCTGCTGGCGCAGCCGCTCGATGAGGGGGAATTTATCGCCGCCGGCGCCGCCCGATCCTCGGCCGATGGCCGCCGATTTGCTCTCCCGGTTGCCGCGTACAACGCCACCGGCGCGCAACTGGCGCTCGAGCGCATCGTCGTCTACGACTGGTCCAGCCGCCGCTGGCTTTGCCAACTGGACAACCGGCGCCCGGGGTTCAAGGGCGTTTGGGCTTTTGCCCTCTCGCCGGATGGGTCTTCGGTCGCGCTGGCCTCGGGTGGCGCCGTGCGGTTGTACCGCCTGCCACGCTGATCCGATGCCGGCCGCAACCCCAAACCTTCCCCTTCCGTGATTCCCCCCCGTGTCATCTTGAGCCCAGCGAAGCGCAGCGAAAGATCCCGCCAATGGTGCAGCGCAGTAGGGCGGTATCTCCGCCTGAACGCTCACCCGCACTTGCCCGGCACACCTCAAGTTCGCGATCGAACAGCGGGATGGGGAAGGGAAGTCCGCGGGGTTTGGCGAACCCGGCGCCCGCGCCGGCCTGCCCGCCGAAGCCTTGGCGTAGGTGCCGGCCTCGCCCCTCAATCTTAGGCCAAAACGACGACGCTTTCGGCCTGCAGGCCCTTCGGGCCCGTACGCACCTCGAATTCCACCGACTGGCCTTCGGTCAGCGTGCGGTAGCCATCGGCTTGGATGGCGGAGAAGTGCACGAAAACGTCCTCGCCCGTCTGGCGGCGAATGAAACCATATCCCTTCGTCGCGTTAAACCACTTCACTACGCCTTGCTCTTTCACCGCTACTCTCACTCCTCCATCGAGATTGACTGCGCCCCCCGAGCGCTCCCGGCGGTGGACACCACCCTTGCCCGCCGTCTGCTTGCGCCGGCCGCCCCATTCGCCGGGCGATGGGGCCACCCGAGTCGCAAACGCGACCAGAATCCTAGCACGTCTCCCCTTCGCGCCCCAATTCAAATCCCTTGGTCAGGCGAGCGGAGCCGTCGGGACACCCGACGCGGCGGGCGCGTGTCCCTTTCCCCTTCCTCCCCAAGACGCCCCCGCCGAGCCTACAATAGTGTCCATGAGCCAAGCCGAAACGGCGCTCGCCTCCCTCCGCCGGGTGCCACTGTTTGCCGGCCTGTCCGACGCCGAGCTCGATTTCCTCGTGCGCCGTGCCTTGCGCCGGGACTATTCCGCCGGAGAAATGGTTTTCGCCGAGGGAGAGCCTTGCGAAGGGCTGTTCGTAATCGAATCGGCCCGGGTGAAGATTTTCAAGACTTCCGCCGATGGCCGCGAGCAGGTGTTGCATGTCGGCGGCCCGGGCAGCTCGATGGCCGAATTGCCGGTATTCGACGGAGGGCCGTATCCGGCCTCCGCGGCGGTGCTTTCCGCCGGATCGCTGCTCGAGGTGCGCAAAAAGGACGTGCACCAGCTTTGTCTCGATCATCCCGAAGTCGCTTTGAAGCTGCTCCGGGTAGTGGGCACGCGGCTGCGGCATCTGGTGGACATCATCGAAGAGCTTTCCTTCACCACCGTGCGCCAGCGCCTGGCGGCTCTGCTGGTGCGCCAGGCGCGAGCGCAAGGCCGACCGAATGGCACGGGCATCGAATTCGAGCTGCCGGGCACCCATCAGGAGCTCGCCGCACACATCGGCACCGTGCGCGAATTGGTTTCGCGGAATCTCGGCCGGCTGCAATCCGCCGGCATCCTTCAAGTGGAAGGCAGGAAGATTTTGGTGTGCGACGTCCAGGCGCTCGAAGCCGAGGCCCAAACGCCTTCCGCGTCCGGGTGACGCAGCTTCGCGCGGCCTGCTTCTGCCAATTTGGCCGTTGCCATCGCGCCTTTTCCCCGCGAGACTGTGCTCAAGGTCCGCGAAGTTCACCGCTCGGAGGGGCTTCGCAGCCGGACCTGCAACCGGGGCGGGCTGGATTTCAATTCATCGCGCGGAGGCGAACCATGGATTTTGCCCCTTTCATGCTCGACGATTGGCTCGACCAGCATTTGTTTTGCCAGCCGCCGATCGAATTCGACCTGGCCTCGAGCACCGGCCCCGGGTGGACGTTCCGCCAGCTTCTCGACCTGATGGACGCCGAGGAGCAGCGCCGGCTCTTCGATTTGCGGCTGGCTTACGCCCCCGCCACCGGCTCCGATTCCCTGCGCGAAGCGATTGCCGGAATGGAGGGCGCGGACCCCGCTCACGTCCAGGTGGTTACCGGAGGGGCGGAAGCGTTGCTTTTGCTCTCCGCTCTCGCCGCCCGCCCCGGAGCGAACGTCGTCGTCCCGTTCCCAGGGTTCCCTTCGTTTTCCGAAATACCGCGCGGGTTCGGATTGGAAGTGCGGTATTACCAACTGCGCCCCGAGGATGAGTACCGCGTAGATCTCGACGAAATCCGGAAAGCTACCGATGCTCGCACCGCGCTGCTGATCGTGAACACGCCGCACAACCCCACCGGCGCCCTTCTCGCCGATGAGGAATTGACGTCGCTCGCCGAATTCGCCGCCGAGCGCCAAGTCCAGTTCCTCGTCGACCAGGTTTACCACCCCATCTACCACGGCCCGGAAACCGCCACCGCCGCCCGCCTGCCCCAGGCCACGGTGTTGGGCGATTTCTCGAAAGCGCTTTGCCTGCCCGGGCTCCGGATCGGCTGGATCGTCGATTGCGACGCTCGCCGGCTCGAGTGGTATCGCCGCGCCCGTTCCTACTTCACCGTTTCCAACACGCCGGTGGCCGAGGCGCTTGCCGTCGCCGCTCTTCGTCGCCGGGAATTGATTTTCGGCCATGCGCGGCAGGTGACGGCGGCGAACCTGGCGCTCTGTGACAAGTTCTTCGCCGAGTTTCCCGATGTCGTCGCCTGGGTGCGGCCGCGGGGAGGGATGGTGGCGTTCCCGTCGCTCGCCGTCGGTGGCGACACCCGCCCCTTCTGCGAAGCTGCCGCCGCTCGCGGCGTATTGCTGGCGCCGGGCGACTGCTTTGGCATGCCGGCGCATTTCCGGATTGGCTACGGGGCCAGCGGCAGCCGCTTCGCCAAGGGGATCGAGCGGCTGGCCGAATTCATTCGAAAGGATTGGCGGCGCGCGGTGGCGCTTGCCAAGGCAGGCGCTGGAGGACAGCGTCGGGTCTAACCCTGTGCGCCGGCGGGACGGCAATCGAACCGGGCCGGTAAAACGGAGGGGATGCGAGCTAGATTGTTGATTCTAAGAGCAGATTGGGTAGGAGAGCGGGAGGAAAGCTCGCCGGGCATGCTGAGCTGACCCGGATGCGGGCGCGCGGGGAGCTAATGTGATTTCCTTTGCGGTCTCGAGGGGCGCAAAACGCGAACCGCGCCGTTTACAAGCAAAGATGTGGAACCCGTAGCAGGGCGGATACGCGCAGCTAGGGTGTGGCACAATAGCGCCGGTAAAAAACCTCATCGAGCGCATAATGGCGCAAACAGGCAGATTCGCAGGTCCGCTCCTTGACCTCTACCGCAGCTTGAAACGGGCTTCGACGGACGATCTCCGCGGCCGGGAGGTCTCCGACTCGCTCTGTGACCTTGTAACCGCCTGTCTCGAATTCCTGAATGCGAGCTGCGCGATCGTCAAGCTCAACTCGCGGGTTACGGACAAGACCTATGTCTCATACACCGGGAAGGAAGACAGGAGCCTGTTATCACGACCGATCAACCGGGAATTCTTCGAGCGCGATTCGCGGGTCGTCAGGCGGAACTGGCAGGCGTGGAACGAGGGGCGAAGGCTGAGCGACGCGGAAACGCGGCGCCTCACATATACGATGGCCATGGCGTATTTCGTCGCCGTCGAGTTCTTTGACCGCAACAACAAGAAAGCGCCGGCCACCTATTTCGAATGCCTCATCGGACACCTGTTCGCGAAAGCGCTCGGCGTCAATCCCACCAAAAAGGTCACGTTAAACGCCGGGGGCACCCGCGTGAGGCTCACGATGGACTTTCTCTTCGATCTCGGCAAACAGAGATCCAAGGTCCACCTTCCAGTGAAAACTTCGACCCGGGAGCGCGTCGTCCAGGCCTGGGCGCATCAGAGATTGCTCGACGCGGCATTCGGCAGGGGAACGTATAAGGGTATTCTCGTGGTCTTTTCGGAAACCAAACTCGATTTGCAGACGAGGGAGGTTGTTGAAATTTGCGTACCGGACCAGTGGCTTGCGTATCAGATGCTCCTCGCGCACATGGAGCGCATCTATTATTTCGATACCCCTCGCAGATACGCCGATTTGGCCGCGGCAAATGACAACATTGACCTGAAGCAGTTCACTGAATCTTTCCGTGAAATAGAGGCAGTCCTGAATAATCCCCAGACCTAATCCGCGCCCGGTTCTCGATTCCCTTCCACCGCTTTTTTCCGCCCGATTTCCGAAAGACCAAAAAATATGAGTGATTCTTCTTCGCATGTGCTTGGCGGAGGATGCGGCTGACACCCGGACGATTGTTCCGCAGGAGAACAAAGAGGTCCTCGATCACGAATCCCTTTTTCACGAGCTCATTAATAATCTCTACGTGTGTGAGGCGCTGCTGATTCGCGCACACCTCATCGCCGCATTTCACGATATAGAATCCCTCTTCCTTTAGAACCCGATGCGCCTCAGCCGCCGCGCGAAAGTAGAGATCAAGGACCGCCTCGTGATACTTCTTGCCGCTGCTGCTTGCGTTGTTGCGGTAATACTCTTCGTAATTTTGGTGATTTTTGTGTGCCGATCCTCCCGGCGTATGCATGTAGGGGGGATCAAACACGACGCAGTCCACGGTTTCCGACCCGTACGGGAGCGCAGTGCAATCAACCCCGCGTTTTAGGTCGCTTGCGAGCAGCCGATAGGCATTCTTCGGGATTTTCTTCCAGAAGACGCCCATTCCGCAGGTGACATCCGCCACTGTGCTACCGAGCGGGACGTAGAGCGAAATCACCCTCGGGAACAGATCACCGCTGCTTCCCGCGCAGGCGGAAAAGACGAGGTCGTTTGTAGCAATCCCGTCCGGCGATTTCCGCTTTCGCCGCCCGGCCCTGCTCCCAATCGATGGGCGCTGCACCTCTGATCCCCCCTCTGGCGCTCTATTATCCAATTCCGGCACCCCTTCCACAAACCGACGACGGTCACTCAACGTTTATACCAGCTTCCAAGCCTTCCGCAATTCCGCTTCCAAAGCCACTTGCCGCGACTTCATCCCGGGCGCGTGGCGCTCTTCGATGGTCCTCGGGCTCGGACGGGTGGGCAGGATGGGCACCGTTCCGAGCGGCACGCCGGATCGGAGAAGGCTGACGGCGAATGTGTGCCGGAACTGGGGGGTGCGGGCCCTGACACCGGTGACGTTGAACAGTTTCGAAGGCGTCCATTGCCAATCCGCGATCCCGTTTTTGGGAATCCCGCTCACAGATCAGAAGAACCGGCCGCCGAGATTCTCAAGATCGTCAATGCCATTGAAGGCTCCCCTGACCTTGTTCGGTAGAGGAAGGCACGCAGGGGTGCCCGTTTTCCCGAAACGGCGCGGACGCTTCCCACCCTGCAACTTTCCGCGTTCTAGTACTACTACGTTAAGTATATGTTGAATTTCGAGGCGGGCCGGCTTGGCCTCCCGAGGCATGAATGCCCGACAACTGCAAGCTTGTGCGAATCGACCGGAGGTTTTTTTGTCGAAGCTCCTGGGTGGTGTGGGACGCGCGGAGCGCCGGCAGCACGGTTCGCTGTACGTGCAGGGGCTGTTGCTGGACGGCGAACGCAAGTCCATTGGGCCGCTCGCCGAGCGCGTCCCCGGAGGCAACGTCCAGGCCCTGCAGCAATTCGTGGAGCAGAGCCCGTGGGCTTGGGAGCCGGTGCGCCGCCTGCTGGCGCAGCAGATGGAAGAGGAACTGCTGCCGGTGGCCGGCTGGATCGTCGATGACACCGGATTCCCCAAGCAAGGAAGGGAGTCGGTGGGCGTGGCCCCTCAATACCTGGGGACGCTGGGCAGAGTGGGCAACTGTCAGGTGGCGGTCGCGGCGCATTTGGCCACCGCAGATGAAGGTATGCCGCTCAGCGCTACTTCGTTCCGTTGCTTATGTCGACGGTGATGCCGATGTCGGTCGCCGTGCAAACCTGGCCAGGCGGCGTCACCGTGCACCTCATGCTATCCAGGATGCCCTTTCCCGGGCTGGTCTGATGCGCCTTAAGCGTGCAGCTCACGCTCGTCCCGTCAGGGTAGGTGCCGGAGGCGGACTCAGACACCGAATCGCCAGAGAGAACTACGTCGCTTACGTCAGCGTGCGCCTCCGCCTTGTGGATCGCGTAGAAATACATGCTGCCATCCCCATTGCCGTTGTTGCCGCCATACGCGTCATTGGTGGGCGGCTGAGACCACAGCCACATCCCCCACGGCGTGCACGGATGAGTGGGACTGGCGGGAAGGGCGGTTCCGCTCAGAATGATCTGAGAGTTGCTGTTGTTAGATTGGGCGTGTTCCGGCGACGCCGGGAAGAGCGTCACCAGGAGAAACAGCAATGCTGCCACCAAGCCTATTCGTCGGATCATGTTGCTTCCTCCTGGTCGACAAGCCCCGCGTTTCGCGGGGAGGTTGGGCTAACAAGGGCCGGAGTATCGCGTGGACCTGCGGCCATGTCAACCGGCGCTCCGGTTCCGGTACTGTCTAGTATTTCTGTTGAAAACGGGATTTGGGGGTGTCACCGGACCCTAATGCACCTCAGCGGTGGGCCGGTTGGGCGGCGAGCAGAAAGCAGCCCAACACCTGCTCGCCGTCGCGGCATCGTTTCGCCTGTTCGGAGTGTTGCCCGATCTGCCGGTGACGACGGTCGGGCGCCCTCGCTCGGAGAGTGAGGGTTTACACCTTAGCGTGAAATATCCTTCTACTACGCTGGACTCGAAACCGCTCACTATGCTTATCGTCTCCAGGAGCCGTCTGTGTTTCGAGGCTAGTTTCCGCGTTTGCGTTCGCGATGGACGCTGAAACGCCCGGCTCCCGCCGCGGATATCTTCGGACAACCCTGCCGAAACTTGGATGAATCTAACTTGATGCAACGCGGCTTTCTTCCCATTTTTCGCCAAGCGCCGCGCTTGCATCGAAACACGGCCCCCGCCGCGCGCTTCGCGCAACGCCGGCGCGTGGGCAAATGTGTTTAGGAAAAACAGAACTCCCGCATTGATCTGATTCGTCCGAATCGCCCTCGAGCGCCAAACTTGCTCTTCCGGCTGTCTGAGCGGAAAGGAGAGGATGCGGTGCTTACATTCATTTTCGCGCCGAACGACTTCTCATCCGCAAGAGCGCTGGTCAAGCGGGCATTGCCCGCGCTCGCATTCCTATGCGCCTTCGCAATCCTCCTGTCGTCTTTGGTTTGTACTCCTGCTTATGGCGACGTGGGAGTTGTTCTCAACGAGTCTCTGGATACCAGCGTCGACAGAATCACGGGCACGGGACACAGCGCCGTGTATCTTTCGCGGATCTGCCCCGAATCCCCGGTGAGGCTGCGCCTTTGCCATCCCGGCGAGCAGGGCTCCGTGATCAGCAATTACACGAACCTCGGTGAGGACCGCCCGTTCGCATGGAACATCGCTCCGCTCAGCGTCTTCCTATACGGGGTCGAGGACCCCCGGCGCCGGCCCGTCTTTGGCTCCGCCAAGATCAAGCGCATTCTCGAGGAGAGATACCGGGAGAGCGCCTTGTCGGCCTACTGCGCCGGGCCGCCTTGCGCGACGAGTAACAAGGCGGAGTGGAGAGAAATGGTAGGAGCGGGGCTCGAGCGGAGCATCTACGTCTTCGTTGTCCGCACTACGGTTCGGCAGGACCTCGATCTGATCGCGAAATTCAACGCGCTTCCCAACCGCAATCACTTCAACGGCGCCATTCGCAACTGCGCCGATTTCACCAGGGATATCATCGATACCTATTTCCCGCATTCCGCAAGCCGCGATTACATCAATGATTTCGGAATGACCACCCCCAAAGCGGTCGCGCGTTCCTTTACGCGCTACGCGCTGGCTCATCCCGAAGCGCGTTTCCGGGTTCTTCACTTCCCGCAATTGCCGGGCACGATCAAACGAAGCAGCGAAGTGCGCAGCGGCACCGAGCAGCTCTATCGTTCCAAGAAACTGCTCGTCCCCATGGTCATCTTCGCCGACTACGAACTCCCCGCGGTGGCAGCGACCTACATGCTCACCGGGCGATTCAGCCCGGAACGCGAGTTCGAGGAGAATCCGACGGCCGAAGCGGCCGAGATCGAGCGCCGAATTCAGATGGCGAAATCGGAGAACGACACCGCACGCGTCCGCCAGTTGGAGGCGGCAGAGAGCTCGGAGCGTGCGCAGGTTCTCGGCACGCCGAAGGAGTGGAAACAGTACCGGGAGGAATTCAAGTCCGTCGTCGACCAGGCCCTCCGCGAAAAGGTCATCCCCGGCCGCGGGGACCTGAACGGTTTCTTCAAGCGCTTCGATTCGGCGGGGCAACCCTTCGTCGATCGCAACGGGGCTTTGTGGGTGCTGGTGTCCAGTGAGGGCAGGACCTACAAGGTGGGCGTGAGCGCGAGCAACATTCTTGCACCCGGTTCCGATCCACAGGCGGCATACGAATTGCTTCTCGCGCGCATCGACGATGTCTTGAAAAGCCCCGCGCACCGCCGCGAGACGATGCTGGAATTCAAGAAGGATTGGGCGCTCTTGCAGCGCGCCCGCACGAGGAGGGGGTTTGCCGCCGCGAGTCCATCGCTGCAGGCTGCGAACGCCTGGAACGCCGCCGCAGCCTCCAGCAGACAGGATTGAGAGCTTCGGGTGGTCCCGGACGCTACCGGGCGTTGCATGACCCAGGGGGAACGGGCGCGGCGAATGCGTCCGGGCCGCAAGGGCAGCGCGCAAGTTGAGATCCCCGGCTACGAAATGAAACCAGGCCCAAGAAGACAACGCCGGTTGGGCGCAGCGCAGGCGCGGACATGCGCTCGCGTGCCGCCTCGACTCACCCTCCCCGCGCGTGCCTGGCCCGGCGCAAATGGTCTGAAGTGCTACGATTTTCCCGGCGGAGGGAGCGCCAGATGCATGCCTCGGCTCGGGCTCTTTTCTTTTTGCTTTTGATCCTCCTTGCTCCTGGCCAGCCGGGCGCCGCCGATGCTGGCATGCCGGCCGGTGCTTCCACGACGTCCCCGGTTATCGTCATTGGATTCGTCGGGGGATTCGTCAGGCGCGACGACCGGGTCCATGGAGTGGTTCAGCTCGCCGCGCATCTCCGCGAGGATTATCCCTCCGGTGTGTACGTGGAGGTTTTCGAGAATCATCGCGGGCAGGAAGCTCACCGGGAAGTCCTGCGGCTTCTGGACGCCAGGCACGATCGAACGCCCTCGCCCGAAGAAAAACGAAACGCCCGCATCATCGTCTACGGGCATAGCTGGGGCGGCTCGGAAGCCGTCACTCTCGCGCGAGAACTGGAAAAAGACGGCGTCCCGGTACTCCTCACGATCCAGGTGGACAGCATCAGGAAGCCGTGGGAGAACGACACGGTGATCCCGGCCAACGTCGCTCAGGCGATCAATTTCTATCAGCTAGACGGGGTTGTTCACGGTCATCCCGGGATTCGGGCCGCCGATCCCGCACACACGCAGATCCTCGGAAATCTCCGGTTCACTTACCGATCGAAACCCATCCATTGCGCCGGGTATCCCTGGTACGCCCGCCTGTTCGAGAAACCTCACATCGAAATTGAATGTGACCCGAGCGTTTGGCATCAGGTGGATTCCCTCATCCGCTCGAAGTTGCCGCCGGCGCGGTGAGGGCCCTGCTAAGCCGCTCGCCTGGCCGGTGAGCCGAGCACGCTTGCGCGGTGGGTCTTCGCCAGGTTCATCACCCGCCACATCCCCACCCCCCACCACGCCAGCGCCGCCACTTCGATGAAGCCCGTAACGCCGATCCAGCGGTAGGCCGCCCGCGGAGCGAAGTCGGTGAGCACTTCGAGCGCGACTCTGCCGGCGCAACCCAGATTCAGCAGCAGGAACGGCCCCCAAAGCCGCGTCAGACCTTCCCCCTTCACTCCCGAGAGGATGGGCACGATCCGCGAGGAAACGCCGATGATCATCATGCTGACGAAGCCGACGGTAAACGCGTGCCGGTGCGCTCCCCACCAGGCGTGGGAGAACGGTTCGCCTCTCGAAATGCCGTACATCGGCAGCGCCGCCAGCATCAGCATGCTCAGGGCCAGCCAGCCGTAGGCGGCGCGGATGAATTTCAGGCTGCGATCGGTTTCAGCCGCGTGGCGGAACACGCCCACCTGATCGATCAGCAAGACCGCCCACCCGAGCATGGCCAGGTAAGCCAGTTGCAGAGTGGAAGCGAAGATGACGCGATGGTACAGGTCGAGCAGCGGAAAGCTCGCGACCGCCAGAACCAGGCTGCCGTTCATCAGCCAGAACAGCTCGCGGGGACGCGCGTGGCGCGGGGCGGGCAGGCCATAAACCACGGGAACGAACCGCTGGCTCACCCCGGCGATCATCAGCGCCGCGAAACCCAGCAATTGAACGTCGCGCAGCGGCGGATCGAACAACGCCACTCGCCGCAGCAGCTCGGTTGCCGTCGCCGCCGTCGCCTTGGCGAAAAAGAAGAAGCTGCTGGCCGCTGCCTGCGCGAGAAACCACCCCAGACCCGCCGCGATGAACCATTCGTAGGGGCTGCGCGGGCCAATCGATTGGCCGACGGTCTTCCGGAGCACGATAAGGAAGATCGCGATCGCCGCCAGCTCCGCCCCGGCGGAAACGCCGCCCAGAACCAGCGCCGCCCTGCCGCGCTCCAACTGCTCGGCGCCAATCCGCAAGCCGATGCCGCCGAGCATCAGGTAAAAGGACGCGTTCGCCAGTTCCGGCCGCCAGAGTCGGGTCATCCGGAACCGGGGAAACGACTGGTAGGCGAATCCCATCACGAACAATCCTACCCAGCCGAAAATCATCGCGTGGGCGTGGGAGTGGATGGTGGCGAGCAGGCGAATATCGCCCAGGGTTCTCGCGGTGGCTAGTTCCGCCAGCGCGATCGCTCCCCACAGCCCGCCCACCGTCAGCAGGATTGCGATGCCGGCTTTGAAGAACCGCCGGTAGATGTAGTCTGCCAGCGTCTCGCGATAGACGACCTGTTCGACCGCCGGCTTGGCCGCCTCCGCTCGCAGGTCCTCGATCAGCGCGCCCAGCTCGATGCCGTGCATCCGGGCGAAAAACGCCAGAGATTCCGATGGACCCTGGCCGCCGCCGCAGCCTTCAAGTCCGTGCCTGGCCAGCACCCGGCGAATCTGCGGATGGCGGCGCAGCAGGTCGGCGAGATTCGTGGAAGCGTCGATCGGTTCTGCCGGCATGGCGGCTCAGCGGCCCCGGGGTTCACCGGCGACTTCGCGGATGATTTCGGCCATGCGGGCGTGCAGCCGCTCGTGCGTCCCCCGGCCCATCTTCTCGTCTTCCACCCGGTCGAACTCCTCGGCCAGCGCCGTTTCCTCCTCGGCGGAAAGCATTTCCTCCGCCATCGGGAACAGCACGCCGTTTTCTTTCAGAATGTGTTCGCGCAGCAGACTGGAATACTCCCTGAGCGCCGCGGCCCAGGCAGCCCCCGCCGCCTGGTCGCCCCGCTTGTACGCTTCGGTCAGCGCCCGCATGGCCGCGGCCAGCGACCGCCCTTGGTCGTGCTCCCGCAGCATCACGCCGATTGGCCCGCCTTCGACCGCCATCCCTTTCCGCCGGAGTGCCGGAAATAGAATTTCTTCTTCCTTCCCGTGATGGCACTTGTCCAGAAACAACCCGAAGAATTCCCCCATTCCTTCCAGCAGTTCCGGACGTACGGCCTGTTTGCGTTCGAGTTGGCTGGCGACGGCTTCGGCTGCGTCCAGCATTCGAACGATCGCCTCGTGCTCCTGCCGCAACGTTGCTGTCGGTGGCTTCATATTCCCCGCCTCCCGGTCGACCACCTAGTGTGCGGGTTCGACTGCCTGGGGCCGATGACCTAGGTCACAGCTAACTGCTAGCCACTGAAAGTGACTTCGGTCCTTCGCTGCCATTGCGCTCGCGTTAACATGATCCCGCCGTGCGCTCATCCGCCCCGCCGCCGGACCCGCTGCCCGAAGCCTGGCGCCGGGCTTTCGACCGCGACCGCACCGAGCCGGTGCGGCACGCCGATCCCGGCCCCGAGCGCCGCGCCGGCCGCATGCTCGCTGCTTTCATCGCCACCGGACTGGTGTTTCTTGCGCTGCCGGGAACGCTGCTCGGCGTGTGGAATCTGGTCGATATCGCCCGCAGCCGCAGCCCTTCGGCTCCCGCCGTCGCCTGGATTCAAGCCCACGGCCAGGCGCAATTGTTCGGGTGGGTCGGCACTTTCATCCTGGGAATTTCGCTTTACGTGTTGCCCAAGTTCCGCAACCGCTCGCTCAAAAGCTTCGGCAGGCCTTGGGCGGTTTGGGTGCTATGGACCACGGGGGTCAGTTGGCGCTGGATTGGCGTGGTGTACGGGTCGGGCTGGCGAGCGGCCCTGGTTGGCTCGGGGCTGCTCGAATTGGCGGCTTACGCCGCCGCGCTCTGGGTGCTGTTCGTTCCCGGCCGCCAGGGCCCGCCGGAGCGAAGCGCTGAAAGCGGGCTGCCGCAGGACCTGGGTTCCTGGCTCGGCATCTTCGGCTTTTTCGGGTTGGGCGTCGCGCTGGTAACGAACTTGGTGCTCTCTCTCCGTGCCGCTCTCACCGTCGGCTCTCCGGTGTATCCGCCGGCCGCCGATCGCGTTTTTCTGCTGCTGAGCCTGTGGGCCTTCGTTGCGCCGGTGGCCTGGGGTTACAGCACTCGTTTCGTCACGATATTTCTTGGACTCGAGCCGCCGGTCCGCCGCGCAGCGCCCTGGCTGGGCGCCGGCGCTGTTGCCGTGGTCTCTGGCGCATTTGCGCGGCGATTCGTGGCCGTCGATCTCGTCGCCCTGGCGATGACGGTTGGCGCCATCTGGGCGCTGCGGGTGTTCCGGGCGCCCATTCGTCCGGCGAAACTCGCCGGCGTCTACCGTCATTACCCGGCTTTCGTTCGCCTCGCTTACGTCTGGCTTGTCGTTGCCGCGCTCCTCGGCTTGGCCGCCGACTTGGCTCCTTCGCTCCCGGGACTGGGCGGCGCCGGGCGCCACGCGATGACGGTGGGTTTCATCGCCACGCTCATCTTCTGCATCGGCCCGCGGATTTTGCCGTCGTTCCTGAATGGCCGGGAATTGGCCAGCCCGGGGCTCATGGCCGCCAGCTTGTGGCTGCTCGCGCTGGGTTGCGCGCTGCGGGTATCGGCGGAATCGGTGGCGTACGCGTCGGTGGCCGGGCCGGCGTGGACGTGGCTGCCGGTTTCCGCGTTCATCGAATTGGCGGCGGTGCTGCTGTTCGCGCTCAATCTCGGTCTCACGCTCGCCGGGCCTATGCCCGCCTGGTTCGTCGAAAGCAGCCTGCGGGCCGATTTGCCGCTCTATTTCTACGTCACCAGCTTTCCGAAAACGCGCCCGCTGCTGGTTCGCGCCGGCTTGAAAACGCTCGCCCGCGCCCGCGAGGTGCCGCTTTCGCTCACCCTGGCCGAAGCTGCCCGCGCCGATGGAGTCGACGCGGATGCTCTCCTCGGGGAATTGCGCCGCTTCTTCAAAGCGCGCCAGCCACGGCGGCTCGACCGGCCGCCGCTGGAGGACGGGTAACGCGGCGGCCGGCCGGCCCTGCCCGCGGCTTACTGCTCGCGGAGGGCGGTGAGGGGATCGACGCGGGCGGCGCGGCGCGCGGGGATGTAACAAGCGGCCAGGCCCGCGGCAACCACCACCGCGATGACGGCGAGGAACGTGAGCGGGTCCACCGGGGTGACGCCGTAGAGCAGGTTGGCCAGCAGCCGCGTCAGCGCAAAGGCTCCGGCAACTCCCACCGCCACTCCCGCCGCAATCACTCGCAAGCCCTGCGTCGCAACCATCCACACCACGTCGCCCGCTTCCGCCCCGATCGCCAGCCGGATGCCGATTTCCTTGGTGCGCTGCGCCACCAGGAACGACCCCACGCCGTACACCCCCAGCAGCGCCACCACCAGTGCCGCCACCGCGAAAATCCCTAGCAGCAGCGCGCTGAACCGACGGTCGCCAATCGACGCCGATACCAGTTGCCTTACGCTGCCAAACCGCACCGGCAAGTCCGGCTCGATTTCCCGCTCGATGGCCCGCGCCAGCGGCACCAGCTCCGCCGCCGGCCTCGTCGTCTGCATCACCACGCTGAAGTCGTTGGCGCGGCGCTGGCGGTAATCGGAGTAGAGGATGGGATCGACCGCCGAATCCAGGCTTTGGTCATGCACGTCGCCCACCACGCCGACGATAGTGAACGGCCGTGTGTCTGCATCCATGTTCCCGAATTCGACGATTTTCCCCAGCGGATCCTCCCCTCGCCATTGCCGCGCCGCAAACGACTGGCTTACCACCGCCACCTGGAGAGTGTCCGGGCCGTCGCCCTCGTTGAACAGCCGCCCGCGGAGCAGAGGGATGCCGAGCGCCGGGAAATAGCCTTCGCCGGCCACGCGGTATTCGGCGTGGCCGCTGTGAGCGGGGTCTTGCGAGAGTGTGGGCATCATCCGGGCAAGCTGGTCCAACGAGGCGAACTTCTCGGTCCCATTCAGCACCAGGTAAGTGCCGTCGCCGCCGAGACCGGTGAGCGGCAACACGCTGATGACTCCCGCGTGCCGGATGCCTGGGACCGCAGCGAGCCGCCCGGTCAATTGATCGAGCGTCCGAACCAGGCGCGCGCGGGCGGCGTCGGTTTCCGGCCATACGTCCAGCAAGTCCATGGTCAGGATATTCTGGGTAAGGAAACCGGGATCGACCGCCAGCAGCCGCAGCAGGCTCCTCGCCAGCAAGCCCGCGCCCACCAGCAACACCAGCGTCACCGCCACCTGCGCGCCCATGAGCGCCAGCCGGATCCGGTGGCTCGACGCTCCTCCGCTCTGCGTTCGCGCACCTTCCTTCAAGCTTTCCTGCACGTCGCGCCCGGCGGCGCGCAGCGCCACCACCAGGCCCAGCGCCACGGCGGTGGCCACCGCCAGCGCGGCGGCGAAGCCGAGCACCGGAAGCTGCACGCCCACACCCTCGGCGCGCGGCAGCTTGCCCGGCTCCAGCGCCAGCAGCACCCGCACGCCCCATATCGCCACCGGCAAGCCCGCCAGCGTGCCGGCCACCGAAAGCGCGAGCGTTTCCGCGACGAACTGCCCCGCCAGCCGGCGCGGACTCGCTCCGAGCGCCACGCGCACCGCCAGCTCCCGCTGCCGTTCCGCGGCTTGCGCCAGCAGCAGGTTGGCGACGTTGGCGCAGGCCACCAGCAGCAACAATCCCACCGCGCCCAGCAGCATCAAAAGCGCCGGCCGCGTGCCGCCCACCATCTGCTCGGCCAGCGGCACCAGCGCCGTATCCGACATGTTGGATTGATTCCCGTATTGCTGTTTCAGCCGGCGCGCAATCCCGGTGGCTTCCGCTTGCGCCGCCGCGAGCGTGGTTCCGTTCCTGATCCGCCCGATCGCGCTCCAGTTGTGACCGGTGCGGTAGGGATCCATGGGGAAAATCTCGCGCGGCATCCAGATTTGCGTCTGGTCGGGAAAATCGAACCCGGGCGGCATCACGCCCACCACTGCGCACAGGTGGCCCTCGAGCGACAAATGCTTCGCCTGAAAATCGGGCGCACCGCCCAGGGACCGCCGCCAGAATCCGTAGCTCACCAGCGCCGCCGGCGCGCCGCCTTCGTGCAGATCGCTCGAGGCAAACCCCCGTCCCAGCAGCGGGTGGACCCCCATCACGTCGAAAAAGTCCCGGGAAACGGCCGTCACCGTTGCCAGGGTCGGCTCGACGTTCCCCAGCACCGGTTCGAGATCGCTGTTGAATTCCGCCAAGCCGCTCAGGCTGCGGGCCTGGTCGCGAACGTCGGACAAGTCAGGATCGGAAAAGCGGATGTGGTTGCCCGATTCCGTCACTTCGAAGACGCGAACGATTTGATCGGGATGGGGGTAGGGAAGCGGGCGCAGTACCACGCCGTACACGACGCTGAAAATCGCCGTGGACCCGCCGATGCCCAGCGCCAGGGTGATCACCGCGACGGCGGTGAACCCCGGCTTCTTCGCCAGCAACCGCGCGCCGTGCTGCAGGTCCTGCCAGAAGGATCCCACCTTGCCGCCCCCGAAGCGATTCAAGTGGCGCCCGCGTCCATCTTTCTTCGATGCGCCTGGGGATCGTCGGCGGAAAAGCCGGAAGCTCGCCGGGCTCTCCGCCGCTCCCTATTATATCTATGGTTGATGCGTAGGATTTCCCTTTCCGATGGTTTCCAGGAGGGAATCCTGGCCGAAGCGGCGCCTCAAGCTGGCGAGGCCGGTGCGGCCGCATGGGCGCAACGTTGGGGTGCCGCACCCTTCGGGGTCAAGGGTGCGGAAGTTTCCTTGCTCCTCTTATGAAGGTTGTGATCCTCCAAAACGGCTACGCGGAAAAGATGCGGAAGCTGCCGCCGAGCGCGCTCCGGGATGGAAAGAACGGCCGGGCGCTGATTTGCCCGTCGAACCGCGCTGCCCAGCGGCCGGGGATGGCGGCGGCGCACGACGGACAGCGGCCGTCGGCGGTGAGGTGATAGCCCAGGATCAGATAGCCGTATCGCTCGACGAGCAGCGCCGAACATTGCGGGCAGCGCGTGCTTTCCAGTCCGCCCGTCATTCCCGGCAGATTCCCCGCGTAAACAAAACGCAGCCCCGCCCGCCGTCCGATGGCCGCCGCTCGAACCAGCGTTTCCGGCGGCGTATCGCCGGGGCTGGTCATCTTGTAGTCGCGGTGAAAGGCGGTAACGTGCCAGGGAATGTCGGGCGAGATAGCGGCGAGGAATTCGGCCATCGCGGTGAGTTCGGCGTCGGAATCGTTGAACCCGGGAATCACCAGCGTGACGATTTCCAGCCAGAAACCCATTTCGTAGATGCGGCGGATGGCATCCAGAATCGGCTGGATGCGTCCGCCGAGCTGCCGGTAGTGCCGGTCGTCGAAGCTCTTCAAGTCGACTTTGTAGAGGTCCACCCACGGCCGCAGGTATTCCAACACCCGGGGCGTGGCGTTGCCGTTGGAGACGAATCCGGTCGCCAGCCCCGCGGCCTTGGCTTCCTGGAAGACGGCAAGCGCCCACTCGCTGGTGATGAGCGGTTCGTTGTAGGTGCTGACGACCACCCGGGCTTTGTGCCGCAACGCCGCAGCCACCAGCTCCGCCGGCGCCATTCGCATCGGCGGCGCGACCGCCGCGGGATCGCGCAGCGCCTGCGAGGTCACCCAATTCTGGCAATAGCCGCAGTGCAGATCGCAGCCCAGCATGCCGAAACTGAAAGCCAGCGCCCCCGGATAGGCGTGATGGAAGGGTTTCTTCTCGATGGGATCGCATTGCAACCCGGCAACGTAGCCCCAGGGCACTCGCAGACGGCCGTCGCGGTTGAAGCGCACTTTGCACACGCCTGCCTGCCCCGGCGGTATCTTGCATTCGTGACCGCAGGCGTAGCAGCGCACCCAGTCGCCCTCGAGCCGGTCGTACAGCTCGCCTTCGCGAGTGGCTTCGTCGAGAACTTCTTTCAGGGCGGGCATTGTGCACCGGAAAGGCCGGTCCCCCAGCCTGTCTCTATATTCTATGCCAGAACCGCAACCCGCCGCCGGGAGTCCGCATCTCAAATTTGTTTGCCTGGGGAACCGCCGGTGGCGGGCGCGCTCGGTCGCGGCGGAGGCTTGATCTCGCGAAAGAGCTGGGCGCTTGCCGCCGCAAACGCCGAAACACCGCAAGGAGCGGGCCGAGCGGAGTTTCAGGTGGTATCTTTGACGGGTAGCAATCGCGATGCTGGCCGGGGTTGGGCGGGACGGCGGGCAGGGGCGTTCCGCGTAAATCGATCGGGAGGACACAGTGAAGCTGCGCAACGCCGCTCTGGCTGTATCCATGTTTTCCTGCGCCGGGCTCGTGCTTGCGGCTGTCGCCCAGAAAAAGGGAATTCTGAGCCAGCCAAATTCCGGCGAGACGTCGGTGAAGGCCAAGCGGGAACCTGACGGCGGCGAGCTGATTCGCCGGCGCATGGCCTGGTTTCACAACCAGCGCGCCTATCCCCTTGCGCATATCCCCGCTTTCGCCCGCGTCCAAGCTTGGCAGGTGTATCGCCAGATGCAGTTGCGCCAACTGCAATCCGGCGCCCAGCGCTTTGGCGCCGCTATGAGCGGAGCGGCCGCCGACCCGCCTGCCCTGTGGACCTCGATCGGTCCCCAGCCCACCAACAATTTCTTCTTTCAGCCATTCGTTTCCGGCCGGGTAAACGCGATGGTCGTCGATCCCCAGGACGCCAGCGGCAACACCGTCTTTCTCGGCGGCGCCCAGGGCGGATTGTGGGTGACGACCAACGGAGGGGCGAACTGGGCGCCGGCGGCGGACCAGACGCTTTTGCCGTCGCTCGCCATCGGCTCGCTTGCCATCGATGCCAGCGTTACGCCGCCAATCCTGTACGTAGGCACCGGCGAGGAAAATTTCGCATTCGACAGCTATTACGGCGCCGGCATCCTCAAATGCCAAACCACCGGCCCGCTCACCGCCTTCGTCTGCACCCCGGACCAGACCATCGGCAGCTTCCACGCTCCCGGCAGTCCGCTCAACGCTGCCGAAGGCGGGCCGTTCATCGGCAGCCTGGCAGTCAATCCCGCCGACACGTCGGTTTTGCTGGCCGCGGTGCAGGGCTCTGGCGCGACGCTCCCCTCGGGCATCTGGTGCTCGAAAGATGCCGGCGTCACCTGGACGCACGTGCTACCAAGCGTTCTGCGGGTGGTGGGTACCAGCGTGGCCTTTGATTCGACCGTCGGCAGCCCGAGCTTCGGATTCGCTTACGTCGCGCTGGGCACCATCGACGGCAACGCCGGGACCGGCCAAACCACGGTGAACGGCGTGTACAAATCCAGCGCTGCGCTCACCGGCGCAAATCCTTGCGGCGTCACCTTCAGTCAGCTCACGCTACCCGTGCCGTCCTCCAGCATGGGCCGGATCGCGCTCGGCGCCGGCCCGCCGGCCCTCAGCCAGACCAATGGCGAGGTGTTTGCCGCTATCGCCACCGCCGCGGATATCTCCAGCAAGTTACTGGGCGTGTTCAAGAGCGTTGACGGCGGCGGCACCTGGACGCAACTCAGCGGCCCTCTGGTCACAACTTCCGGCGGCTTCTGCAACGACCAGTGCTTCTACGATCTGACGGTCGCCGTCGACCCGAAAAATCCTAACGTTGTTTTCGCGGGCGGCGCCGCGCCCAACGGGACCTCCGGCGCCACCCTGGTCGAATCCATCGACGGCGGCGCCACCTGGAATGACGTGTCGAACAATGCCAACAGCAATGCCGGCCTCCACGTCGATCTCCACACCATCGCCTTTCGGCCGGACGGCAGCGCCGTCTTCGTGGGCACCGACGGCGGCGCCTGGAGCGCGGTGAGCCCCGCCAATCCGCCTTTCATCTTCAATAATTTGAATGCCACCCTCGCCCTCACTCAGTTCTATCCCGGCATGTCGCTCGATCCCTCCGGCTGGCAGTTCCTGAGCGTTGGCGGCGCCCAGGACAACGGCACCCAAACGTATTCCGGCACGCCGGCCTGGAACGATACCCTTAGCTGTGGCGATGGCGGCGGCACCGCCATCGATTCCCAGACGCCCAGCACCGTCTACGGCGAATGCGCTTACATTCCGAGCTTTCTGCTCGGCATCTTCAAGTCGGTTTTCAATGGCGCTGCGGACAATACCCAGGGCACCACTTCCTTCTTCCTCGCCATCAATGGAATCGATCCCAGCGATCCGGGCAACTTCATTCCTCCCCTGGCGATCGATCCGACGAATGCGCAGAACCTGTATTTCGGCACCAATCGCGTCTGGCAATCGCAGGACGGCGCCGCCACCTGGCACGCGCAATCGCCCGACGTCACCGGCGCCACCTCCAGCTCGGGTTGCGGGGTGAGCGTGGATTGCGTGCTCACGTCCATCGCCGTGGCCACGAACAATCCGAATGAAATCGTCACCGGCAGCAGCATCGGCCACGTCGCCGCTACGGTCAACGGCGGGCAAACCTGGACCGACGTCACTGGAGCGCCGCTGCCGCCCCGCTCGATCACCCACGTCGCCATCGATCCGCACAACGCGAACGCGCTCTACGCCACCTTCTCCGGCTTCTCCGGTTTCAACGGAGACAACGCCGGCCATGTTTTCCAGGGCGCGCTCACGCCCGGGACAACCCCGGTGGTCGTGTGGACCGACATCAGCAACGGAGTCGCCTGCCTGCCGCCTTCCGCAGCTCTGCCCAATATCCCCGTGAACGACTTGGCCGTCGATCCCGACGTCGCAGGCATGCTTTACGCTGCCACAGACCTCGGTGTGATACAGGGCGCCTTGCAGCCCGCGGGAGCGGGCGCTTGCTGGCAGCCGCTCGGCGCCGGCTTGCCCAACGTCGCAGTTCTCTCCTTGAAGCTCCACGAGGCCTCGCGCACGCTGGTCGCCGGCACGCACGGCCGCAGCGCCTGGGCGCTCCAGCTCGGCGGCCTCGCCGCGTTCAGCCTGGGTGGATTGTCGCCCGCCTCGCAGAACGCCGGCGCCTCGGCTTTCACACTGACGCTCACGGGCACCGGGTTTACAAGCGGTTCGACGGTGAATTGGACGCCGAGTGGCGGCTCGACCACTTCGCTCACCCAGCTTGCCGCGACCGCTTCCTGCCCGCTGCCCACCTGCATCGCCGTCAGCGTGCCGGCCGGTCTGGTCGCCTCGGGAGGCAAGGTTTCCCTCGCCGTCTTCGACTCCACTCATTCGCCGAACACCACCAATGCGCTGACTTTCACCACCCTGTCGAGCACACCCACCTTAGCCACCGTCAGCCCCGCCAGCGCTACCGCGCCGCTTTCCGCTGACCTGGCAATCGCGGTCACCGGCACGAATTTCGTCCAGAACAGCACCACGGTTTCGCTGACTCAGCTCAATCCGCTGCCCTCGAATTGCATCTCCACGGCGGTCACCAGCCCCACCGCGCTTACCGCGACCGTATCCCACACCCAAGCCGGCTGCCTGCAAATCGGCGGGACGTTCTTCGTCGTCGCGAATAATCCTCAGCCCGGCGGCGGCTCGTCGAACCCGAACCTCCAGGCTGCTCCCGCGCCCGTTGGCGGCGGCTGCGCCACTGCCAATCCGCCCGGCTGCCTGCTCGCCGTCACCGGCGCCGCGCCCCCCAACGACGCCTTCGCCAACGCCACCAGCATCACCACCACCACTTTCACCGGCACCGAAGACACTTCCGGCGCGACCCCCGATGGCCCCACGCCGCCCTGCGTTTCCGGCGACAGCCCCGCGCCCGCCAACAACGGCACTGCGAAGAGCGTGTGGTTCAAGTTCACCCCCACCACCAACGTCACCGCCGAAGCGGATACCATCAACAGCAATTACGACACGATCCTCTCGGTCTGGACGGGCAGCTCGGTGACGAGCCTGACCAACGTCGGCTGCAACGACGACATCGTCTCCGGCGTCGATCGCGTCTCCCAAATCCAGAATATCTCGATGGCCGCCAACACCACCTACTACTTCCTGGTGACCGCCTTCGGCATTCCCGTCTTGAATGCGAGCGGCAATTTCGTTTCCCAACTGGCCGATGGTGGCAAGCTGGTGTTCAACATGACCACGCAGACGGTGCCGTCGGTCGCTTTCACCGCCGCCGCCGGCGCTGTCAGCCCGTCGACGATCGTCGCCGGCTCCACCGCTTCGTTCATGGTCACGTTCACTCCGCAGCCAAACACCACTTCCGGCTCGATCAGCCTGCAGCCATGCACCTCCTCGCCCTCGACGACCACCATCACCTGCAGTTATTCGCCCGCCACGATTCCGCTTAGCTCGTCGAGTGGCGCCGCCAACGCCACCGTCACCATTCAAACCACGGCCAACGCCGCCGTTCCCCCGCGCGGAGGGCCGTTCGAAGCGCCGCCGCTGCCATGGGTGGTTGGCTGGCTTGCGACGATCTTGCTGCTCGCCTTCCTCGCCCTTCGCCGCTCACTCGCGCGGCGTCCGGTCACCGCCCTGGCGCTTGCGGTGCTGGTATCCGGCCTGCTGATTTTCCAAGGCGCCTGCGGCGGCGGATCTTCCAGGCCCGCTCCCTCTGGCGGAACGCCTCCTGGCTCCTATACGATCACCGTGCCGACCAGTCCCTCGGCGGCCAATGGCGCAATCACCGCCGCGGTGACGGTGCGCTAGTGTCGCGTAACTGAAATACCTTTATCACGGCCCCGCGCCTGTCATGCTGAGCCCGTCCCGCAGTGCGGGAGCGAAGCATCCCGCAGCTAGGACAGACTTTTCTACCGGCTCGCACGCCACCCGCCGCCGAAACCCTGTGTCACTTTCTTCAGTTACACAACACTAGGGGAGCGCCGGAGCAGGGAGTTGATTTCGAAAGTCGGCTAGAATGTCCCGAGGGGCGCCCGCGCCGATCCATCGGGCGGGCGCACCCGCCGCAGATGAAAATCGTCCTCATCTCTACCTACGAGCTGGGCCGCCAGCCTTTCGGGTTGGCCTCGCCCGCCGCATGGCTGCGCGCACGCGGCCACGCGGTCGATTGCCTCGATTTATCGCGCGAATCCCTGGACGAAGCGCGGATCGGTGAAGCGGGCCTGGTGGCGTTCTACGTTCCGATGCACACCGCCACTCGGCTGGCGGTGGAATGGATCGAGCCGGTGCGGCGGCTGAACCCGCGGGCGGCGCTCTGCTTTTACGGGCTGTACGCCCCCGTGAACGAAGCCTGGCTGCGGGATTTGGGTGTGGCGGCGATTCTCGGCGGGGAATTCGAGGAGGGCCTGGCGCGCCTGGCCGATCGCCTGGCCGCGGGTGCTTCCGCGAATGGCGCGCAGCCGGAGCCGGTGATTTCCCTCGAGCGCCAGCAATTCTTGCTGCCCGATCGCTCCGGGCTGGTTCCACTCGGCCGTTACGCCCGGCTGGTGGTGGCCGATGGCAGCGAGCGCATCGCCGGCTACACCGAGGCGAGCCGCGGCTGCAAGCACCGCTGCCGGCACTGCCCGGTGGTGCCCGTCTATAACGGCGTGTTCCGCGTGGTGCAGCCGGAGGTCGTTCTCGAAGACATTCGCCGCCAGGTGGCCGCCGGCGCCCAGCACATCACTTTCGGCGATCCCGACTTTTTCAACGGCCCGCGGCACGCGCTGGGCATCGTTCGCGAACTGCACCGGCGGTTCCCGGCGCTTACCTACGACGTCACCATCAAGGTCGAGCACCTGCTCGCCCGCCGCGGCGATCTCGCCGCGCTCGAGGCCACCGGCTGCCTGTTTGTCACCACCGCGGTGGAATCGGTGGACGACGCGGTGCTCGCCTTATTGGAAAAGAGCCACACTCGAGCGGATTTCTTCGAGCTGGTTCCCCGGTTCCGCGAAGCCGGCCTGGCGCTCCACCCAACCTTCGTGCCCTTCACCCCGTGGACCACGCTGGCGGGATACGCCGACTTGATCGAGACGCTTCGTTCGCTCGACCTCGTCGAGAACGTCGCCCCGGTCCAGCTCGCGATCCGCTTGCTCGTTCCCGCCGGCTCGCGCCTTCTGGAATTGGACGATGTGCGGCGAATCGCCGAACCGTTCGACCGAGCAAGCCTGGCGCATCCCTGGCGGCATCCCGACGAGCGCGTCGATGCTTTGCAGCAGGAGATCGAAGCGCTGGTGAAACGCTGCCATCTGGAAGGGACGTCCCGCGTCGAAACCTTCGGCCGAATCGAGCGGGTTGCTCGCCAGGCAGCCGGCTTGCCGCCGGTTTCAGACTGGCGCGGCGGGACCATTGCCCGCGCCGCAATCCCGTTCCTCACCGAGCCCTGGTATTGTTGAGCCGAGCCGACCGGGGACCAGTTGGCCCCCATCCACGCCGCGCGGGAAAAGCTACGCCACGCCGAATCCTTCGTATGATCGCCTCGGAGCGCCGGTGGCACAGGTTTAAACCTGTGCGCGCGGGCTAGTGTTGTGTAACCGAAATACCTTTATCACGGCCCCACACCTGTCATGCTGAGCCCGTCCCGCAGTGCCGGAGCGAAGCATCCCGCTGCTAGGACAGGCTTTTCTACCGGCTCACACGCCACCCCGCCGCCGAAACTCCGTGTCACCTTCTTCAGTTACACGACGCTAGGCAACGCAGAGGCTGAAGGCCTCCGCGGCGAGCCACGGGGGCCGGTTGCGGCTTGCCGCCCGCCGGCTCAGGCGCTAGGCTGAGCAGGTAGCTCCTCATGGTCGCTCCCCAGCCAACCAAGCGTCTGCTTCTCCTTGCCAGCAAGCTCGGCTACCAGACGCGAAGCTTCGCCGATGCCGTCCGCCGAGCGGGTGCCGAGCCGGTTTTCGGCACCGACCGCTGCCACCAACTCGACGATCCCTGGGGCGACGCGGCGCTGCCGCTGCGATTCGAGGATCCTCCCGCCGCCGCCGAAGCTATCGCTGAATTCGCCGTCAGGAAACCCATCGCTGCCGTTCTGGCTCTGGGCGACTTTCCCGTGCTGGCCGCCGCTTGGGCCGCGCGGCGGCTGGGGCTGGCGGGCAACGCGGTTGAAGCGGCGGAGAATTGCCGCACCAAATTGCGCCAGCGCCAGGTGCTTGCTGCCGGCGGACTGCCGGTGCCGGAATTTTTCGCGTTCCGGTTGGACGAGCCGCTGGTGGGCGTGCTCGAGCGGGTTCGGTTCCCCTGCGTGGTGAAGCCGCTGGTGCTGGCCGCCAGTCAGGGAGTGATTCGCGCCGACGATCCCGCTCAGTTTCGCGATGCCGTCGCCCGCATTCGCGCGCTGGTGGAATCGCCGCCGGTGCAGGCCGCTCACCGCGACGATCTCGATAGCCTGCTGGTGGAATCCTACATTCCCGGCGGGGAAGTGGCGCTCGAGGGATTGCTCACTGCGGGCAAACTGCGGCAACTCGCCCTCTTCGACAAGCCCGATCCACTCGAAGGGCCATTTTTCGAGGAATCGATCTACGTCACCCCGTCGCGGCTGCCCGCCGGCGTTCAGCAAGCGATCGGCGACTGCGCCGAGCACGCCGTGCGCGCCCTGGGCCTGAGCCATGGACCCCTCCACGCCGAATTCCGCATCGAGGGGAGCCAGCCTTGGGTGCTCGAAATTCAGCCGCGTCCGATCGGCGGGCTTTGCGCGCGCGCGCTGCGGTTCGGGCCCGAGGCCATCGGGCTGGAAGAGCTCCTGGCGCGGCACGCGCTCGGGCTGCCGGGAGCCGATGGCGAGCGGGAGAGTGAGGCCTCCGGCGTGATGATGATTCCGGTGCCCCGCAGCGGCATTTACGAAGGAGTCGAGGGTCTGGAAGCGGCGCGCGCGGCGCCGGGCGTCACCGAAATTGAAATTACCGCGCGGCCGCGCGACCCCGTGCTCGCATGGCCGGAAGGTTCGAGCTACCTGGGATTCATCTTCGCGCGCGCCCCGCTGCCAGAGGAAGCCGAACAGGCGCTGCGCGCGGCGCATGCGCGGCTCGCTTTTCGCTTCGCTTCGGAATTGCCGGTCGAGCATCCGACCGCCCCCACCCGGGCGGGGCACAGGGCGGGTTAAGGCGCCGGAGAGGCGCTGGAAAGGGAAGGGAATCAGGCCTTTGATTTGGGGGGCACGTAGCCTTCGGGCAGCTTCGCTCCCTCGCCGAAGAAAAACTGCTCGAGCTGTTCTTCCATGAGTTTCTGCGAGGCAGGGTCGAGCGGGTTCAGCCGGTACTCGTTCATCAGCATCTTCGAGTACTCGATCCACATCCGCCAGCCTTCCTTCGACACGTTTTCGTAAATCCGCTTGCCCAATTCCCCCCGCCACGGCGGCCGATCCAGGCCGGGCATCTCCCGGTCGAATTTCACGCAGTGCACCATGCGCTGGCCCGGCTCCGCGGGCGTCGTCGCCGGCGGCGCCGGAGTATCGGAACAATGGTCGTCGGCCATGCGGCCCTCCGCTCTCGAACGTCAACGATACTTCAAAAGCAGCGGGATTCCTAGCACCGCAAGCCGCGTCCGGTGGGCCGGTTTGCCGCCGGCGGCCGCACCTCGGCCCGCCGGGGCGGGCGCGGGACTGGTTTCGTATAACCGAAATACCTTTATCGCGGCCCCACACCTGTCATGCTGAGCCCGCTGCGGCGGGCGAAGCATCCCGCTGCTAGGACAGGCTTTTCTACCAACTCACACGCCACCCCGCCGCCGAAACTCTGTGTCACTTTCTTCGGTTACACGACACTAGCAGCGGCCAATGCCACGACCGCCAGTGGCACAGGTTTTAACCCGTATCTGGAAACATTCGCCTCCGGCGTCGAGGCCACCGAGACGCACAGGCTTCCCGACGTTCAGCGTCGGGAAGCAAATCCCGCAGAGCGGGACGGAAGCCTGTGCCACGCGGGCGCCGCTGCCTCCCGAAGCTCCGGGACTGACCCGCCTCCGGGGCGGGGGCCCCGGCGCTGCTTGCCAACGCCGCCGCTTTGCGAAAAGATGGCCTGGGCGCACACTTTGGCGCCGATGATGATTCTCGCCGGCGACATTGGCGGAACGAAAACCAACCTGGCGGCATTCGTCCGCGAAGGCGGCCGCCTGCGCCCGCTAAACCAGCGAAAATACGACAGCCGTGCAGCCGCGTCCTTCGAGGAGATGCTCGAGAGCTTTCTCGGCGAAATGGGAGCCGGGGCGAAATTCGAGGCCGCCTGTTTCGGCGCCGCCGGCGCGGTGATTGGCGGGCGCGTGCGGCTCACCAACCTGGCCTGGGCGGTGGATGCCGGCTCGGTGGGCAAGCTGCTGGGCACCAGCCGTGTTCGTCTGCTGAACGACATGGAAGCCACCTGGGCGGGAGTCGACGCCGTCGAGCCGAGCGAGCTGTACGCGCTTCAGCCGGCGGCGGCGCCGCCGCACGCGAACCAGGCCCTCATCGCCGCCGGTACCGGCGTCGGGGAATCGTTCCGGATATGGACCGGCGGCCGCTACCTGCCGGTGGCGACCGAAGGCGGCCATGCCGATTTCGCTCCTCGCACCGACCAGGAAATCGAATTGCTACGCTATCTGAAGCGGAGCCACACCTGGGTCGACGTCGAGCGGGTGGTGTCGGGCAGGGGCTTTTTCGAGATCCATCGGTTTCTGGGGCCGGGAGTGGATCATCCCGATTTTCACGATCCCGGCGACGATCCCGCCGCCGAAATCACTCGCCGCGCTCTCGATCGCGCCTGCTCGATCTGCGTCGCGGCGGTCGACCTCTGGATCAGCCTGTACGGCGCCGAAGCGGGCAACCTGGCGCTGCGAACGCTCGCTCGCGGCGGCGTTTTTGTTGCCGGAGGGATCGCCGCGAAAATCCTGCCGAAGCTCAGGGAGGGGCGGTTCACCGAGGCGTTCGCTCAGAAGGCGGAATTCGGCGACCTGCTGGGGCGGATCCCGATCACCGTGGTTCTGAATCAGGAAGCGCCGCTGCTGGGCGCGGCGGCAACCGCCGCTGCGCTGCTGTAGCGTCGTGTAACTGAAATATCTTTATCACGGCCCCACACCTGTCATGCTGAGCCCGTCCCGCAGTGCGGCAGCGAAGCATCCCGCTGCTGGGAGAGGCTTTTCTGCCGGCTCGCACGCCCCCCTGCGCCGAAACTCTGTGTCACTTTCTTCAGTTAACAACACTAGGCGCGCGTGGCGCCGCCCCGGCGTACAATGGCTCGCCCAGGAGGTGCCCGTGCGCCGGTTCCTGCCCGCGCTTGCCGCTTTGCTCGCTCTATTTCTCGCCGCCGGCGCCACCCCGTTTGCGGGGGGCGCCCGCCGCCAAACACCCCGGCGGGCCGCCGCCCTGCACGTGCAGCCCGACCGCCTGCGGCAGACCCTGGAAAAGCTCAGCACCTTCGGCCGGAATCCCGACGGCGGCGTCACCCGCCTTGGCTTTTCTCCCGCCGACATGGCGGCGCGGCAATACGTGATGGACCTGATGAAGCAGGCCGGACTCGCGGTGCGGGTGGATCCCGCCGGCAATATCTTCGGCTCGCGGCCGGGAACGCAGAAGCTGCCGCTTCTTCTGTTCGGCTCCCATATCGATTCGGTGCCGCATGGCGGCAATTTCGATGGCGACGTCGGCAGCTTGGGCGCGATCGAGGTGATTCGCGCACTGAATGATCGGCGGGTAACCACTCGCCACCCGCTCGAAGTGGTCGTCTGGGCCAACGAGGAAGGCGATCACTTCGGAGTGGGAATTTTCGGCTCGAGCGCTGCGGCTGGCGTGCTCGCTCCCGCCGTCTTGAACCGGCGCGACGACCAGGGGCTGACCCTGGCCGATTGGCTCCGCCGCTACGGACAGGATCCCGCCCGGATCTCGCAGGCGAAAATCACTCCCGGCTCCGTCGGCGCTTACGTCGAGCTGCACATCGAGCAGGGGGCGGTGCTCGATCGGGCGAAAATCCCCATCGGGGTGGTGCAGGGCATCGTCGGAATCGGCTGGTGGGACTGCGTCGCCACCGGCTTTGCCAATCACGCGGGCACCACGCCGATGAATCGTCGCCAGGACGCGCTGGTGGCCGCATCGAAAGCCGTCATCGCCCTGCGTGACGAGGTTCGCGCCCAGCCGGGCCGCCAGGTGGGCACCACAGGTTTCATGAAAGTGGAGCCGGGCGCCCGAAACATTATTCCCGGCCGGGTGGAATTCCCGGTGGAAATTCGGGATCTGGATGCGTCGAAAATCAACAGGATCTGGGCCCGAGTGCAGGCGCGGTTCGCGCAGATTGCGCGGGACGAGAATGTTCCGGTCCGGTGCAGCCTCCTCGATTTCGATCAGCCCGCCAAGGCCAATCCCATGATTCAACAAACCATTCGCGATGCCGCCCGTTCGGCCGGCCTCGCCTTTCTCGATATGCCCAGCGGCGCAGGCCACGACGCTCAAAACGCGGCCCGATTCACCCGCATGGGCATGATTTTCGTTCCCAGCCGCAACGGCATCAGCCACTCCCCGCTCGAATTCACGCCCTGGAAAGACGTCGGCAACGGCGCCGAGGTGCTTTACCGCACCATCGTTCTGCTCGACCAGCGGCTCGACACCCAATGATTCACTAAAGGCCGGAGTCTGTTCCGGTTGGCGGAGTCCGTTTCAGAACGGAACGGATTCCGTGTCCCAGCACGAATCATTTCTAATCGTATTTTCCTTCCATCACGCTCCCTGCTTTGAAACAATCGAATCGTGACCTGCTTCCCACAGACGATGCAGCTAGAGGTTGAACGCGAAATGCTACCCCTGGACGACGTGTTGGACATCTTCTGGCAATGGCGGCTGGCATCGATTTGCATCGAGGTCCAGTTCTTCTCCTGCGAACCGAAATCGCCGGGAGCGGTTCGTATGCACGTTGACGGGCTGGTATCCCAGGTGAATCCCGAAGGCATCATCACTGTTTCCGGCGCGGCGGGCGAAATCGAGCTCGACTTGCGCCAGTGCGCCGTCAAGTACCTGAAAGACAAACCCGGCCTCGATGCCGCCATCAACGCCCTGGACCCGGATTGCAGCTTGCATGTGACCTTCCCCACCGGCGAAATCTGCCTGCTCTTTCCCTACCGGCGTGCCAGCGCTTCCGGGTTCCTCCAGCAACGACTCTGGCAGCGCGATCTTGTCTGGCCGGGAGGTAAATTGTCCTCGCCCTCCTCCGATCCCCGCCCCACCGGCCACTCGCCTTCCGATCCGGCCGGCTACGACAATTCCTCACCTGGCGGCCTGAGACTAAGCAGCGTTTCGCCGCTCTCCGGCTGGCTGGGGATTCCGGTGGCCCCTGCGGCGCTCCTGGTGTTGTTCTCCCTGATGACAATCCTGACCCTGATACCCTGGAGCTTTCCCAAGTTTCTCCATAACGTGGGCTACTCCAGGAAAATGGCCGACCCCGGGGCGATGGTGTGGACGATCCAGAGCAATGGCAGCTATTACTGCGCCGGCAGCGTGCTGGACGGCCGCCAGCCGGGCAAGCACATGAGTCAGGCCGACGCGCTCACCGTCGGCTATCAGCCGGCCGCCGGACGCTACTGCGGCGGCGTCGAGCAACATACCCCCTTCACCTCGGCGGTGGGCAAAGGCAAAACGTTCCTGTCGAAACTGGCTTCCCTCGCTCGCCGCTTCGCCGCCGAATCGTAGCCGCCCCGGCCCCGCAGCTTGTTCTTCAGCTTTCGGGTTGCGATTGACGGTGGGCATGTTGCTGTCTAAGATTGTCCCTCCATGCCCGAAACCGATCCTCTGGTCGGTCAGGCGGTAAGCCACTACCGCATTCTGGAACGTGTCGGCGGCGGTGGAATGGGTGTCGTCTACGCCGCCGAGGATTTGAATCTCGGCCGCCGCGTCGCTCTTAAATTCCTTCCGCTGGAACTCGAACGCGACGCCCACGCCCTCGAGCGTTTCCGCCGCGAAGCCCGAGCCGCTTCTGCCCTGAATCATCCGAATATCTGCACCATTTACGACATCGCCCAGCACGGCGGCCGCTCTTTCATCGCAATGGAATATCTCGAAGGCCAGACCCTCAAGCATCGCATCGCCGCCAAACCCCTGCCGCTCGCGCTGGTGCTCTCCCTCGGCGTTGAAATCGCCGACGCGCTCGAAACCGCCCACGAAAAAGGCATCATCCATCGCGATATCAAGCCTGCCAACATCTTCGTCACCACCCGCAACCACGCCAAAATCCTCGATTTCGGCCTCGCCAAGCAGATCGAGCGCGGAGGCCAGCCCGCCGGCCTGACCCTCACCCGCGACGCCGAAGCCACTCTCGAAGCCGCCCATCTCACCAGCCCCGGTGCCGCCCTCGGCACGGTCGCCTACATGTCGCCCGAGCAGGCCCGCGGCGAGCCGCTCGATCCCCGCACCGATCTGTTCAGTTTCGGCGCGGTCCTCTACGAAATGGCCACCGGCGCGACGCCTTTTGCCGGCGATACCCACGCCGTCATCTTCAACGCCATTCTGGAGAAACAGCCTCCGCGCCCGGTCCGGCTGAATCCGGAAATTCCTCCCAAACTCGAAGAGATCGTCGACAAGGCCCTCGAAAAGGATCGCGAGCTCCGTTACCAGCACGCCGCCGATATCCGCGCCGATTTGCAGCGCCTGAGACGCGACGCGGAGTCGGGACGCAGCTCCGCGCAGCAAGCGGCCGCAACCGACTTCTACAGCGCGCCGACGGCAACCTCCGTAGTTGCAGCAGCAAGCGAGCCCACCCCTCGCGCCGGAGTGACGCCTG
Organism: Candidatus Acidiferrales bacterium; assembly: GCA_035946455.1. Classification (GTDB taxonomy): domain Bacteria; phylum Acidobacteriota; class Terriglobia; order Acidiferrales; family UBA7541; genus JAKASX01. The sequence continues at coordinate 149,881 of DASYZK010000023.1, read as the reverse complement.
CTGCCGGCGTCACATCGGCTTCCGGCGTCACGCCCGCCTCGGGAACGGTGACAGCCTCGCCATCCGCAACAGGGGGAGGAAAGCGCCGCTGGCTCTGGCCGGTTGCCGCGGTGCTCGTGCTGGCCGCTCTTGGAGCAGCCGCCTACTTTTTCCGGCCGCGTGGACCCAGACTCACCTCGAAAGACACGATCGTTCTCGCCGATTTTTCCAATACCACCGGCCAGCCGGTTTTCGACGGCACGCTCAAGCAGGCGCTTCAGGTCCAGCTCGGCCAGTCGCCGTTTCTTAACATCCTGCCGGAGCCGCGCGTTCAGGAAACGCTACGGCTGATGGGCCGCCCGGCCAACGCGCCGGTTACCAGCGACGTTGCGCGGGAAATCTGCCAGCGCAGCGGGAGCGCGGCGACAATCGCCGGCTCGATCTCGATGCTCGGCAGCCAATACGTCATCGGTCTCGACGCCGCCGACTGCCAGACCGCCAATCCGCTCGCTCAGGAACAGGTGACCGCGAATCGCCCCGAAGACGTACTCGCCTCTCTCGGCCAGGCGGTCAACAATCTCCGCAGCCGCCTCGGTGAATCCCTCGCCTCCGTTCAAAAATTCAATACCCCGCTCGCCGACGCCACCACGTCCTCGCTGGCCGCCCTGAAAGCGTACAGCGCGGCGGAGAAAGCGCGCACCGAAGGCAGAGGTTCCGACGAAGTCAATCTCCTTCAACAGGCCATCCAGCTCGATCCGAATTTCGCCATGGCTTATGAGCTGTTGGGCACTGCCTACGCGAATAGCGGCGAATTGGCGCCCGGCACCCAGAATTTCACCAGGGCCTACGAACTCCGCAACCGCGTCTCCGAGCGGGAACGCCTCCGCATCGACAGCTTTTACTATTTGGCGGTGACCGGCGACCTCGACCAGGCGCGCCGGAGCCTCCTCCAATGGCAGCAGACCTATCCGCAGGACCCCGTCGCTTCTCTCGACCTCGGCTTTCTGGATTCCGGCGTCGGTCAATGGGATGATGCGATGAACCAGACGCTCGAAGCGCTCCGGCTTCTCCCAGGCGACTCGATCAGTCTCGGCAATCTCGCTCAAGGCTACCTGGTTCTTGGCCGGCTCGACGACGCACGCCGCGCTCTCGACGAGGCTCAGCGCCTCCACCCCGATTTCGGCGCAACGTCCGTCTATCGCTACCTTCTCGCTTTCCTCCAGAACGACGCCGCAACAATGAAACAGCTTGCCGCACGCGGCGGGCGATTACTGGCAATCCAGTCCGATACGGCGGCCTTCTCCGGCCGTCTGGCCGCAGCTCGGACGCTCAGTCAGCAAGCCGTGACTGCCGCCGAGCGGAGTGGCCGCAAAGGGCCCGCATGGCTCGACCAGGTTAACAGCGCCCTGCACGAAGCTGAACTCGGCGATCCCGCCGGCGGGCGCCAACTCGCTTCTTCGCTGCTGAAGACTCCAGGGCTCGATCGCTACACCCAAGCCGTCGCCGCTCTCGCTCTGGCTCGCGCCGGCGACGACGCCGGGGCTCAGTCAGCCGCCGATCGGTTGGCGAAAGACTACCCCAGCGACACGACTGTCAATTCCAACTGGCTGCCCTCGGTTCGCGCCGCCATCGCACTCGGCCACAACGACGCCGCACAGGCGCTTCAGGCCCTCCAGCCTGCCACCCAATACGAATTGGGAGTGCCCAACCCGTACAACTGGCTCTCTCCGATGTACCCCACCTATCTCCGTGGCTTGGCCCTGCTCGAAGAAAAGCAGGGCCGGCAGGCTGCCGCCGCTTTCCAGGTCATTTTGAGCCATCCTGGCCTCGTTGCAAATTTCCCGACTGGCGCCCTCGCCCAACTCGGCCTGGCCCGCGCCCAGGTCCTCGCCGGCGACGCCAACGCCGCCCGCGCCTCCTACCAGAATTTCCTCGCCCTCTGGCGCAACGCCGACCCCGATCTCCCGCTCCTTCGCCAGACGAAATCCGAATACGCCAGGCTGAAGTGAGTGACCCACTACCGGCCGCCGACTTCGCTTTACACCGTTCGGCTCCCACCGTATCCTAGCGCCAAGCCCGGGGTGCGCATTGGCGCCCGCGGGGCAGGGGGAGGCGCTCGATGGCGGGTTTGCTGGTAGTTTTCGCGCTGGTCGCACTGTTCCTCGTAGTCATCGTTATCTACAACGGTTTGGTCCGCCTCAGGGTGCAGTGCGACAACGCGTGGTCGGATATCGACGTGCAGCTCAAGCGCCGGCACGACCTGATTCCGAACCTGGTGGAAACGGTGCAGGGTTACGCCGGTCACGAGAGAGGAACGCTCGAAGGCGTCGTCGCCGCCCGCAACCGCGCGATCTCCACCCAGGGTCCGGCCGCCCAGGCCCAGGCCGAAGGAATGCTGACGGCGGCGCTGCGGCAGGTGTTTGCCCTGGCGGAGGCCTATCCCCAACTGCGCGCCGTCGAGAGCTTCAACCAGCTTCAGCAGACGCTATCCCAGATCGAGGAAACCATCCAGAACGCCCGCCGGTACTACAACGCCGTTGTGCGCGACCTGAATACGAAGATCGCCACTTTCCCCTCGAATCTCATCGCCGGCATGTTCAATTTCAAGCCGCGCGAGTTCTTCGAGCTGGCCGCGCCCGCCGAGGCTGAAGTCCCCAAGGTGAGTTTTGGCAGCGCGACGTAGCCGCCGGCGAAATCGGTGAGCCGATGAACGCTCGGTTCCGGCGTTCCCGCACCGCCCGCTTCGCCCCCCGCCGCGCGCTGGTTTCCTCCATCCTCGCCGCCGCTCTGTTGGTTGCGCTCCCCGCCGCCGCGCGGGAACTTGTCATCCGGAATTTCGACGAGCGGGTTCTGATCAGTCCCGACGGCGCAATCGACGTCACCGAGACCATCGTGGCCCAGTTCATCGGCACGAATTGGCATGGCATTTACCGCACTATTCCGGTGGAGTACACCAACCCCGAAGGCTTGAATTACACGCTCTTCCTCCAGCCGGTTTCGGTCACCGACGACGCCGGCCAGCCGCTGAAATACCAGCGCTCCCGCCAGAGCCGCTACGTCAAATTCAAGATCTATGTTCCCGACCCGGACGATTCCACCCGCACCGTCGTTCTCCGTTACCGCGTGCCGAACGCCTTGCGCTTCTTCAACGATCACGACGAGCTGTACTGGAACGTCACCGGCGACGAGTGGGAAGTTCCCATCGATTCCGTCACCGCCGAAATCCAACTTCCCGCCGGCGCCACCGGCCTTCACGCTATCGCCTATACCGGCGCGTTTGGCTCGCGCCAGCAGGACGCTGACGTCGAAGTGGCCGGCAGCCGGGTGACCTACCGCTCCACTCGCCCGCTCGGATTCCACGAAGGCCTCACCGCCGTGGTCGGCTGGGACAAGGGATTCGTGCGCGAGCCCGGCGCCGGCCAGAAACTCTGGTTTTTCGTGCTCAGCAACTGGCCCTTCGCCTTCCCGATCGCCGCGTGCTTCGTGATGTTCTGGCTGTGGTGGACGCGCGGGCGCGATCCGGAACGCGATGCAGTCACCGTTCAGTACGAGCCGCCGGCCAAGCTCACCCCCGCCGAGTGCGGCACGCTGGTGGCGAACGAAGTGGCGATGCGGGATATCACCGCGACGCTGGTGGACCTGGCGGTGAAAGGCTACCTGACCATCGAGCAGACCGATCCCCGGTCGATGCTGGGAATCCACCATCGGGATTACACATTTCACCTGAAGAAGCCGCAAACCGAATGGAGCGCTCTCCGGCCGCACGAGAACACGATGCTCAACGGCCTGTTCTTCTCGCCCAATCCCGCGGTCCTGACCCGGGAGGCTCTCGCCGGCCTCCAGGGCGTCGCCGCCACTACCGTCGTCGGCGCCATCGCATCACGGGTGCTCTCGGCCATGACCCAGGCCCAAGCCCAGGCCAATCCCACCGCCATCAGCGATTTCTCCGGCGAGGGCGGCGTCGTTGCCGCGGCGCCGGAAGCGGCCGCGGGCGGCGAGCCCGCGGTGGCGCTATCCGCTTTGCACAACCGCTTCTATACGACCCTGCCCATCATCCGCAACGGCGTGTTCGACGGGTTGATGGCCGACGGCTACTACCTGCATCGGCCCGACCGCGTCCGCGGGGCCTACATGGGCGGCGGAATCGTGAGCGGTATCGTCATGATCTTCCTCGGCGTATTTCTGGCGACGGTCACGGGCATGGCCCCGCTGACCTGGGTGATCGCCGGGCTGCTCACCGGTGCGCTGGTGGCCGGATTCGGCTGGTTCATGCCCGCGCGGACAATCGCCGGGGCCCGAGCGCTGGCCCAGGTGCTCGGATTCGAAGAATTCCTGAGCCGGGTGGAAAGGGAGCACATCGAGCGGCTCGAGACGGCTCCCGAGCTGTTCGAAAAATACCTGCCTTACGCGATGGCGCTGGGCGTGGAAAAGAAATGGGTGCAGGCGTTCTCGAATATCGCGATTCAGCCGCCCAGTTGGTATCAAGGCGGCTACGGCGCCGGGTTCCAGCCCTACCTGCTGGTCAACGACCTCAACTTGATGTCCACCCAGGCGGGCAGCGTGATGTCGTCCGCGCCGCGCAGTTCCGGCGGCTCGGGCTTCGGCGGTGGTGGCGGCTCAGGCGGCGGCTTCGGCGGCGGTGGCGGCGGCGGCTTCTGATGAGAAGCTATCGCGCGTCGCGCGCCAGCCTCGCCCGCGAATAAACCTCGCGGCCCAGTTCCATGGCCTTCCCCGAGGCAGGATCGTCCGTCCGCCCTGCGGGTGTCGACGCTTCCGGACCTGGAATCAACCCGCCGGGTATCGGAGAAAGGGAGTTCGTTTCCGGACTCGCGCGCCTCGGCCGGCTCTGGACCGGAACCCTGCGCCTCGCTCCCCGGCCTTCACTGACCGCTGTCACGGACCTGCCTTGGCGAAAGGCCGAAGATGCGGCGAGTGTGCATCGCCAGGTGGCTTGGATGGGCGAACCCGGATTCCAAGGCCACCTGGTCGATCGGCATGTCGCTCGACCGAAGCAGCGCTGCCGCGTGCTCCACCCGCCGCCGGATCAGATAGCGATGCGCCGGCATCCCCACCGATCGGCGAAACTGCGCCTTGAAGTGCGAGACGCTCAGCCCGGCAACCGCCGCGATGTCCCGCAAGCGGATATCGTTGCTCAAGTGGCTCTCGATGTAGGTAAGCGCTTCCTTCAGCTTCGCGGGCGCCATTCGCCCAGCCGGCTGGCTGATACCGAAAGAGAAACTGCTGTGATCGCGCACCAGGCGGGCGCCCAGCGCGATGGCCAAACCGTCCAGGTACAAGCGCCCGGAAGGATAGCCCTTCTCCATCTCCGCCTTCAGCGCCCAGGCCAGATGTTCGATTTGCACGTCTCGCACCTGGAACCGGTTTCGAATGGCCAGCTCATCGGGGTTCCGGCCGTATTCCGCCGCCAGTTCCTTCAGCAGCGCCTCGTCGATTCCCAGCACCAGCGCTGCGTCCGGCCCTTGCAGTTCCCATACGCCGGGGGTGTGCGCCGGTATGACGTCAATATCGCCGTGAATCGCGGTCCCGCGGTGGCTTTGGCCCGCGCGGCGGCACACCATTTCCACCGCCGGGCCAACGTGGATCGATACCACCACCCTCCGCGAGCCCTTGAATTCCACCAGCCCGGCAGGGTCGGAAATCAGTTGCACCCGAAGCCGGTCCCCGTTCCCTGGTTCCCGCCTCGTCTGAGATTGGTCGTGCCGTGCTGGTTTTTGATGGCCGGTTTGGATGTTCATCGGAAATCCCGCTCCCGAAGGCGTATCGGCAGTGCTCGGCCACCGCCATGCTCCTTCGATTCCCCCCAGCGCCTCGATTCTACTCTCAGCCGCTCCCTGCCAATCGCGGGAATCGCCGTGACCGCCCGATTCTGCTCCCCGGCGTCCGAACTTGTGCGACCGCTCCGCGCCTGAAGTCGTACTATCCCCCACGCGTCCATGCCGATTGAGGGACGAAGGGTGCCACGATGAACAGGGCCGGAGGAGGGTGTCACCTGTGGATTCCCCGGTGACGGCAGGGTCCGGGATCGCCGCATCCCCGCTCCCGCGCTCTTTTGCGGCAATCGCGGTTGGCGGTTCGATCGTTGGCGTGCTCGATCTGGCCTACGCCATCGCGGTTTATAGCCCGCGCCATCCCATCCGCATACCCCAAGCGATCGCCAGCGGCGTGCTGGGTGTGAACTCGTTTGCCGGAGGAGCCCGCAGCGCCGCGCTGGGAGTGGTGCTGCATTTCGTCATTGCATTTGGCGCGGCCACCGTTTACTACCTCGCCAGCCGCAAACTCCCCTTCCTGATTCACCGCGCGGTCGTTTCCGGCTTCCTCTACGGCGCTTTGGTGTACGTCTTCATGCACGCGGTCGTCCTGCCGCTTTCGGCCGCTCCGCCCAGCCACATGCCAACGATTTACAAGGCCTTCGAATTCGTCGAGCACTGGTTCTTCGTCGGCTTGCCCATCGCCCTCTCCGTTCGCCGCTACTCGCAGTGATCGTTCCCGCCCGCCGCGATTTGCCCCGTAAGGTGCGGCAAAAAACGCTGGCTCGGAAGTTGCTGCCGGCTTCCGATGGTTTAGAATCGGGGTCTGGGGCGCCCGTAGCTCAGGGGATAGAGCGTCTGCCTTCTAAGCAGAGGGTCGCGGGTTCGAATCCTGCCGGGCGCGCCATCGTCGCCATGTTCAGCGTCTACGTTCTGCGCAGCAGGAGCACGAGCCGTCTTTACACGGGCTCGACCTCCGACCTGAGCCGCAGGCTGGCCGAACACGATGCTGGGCTGAGCAGATCCACGAAGAATCGCGGCCCCTGGGAACTCGTCTACCGCGAGGATTTCCCCTCTCGCCCGCAGGCGGTTCGCCGCGAGCGCGAGTTGAAGACGGGAAAGGGACGGGAGGAGCTGGATCGGCTCATCGGAACCGGCGGTGATCGGTAGCTCAGGGGATAGAGGTCGCCGCGGCGACCCTTCTAAGCAGAGGGTCGCGGGTTCCCCGCCGCGGCGGGCTGCCGGGCGCGCCATCTCTTTGAACTGAAAAGAGTAAAAAGAACCGCTCTTCACCGTTGACTCTCTGCTCAAGGGACAGACGCTCTTTCCAACTGAAATACGTGCGCCTCCCGCAACCATCGTCTTATCAAGGACGTACAGCGACCTCTTCAACAGCTCCACCTTCAACTCTCGGTCCATTCGGTCCAGATCGGGCTCGGCCGGACAGAATCTCAGAGCCCAAAGCGACACGCTAGGCCTAATCTAGGCGAAATTCCACGTTATTTCAGGTTGCAGCTGTTCCCAATCAGCTCGTCATCATCACCTCACCGGCCAGATTTGAGCGCATGCGTTCTAAACTCTCAGGTAATTTCCGGTTTGCCCGTGAGTCGGGAGCAAAACGGAGAAGGGTTGCGCTTGTGCGAAGCTCAATGAGTACATTGGCGATTGTGCGTCAACCGAGGAAGCGTTCTGTTGTCCAGATTTCAGAGTCACGACCTTGGCACTTTGATCGATCCGCCGTTTGCTAAATTGATTCGAGGCAGATGGTTTGCTAACGTCGTCGTCATGTCCGAACGTTCCACCGAGCAGATACGCGAATTGCTCGACTCCGTTTATCGCGTGGATTCGGGACGGATCCTGGCAACTCTGATTCGCTTGCTCGGTGATTTTGATCTTGCCGAGGAGGCGATGCACGAAGCCTTTGCGGCTGCGCTGAGCCTGTGGCCGAGAAGTGGAGTACCCGGCAACCCGCGACCATGGTTAATTTCGACGGCGCGATTCAAAGCCATTGATACGCTGCGTCGACGGGCGCGATTTGATGCGTCGCAAGACGAACTCGCGCGATATCTCGAAGCGCAATGGAGTTCGGCGGGGAAGTCCGATGAAGAGGACAGCCTGGAAGATGACCGGCTGCGCCTGATTTTTACCTGCTGCCATCCGGCTCTCGCGCCGGAATCGCGCGTGGCACTCACCTTGCGCGAGGTGTGCGGGCTGACTACCGAGGAGATCGCCAAGGCTTTCCTCACCACTCCGCGCACGCTGGCCCAGCGCATTGTGCGAGCCAAGGCCAAAATTCGACACACGCCGATTCGGTACGAGGTGCCGACGCCGGAGGAATTGCCGGAGCGACTGGACGCGGTGCTGCAGGTCGTCTACCTCGTCTTTAATGAGGGCTACTGTGCGGCGGCGGGAGCGGAAGTAACGCGGGCCGAATTGACCGGCGAGGCGATTCGACTGGGCCGGCTGCTGGCCGAACTCCAGCCGGAGCCGGAAGTGCTTGGGCTGCTTGCCCTGATGTTGCTGCAGGAATCCCATCACGCGGCGAGAACCTCTCCGGCCGGAGAGCTGATTTTGCTGGAGAACCAGGATCGCTCGCTCTGGAACCGAGAGCAGATCGCGGAGGGAGTGGCATTGCTGGAGAAAGCCCTGAAGTCCCGGCGCTTCGGTTCCTACACACTGCAGGCAGCGATTGCGGCCGTTCATGCGGAGGCGGAATCCGTCGCGGCGACCGACTGGCGGCAGATTGTGGCGCTCTACGACCAACTGGTACGGGTTCAGCCTTCGCCGGTGGTACAGCTGAATCGTGCCGTGGCTATTGCCATGCGGGATGGTCCCGAGGCCGGTCTGGCGCATATCGACGCGGTGTTGGAGAATGGCGAATTGGCCGATTACTACCTGGCACATTCGGCCCGTGCCGATATGTGCCGCAGGCTCGGCAGGACGGCTGAGGCTCGGTCGTCTTATGAGAAAGCTCTGGCGCTGACCCAGCAGGGACCCGAGCGGCAATTCCTGCGAGAGCGGATTCGGCAGCTAAAATAAAAACGTCGACGACTTGTCGAATTCAGGTGCGGCCGTTCGACTATATGGTGAAGGCCGGGCAAACGGCCCGCCAGAAAGTGTTTCCCGGGTGATACGCTACGCGAAAAATCTGCAAATCGCGTGTCGATTCCCCACCACCCCGTTCGACGCGTGAGTGGAGCGGCACCGCGCACCCGGCGCCTCGCAACTTTCCAGGCCCAGCGCGGCCCAAGCTCCTATATAAGAGTAGCGGCCCTGATTCGGCGTCCGCTCAACACTCAAGGAAAAGAAAATGCGCTTCATGATGATCATGTTTCCAAAAGGCTACGAAAACGCGAAATCCGGCACGGTACCCGACCTCAAAGACATTGAGGTCATGCGGAAATACAACGAGCAACTACAGAAGGCCGGCGTGCTGCTCGCGCTCGACGGTCTGACCCCGCCCACGACGATGAGCGCGCGCGTCACCTTCAAAAACGGAAAATCGAAAGTTACCGACGGCCCGTTTACAGAAGTGAAGGAAGTGGTCGGCGGCTACTGGGTGATTGACGTGAAATCGCGCGAAGAGGCGCTCGAATGGGCCTCGCGCATCCCCGGAAAGGATAACGAAATGGTCGAAGTCCGCCGGTTGTTTGACATAACCGACTTTACTGCCGACGTTCAGGAGAAGCTCGCGAACCTCGAGCAGGAGAGCGCCGAAGGCAGCAAATAAGCTGGGCTAGCAGTAAAAAAACTCTCCGCGCTATGTCGATTTCGCGACGCCACCGGAGAATGGAGAACTCATGAGCCAATACTTGATTGCGATTCAACTGCCCGACAACTTCAACCCGTCCGCAGCAGACGCAGCGGCGATGGGCCGCGATATCGACACGCTCAACGAGGAGATGGTGGCGGCCGGCGTCAGGATTTTCGTGGGCGGCCTCACCCCCGTCCGCGAGGCGAAGTCGCTGCGAGCGCAGCCCGATGGGAAGGTGCTCACCACCGACGGGCCGTATCTGGAGACCAAGGAGCACATCGGCGGTTTTTGGGTGCTGGAGGTCGCTGACCTGGACGAGGCGCTAGCGTGGGGGCGCAAGGCGGTGGTCGCCTGCCGGGCGCCGGTGGAAGTGCGCGCGTTTGGCATACCAACGTAAGGTTTGCAAAAACAGATAAACGCCCAGGAGCGAGAAGCATGTCATTTTTCCGCGATTTAAGAGTTGCGTTCCACTCGCTGATGCACAGCAAGAGCCTGGCGGCCATTGTGATCCTCACGCTGGCGCTGGGGATCGGGGCCAACGCGGCCATCTTCACGCTCGTGCGAGGAGTGCTGCTGAAGCCGCTCGTCAATCGTGACGAGAACCGGCTCGTGTATATCCGCCAGAGCGCCCCCAGCAGCGGACAGGACAACACCACGTTTTCTGTGCCCGAAATCAAGGATATCGAGGCCAGCGTCCGCTCCATAGGCGAGTTCGGCGATTTCTCGACGATGGACTTTACGATGGTCGGACTCGGCGAACCTCGCGTGGTTCACGGCGGCGTCGTCAGCGGCAATTACTTTGATGTAATGGGTCTGCGGCCGGTTCTCGGCCGTCTCGTCGGACCTCAAGACGGTGGCGCCGACGCCCCTGGCGTCATCGTGCTGACGTATCGTTTCTGGTCCACCGTTTACAAAAAAGACCCGAATGTGATCGGCAAGACCGTTCGGCTCAGCAGCCTTGGCGATCGTTCCGCTACGGTCATCGGCGTCCTTGAACCCTCCGTGCCATATCCCGCGGACACCGAGATTATCGGCAACCTGGTCATCAGCCCGCATCACCTTTCCGCCACGATGGTCACCGGCCGCATCCATCGCATGACCGAACTCTTCGGCAAGCTTGCTCCCGGCGCCACTCTGGACCAGGCCCGCAACGAGTTGCGCACGGTGTACGCCTCCATGCAGAAGGATCATCCCGATGCGTATCCCGATAATGGCGGCTTCCGGATTGATGCCAGGATCCTCCGGGATCAGATTACTTCCGGCGCGCGCACCGTCCTGCTGGTGCTTCTCGCTGCTTCGGGACTGGTCTTCATCATCGCCTGCTCGAACGTTGCCAACCTGATTGTGGCGCGGACGGTTCGCCGCGAGGGCGAACTCTCGATCCGTGCCGCGATGGGCGCAAGCACTTGGGCGCTGCGCCGCATGTTGCTAGCCGAAAGCCTGCTGCTTTGCGGCGCCGGCGCGGCAATCGGCCTAATCATCGCGCAGCCACTGGTCACCATCCTGGCTCGATACGCCTCGCGCTTCTCCCTTCGCGCGCTGGATTTGACGGTTGATTTCAGCCTGCTCTGGGTGGGACTGGCACTGGCCATAGCGGCCGCGGTGATTTTGGCATTTGTGCCCCGCCTGCCGTCGGCGAATGCATCGAATGGGATGAACCTGGCGAGCGGCAGCGTCCGCATCACCAGTAGCACCGCCAGTCGCCAGCGTGCCTTTGCGGTCACGCAGATCGCAGCGTCTTTCGTACTGCTGGCGGGCGCAAGCGTGTTGATCACTACGCTGATCGCTTTACAAAGGACCCCGACCGGCCTCGACACGCGTCATGTCCTGGCCATCGACGTTCCGGCGCCGTCCAACGGAAAAACGCCTCAACAAGTCGTCGATTTTTACAAGGAATCGGTACGTCAAATTGATGCGCTACCCGGGGTCACCGAAACGGCTGTCGGTATGGTCGCTCCGTGGCGTGATGCGGAGAACTTCGGTGTGGGCTTTCAATTCTCTGGTGATGGTCACGTCCCTGGCAAAGACGATCCTCGCGCGCTGTGGCGCACCATCTCTCCCGGCTTTTTCACCGCGCTCGGCGTTCCCATTATTGCCGGGCGGGATTTCAACGCGCTCGATGACCAGAATCGAGAGCCGGTCGCGATCGTTAGCGCGACTCTCGCCCAGCGCATGTTTCCTGGGCAGGATCCGATCAATCGGCATGTCTATTGGACCGATCCCGTGTTCGAGTTTATTCCGGGCACTGCGAGTGAAAAGGCGCGATTTAAGTCGCCGCACCGAATTGTCGGGGTTGCCGCCGACATCGACGACGAACATATCGTTCCGACGCCCGCCTCCACGATTTATAGTTCCTTCGCAGACGCCTCAATGTTCGGCGGTCATCTGTTCATCCACACCACCGCAAATCCTTATTCGCTGGTGGTGCCGGTAACGAAGATCATCCGGCAGATGTCCGTCGATGAACCGGTGGAGAACGCCGCCACTCTGGAAGACATCCGCGCAAAGGTGCTGGCGCCAGACCGCTTGAACTCTCTGGTCTTTGGCGTGTTCGCAGCGGTCGCTTTACTGATTGCGGTCGTTGGCGTCGCTGGAGTCCTGGCGTTTTCCGTCAGCGCCCGGACACGCGAATTCGGCATCCGCTTGGCGCTTGGCTCTCAGCCGGAAAATCTACTCAGGGGCGTTGTCACCGAAGGCGTGGTGATGGCTGCCGTTGGCGTTGTGGCGGGCGCGGCGTTCGGGCTCGTCATTGTGCGCGTAGCTGGCAGTTATTTCGGCGATCTTAAAATGCCGGGCGCATGGCCCGTAATCGTTTCTGCGTTTGTGCTGTTAGGCGCGGCGGTAGTCGCTTCGATGCTCCCGGCGGCACGCGCCGCCCGCGTCGACGTCACACAGGCGCTGCGCTCGGAATAAGTTTCTCGGTGCGCCGGCCTCCCGTAGGCCGACGAAATCTGATCTACGGCTCTGTGAGTTACGCGTAGGAACGAGGCATCGATGAAATATATCTGTTTGGGCTATCTCGAGGCCGGAAAGTTCGAAAACATGGCGGAGAGCGAGCGCAACAACGTGTTGGACGAGTGTTTCAGCTACAACGACGAAATGCGGAAGAACGGACATTTGGTCGCCGAGGAGCCGCTTCAGCCGCCCAATACGGCGGTGACCGTGTCTTGGAAGAACGGAAAGGTTGCGGTGACCGACGGTCCGTACGCGGAAACGAAAGAGCAACTGGGCGGAATTCAGGTGCTGGAAGCGCGAGACCTGAATCACGCCATTCAGCTCGTTTCCCAAAGTCCGGGAGTGAGGTTGCAGTGCGGAACAATCGAGATACGTCCGGCGGCGGATATTGGCGGAATGATGAGAGAGAGCGAGCAGCGACGGCGAAAGGATTCCTCGCGATGGGGGCGGCCACCAGAGAAAGAATGATCGGTATCATGGCCTTGGTGCTGGCAATCAGCATCGGTTTCCTTGTGCCGAAGGCGGCGGCACTGTCGGATAAATATTCGAAAATGGCGCCTGTCGGCCAATACTTGATGTAAAGGAATGCTGAGAATCTGCTGGCTCAGAGCGCCGCTCCCGATTCCATATCCAGCGACGCGACGATCCTGGTCTTGGGACGGCAAGGCTTTGAAACAGTTGTCTGAGGAAATCCCCAGCGAATTGTCGGCCAACCGGAAGTTGTGACTGTCCGCGGATGAGTTCTGACGGGTTCCCGGAGAGTTGGCCAGGCACCGCCATTCATGCTCCGAAAGACCGTGCCACTCTAAGGGGCCACCCTATTGTTTCAGTCCAACTTCGGTCCAATTAACGGGTGAGATAAATGGCGCGCTTCCTCGTAAGCGACACCAGATGCGGCACTTAAAGTTTTGTGCTGTATACCTTCTAAGCAGAGGGTCGCGGGTTCCCCGCCGCGGCGGGCTGCCGGGCGCGCCATTCCTCATCTTTTGCCCGCGGAAAGATCAGGTCGAGTGGCTTCCTATACGAAGGATAGATATTTAATCTTTGTTTAGCCTGATGGAAACCCTCGCTTGATTGTCCACACTTGTTTTGCGCCTCAAACGGAGCAGATTCGTTGACTTGCCTTGGACTGGCAACGTAATATGACGCCACTGTGGCGGACACCGGCACCTTCTTCGGGCACACCGTCTCGCGTTATCGCATCCTCGAGAGACCCGGCGGCGGTGCAATGGGTGTCGCGTATAAGGCTGTATAGGTCTTTTCCACATTACGTGATTTAGCAGGAGGGCACCATGCTTCGAGAACGGGCGCTGAAGGTTGTGATGGTGTTGGTGGGATTGCTCTTTTCGGCTGGCGTCTATCCCTTGGTGATGTCCTTCTGGCAACCGAATGAGTCGGAATACGCGCCGATGATGCTTAGCGTGTATGCCACACTCGGGGTTTTCCTGCTGCTGGCAGCGCGTAACCCATCGGCAAATCGCAGCCTGATTTTCTTCACAGCATGGTCGGGTTTTGCTCACGGCGCTGTTATGGCGGTGCAGGCATTCCAGAATGCGAGCGAACGCGGAGAACTGCTGGGGGCCGTGGCTGGGCTGGTTGTCATCGGTGTAGCCCTGATCGTGCTGGCTCGGGCAAAACAGTCAGGAGAGAGGGCGCGCCAGATTCCCCAATAAACATGCGGGGTTTCGGCGACTTACGTGAAGCGGCCAGTCGCACTTGAACCTCAGGTCCCAGGAGCGGCCGGAAAAACTGTCGTCGTCCAGCAGCGTGCAAATCTTCCCTAAGAGGTAGATGACCACAGGCTCATCGATGGCTTCCTCCGTTCGAAGCAGTCCCAGCCGGAGTTTGGTTAGTCTTTCTGATTCTGAGATGTCTGCGGAGCGTACCACAGGGTTAGCCATTAAGCTTGGACTGGTTTGGCGGTTCTCCTGGAGTCAAGGGCCTGCTAAAGCCCCCACAGATCTCAGATTTGCCTTCAGAATACTTCCCTCCTAGGAATCCTACAAGGTGCCCTCAGGAAAGCGCTCTCGGCTCAAGACAGATTACCGAAGTACCGCCTCGCCCCAAGTGCGCGGAACGGCGAGCTGCGCGGCGGCTGGCCAGAACCGCCAGATCTGCTTTGCGTCGCCGGTGGCGTTGGTGACATCGAACGCCAAACCGAACACAGTACCCGGCCGCGAGGCGAGCTGGAGCTTGGCAAACGAGATCCGAAACTCGGTGACGCCGCCCGGCTGTGGAGGGTTGTTGGCTTCCCAGCCGGACTTCGAATGGGAGCAGAGAAAGGTGCCATCGCGTCGGTACACATTGAACGCACCGTCTCCTTCGCAAAGATTGTAGGAAGCGTGCAGCCACCACTGTCCCGTAAGCCAAGAAGCGGAGCGGAGGTCGGGCGAGTCGATCATCACCTCGGGATACAGCCTTGACGATCCGTGCTGCAGGTTCACGAATGCCACGTACAGGTTTGCCTCGTCGTGCTTCACCAGCACATGTACGATCCAACCGGGCGCAACCGAGATAGGAAGCGCAATGGCATTCTGCCACTCGCCCAGCCCGATTTTTCCGTCGACGCGAATGGCCTGGCCCCGAGGGATCGCAATGGCTGGTCCGGCAGCCTTGCTCGGCGATGCCGAACTGAATCCGTCCGCGAGAGCGAGGGCGCAAGCGAGAAGGGCTGCGGCAAACAGCGAGGGGCGGAGACAGGGCCTCATCGTGGTTTCATTGGGCTTCGTCGATAACGAGCGAAGATAATTCTAGCCAGGATTTCCGTTTTGGCATCCTGGGCGCGGATGCTACGCCCGCCGCCGGCTCGTTCGCAATCGCAATTGTGCACTCCAGACCCCAGGGCTGGATCAGGCAGCCACCTGCAACCACCTCCAATCCGCTACAGAGCGCCCGGTAACTCCTTCTAAGCAGAGGGCCGCGGGTTCCCCGCCGCGGCGGGCGGGCGCGCCAGAATTACCAATCGAATTGCAGGCCTCGGAATCCGAAGCGCGAATCCCCGCATCGAACACGGGCTAACACCGAGCGCGCTGCGGAAGGAAGCCAGGATGATCCGGCGCTGCACTGATGCCGATATTCCCGCGATTGAGGCGATCGTTAACGACGCCGCACAGTCCTACCGAGGTGTTATCCCGGCCGACCGCTGGCACGATCCCTACATGACGCGCTCCGAGCTCACGGCGGAAATCGCTGCCGGAGTCGAATTCTGGGGACAAGAGGAATCAGGCGAGCTCGTCGGCGTCATGGGGCTTCAGAAGGTGCGGGAGGTCATGCTGATCCGCCACGCCTACGTTCGCCCTGATCACCAGGGCCGGGGAGTCGGCAGCGCCTTGCTGGCCGCGCTTGTAGGCCGAGCCACCGGGCCCCTGCTGGTCGGTACCTGGGCCGCCGCCACTTGGGCCATCCGCTTTTACGAGCGACATGGCTTCCGGCTGGTTTCGAAGGAGGAAAAGGACCAGCTGCTCGACACCTACTGGACCATCCCTCTACGTCAGCGGGAATCCTCCGTAGTGCTGGCGCACGTCCGCTGACGTCCGTTCATGCCTCAACTCCACCCGCTCGCAGCTCCGGGCGTAGAGTCCGCCGTGCCGGCCCATCCAAGCAGAGGGTCGCGGGTTCCCCCGCCGGAACCGCGAGCCGCCAAACTGCCCTGGGCCCGCCGAACCGGTGCAATCAGCGCGCGGTTTCTGGCATACTCGATGCTCATCGGATATCTGCCGCCGCGCGCGCAATCGGAAACGCTGGGTTCGAGTCGCAACACAGCTTGATCCCGAGCGGACCACGCCGGCTGAAGCCCGCGGCGTCGGAGCGAGGAATGACGATAATTCTGGACCGCCAACCAGCGGCGGCGCGAGCGATGCCGCCAGGAACGCCTCCCCTGTTGGCTGCTGCAGAAAGATGGTATTGGCCGGCGGGCCGCCTGTTCGCGCGCCGCCCCGCGAAGGAGGCGGTCGCGACGCGGACCCACTTCGACTCCAGCCCGGAAGCGGTTTGGAACCGGCTGATGTTCTACGAGGAAGTCCCGGGCCGCCCGCCGCTGCTCCTCCGCTTGTTTCTGCCTCATCCTGTGCGAACCGAAGGCGACAGGGCCGGCATTGGCGGAAAGGTTCGATGCATCTATAGCGCGGGGGATTTGGTCAAGCGGATCACCGCCTTCGACCCGCCGCATCTGCTGCAATTCGAAGTTGTCGAGCAGTGCCTCGGGATCGAGCGGTTCGTCCGGCTCACCGGGGGCTCGTGGCGTGTTCACCGGCGCCGCGATGGCGCCGAGTTGGTGTTGGTGACGAATTACCGGGCGCTGCTGCGCCCGCGCCGGCTGTGGCGCCCGCTGGAAAAGCTGCTGGCACGCCAGCTTCACCGCCACATCCTCCACGGCGTGCGCGAAGCGCTTCCCGCGCGAAGTCCGGCGGCGCAACCGTTGCCGCGGGACGCCTGACGGCCGAAGCGATCTCCCCAGGAGGGTCCTCGTGCACCGTCTTGCCCTCGCCTTGCCGCCGTTGACCGTCATCCGCGGCAGCGTTGCCGCGGTGTGGCTGTACGAGGGGCTCTGGTGCAAGCTTCTCGGTCGCGTGCCCTCCCAAAAGGAAGTGGTCACCGCAGTGCCGCGGTTCGGCCCGCGGTTCGGTCCGGCGTTTCTGCAGGCGCTGGGGGTGGTGGAAGTGGCGCTCGCGGTGTGGGTGATGTCCGGAATCGCTCCGGGCGCGTGCGCGATCGTCCAGACGGCTTTGCTGATCGCGCTCAACGCCAACGGGCTTCTCTGGGCGCGGCGGATAATCCACGAGCCGGCGGGCATGGTGGTGAAAAACGTCGCGTTCCTGGTCCTGGTCTGGATTTGCGGCGCATTGGGCGGTGGCGGGCGGTGACGCGGGAAACGCCGTGGCAGGCGGGCCGGTTGGATTCGTCGCGCGGACCGCATCGCCTGCTGTTTGGGCAGATGTATGAAGACGCCGAAATCGAGCGAGCGGCGTTCCAGGGCAAGGGCCGCGTGTTCTGCATCGCTTCCGCCGGGACGACGGCGCTGCGGCTCGCCGATGCCCACGAAGTCGTCGCTTGCGACATCAACCCGGCGCAGCTTGCCTACGCCGAGCGCCGCGCCTCTGGCGCCCCGCCGGAGCGAGGCGACGTCGAGCGGGCGCTCCATTTCCTGCGCGCTTTCATGCCACTCGCCGGCTGGCGGCAGGGAACCCTGCGCGCGTTCCTCGCTCTGGCCGATGTCTCCGCTCAACTGGCGTTCTGGCGCCGGCATCTCGACACCCGCCGTTTTCGCGCCGGCTTCGATGTGTTGATGTCTCCGGTCGTCCTGCGGCGGGTTTACGCGCCCGAATTCCTGTCCGTCGTTCCCGCCCGGTTCGGCGCCGTGCTGCGGAAGCGGCTGGAGCGGGGCATCGCCCGGCACCCGAACGCCACCAACCCTTACCTACGAGCGCTTCTTCTTGGCGAGCCTCTCGAAGAGCCACCGCCGAAGGCCTCCAGCTTGCGGTTCGTGCTCGGCGATGCGGCCTCGGTGCTCGAGTCGGGGCCGGCCCGGCACTTCGATGCCTTCGCGCTCTCGAACATCCTCGATGGCGCCGGCCCCGCCTACCGGTCGCGCCTGTCGAGCGCCGTCCGCCGCGCGTCGACTGACGGGGCGACCGTTGTCTGGCGGAGCTTCGGCGAGCCGCCGCCGAGCCTCGGCGAAAATCTTGCCGAGCGGGATCGCGCGATGCTGTGGGGCGTCGTGGAAGTGCGCGACGCGCGCGCCTTCTAGCTCCGCGCCTCCAACCGGCCGGGCGCCGCCTTGCGGACTCGCTTCGATGCGCCGGCCGCGGAATCCCGCCAGCACGGCCTACGGCTGGCGCATCGCCGCACGGCGTCAACCAAGGTCTGAATGAGAATCGAGTCTTGGCTTGACAGCAATCCTTAAGGTTGATAGAAGGAGCCTTAAGGTGCCCATCAAAGCGATTATGGCCATCGAGTTCGAGTTCCGAGGCGAGTGGTACAGGGTGGACACCCCGCAAGAGGTCGTAGCGCTCAAGAGATACCTTAGAGCCCACGCGCTAGGGGAAGAAAGTTCGTCCTCTGATTCGCCCTCTGATTCCTACGCCGGTCTCCCGGCCCATGGGAAGTGGACGAGCGACCTTTTCGCTTTGCTGATGGAGAAAATTGGGTACTTCGAGAAAAAATTCCTGGCTGCTCTGCTCAGCGTCTCCCACCCCATAGACGCTAATACAGCGGCCAGCTTGTCCTTTCCGGGCAACTACCGACACGAAAAAAAAAGGCTGCGGAGAAAGCTGGAACGGGATGGGTTGCTCGTCATGGGGGGCATCCAGAGCGGGCTCGTACGCCATGTCAGGGCTCTGGGGCTCGAGCCCTTCGACCTGTATCAGGTTCACATCAGTTGGAGGGGCGGGCGGCGCACCAGATATTTCACAGTCGATCCGGGCTTTCGTTTCACGGCTGGGGAGCAAGGCTGGCCGCCCCCGTTCCTCCGCGAAGCCCTGAACAAATGACGAATCAATTGACGTGAGGAGGCGCAGGCCATGGAAGAGCCACCCTCGGATGAAATTCGCGTAAATCTGCCTGGGGCGCCCGGGCCGGTGAAACTGCCTGGAGGGTGGTCGCTGGGATCCGAGCCGGGCGACGTGCTGACGATGGTCAGCCCGGAAGGGGATTTGCGCGTGGCGTTCGTTATCGTTCCGTTCGAAGGGATGCCCGAGGAGATGGCGGCAGCGGCGTGGCGAGCGTTCGACAGCAGCTTCGATTTTCCGGTGCTGCAGAAAACGCCGATGCCCGGGGCCGGCGGGTGGGACGCGGTATTTCAAGTTGTCTACCACGTACCCGAGGCTCAGTCGCGCGTCGCCGTCGCCGCTCTGCGCATTCTCGGGGATAAGGCTTATTGCGGCTTGATTTTCGGGGCGAAGGGCGCGGTAAGCCGCAGGCAGATGCAGGTTGCGGAGGTGCTGCAGAACTGGAAACCTGACGGACTGGCCGAACCCAGTCTTGCGGGCACCCAGCGCCGGAAGTGGGAGGAGAAGCAGAGCGCCGAGATGGGCGAATTTCTTCGCCGCGGCATGGCCGAATTGCACATTCCCGGCGCGGCAATTGCCGTGGCGCAGGGGGGATGGGTCGTTCTTGCCGAGGGCTTCGGCGTCGCCAGTATCGACTCGGACGAGCCGGTGCGGCCGGATACGCGCTTCATGATCGGGTCGTCGACGAAACCGCTGACAACGCTGATGATGGCGCGGCTGGTGGCGCTGGGGAAACTCGATTGGTCCACGCCGATCACAAAACTGCTGCCTGGTTTCGCGCTGGCCGATCCTGCCATGACGCGCAGGCTGGAGATCCGGCACACGGCGTCGGCCTCGACCGGGATGCCGCGCCGCGACCTGGATTTTATCTTCAAGTTCAAGGGGATCACGCCCGAGCAGCGGCTGGAAGAGATGATACAGATGAAGCCGACAACGGGGTTCGGGGAAACGTTCCAATATTCCAATTACCTGGTGGCCGCCGGCGGGTATGCGGCGGCGCGAAGCTACCTGCAAGAGGGTCCCTTGCAGGAAGCTTACGAGCGGGCCATGCGGGAACTCATATTCGAGCCGCTAGGAATGAGGAGGACGGGTTTCGACGAAACTGACGGCGGGCCGGCGGCTTCGCCGCACGCACTCGACTTCGAGGGAAACACCGTCTTGATCGATCCGGTGATCGAGGGGTGCGTCAGGGCGGTGGCGCCGGCAGGAGCGGTGTGGTCAACGGTCCCGGACATGGCGCAGTATCTGCTGCTCGAACTGAACCGGGGAAAGCTGCTCGGTGGGGAACAACTGCTTCCGGAAGAGGCGCTCCTCGAACGAAGGAAACGCGGCATTAAAATCACCGACAAGATCAGCTACGGCCTGGGACTTATCCTCAGCGACGAAGACGGACTGAATGTGATGCACCATGGTGGCAATAACTGGGGATTCTCGGCCGATGTGTACTTTCTCCCCCAAGAGGGACTTGGCGTGGCGCTGCTCACCAATGTTCGATTGGCCAACCTCTTCCTTGCGGCGGCACGGCGGAAGGTCTTCGAGCTGCTCTTTGACGCGCCACCAAGGGCGGAGAAGATGATCGCTGCGGCCTCGCAAGCCGAAAAGGAGGCAGTGGCCGGAAGGCTCACCCGTGTGAAGGTGGACGCCGACTCTGTAAAGTGGCTGGAAGGAATCCTCGGCGAGTATCGCAGCAACGAGCTGGGCCCTCTGGCCCTGCAACGGAAGGATGGGCAATACCGGGCCGAATTTGAAAGCTGGAGCAGCGCCCTGGGCGTAGGGGAGCAGCCCGATGGAAGCCGGGTCGCGGTCCTGACAAGTCCCCCCTGGAACGGCGGAGCGATCGCTGCCGGTGAAGTCCGCTTGCAGGTGGCGGAGGATGGCCGGGTTCTCGTTTTGGATGAAGGGCAGACCCTCTATAGGTTTGAGAGGCAGTAGCGGCCCGAGCAGCACGGGATACAGGCTGGCTTCGTTACGGTGAGCGGGTCTCCCCTGTCGAACCCGAGAGACGACACAGTTGGCCACCGAGCCGCCGCCTGGTGACGGAACATGGTCCTCCAGAGGGAATAGCTCGGGTTAGCGGGAACGCTGCGTGGTCTGCCCCGCACGCCGCTTGAGAAGAAGTTCGGCGCGATGCCGGAGCCGTTTTCGCTCCCTCCCGCGAAATGCGTACCCTGCGGTACGAACTCACAGGCAATGCGGCGGCGAATCCTGCCGATCGCCACGGCGGTCCACGATCCCCCGCCGCTGATTTTCGACGAACCGCTGTCGGGCCTCGAGGTGACCTCCGCACCGCTTGCTAGGAACCCGATCAAGTCGCTCGGCGAACGGCTGCGCCTGCGCGTCTGGCTATCGAACCGCGCGCTCGGGTGTATAGTGGCTGCCGCTCCCGAGCCCGGCAAACCGCGCCGGCCGGGCGCGCTGCCGCTCCTCGGGGGGTGCCATGAATCGTTTCCTGCTGCCGGTGTTGCTGCTCCTGGCTGCTGCCGCGGCTGCCCAGCAGCCGCAGGCGCCGGAGATTCCGTACGAGTCGGTTCCCCATTTCTTGAAACTTCCGCCGAACCTCTATCTGGGCGAAGTGGCCGGGGTCGCGGTGAATTCCAAAGGCCACGTGTTCGTTTTCTCGCGCGGCAATACCACCGGGCCGGCCTACGGAGCGGCGGCGGCGCAGTTGCTGGAATTCGACGCCAACGGCAATTTCCTCCGCGAAATCGGCCACAACCTGTATGCGTGGTCGTTCGCGCACGCGGTGAAAGTCGATCGGGGCGACAACATCTGGGTGACCGACAAGGGCTCGGACATGGTCATCAAGTTCGATCCCCAGGGCCGGGTGGCGATGGTGTTCGGCCGAAAGCAGGAAGCCTCCGACGAGCATACCGGGCCGCTCGGGCATCCCCGCCCGCCGCTCGCTCCAGTGGACGGAATGTTCCGCCAGGTCACCGACGTGGCCTGGGACGCCGCGGGGAACACCTACATCAGCGACGGCTACATCAATTCCCGAATCGCCAAGGTGGACAAGAACGGCAACTGGCTCGAGTCGTGGGGCAAGCCGGGCGCCGGGCCCGGCCAGTTCAACACGCCGCACAGCATCGCCGTCGACGCCCAGGGTCGCGTCTACGTCGCCGATCGCGGCAATCGCCGCATCCAGGTGTTCGATGGCGACGGCCATTTCCTTCGCCAGTTCACCATCGACGTGCCCGCGCCGCCCGATGCGCGCCCGGCGATCGGCAACAAGCCCGCGGCCACCACCGGAACGATGGCGCCCGGCGCGCCCTGGGCGATTTGCATCACGCCCCCGCCCCACCAGGTGCTCTATAGCGCCGATGCCTTTCCCGGCCGCATTTACAAGCTCAGCCTCGATGGCGCGGTGCTGGGCATGCTCGGCGAATCGGGCAAGCAACTGAAACAGTTCGGCTGGATACACGAAATCGCCTGCCCGTCGGAAAACGTGCTCTACGTTGCGGAATTATTGAATTGGCGGATTCAGAAGCTGATCCTGCACCCGGCGGGACAAGCGGTGCCTGGCGCCGGGCGCCGGCGCGGCCCCGGTCATTTCAGGTAGGAGTGAACGATTTCGATCAGGTCCTCGGTCGCCTCGGCCGACGATTTGCTGTTTCGCGGCATGTGGTTGCGGATGTGGTTTTCCATCAGCTCCGCCATCAGGCTGTTGATGGCGCCGCGCGCCGCCGCCAGCCGCTGCAGCAGCACCGAGCAGGATTCGTCTTCCTGGAGAGCCCGCTCGAACGCTTCGAGCTGCCCCACCACCTTCTTCGTCCGGTTCACCAAATCCAGCTTTTCCCGCGAAAGGTGAGACATCGTCCTTGACTACCCTACTGGGGTATGCTATCCGACGGGTAGCGCCCGGCGCAAGCGCTCCCTAGAAAATAGGCCATCGCGCCGCCAAGCGCAAAGGAAAGAAGCAGATTCCCCGGGCAACCAACGCTCCCGTAGGTCCGTCCGGGACACAAAAGGCGTGCCTCGGGTCCGATTGCCGGGCATCGGACTCCGGAAGGCCGAAATCACAAGCAGTTGCGTGACTCATGCAGTTTTCCATGGCAAACCGCATGGCAGGAGAGTCAAGAGCTGCGCTCGCTTTGCGCCAGCCCCCGGGCAGGCTGCCGGGGCTGACCGCCGCCCTCCTGCTCTCGTTTCTCCTCCCCGCGCGCCTGCCGGCCCAGGCGCCTCAGACTTCTTCGGCCCCCTCCGCGGCGACGGCGCCCGCCGCCGCGACCGACAGCCCAACCACGCTCTTCCCGCCGCTGGACTCGAACCGTTTCTGGGTTTCCGGCCAGGCCAACTTCATCTTCCAGGCCCACCCCGCGTTTCCGGCGAGCTATACCGGCGCCCATAGCCTCTCGCCCCAGGGGCAGAGCGCCACCTCCCGCGTCCTCACCCTCTTCACCGGCGTACGCGTCAGCCCCACCGCCGAGTTCCTGTTCGATGTCGAGGAAACCGGCGGCCACGGCATCGGCGAGGCCTTCGGGCTCGCCGGGTTCACCAATCTCGACGTGGTGCGCAATCCCACGCTCTCCAAGACACCCTACATCGCCCGGCTGATGTGGCATCAAATCATTCCGCTCGGCGGCAAGCGAGTGGCGGCCGAACGCAACCCGCTGTCCTTGTTCGGCGAGCTTCCCGAGCGCAGGCTCGAACTACGAATGGGCAAGTTCGATCTCGCCGACTTTTTCGACGCGAATTCGTATGCCAGCGACAGCCGCCTGCAATTCCTGAATTGGACGGTGGATAACAACGGCGCCTACGACTACGCCGCCGACACCCGCGGCTACACGTGGGGAGCGATGCTCGAGTTCGACGATCGCCATTGGTCGGCGCGGTTTGCCGAAACGCTGATGCCCAAGGTGGCCAACGGCATCCACCTGGACGCGGATTTGGCGCGCGCGCACGCGGAAAACGTGGAATTCGAGCTGCGCGGCTCGCTCGTGCCGCGCCGGCAGGGAACGTTGCGGCTGCTCGGCTTCGTGAACCACGCCAACATGGGCAGCTACAGCGTCGCCGTCGCCGATTTCCTCGCCGGCCGCACCCCGCTGCCCGACGTCACCGCCCATCCCCTCCGGACCACCATCAAGTACGGTTTCGGCGTGAATTTCGAGCAGCCGTTGTCGGATTGGCTGGGCGTCTTCGGCCGGTGGGGCTGGAACGAAGGCCAGCACGAATCGTACGTCTACACCGAGGTGGACCAGACGGCGCTCGCCGGCTTGGGCGCCGATGGCAAGCGCTGGCGGCGGAAATTCGATCGCGCCGGGCTCGCGTTTGTTTCCAGCGGCATTTCCCGCGATCACCAGCAATACCTGAAGCTGGGCGGGGTGGGTTTTCTACTGGGGGACGGCCGGCTGAATTACGGCCGGGAAGACATCGTCGAAACCTATTACACACTCCATCTCTGGCGCGGGTTCTATCCCTCCTTCGGCTTGCAGCAGGTCAACAACCCCGGCTACAACCGCGATCGCGGCCCGCTTCTGGCGCCCGACCTGCGGCTGAACATCGAATTCTGAGCGCTTGCCCGCGCCCGGGCATTACATCTTGGACACTGTTCTCCGGCGCGGACGCAGCGACAGGTACCGTTGGAGTTGGTCCACGAAGGGCACCTGGCCCTTCAGCAGTTTTCGCCGGGCGCCGGCGACGGGAAACCAGCCGGCGCGATCGACCTCGGGGAATTCCAGCGTCCTGCCCGAGCCCTTCGGCCACTCCATCGCGAAGGTGTTGCTCTTGATCGCTCCGGCATCCGCGTCGCTCCGCGCCGCCCATGCGTAAACAAGCTTTCCGCTCGGCTGGCGCACCGGCTCGAGCGGCTGGAACGGCCCTGCCACCGACAAGCCTGTTTCCTCCCCGAATTCGCGTTTCGCCGCCTCGAGCGCATCCTCGCCTTCGTCAAATTCGCCTTTAGGAATCGACCACGCCCCGTCATCTCTCCCGGCCCACAACGGCCCGCCGGGGTGAACCAGGAAAACTTCCAGGCCGTCTCGCGCCCCGCGATAGAGCAACAAACCTGCGCTCCTTTTGGCCATCGCCCTTCCCCCGCCGCGGCGGCTCGCCGCTCCGTCCCCGCGGGGGCTTCCTCTTGCCGAGCCATCCTAGTCCGCGTCCTCCGCCGCCGTAAAGCAGCCGATTCCTCTTGACTGCCTCACTCGCCGATTGCAGAATCCGCCGCCGGAGGCCGCTCCATGCTCAATCGACGACGTTTCCTGGCCATTTGCTCCGGCTTGGGTTTGACCGAAACACTGTTCCCCGGCGCGCTCTGGACCCTGGCGCAGGAAACCGGCAAGATCACTCCGCAGATGATCGAGCAGGCCGCGGCGATCGCCGATGTGCCCATTCCCGCCGCCGACCGCGAGATGATGCTCGACAGCCTCAACAATCAGACCAAGGCCTACGAAGAAATCTATCAATTGCACATCGCCAACGGTGTCGCCCCGGCCTTCAACTTCGATCCGGTGCCTCCAGGGATGCGCGTCGAAACCGCCAAGCGCCCGGCGCGGATTTCGCCGGCGCCGGCAGTGGCTCGACGCGGCGTTCCCCGCAACCTGGAGGAGCTCGCTTTCGCCACCGTTCGCGAACTGGCGGAATATGTGCGCGCCCGGAAAGTGTCGTCCCTCGCGCTCACCCAGATGTATCTGGCCCGGCTGAAACGCTTCGACCCTCAACTCCATTTCCTTATCACCCTCACCGAAGAGCGGGCGCTGGCCCAGGCCAGGGAAGCCGATCGCGACATCGCCGCCGGCAAGGTTCGTGGCCCGCTGCACGGGCTGCCGTGGGGAGCGAAGGATTTGCTGGCGGTGAAAGGCTACAAGACCACCTGGGGCGCGGAACCTTACGTCGACCAGACAATCGACGAGGATGCCACCGTCGTCAAGCGCCTGGACGCCGCCGGCGCCGTCCTGGTGGCGAAACTCACCCTGGGAGCGCTGGCTCAGGGCGACCAATGGTTCGGCGGCGTCACCCGCAATCCCTGGAACCCCGCCCAGGGTTCGAGCGGATCATCCGCCGGCCCTGCCTCGGCCACCGCCGCCGGTTGCGTCGCGTTCAGCATCGGCTCGGAAACGCTCGGCTCGATTGCTTCGCCCAGCACCCGCTGCGGCTGCACCGGGCTACGGCCCACCTTCGGCCTGGTGCCGCGCACCGGAGCGATGGCTCTGGCGTGGACGATGGACAAGCTCGGACCCATCTGCCGGGCGGTGGAGGATTGCGCCCTGGTGCTCGGCGCGATTTACGGGCCCGACCGGCAGGATCGCACCGTGCGTGCCGCCGCGTTCAATTGGGACGCCGGCCTTGATTGGCGCAAGCTCCGAGTCGGCTTTCTGGAATCGGAATTCCATTTCGATCCCGACGCCCTGATGGCCCGACTGCGCAACTTCCGGCAGATGACCGATGCCGAACGCGAAAACGCCATCGTCGCCGCCCGCTACGATCACCAATTCGACGATGCCGCGCTGGCCAAACTCCACCAGATGGGCGCGCGCATGACCGCCATCGAGCTTCCCAAGTTCCCCTACGACGCCTTGCGTTCGATCCTGAACGCCGAATCCGCCGCCGCGTTCGACGAACTCACCCGGTCCGGCCGGGACAAGCTGATGAAGAATCAGGGCCGGGGAGGATGGCCAAACTCGTTCCGCGTGGCGCGGTTCGTCCCCGCCGTCGAGTACATCCAGGCGAACCGGGCGCGGCTGCTCGCCATCGAAGCGCTGGCCAAAGCCTTCGCCGGGTTCGATGTGATCGTCGCGCCAACTGGCGGAGAGCAGCTTTCGGTTACCAACTTCACCGGCCATCCGGCGCTCGTCGTGCCGAACGGTTTCCGTGGCGACGACGCCCCTCCGGCGGTGAAAAACGCCGAAGGAATGGTTACCGGGAATTACGGCGGGCCGGGAACCCCGGTGAGCATCACCTTCCTCGGCCAGCTCTACGGCGAAGCGAAAGTGCTGGCGTTCGGCCGCGCCTACCAGAACGCCACCACCTTCCACCTCCGGCACCCGAAATTGTAGCGGTCGCGGCAGGGCCTTCCTGATGCGGCGCCGCGGTCTGGGCCGCGGACGCCCGGCCCAGGACCGCGCACACTCGATGTCCGGGGTGGCCTGCCCGTCACCTCGGGCGCTTCCCCGCCTCCTGCCTCCTTACCATAAATTTCGATCTCTCCTTGGGTCACTTTCCAGCGTACACTTCTGCCATGACCCGGCTCGCCGCGCCCTCCCTCGACCCCGCGCCTCCCGCACCCGGCATCGCAAGCCCTGGCGATGCAGGCTCCCGACTGCAGTGTCGCGGCGCGAGCTCCTACGCCCGCTGTCGGCCGAAGGCAACGTTTTTGAAAGCATCGTGTTCTGTTGCGATCAGAAAAATGGAATTAATTGATAAAAAAGGACTTGCAGTTCCTTTTGTTCGCGGCTTGATGCTATAAATTGCTGAAAATTTACACTCCTAAGTCTATTGCTTTCAATCAGATGCCACTTTGAAATTCACCCCTCGCCCAGACCACAAGTAAACCCTTTATCTCCAATAGCTTCCACGCTGCAGCAGCCACCGGCTCACCATACTTGCCGCTCCGGTGAAGTTCTTACACGAATTGCTGGTTGGCGATTGCCGACTCAGGCCACTCTTGCAGTCAACTTCGGACCCTGGCTCAGGGCAGCAGGCCATAGGCGTCCAGATGGTCCTGGGTGCCGAAATACACCTTGCCGTTGGCGATGGTCGGCGTAGTGAATTTGACGGCGGCATCGGCGCGGTCGCGCGGGCCGGCGCTGGCGCTGCTGTAGAGTTCGCGCGACAAGTTCGCGGCGTCGTAGGCGTGAAGAATCACCGGCCCGCCCGACCCGTAGCCATCCACCTGCAGCGCCCACAGAATCGCGCTTTTCACGCCATCGGCGGAAATCGACGGGCTGGCGCCGGAGTAGCCGAAACTGTTCTGTGTGCTCGATACCGGCGCGTCCGACAGCCGCCCGCCAGTCAGTTGAAACGCCTTGATGGGATCGTCCACGCCGCCGAAATACACGCGCCCGTTCCAGTAGGCCGGCATGCTGAAATTCTCGGCGATGGCGCTCGGGAGCGTCTGGACGATTTGGTTGTTGCTCTTCGGGTCGTAGCCGCCCAGGCGGTCGCGATCCACCAGGTAGATCGTGCCGTTCTTACCGGCGCCGACGACGAGGCGGGGATGCGGCCCCGGCTGGTCCGGCAGCAGGATCGGTCCGGAGGAACCGAGGTCGAGGTCCTGCTCGTCGAGCGACTTCTCGTCGTAGGGAGTGAAGGAATCGATGGCGCGAAGCGAGTTTCCACGCAGCGCCAGTTTCAACAGGCTGTCGCCGTAATCGGCGGCCGCGTTGAACGTGCCGTTGCCGGTCATGAGGTAAACGTTCCCTTCGGGATCGATTGCCGGGGCGCCGCCCGCCTGCCAGATCGCCGCCCAGAAGCCGTTTGGAGTGGTATCGAACACCGCCCGCAGCCGCAGCCCCGCCGGGCCCGCGCCGTAAGCGAAAACCCAGCCGTGGTAAGTGCCAAGATCGCAATGCGACCCGAAGGCGATGTACAGCACGCCGCCGGCCAGCGCCAGGCCGGGACGATTCAAGTGGCTGAACGCGTCGAAGCTGACCACGTTGCGCACCTGGCCTTCGCCAATCCCAGGCGTCGAGCCGGCAATGGTGACCGGTCCGCCGAATTTCTCGGCGCCAGTCGCCAAATCCAGCGCGTGCAGCCGCTGCGCGTAGCTTGCGCCGCTCCCCGTGCCGTGCTTCACCATCGCCACCGCGTAGAGCGTTGCCGTCGCCGGATCGATTACCGGCGTGCCGGTGATGCCAATTTGGGGAACGATCTGGGTGCAGGACACGTCGGCGCTCGCCATCGGCGTTCCGCCTTCGAGCAGGCTCGCATGCCACAGCGGCGGTCCCGCGCGATCGGCGTCGAACGCGTAGACGCTGTCGTTTTCGGTGGCCACGTACACCACGTTGCGCGCGCCCCGGCCCGGTATGCGCACGCCGGGGACGTAGAGCGGCTGCGCGTACACGTAGCCGTCCACCGCGTCGGCGAAAAGCTTGCCGAACGTCCGCGGATTCACGTTTGCGGGTGTCAGGATGGTTTCGTTGGAGTTCAGTCCGGTGCGAGCCAGGTTGTTGTGATAGGTGAAAACGCCGGCGCCTGAGGCGTCCCCGCCGGCGGGCGCTGGTTGCGCCGTCCCCGCCTCGGCCGAAGCGCTTCGCGAAGCGGCCGGGTGCCGCGTGCCGCATCCGGCCAGCGCTGCCAGCCAGAGCGCCAGCAGCGCGGCTTTGCATTGCGTCGGGTTGCGTGATGGCATGGTCGTTGGCCTCGGTTTCCTTTGTTCGCTCGCGAATCGCGAGTACAATCCCGCCCGAACGCAGCAGCGCTCAGGAAGGGAGATGCGTCATGAGAAAACGACTCCTGCCGGCAGTTTTCGTGTTCAGCCTGCTGGCGGCGCCCGCCTGGGGCCGCCAGGGCGGCCGGACGGAGCGGCCGGACGCCGGGCAATCCTACTCGCTGAAGCCCACGCCGAAAACCGTTGTTTGGGGCTACTACAGCGCCCATGCGACTCCGGCGCTGCGGGTGCGTTCCGGCGATACAGTCGAGATTCAAACGCTGATCACCTCGAGTCCGACGGCGCTCGAAGGCGCCGGCGTGGCGCCCGGCGCGGTCGAGCAATCCTTGCGCGATATCTACGATCAGGTGAAGGACCGCGGACCGGGCGGCCACATCCTTACCGGCCCGGTTTACGTCGAGGGTGCCGAGCCGGGCGACGTGCTCGAAGTGCGTATCCAGTCCATCCGCCTGGCGATTCCGTACGCCTACAACGCCTTCGGACCCGGCCGTGGCTTTCTGCCCGACGACTTCCCCTATTCCCGGATGAAAATCATTCCGCTCGATTCCCAGCGGATGGTAGCCCATTTTGCCCCGGGCATCGATATCCCGCTGCATCCTTTTTTCGGCAGCATGGGCGTGGCCCCGCCGCCCAACATGGCCAAGATCAGCAGCAACCCGCCCTGGTTCCACGCCGGCAATCTCGACAATAAGGAGCTGGTGGCGGGAACCACGCTCTACATCCCCGTCCAGGCGGCGGGAGCTTACTTTTTCGTCGGCGACGGTCATGCGGGCCAGGGCGACGGCGAGGTGGATATCACCGCGATGGAAACTTCCTTGATCGGCACGTTCCAGTTCGTCGTGCGCAAGGACATGCATCTGCTCTGGCCCGAGGCCGAAACTCCCACCGCGTACATCTCGATGGGCGTGAACCAGGACCTGAACGAAGCGACGAAGATGTCGGTGCGCAACATGATCGCTTTCCTGGTCGCGGAAAAGCATTTGTCCCGCGACGATGCCTACATGCTCGCCAGCGTCGCCGCCGACGTCTGCATCACCGAACTGGTGGACGGTAACGTGGGCGTTCATACGATGCTTCCTAAAGCCATTTTCGTTTCTTCGCCAAGCGGAAGATGAAGGGTTGGGATTGGAAGTGGTCCCGCTCCCTGACGCTCGCGGCTCGGACGGGAACGGCCGGCGCGCTCGCCGCCTCGGCCGCCGGCGCCGCGCTGAAGGGCCGGCCGGGCGCCGACCGGACGAGCATCGGGTTGGTATTTGCCCGCAAGCCGCCGGCACAGCGGATCATTACCCTGCAACTGACCAACGACAGTTTCCTGATTCCGCCGGGTGTGCCGGCCTCGGAAAACAAGTGGCAGTATTTCGTGCGGCCGCGCCGCCAGTAACGGTGGCCCGCCGGCCTCGAACGTCCCGGCCATGAGGTTACCTTCGTACCAGTGGTCGTTTGTCGCCATCGGCGGCGCGTTCCATTGACAGCCCGCCTGCTTCCGGTAGCATCGGTGAGGCTCGGCTCCGCGGCCTGTCCGAGGCGAACTCTTTCCGGCTCGCCCAGCCCCCAATCCCTTCTGCTCGCGGTTGCCTTCCCCCTTCCCGCCGCCAACGGCGCGGTTTCGGTGAATCACTACAGGTAGCAGCAGCTGCCCGGCCGCCTCGCTGCCCGGTGTTTGTCCGCGCCCCACGGAGAGATCGCTGTGTCCACGATTCTGGTGGTTGATGACCGGCAAGCCAACCGGGCAGTTATCGCCAGCCTCCTCGCCCGCTTGGGCCACCGCATGCTCGAAGCGGGCGACGGCTTCGAAGGTCTGAGGCTGGCCGGGTCGGAGCGTCCCGACCTGATCATCGTGGATATCCTTATGCCGACGATGAACGGCTACGAATTCGTCGCCCACCTGCGCCGGGAACCGGCCCTCGAGCGGATTCCGGTGATTTTCTACAGCGCCGCCTTCCTCGAACACGAAGCGCGCGCCATGGCGCAGTCCTGCGGCGTCGCCGATTGCCTCGTCAGGCCCGCGGAACCGGAGGTCATCCTGCGCACGGTATACCGGGTACTGGGTCTCGATGCTTCGGTTTCGCCGCCGCCACCGGCTGGGCGGAATGACCAGCCGGTTCCTCTGCTCCTCGACGCCCTGTTCGAGAAACGGGAGCGTTTCGACGAGGTGAGTCTGCGCCTGGCTGCGCTGGTGCAGGCGGGCCTTGATTTGGCAGCGGAGCGCGATCCCTCCGCGCTGGTCGAGCGTTTTTGCCACGATGCGCGCAAGATCATCGGCGCCCGTTTTGCCCTGGCGGGGGTATTCCAGCCGGACCGCGCGGAGCCGCTGCATTTCCATCCCAGCGGGATTGACGCGCTGCGCGCCGCCGCACTCGAGCATCCAGCCGGTCGCTGGGCGAGTTCGGAACTCCTGCGTTCCGGGCGGCCGGTGCGGGTGACGGGGGTTGAAGCCGGGCGGCTCACCGGCGACTTGCCCCCCGAATTTGGCTCGGTACGCTCCATACTGAGCGTTCCGTTGCAATCCTCGCGGCGCGTTTACGGATGGCTCTTCCTGCTCGACAAACTGGGCGCCACGGAATTCACCGCCGAGGATGAGCGGGTGGCGCTGACGCTGGCCAGCATGGCGGCGGCCACTTACGAGAATTCAACCCTGCTGGGCGAGCTGCGATCCCAAACCGATGCGCTCAAGGCCGAGGTCGTCGAGCGGATGCAGGCGCAGGCCGCTCTGCGTGCTTCGGAAGAGCGCTATCGCATGCTGTTCGAACACAGTCCTCTTCCCGCCTGGCTGGTCGACGCGGAAAGCCTGGCGTTCCTCGCCGTCAACCAGGCCGCCGTCGCACATTACGGCTATTCTCCCGAGGAATTCCTGGGCATGACCTTGCATCAAATTCTGGCACCCGAGGAAATCGGCCGGCTGCACGAGGCCACCGCCGAAATGATCGAAGGCGCGAAACACGTTGCCGCGTGGACGCACCGGAAAAAGGACGACTCGCGGATCCAGGTGGAAACGACCGCCCATTTGATCGAATGGAACGAGCGCCGGGCGATCCTCGCCCTGATCGCTGACGTCACCGAGCGCCGGCGCCTGGAACAGCATCTCCGCCAGGCCCACCGGATGGAGGCCATCGGCCGGCTCGCCGGAGCGGTGGCTCACGATTTCAACAATCTGCTCGGCGTGATTCTGGGCAATGCCGAAATGCTCGAGAAACAGCTGGCCGCCGGCGCTCCGGGGAATCAAAGAACCGCGGTGATCCGGGATGCGGCCGAGCGCGGCGCATCGCTCACGCGCCAGTTGCTGGCTTTCAGCCGGCAGCAGGTGCTCGAGCCGAAGGTGCTCGATCTGAACGCAATCTTCCTCGACATGGAGAAACTGCTCCAGCGGCTGATCGGCGAAAACATCGAGTTGGTGGTCCGCACCGAGGAGGGTCTGGGTTGGGTGAAAGCCGATCCCGGCCAGATCCAGCAAGTCCTCATGAATCTGGCTGTGAATGCCCGGGACGCGATGCCCGATGGAGGCAGGCTGCTCATCGCCACCAGAAACGTGCGTTGGGATGTGTCCTACGGGGAAGGCGAGACGGCGATTCGCCCCGGTCCCTACGTCATGTTCGAGGTCGCCGACACCGGCTGCGGCATGGACGGGGAGACCCAGGCTCATATCTTCGAGCCGTTTTTCACCGCCAAGCAGGAAGGCAAGGGCACCGGGCTCGGTTTGGCCACGGTTTACGGCGTCGTCAAGCAGAGCGGCGGCTACATTTGGGTGCACAGCGAGCTGGGCCGTGGCACCACCTTCAAAGTGTACCTGCCCCGAGTGGACGAGCCGGTGCCGCGGGTGGGCGCACGGGGCGAGCCCGACCGGCTGTTGCGAGGCGTGGAAACGGTTCTGGTGGTCGAGGACGACGAGGCGCTGCGCAAGATTACCTGCGAATTCCTGCGTGGTTCCGGCTATTCGGTCATCGAAGCCGCCCGCCCGGCCGATGCACTCCGCCTGGCCGAAAGCTCCCCCAAGCCACTGGACCTGCTGCTCACCGATGTCGTGCTGCCGGAAATGAACGGCAGGGAACTCGCTCGGCGACTATCGGCGGTTCGGCCTCTCCTCAAGGTGCTGTTCGTCTCCGGCTATTCGGACGAAACCATCTCCCGCCACGGCGTCTTGGAACCCGGCTTGATTTTTCTGCAAAAGCCTTACACCTGCGCCACCCTCACCCGCAAAGTTCGCGAAGTCATCGACGCCGGGGACGGCGTTCGGAGCCAGGGCGCGGGAACCGTGCCCCCGAGGCAATAGTGCCGCGGTAGGCTGCGAGAAAGCCTCACGCCGGGAGCGTGGACCGTCCCCTTCGGCGCGCCTCCGGAACACCGGCGACATCTGGAGGAGCGACCTGTGGTGAGCCCGCCGCGGCGGGCCGAACCGCCCGCCGGGTCTCCCCTGGGATTGAGCAATCAATCGAGATCGAAACAGGTTCTACGCGACGCGGACGCTCACGGCGTCGTAGCCGGTGGCGCCGTTAGGCCACTGACCCGCGCGGCGCGCGGTTTGCAGCACGCCGTGGCCGTCGGTGGCGCGCACCTGGAGCGTTTGCTTGCCAGCCGGAGGATTCGCCCATTCGTATTTCCATAGCGCCCAGACGATCGGCGAGGGATTGCTGAAAATCTCCGCCGGGCGCCACGTCCGGCCGCCATCGAGGGAGATTTCCACTTTCGAGATGCCGCTCTCCGCCGCCAGCGCGTAGCCGCACACCGTTACTTTCGGCCCGCGCACCCGGTCGCCGTCCCGGGGCCAGTCGATCGCCGCCTGGATTTGCCGCTGGCAATCCTGCGCCCAGCCTTGCGCTTCCCAGTAGCCGGTGTATTCCCGATCGACGAATTCGATTCGCGTCAGCCACTTCGGCTGCTTCATGCCGTATTTGCCGGGAAAGAAAACGCGGAGCGGGAATCCGTGCCGCCGCGGCAGCGGCTCGCCATTCATTTCCCAGGCGAGGAAATTCTGCGGCCAGCCGATGCGTTCCGCCGGTATCCCGGTGGTGTAGCCTTCGGCCGCGTGGCAGACGGCGAACCGGGCCTCCGGTTTTACGCCCGCCCGCTTGAGCAGCGGCTCGAGCAGCGTCCCCTTCCAGCGCGCGTTGCCCAGGTATTTCCCGCCGACCGGATTCGAGATGCACTCGAGCGTCATCGTGGTTTCGTAGGCGGGAAGCGCCCGCACCTGCTCGTAACCCAGCCGCAACGGCCGGCTCACCAGCCCGTCGATGGCGAGCGACCACGTTCGCGGATCCACCGCCGGTTCCGCTCGCGACGAAGTGACGTAGAAGTCTTCGTTGGGGGTGATGAGTTCGAGGGCGGCGTTGGGGCCGGCGGCAAGATAGTTTCGGACGCCGATTTCCCGGCTGTCCAGTCCCTGCTCCAGATAGCGGTACAGCGAATAGGGCAGCGCGGTTCCCACAACCGCCGCGCCCAGCGCGCTCAAGAACGTCCGCCGTTCCATCATCGAATTGGATGTTTCCATCGCCCCTCAGGGTACACCCGTGCCTTGAGGCCTCGGGTGCGGCCCTTTCCTGAGCCCGCCTGAGACGGGCGGGACCGTGGCCGGTGGCTCTCCATCCTGAAGGTTTTCGAGAATCGGGACGGGCAGTGGGCTTTCCCGGTTTTTGACTTCGCCTCGTTGCGCTCGTTAGAATCGCGCACGCCATTCGACTTGCACCCGGCAAGGGAGCGAAAAATGAAGCGAGTGTCGATGCTCGGAGCGTTGATCTTTTTCGGAATGCTGGCCGCCGCGGCGCCCGGCGCCGCCCAGATGCCCGAGCCGGGCCAGCGGCCGGCCGAGGCCAAAGCCGCCGGCCCGCAACAGCCTCCACCGCCGCCGCCGAAGGAGGAATCGGTTGTCACCGAGCACAGCGTTCGTATCGGCGGCCAGTCGGTCCCTTACAAGGCCACGGTCGGATCGATTCTCATCAAGAACGATCAGGGCGAAGCCACTGCGCTCATCTATTACACCGCCTACACCCGCACCGACGTCTCCAATCCCAGCGAGCGGCCGCTTTCCTTTCTTTATAACGGCGGCCCGGGATCGTCGTCCATCTTCGTCCATATGGGCGCCTACGGCCCCCGCCGCATCGTTACCGTCGACGCCGCGCCCACGCCCCCGGCTCCATTCCAGATCGTCGACAACCAGTACAGCCTGCTCGATAAGTCCGATTTGGTGTTCATCGATCCGGTCGGCACCGGGTTCAGCCACGCGGTTGGCAAGTCCAAGGACCGCGATTTCTGGGGCGTGGATGAAGACGTGAATTCGCTCGCCCAGTTCATCTATTCCTACGTCAGCCGTAACGGCCGCTGGAATTCGCCCAAGTTCCTGATCGGCGAAAGCTACGGCACGTTTCGGTCGGTGGCTCTGGGCAATTACCTCCAATCTCACGACGATATGTACCTGAACGGCATCGTGCTGATGTCCAACGTGCTCGACCTCAACACCATCTCCTTCCATCCCGGCGAGGATTTGCCCTACATCCTCTATCTGCCCTCCTACGCCGCCACCGCCTGGTACCACAAAATGCTCCAAAACCCGCCTGCCGACCTCCCCGGCTTCCTCCAGCAGGCCAGGGAATTCGCCCAGACCACTTACGCGGAAGCGCTGCTCAAAGGCGACCAAATCAGCGACGCCGACAAGGACGCGGTGGCCAAGCAGATTTCCCATTTCACCGGGTTGAGCGAAGATTACGTTCTCAAGGCCGATCTCCGCGTCACCCTGCCCCAGTTCATGGCCGAGCTTCAGCGCCTCCGCGGCCTTGCCACCGGCCGCCTCGATTCCCGCTATTCCGGGCCGCTGGTCGATCCGCTCTCCGAATACGGCCCCTACGATCCCCAATCGACCGCGATGGAAGGCGCCTTTGCCGGCGCCTGGAACCAGTACGTTCGCGAGGAGCTGAAATACAATCCCCAGATGGAATACCACGTTTCCGCCAGCGGCGCCGGCCGGTTCTGGGATTGGAAACACGCCGGCGGCCAGGGTTTCGGCTTTCCCGGCGCTCCCAACGTCGAGCGAGACTTGGTGCAAGCGCTGGTCACTAATCCCCATTTGCAAATCGAAGTCGAAAACGGTTACTTCGATCTGGCTACTCCCTTCTTCGAAACCGAATACACCATGCACCATCTGGGCTTGCCGAAGAACCTTCAGAGCCACGTGCAGGAGAAATACTACGAGTCGGGCCATATGATGTACGTTCACCAGGCAAGCCTGGCGGAGCTGAAGGCCAACGTCGGCAGTTTCATCGACGCCAATTCCAAACACTGACCCGGCTCCGTTGGCCGGCACAAACGCACTCGCAACAATTGGCTTCTGTTGGCATCCCCTTCAGAGACCGCCTGGCCCAACGAATTAGCCGCCATCCGAAAGCATTTCATTCTGAACGGAGCGGGCCGACGCCTTTTCTCTTCGCGGAAATCCTTCCTCGCAGATTTCGCTTCGTCCCGAGGCTTCGGGACGCGCAGTCGAAGAATCCCGAAATCCCATCGTAAACGGCAAGGGTGTCGACGGAGCCATGCTCTGTCAACCCCCCCTTGGGTACGGGGATTGCCCGCCTTGGGCGGAGGTTCCTAACCGCCAGTCGCCCCTTCCCGCCTGCGGAATTTGGAACTTTCTCCGCCTGGGGCCGAAACCATGCATGGGGGATTTCCGTCAAATCTGTAGCGGGACCTTCGGAACTCTGCCTTTGCCATTTCCGATGAAAACCGGGCGAACGCTCGTGGCGATCTTCGTGTTTGCGCTCTGGCTCGCGGCGGGAGCCCGGTCCCAGGCTCCGGTTCGCCTGGCCGGCGCCGTCCAAACCTCGCAGGGCATCCCCATTCCCGCCGCCACCGTTCGCGCCGAGAACCTGGTTTCCCATCGTGCCTGGCTGACCTGGACCGATGCTTCGGGAAAATTCCAGTTTCCCGCGCTCCCTCCCGGCCGCTATCGGCTCGAGGCCTCGATGCTCGGCTTCACCGCTTCGGCCCGCGAAGTCGCCGCCACCGGCGCCACGGCGACCCTCGACCTCGCTCTGCAAGTGGCCACTCTCGCCGAGCTCACCGCTCCGCAAGAATCACCTGTTCCCGCCGCCCCAGCCACTGCGGCCGCCGCTCCCAAGCCCGCTGCTGCTGCGGCACCCGAAGCGGCCGGCGGAGCCCGGCGACGCCAGCCGGGTGCCGTTTCGGCGCCCGTTCCCGCAGGCGTTATGAATGCCATCCGTTCGGGCATGGGCGGATTCCAGCAGGTGGACGTAACCGCGGAATCCGGCTCCGAGGAGGCGCCAACGGGCGGGAATGCCGGCCAGGCGGCTTCGCCGGCCGCGCCCATTGCCGCCCCGATGCCGCTCGGAGAAGCTTCTTCCTCCGATGCTTTCTTGATGAACGGATCGGTCGGCCGGGCCGCTGCGGCGCTGCCGGGCGCCGGCATGATGCTGGGAGCGGAGGGAATGGGTGGCGGCTTGCCGGGGCAGGGAATCGGCTTGGCGGGCCCCGGCTCTCCCGGTGGCGGAGTCGTGATCTTCAACGGTGGCGCGGGCGGCCCCGGCCGCCGACCATTCGCCGGCCGCCCCGGCGTTCCCGGCGGCCCAGGCGGCGGCGTCGCCGGCTTGTACATTCAGCAGCGGTTTCTGCGGCGGCAGGTGAATCGCGTTCGGTTCAATCTCTCCGATCGCTACGAAAATTCCGCCTGGGACGCTCGCCCCTATTCCCTGAACGGCTCGCCGGCGGCCAAGATCGGCCACTACGACGAGCATTTTGGCGCCGGCGCCGGCGGCCCGCTGCTGCTTCCCGGCATTTACGACGGTCGCGACCGCACGTTCTTCTTCGTCAATTACAACCTCGACCGCCGGCAGGCGCCCGTCGACTCCTACTCCACCGTTCCGACGATCCCCGAGCGCGCGGGCAACTTCTGCGACCGTAACGCGCAGCTCTTCGATCCCCGCTCGAACATCGCCGGCCCCCGCGCTTCTCTCGGCTGCCAAATCCCTTCGGCGATGCTCGATTCGGCCGCCGCCGGCCTTCTCCCGTTCATTCCCCCGCCTAACCTCCCCGGCCTCGTTCAGAATTTCCATTTGCAAACCACCGTGCCGCAATCGAGCGATTTCCTGAACTTTCACCTCCTGCACACGATTTCCTCCAAGCTCAGCTTGAACGCCGGCTATAACTTCCAATCCACCCGCAACGCCACCCTCGCCAATTTCCCGGCGTTTGCCGGCCGCAGCCGCACCCGGAACCAGAACGTCGATCTCGCTCTCATCCAGAATTGGACGCCGCGCCTGCTCCACTCCACCAGCCTGAATTTCAATCGCAGCCGCGTCGAAATCCTCAGCGACCATTCTTTCGTCCAGGATATCGCCGCCGCGCTCGGCATCACCGGCGTCTCCTCCAGCCCGATGAATTTCGGCGTTCCCCAAACCGGCTTCACCAATTTCACCGGCCTCGCCGACCCCATCCCCTCGAACAACCGCAACCAGACCTGGCGCTTCGACGACGGCATCACCTACTCCCGCGCCAGCCACACCATCGCCGCCGGTTTCGAGCTGCGCCGGATGGATTGGAACAAGCTGGGCGATCCCTTGCCTCGCGGCTCGTTCACCTTCACCGGCCTGATGACCAGCCAGCTAGATGCCCAGGGCCGGCCGGTGGCGGGTACCGGATTCGATTTCGCCGATTTCCTGCTGGGGCTGCCGCAGTTCACCAATTCCCAGTTCGGCAGCACCGCCAGCTATTTCCGCAGTTGGGGTTATGCCGGCTACGCCCAGGACGACTGGCGCGTTACGCCGCATTTCAGTTTCGAATACGGCTTGCGCTACGACTTCGTGACGCCCGCCGCCGAGCTGTTCAACGCTATCGCCAATCTCGATTTGAATCCCGGCATCACCCAGGTCGCCGTGGTCACCCCCGGTCAACCGGGACCTTTTTCCGGGCCGCTGCCGCGCTCGCTGGTGCGCGGCGATCCCCACGATTTCTCGCCGCGGCTGGGCTTCGCCTGGCAGCCGTTCCCCAAGGACCCGGTGATCGTTCGCGGCGGCTATTCGATTTTCTACAACGAATCGATCTACCAGCAGCTCGCCTTCGACATGGCCAACCAGCCGCCTTTCGCCCAGGCCCAGCTTCGGGTGACCACTCCCGCCGAAGTGCTCACCCTTGAAAACGGCTTTCCGCCGCAGCCGCCCTCGAAAGCGCCGAACACGATGGCTGTCGACCCCAATTACCGCCCCGCCTACGCTCAGCTTTGGGATCTCTCCCTCGAGCGGCAGTTCCGCGGCGGCTGGGTGCTCAACGCCTTCTACACCGGTACCAAGGGCACTCACCTCGATCTCCAGCGCGCCCCCAACCGCGCCCCCATCGGCGCATCCCTCACCCCCGGCCAGCAACAGACCATTGCCAACGCCAGCGGCTTCGTGTACGACACCGACGGCGCCTCCTCCATCTATCACGCCGCGCACTTCATCGTCCGCAAGCGGCCCACCCACGGCCTGATGGTTCTGGCCGACTATTCCTTCGGCAAGTCCATCGACAATGCCAGCACGTTCGGAGGCGGCGTGCCGGTGGTCGTCCAGAACGACAGCGATTTTGCCGCCGACCGCGGTCTGTCTTCATTCGACATCCGCCACCAGCTCCGCGGCTTCGCCTTTTACCAGCTGCCCTTCGGCACGCGCCAGCGCTGGGCCCGCGTTGGCTGGAGCGAGCGCCTGTTCGGCAACTACCGGCTGAGCGGAGTGGTGTCGGCCACGAGCGGCAGCCCGTTCACCGCTCGCGTGCTCGGCGCCCAGGCCGACAACACCGGCACCGGCGCGAGTTTCTCCGAGCGCGCCAACCAGGCAGCCAGCGGGTGCGGCGGGCCGGGCGCAACTTCCGAATTCTTCAACACCGCCGCGTTCTCCCTGCCGGCGCTCGGCCAGTTTGGCGACGCCGCCCGCAACACGATTTGCGGGCCCGGGCTCTTCAGCGTGAATCTCGGGCTCGATCGCTCGTTCATTTTCGGCAGCGACCGGCAGCGGCGGCTCGACTTGCGCTGGGAAGTCACCAATCTCACCAACACCCCGCACTGGACGGGTCTGAACACCGTGGTCAACTCCTCCACCTACGGTTTCGTCACCGGCGCGGGAACCATGCGAACGATGGCGTTGACGATGCGGGTGGCCTTCTGATGCGCGCGCCGCTCGCCATTTTCCTGGCCGCACAACTGGCTTTCGCCGCCCAGTCGCCGGCCCCGGCTCCCCGCTCCCGGCAGAAACCCGGCGTCGTGCGCACCACGGTGAATCTGGTGGCGATCGACGTCGAGGTCACCGACCGCTCGGGAAAGCCGGTGAAAGGTCTTGCCGCCGGCGACTTCACTTTGCTCGAGGACGGCAAGCCGCAGAAAATCTCCACTTTCGTCTACGAGGACGTCGCCGGACTCGAGCGCGCCGGCGCCACCGCCGAGCCGCCGATCGTGGTGTCGGTCGCCGGGTCGCCCTCCACGCTCGACCTTGGGCCGGTAGTGCGCAACCGGCGGATGATCCTTCTCTTTTTCGATCTCACCTCGCTCCATCCCGACGAGCTGCTGCGCGCCCGCGATGCCGCCGTGGAATTCGTCGACGGCCGGATGACCGCCGCCGACCTGGTGGGGGTGGTGGTCCTGGGCAACCGCCTCGGCGTGCTCTCCGATTTCACCAACGACCGCCGCGCGCTTCGCGTGGCGCTCGATCGGGTGGCGCCCGGCGTCGATGCCCAGCTCGCCGATCTGGCATCGGCGGCGGCGCAGGAGGGAGAAGCCAGCGTGGCGCAGGACGTCGGCGCCGCCTGGACTCCCGACGACACCGAATTCAACGTGTTCAACACCGATCGCAAGCTCGAGGCGATGCAGGACCTCGCCCAGTTGCTCCAGGCGATTCCCGGGAAGAAAATCGTGATGCAATTCACCGGCGGAATCACCCAGACCGGCGAGGAAAACCGCACCGCCGTCGAAGCGACCACCGACGCCGCAAATCTCGCCGACGTCTCCTTTTACTCGGTGGACGCCCGCGGGCTCTATACCGAAATCCCCGGCGGCGACGCCACCCAGGCCGCCGCTTCCGGTTCCTCGATGTTTTCCGGCGCCGCCGTTCTCCGCCAGGCGCAATCCCGCGAGGATTCCCGCGACACGCTCGAAACCCTCGCCGACGACACCGGCGGTCGGGCATTCTTCGACCTGGGCAATCTCGGCAAGGCATTCGAGCAGGCCCAGCAGGACACCGCCGGGTACTACCTGCTCGGCTACACCCCGTCCAATACCCGCCCCGATGGCCGGTGGCGCGCGGTCCAGGTGAAAGTGAATCGTCCTGGCGTGCGGCTCCGGTTCCGCACCGGCTATTACGGCCCGAAGGATTACACCCATTTCACCGAGGAAGACCGCGAGCAACAGCTCCTCGATGCCCTGCGCTCGCCGACGCCAGTTCTCGAGCTGCCCATCGCCCTCGAAGCCGCCGTCTTTCGCCTCGAGGATGGCCAGGCCTTCGTTCCCATCGACGCCAAGCTGCCTGCAGCAACCCTCCAGTGGGCGGAGAAGAAAGGCAGCCACGACGATGTGTTCGATTTCGCCGCCGAAGTGCGCGAAGCGGCTACCGGCCGGCCGGTGGCCGCTTTGCAGGACACCATCACCGTCCGCCTCGGCGCCGAGCACTACCAGCAATTCGGCCGCCGCGCCCTGCTCTACCAGGGCGGGGTGATCCTCGCCCCCGGGTCCTACAAACTCAAGTTCGTTGCCCGCGAAAACGAGACCGGCCGGATCGGCAGCTTCGAGCAGCCGCTGGACGTGCCGGCCGCGGCAACCGGCCGCCTGGGGCTTAGTTCGCTGATGCTCTCCAGCCAGTTGGTGCCGGTGGAAAAGACCTCGGAAGTGCAGACGCGGGGGCTGGGCGCCGAAGCGCGCCTGGCGCACTCACCGCTCGAAGTCTCCGGCGAACGCATCGTGCCGAGCGTCACCAACGTCTTTACCAGCAAGCAGACGCTCTACGTCTTCTTCCAAGCCTACTTGCCGCCGAAAACCGACCCCGCGGCGCTGCGCGCCGGTTTGCTTTTCTTCCGGAATGGCGCGCTGGCCAGCCGCTCTCCGCTCGTTACCCCTGCCGCCTTCGACCCGAAAACGCGCACCGCGTCCTTCCGCGTCCAGCTCGCGCTCGATCGCCTGCCCCAGGGCGGGTACACGCTCGAGGCGGTGACCGTTGTTGCCGGCACGCCTTACGCCGCCTTCGGGCGGGCGTTTCTCGCCCTTGTGCCGCCAGCACCTGCCACAGCCGCCGCACCTCCCGGCCGCTGATGCGGCTTCGGTTAGTTCGGGCCTTCGGTCTTTAACCTGTAACCCTCAACCGGTAACCTGGTTCTTACTGCACCATGCGGAACGGCCACGGCCCGGACGCAAAGTACGTAAAAACGATCATCATCAGCGCCGCGCCCAGCAGCGCCACGTTCTTCATGAAATTCACCATTTCCATGGTGCGCCACTGGGGGTCGCGCTCGGCCCAGAACCGGTGCATCATCGGCGTGGTCAATAGCAGGAACACCGCCAGCAGGATCAGCCCAATCTCGGGGTACGCCCCGATCACCACGCTCAGGCCGCCGAGCACCAGCAACACCCCGCCGCCGATCACCGCCGCGGCCGGCGCCGGCACCCGTTTCGATGCGGCGTATTGCGTGTAGGAGGTGAGTTTCGTGAAGTGATTGATTCCGCTGAACAGGAAAAACCCGCCGTACAGGATCCGCGCGATCAGGAAGAGAATTGTCACAACGCCTCCTTTTCTCGGTTGGAGAGCGGCCGGGCGCCCGCGGACGGGCGCGCGCCGCCTCTCGATCGGGGATTGCACTCCCCGTTCAATTAAGATGCACTCGGAGCGGATGCCGGGAGATGGAAGCCGCGTCCGGCGAGCGATTCGAGTGTATCCTCGTCGGAATTGTTTTGCTATGCTCGCTCCGAGCGAGGTGAAATCCCGATGACCCTGCGCGATTGGTTGCATCCGGTGGAAGCCCCGCCCGGCGTGCTGCTGATCCGGCTGGCAACCGGCGGCGTGTTTCTTTCCGAAGGGATCCAGAAATTCCTGTTCCCCGCCGAGCTCGGCGCCGGACGCTTCGCGAAGATCGGCATTCCCAGTCCGCAATTCATGGCTCCGTTCGTGGGTTGGGTGGAAATCATCTGCGGCTCGTTGCTCCTGCTGGGATTGCTCACCCGCCTCGCTGCTTTGCCGCTGGTGATCGACATCGTCATCGCCATCATGACCACCAAGTTCCCCATGTGGCTGGAGCGCGGTTTCTGGATCACCGCCCACGAGGCACGCACCGACGTCGCCATGCTGCTGGGCGCCCTGTTCCTGCTCGCCGTCGGGCCGGGCCCGCTTTCGCTCGACGCGGCGCTGCCCGCCACCCGGCCGGCCCGCGTTGCCCCGGAGCTCCCTCGCTCCTGACCGCAGGCGCCGCCGCCCCGCCGTTTTCCTGACCCGTGGCCCTGCTGGTTATTCGTTTGGCGTGCGGCGGGGGCGCGCCGGCCGGCGATGTGGTTCCCGCGAGCCGCTTCCTTTGGCTGGAAGCGCGTGGGGAGGAACAAGGGATGAGCCGCGCGCCGGCGCCTGCGGCTGGATTCCATAGGTTCTTATCCAATCCGCCAGCAAGGCTAGCGCGGCCTCCTGTACCCACTGCTCGAGGAGTTCACCGACTTCTTTCGCCAAATTGCGAGCCCGATTCAGCCGCGAAAGCAGGTACTCCTGCCGGCAAGACTCCCCCGACAGGTAATCCAGGGGGGGAAGCATGAGGGTCATAAGTGCCTCTGCCAATCATTAAGGAGTAACCTGATTATCAAATGGGCGACGGCAATGCCATTAGGGGCGTGGCAGTGTGGCGTATCCGGCTATTGTTTCTTACGATACACAGCTTGCCCTCCTG
This sequence comes from Candidatus Acidiferrales bacterium, assembly GCA_035946455.1. GTDB lineage: Bacteria > Acidobacteriota > Terriglobia > Acidiferrales > UBA7541 > JAKASX01. The sequence continues at coordinate 105,721 of DASYZK010000023.1, read as the reverse complement.
GTCCTGAATCCTGGCCGGGTTTGATACCCACCCTTTCAGGCGGTCACCGGTTGGTCGGTCGTCAGGACCGGCCGCCGCGGCGGGTGGGGGGGCCGACGGCATCGGCGTCGGCAGAGCTCATCGAGGCTGGGAAACGTCCGCATCCATGCAGGCGGAGCCGCACTAAAATGGAGGGGCCGTCATCCCATGCCAACCAGACGCCCTTTCTCCGAGGCCTTGCTAACGGGTATTCGCTGCCGCTGCCCCAACTGCGGCGTCGGCCCGCTGTTCATGGGTTGGCTGAGGATGCCGCCTGCATGCCCTCGCTGCAAGCTGAGCTACTGTCCGGAATCGGGTTACTACGTCGGGGCGATGTACCTGAATTTCATCTTTTCCGCCCTCACGGTGGCGATCCTCTACGCTGTCACCCTGCCTGTTCATTTCCTGGCGCGGGGGTCGATCGCCGGCGAGCTCGTTTTCTGGATTTCGCTTGGTATCCTGCTCAGCCTGCTCTTGATGCGTCATTCCTACAGTCTTTGGATCTCCGTCGATTTCTGGCTCACTCCCTGGGAGCCGGGAGTCGAGTACCCGCTCGGATAATTCGCCAAACCGTTTTCGACCGGTACCGATGCCCGTTTCCTACAACGGCGGGTACGAACGTCCGATGGGTTTGCCCTCCGGTGAACTGCTACCGTCGTTCGCATGACGCGATCGAAAGTGTTGGCGAAAATCCTGGTTGTGCTTGCCGGTCTGGCCCTGGCGCTGGGTTTTGCAGGCTCGGCCGCGGCGCAGTCCCTCGATCCCGCCCTCGGCGTTCCCGACCTCCACCCGGCGCTGTTGTACCCGGCGCCATTTTCCCGCAACCTGCTCCCGCCACCGCCTTTTCAGCCTGCCCGGCCGGCGCCCCCCCGCCTCCGCATGTCGCCCGGCCAGCGCCGCGCCTGGCTGGTGCTGGCAGCGGCGGACCACAGCGCCTCATTCTTCGACGCCCGCACCACCCGCGTTGCCATCCGGAATTACCAGGAGCTGAATCCGCTGCTGCGCCCTTTCGCTCATTCGGCCGCCCTGTACCCGGCCATGCAGGTCGTTCCGTTCGGCCTGGATTTGCTCGCTTCGCGATTGGCAACCAGCCGGTATCGCTGGCTCCGCCGGCTGTGGTGGCTGCCGCAATCCGCCGCGACCGTTGGCCACTTGTGGGCCGGCGCGCACAATATGGGCCTGCCCGCGCCCTCCGGCGCGCCACAACCGTAGGCCGGGCCTGCTTCCCGCGGCGGGACCCGCCGCACTCCCGCATTTGCCGAACTCTTCGGGTCGCGGTAGCCTTCGTCGGAAACTCTCGCCCGCTACCATGCGGATCCTGCACTTCGACACCGAGCGCCAGTGGCGCGGCGGCCAGCAGCAGGTCTATCTCCTGGTCGAAGGCCTCGGACGGCGCGGCATTCAAGCCACGCTTGCCGCTCCGCCCGATTCCGCCTTGTTCGAGCGCGCCAGCCGCGGCGGACTAACGGTTCGGCCGCTGGCGGCCCGCGGCGACGCCGATCCCGCGGCCATTCTCCGCTTGGGGCGGCTGCTGCGGCGCGAGCGATTCGACTTGCTCCACGTCCACACCGCTCACGCCCACGGCGTCGCCGCCATGGCGCTCCGTCTGCTGCCGCGCCGGCTTCGGCCGCGGTTAGTGGTTTCGCGCCGCGTGGTTTTCTCGTCCGCCTCGTCGCTCACCCGGCGCAAGTTCCGGCGCGTCGACTGCGTCATCGCCGTCTCCCTCGCCGTTCGCCAAGGGCTGCTCGATGCCGGAATCGACCCGGAGCGCGTCCAGGTGGTGCGCGACGGAGCGCGCATCGGCCGCCAAGCTCCCGATCCGCAAGAGCGCGAGCGAGTGCGCCGGCTGCTCGGCCTCGCTCCGGGCGCGCGGTTGGTGCTCCATCTGGCCCATTTCGCCGAGGAGAAAGGCCAGGAGGATTTGATCGCCGCCGTTCCCGCCATTCGCGCCGCCGTTCCCGCCGCTTTCATCGCCGTGGTCGGCCAGGGCGCTTTGCGCGACAGGTTCGAGGGCCAGGCCGCCACGCAAGCCGGCGGAATCCTCTTCGCCGGATTCTGGCCGCCAGACCGGGTTCCCGCGCTCATGGCCGCCGCTGAACTTTTCGTGCTGCCCAGCCGGCATGAAGGGCTGGGCAGCGTTTTGCTCGAGGCGATGGCTGCGGGTTTGCCGATTGTCGCCACCCGTACCGGCGGGATTCCCGAAATCGTTCGCGATGGCGCGACCGGCCTGCTCGTGCCACCCGGAGATCCGCCGGCGCTCGCCGCGGCCGTGATTCGCCTGCTCTCCGATCCCGCGCTGGCGGCGCGGCTGGCGGCCGGCGCGCGGGAGTTCGTCGAGCGCGAGGGCTCGGCCGAACGCATGATCGAGGAAACCGTGGCCGTGTACCGTGCCCTGGCCGGCCGCCGCGATCCCTGACAACCGCCGGTTCGTCGGCGAACGAGGGGCTCCGCCTCGCCAATTTCCCGGCGCCTTTCCCAGCCGCGCGCAAGCAAGCGGATGGGGAAGCGGTAGCGGTTCGACTCGCGCTCACCGTCGCGAGCCGTGCCGAGGGGCGCCGAAGGACCCCACCAAAGGTGCGGCTACTCACCCCGTAATGGGAGAGCATCCCGCGGCCTGGCCTCCGCTACCCTTCGCCGGCTCGCGCCGGTGCGCAATTACCGGCAGCCCGTGCCGTGGGCGCAGCGTCACCGACGGCCACGGCGCCACCCGCGCCCCCGGAACCAGGGTGAACCGGTACTGCTGGGCAATCGTCGCCAGCGCCAGCACCGCTTCGGTGTGCGCGAACGCCGCTCCGATGCACACCCGCGGCCCGCCCCCGAACGGGAAATAAGCGAACGCCGGCAATTGCCGTGAAAACTCCTGCGTCCACCGGTCGGGATGGAACCGCTCGGGTTCGGGAAAGAAGCGGGCGTCTCGCTGCACCACCCATTGCGACATGTAGACGGTAGTGCCGCGCCGAACCGGGTAATCCCCGATCTGCGTATCCTCAGCCGCCTCGCGCCCCACCAGCCATGCGGGGGGATACAGCCGCAACGCCTCGTCAATCACGCGCCCGGCGTAGGGCAGCCGCGCCAGGTCCTCGAACCGCGCCTCGCGGCCGCCCAGCGCCGTTTCCAGTTCGCGATGCAGTTGCGCTTCGGCCTCGGGGTGCTGCGACAGCAGATACCAGATCCAGCAAAGCGCCGCCGAGGTGGTTTCGTGTCCCGCGATCAGCAGCGTCATCAGTTGGTCGCGAACGATCCCGCTCCCCCGCCCATTCTCGCCTTCAGCCGCTTCCAGAATCCTTCCCAGCAAGTCGTCTCCCGCGCCGCCCCGCGCACGGCGGCTGGTGACGATCCGGGCGATCACCCGGTCGAGCCGCCGGATCGCCGCCAGGGCGCGAAGGTGGGTGGGAGTCGGCAGATAATTCGGCAGCAGATACACCCACGCGCTCGACAGGTCGAACAGGCGGCACAACGCGTCGATGGCCCGGCCGATGCGATCCTCTTCGTCGGCCACGTCGGCGCCGAACAGCGCCCGCGTCGCCGAACGCAGCGTCAGGCCCGTCATCTCGCGGCGCAATTCCAGGGTTTCGCCGTCGCGCCATCGGCTGGAAATTTCCCTGGCGCTCGCGGTCATCGCCCGGCAGTAGGTGGCGATGCATTCCTGGTGGAAGGCAGGCTGCATCAGCCGGCGCCAGCGCCGCCACTGGTCGCCTTCGCTGGTCAGCAGGCCGTCGCCCAGCACCATCCGTGTCGAGCGCAAATCCATGCTCTTGACGAATTGAGCGCTGCGGGTCACCAGCACCTGGGCGATCAGGTCGGGGTGGCTCACCAGCAGCGCTGGCAGGTGGAGCAACCGCAGGCCGACCACGTCGCCATGCTCGCGGGCGAAGCCGGTAAGCCGGCCGAGCGGGTCTCGCGACATCGGGGCGAGGTGGCCGGTCAGCAGGTTGCCTCTGGGTCGGGGCGGGCTGAGGGTAGCGGTAGCCACGTCGAATCCCATCCTACGGTTCCGTTTCCGGCGCAGTCAATCGGAGCTCCCCTTGCACGAACGGCTGGGTGGTAGGGGCGGGTTTCAAACCCGCCCCGCAGTGGGGCGCAGTCAATGCTCCCCTTGCGGGAACGGCTCGGCCAGCGTAGTCTTTCGAGACGCTGGTGTGGCCGGGAGCCGAAACCGGCTCTCGTGCCGGAAAAGCGCGGAACCGCCCGCCGAGGCGGGCCGAGCCACACCGGAAGGTGGCATGCGGACATTTGGGTCCTTTCCCGGGTGTGCGGCATCGAGAGCCGGTCGCGTTCCGGCGGCTTCAGTCTTTTCCCTTTCGATTTCTTCCCAAATCATCGTGGCCCGCCGGAATTCGCCGGGCGCGATTCACACTCTTGAGGTGAGCTGATGGTCATCGGTGTTCCCAAAGAGATCTATCCCGGAGAGCGGCGAGTGGCCTTGGTGCCTTCGGTGCTCCCCAGCTTGATCAAGGCCGGTCTCGAGGTGGTGATCGAAGCCGGCGCCGGTGTCGAGGCCGGTTACCCCGATGCGGAATTCGAAGCGAAAGGGGCGAAGGTTCTGCCCACCCGCGCTCAGGTCTTCGCCGCTGCCGGCGTGATCCTCCAGGTGCTATGCCATGGGGCCAACGACCGGACAGGCGAAGCCGATTTGCCGCTGCTGCGTCCGGGCCAGGTGCTGATCGGGTTTCTGCGCCCGCTGGGCTCGCTCGAGAGGGTCAGCCAGGTGGCCGCCACCGGCGCGTCGGCTTTCGCGCTCGAATTGATGCCGCGCATCACCCGGGCGCAGAACATGGATGCGTTGTCGTCGATGGCCACCGTCGCCGGATACAAGGCGGTGCTGCTCGCCGCCGAACTGCTGCCGCGCATGTTCCCGATGATGACCACCGCCGCCGGCACCATCACTCCCGCCCGGGTGTTCGTCATGGGCGCCGGCGTCGCCGGCCTTCAGGCCATCGCCACCGCCCGCCGGCTGGGCGCCATCGCTTCGGCTTACGACGTGCGCCCCGCCGCGCGCGAGCAAATCGTCAGCTTGGGTGGCCGCGCGGTCGAATTGCCGCTCGAAACCGGCCAGTCCGAGGACGCGCGCGGCTACGCCAAGGCGCAGGACGAAGCCTTCTACCAGCGCCAGCGCGAGCTGCTCGCGAAGGTGATCGCCGAAAGCGACGTCGTCATCACCACCGCCGTCGTCCCCGGCAAGAAACCGCCGCTGCTGATTCCCGCGGAAGCGGTGCGCCGGATGGCCCCGGGGTCGGTGGTGGTCGACCTGGCCGCCGAGCGGGGAGGCAATTGCGAGCTGACGCAATCGGGGGAAGTGGTGAAGGACCACGGGGTGACGCTGGTGGGCTACGTCAACTTGGCCAGCAGCGTTCCCTACCACGCCAGCCAGATGTACGCTCGCAACCTGTCGGCGTTTCTGCTCCACCTGGTGAAGGACGGCGCGATCCCGCTCGATCGCGACGACGAAATCCTTCGCGAAACCCTGCTGACGCGCGGGGGCGAGGTGGTTCACCCGCGCGTGCGCGAATTTTTCCAGCTCCCGGCGCTTCAATCGAATTAGGCGAGGAGGAACCGAATGCCAGCCGACTTCATTGTCAGTTTGTACGTGTTCGTCTTGGCGGGATTCATCGGATTCCAGGTGATCCAGCGGGTCTCCCGGCTGCTGCACACGCCGCTGATGTCGCTCACCAACGCGCTCGACGCCGTCGTCGTTGTCGCGGCGATGATCATCGCCGGCCGGCGGGAGACGCAGCTGGCGGTGATCCTGGGAACGGTGGCGGTGGCCGCCTCGTTCAGCAACGCCGTGGGCGGGTTCATCATCACGGAGCGGATGCTGCGCATGTTCAAACCGCGCGGGGATAAGAAGCCATGAACCCTGTCCTCGCCCAGCACATCATCGACTTCGCCTACCTGGCGTCCATCGTTCTGTTCATCTTCTCCCTGCGCTGGCTCAGCTCGCCGGAAACCGCCCGCCACGGCGTGCTCGCCGGGGAAATCGGCATGGTGGTCGCCATTCTCGCCACCCTGGCGGGCTCTGGCATCGTCCAGTACAAGTGGATTCTGATCGCGCTGGTGATCGGCGCAATTGTCGGCGTCCCGCTGGGCCTGGTGAAAACCACCGCCGTGCCCCAGCGAACCGCGCTCAGCCATTCCTTCGGCGCGCTTTCGGCGGCGCTCATCGGAATTTCGGAATACTACGTTCAGACCCCGCACATTACCAAGTTCGGGATGGTGGAGATCGCGCTCGAAGTCATCGTCGGGTCGCTCACCGTCACCGGCAGCTTGATCGCCGCCGGCAAGCTCCAGGAAATCCTGCCTCAGCGGCCCATCACCTATAAGGGGCAGAACTTCGTCAGCCTGTCGGTCTTGGGCGCCGCCATGGTGCTGGCGGTGGTGCTGATGTTCCGTCCCGGCGCTCCGTATCTCTTCCCGGCGATGGTGGCCGTCTCGCTGGTCTTCGGCGTCCTGCTGGTCACCCCCATCGGCGGGGCCGACATGCCCACGGTGATTTCGCTTTTGAATTCCTACGCCGGGTTGGCGGCGGCGCTGCTCGGCTTCGTTTTGAGCAGCAAGGTGCTGATCGTCGCCGGCGCGCTCGACGGCTCGTCCGGCTTCATCCTCTCGGTCATCATGTGCAAGGCGATGAACCGCTCGTTCACCAACGTGCTGTTCGGCGCTTTTGGCCAGGTGCAAGCCAGCGCCGCCGCCGGCGCCGAAGATCGCACCGTCCGCCCCACCAGCGCCGAGGATGCCGCCGCGCTTCTCGGCGCCGCCAGCACCGTGATGATTGTTCCCGGCTACGGCATGGCCGTCGCCCAGGCCCAGCACAAGGTCCGCGAGCTGTACGATATACTTACTCGCCGCGGCGTGAACGTCACCTTCGGCATACATCCCGTCGCCGGCCGCATGCCCGGCCACATGAACGTGCTGCTCGCCGAAGCCGATATCCCCTACGACAAGCTGCTCGATATGGACGCCGCCAACCCCGAGCTCCCGCAAACCGATGTCGCGCTCATCATCGGCGCCAACGACGTCACCAATCCCGCCGCCCGCACCGATCCCGGCAGCCCCATCTATGGCATGCCCATCCTCGACGTCGACAAGGCCCGCACGGTCATGGTCATCAAGCGCAGCTTGAATCCCGGCTTTGCCGGCATCGATAACCCGCTCTATTACATGGATAAGACTCTCATGCTTTTCGGCGACGCCAAGAGCTTCGTCGGCGAAATCGTTCGCGAACTCGGCCACAGCCAGCACTGATGCGGCGCAGGTCCTTCGCCCTCCGCGCGATTCGCTAGCCACGGTCCCGTCCCGCAAAGCGGGACGGGACCGTGGGCCTTTGCCAAATCGTCCTGCCGTATAAGCCAAAGCGAAGTTCGTGGCGCAGGGCGGCCAGCCGCAACCGGTTCCCGGTGGCACAAGCTTCAGCCTGTGCGCTTCGGCGCCGCCAGCAACCATATCCTGTCATCCTGCGCGTAGCCCCTAGCGCCGCCCGCAACCGTAACCTTGTCATCCTGAGCGGAGCGAAGGACCCGGCCAATGGTGCGGCAACTCCTGCCTCACGGCGCGATCCCCGCCGCGACGTGGTTGGCCTTCAGCGTGGCATTGAATGCCGGCACGTCCTTGTCGGTGAACTCGCGAAATGCCCGCTCGGCCTCGGCCAGTTCCTGCTGGTAGAGCTTGTTCACCGCGATTTCCTGATCGGTTGGCGCGAGGCCGGCCGCGCTCCCGCCGTTTCCTCCGCAGCAGAGTTGGTGGCCCATCTCCTCCAGCAGGTTAACCAGCCGTTCGTAGAGCCGCGTCGGGTAGCTGAATGCCTCCTCGCGGTTCCCGCCGGTCATTTCGAAATCGATCAGCCTGCTCTCCAAATCGATCGCTTTCCGGTCGAGCGCCTTGGCCGCCTCGAGCGCCGCCTGCCCTCCGGAGCCCGCCGCAGCGGGGCGTAGGGGGGCCTGCCCGCCGCGGCTGGCCAGCAGCGCCTCCAAATCCTCCACCTGCTTGCGGTCCCATTCGAGCCGGTTGATCGTATCGATTGTCTGGTTCAACTCGCCCAGCGCTGCACGGCTGAAGGCCACTTCCTCGCCGATGCTCTGGTCGGTTCCCAGCCCGTTCGGGTCGCGCAGCACCACCAGCGGCTCCGAGAGCTGTTTCCCGTTGGCGGCGAGCTCGACGGTGTAGGTTCCCGGCGGCACTCGCGGCGCGCCGCGGTACTGCACCGTGCTCGCGTACGGCCGCCAGCCCTCCGGCCCCATTTCCGCCCAGGGCGCGTCCGGCGGCGCTGTGCGCAGCTTCACGATGTGCGCCGGTTCGTATTCCAGGTTCCACCACACCCGGTTCAGCCCCGGTCGGCCATTTACCTTCAAGGTCCGCACCGCTTCGCCTTTCGCGCCCTTTATGGTGATTTGCGCGTCCGCCGCCGGCGCTCGCAGGTAGAAATTGATGTCCGCGCCGTCGGGCGGATTCTCGCCGAATTTCGGCACGCCGCGCACCACGCTGCGCGACATGTCGTTGTACCGGTAGCGATAGGCCGGGCGCGGCTTGAACAGGTAAGCCTCCGTCTGCTGCGCCCGGTCCCATTCCCGCAGCGGCGCCAGGTCGTCCAGAATCCAGAATCCGCGCCCGTAAAGTGACATCACCAGGTCGTCGTATCGCGGCTGAATGATCAGCCATTTCACTGGCGCCGGCGGAAGGTTGTTGCGCACTTGGGTCCAGTGCTCGCCGTCGTCCCAACTCGCGTACAGCGCATTGCCGGTGCCCAGATAGAGCATTCCCTTCCGCACCGGGTCTTCAATGACGCACAAGGGAAAGCTGAATACCGATTTCGGAATGTGCCCGGCGATGAGATGCCAACTCGCGCCGTAATCGCTGGTCTTGTAGACGTAAGGACTGTAATCCCCAACCTGCTCCAGGTTCACCGCCGCGTAGGCCGTCCCGGCGTCGAAATGCGACGGCTCGATATTTTCCACCGTGCCCCACGGCGGCAAGCCGGAAATATTTTTCGTCAGGTTCGCCCAGTGCCCGCCGTTGTCCCGGGTGATTTGCACTTGTCCGTCGCTGGTTCCCGCCCAGATCACCCCCGCCTGCACTGGCGACTCGGCGATGGCGAAAATCGTTTCCCCTTCGAACGTGAACAGGTTGTAGGGCGTCACTCCGCCGGAAGTCTGTTCGTGGCTTTTTTCGTTGAGGGTGAGGTCGGGGCTGATGACCTGCCAGGATTGCCCGCCGTTGCTGGTTGCCATTAGGTATTGGCTGCCCACATACACCCGGTTGTGGTCGTGGGGAGAAATGGCGATGGGTATCGTCCAGTTGAACCGGTATTTCACGTTTGCCGGCGCCTCCCCGAACGCGGCGTCCGGCCAGGGCGACACCAGTCGCGACTCGCCCGTTCGCATGTCCAGCCGGCCCACGTCGCCATCGGAGCAGGTGATCCAGGCGACGTTGTTGTCCTGGGGATCGGGGACGACGAAGCTGCTTTCGCAAGCGCCGGCGTGAAATAAGTCGCCCAGAGTGATGCCGCCTTCCCGGTCCAGGTTGTTGCTCGGCACGCCCAGCGAGCCGCCATCCTGCTTGTTGCCGTAAACGTTGTAGGGAACCCGGTTGTCGGTGTAGGCGTGGTACATCTGCGCGTTGGGCAGCAGGATTTGCCGGTAGGTTTGCCCGCCATTCCAGGTGATCGTTCCGCCGGTGTCTTCGCTCACCATGAAGTGGTTGGGGTCCTTCGGATCGATCCAGATGTTGTGCAGATCGCTGCCTGCGGGCGCCGGATGCGGCTCGAGCGTTCTGCCTCCGTCGAGCGAAACGCTCCAGCCGGTTCCGAGAAAATAGAGCAGGTTCTCGTCGCCGGTCGAAACGCCGAACCGGCTGTCGTAGGGCATCCGCCCGCCCAGCGCGTAGGAGTGGCTCACCAGTTGCCAGGTCGCTCCGCCGTCGTCGGAGCGGTAGAAACCGGGAGGATGGTCCTCGAGCAGCGCGTACACCCGCTGCGGATTCGTTTGCGCAACCGCTACCGACACCCGCCCCACCGGGTGGTCGGCGGCCGGCAGGCCGTTGCCCGCCAGTTTTTTCCAAGTCGCCCCGGCGTCGTGCGTGACGTACACGCCGCTCCCCGCGCCCCGGCTGTCCAGGGACCAAGTGTGGATGATCGCCTGCCACATGCCGGCGAAAAGCGTGTCCGGATCGCGCGGGTCCATCGCCAGGTCCGAGCAGCCAGTATCCAGGTTCACGAAGAGCGATCGCTGCCACGTTTTGCCGCCGTCGCTGGATTTGAAAACGCCGCGCTCCGGCTGCGGCCGGTACGCCTGGCCCACCGCGCAGGCGTAAACGACGTTCGCGTCTTGCGGATCGATGACGATGCCGGTGATGTGCCCGGTGAGATCGAGTCCCATGTGCTGCCAGCTCCGGCCTGCGTCGGTGGACTTGTAGATGCCGTCGCCCATGCCCACCTCGGCGCGGATCAGCCATGGCTCGCCGGTGCCCGCCCACACCACGTTCGGCGCCGAAGGCGCCACCGCCAGCGCCCCGATCGCCGCCACGTGCTCGCCGTCGAAAATCGGATGCCAGGTGGTGCCGGAATCGGTGGTTTTGAAAATGCCGCCGCTCGCCAGGCCGACGTAAGCGACGCTGGGAACTCCCGCCACCCCCGTAATCGCCGAAGTCCGCCCGCCAATCGGCCCGATGAAACGGAAATGAAGCTGGGCCAGCGGATTCGATGCCTGCCCTCCGGAGCCCGCCGCGGCGGGGCGTAGGAGGGCCGGCTGGTTCTGCGCCCGGCTGGTTGCCCCCAGCCAGATTGTCGCCGCCAGCGCCATCACGATTGCGCCGCATCGCAAAATCTTTCCGCTAATGGATGGCATCGCTCCGCCTCCTGGACTCTTTTCGCCGAGCGGGAATCCCGCGTGCTGTTTTTCGTCGGACGTTCGTCGGTGGGAACATCTATCGCTGCGCGATACGTCGCGCATTCTACTCCAATCCCGCCCGCGGGAGCCGCCGAACCCGCGGCCAGTGGGCGCACGTCAGCCCGAGGCGAATGCCGGCGGGTAGGGGCGAAAGATTTTTCGCTCCCACGGCGGATGGATTTGAGCTGGTTGTGCGGGACGCGCGGGCAGGGTAAGCTGTCGGGCAGCGCTCGAACGGTGGAGGTCCCCCGTGGGCTCAGCGCTCCCGATTCACCGCCTTCAGTTCGCCTTCACCGTCACCTTCCATTACATCTTTCCCCAGATTACGATGGGCCTCGCCCTGCTCATCCTCATCCTGAAAACCCTCGCCTTGCGCACCGGCGATCAGCGCTACAACCAGGCGGCGCGCTTTTGGGCGCGCATTTTCGGCGTCAGCTTCGCTTTGGGCGTCGTCACCGGCATCCCCCTGGAATTCCAGTTTGGAACGAATTGGGCGGAATTCTCGCGAACCGCGGGCGGCGTGATCGGCCAGACCCTGGCGATGGAGGGCGTGTTCTCGTTTTTCCTCGAATCGAGTTTCCTCGGCCTGTTGCTCTACGGCGAAAGAAGGCTGGGACCGCGGGCCCACTGGGGCGCGGCGCTGGCGATGTTTCTCGGGTCGTGGCTGTCGGGCTATTTCATCATCGCCACCAACGCCTGGATGCAGCATCCCCAGGGTTATGCGGTTGCCGCCAACGGCGAATTCGGCCTGTCGAGTTTCTGGGCCCTGCTCGGCAACTCCTGGGTCTGGTGGGAATACGCGCACAACATGCTGGGCGCGGTGATTACCGGATCGTTCTTGATGGCCGCGGTGGGCGCCTTCTATCTGCTGTCGAATCGCGACGAGGGCCACGCGCGGCTCTTCGTGCGGCTGGGAGTCGCCGTGGGCCTGGTGGCGGCGCTGCTGATCGTTTATCCCACGGGCGATGGCGAGAGCAAAATGGTCGCCGCCCATCAGCCGGCCACCTTCGCCGCCATGGAGGGCCTGTTTCAAACGCAGGCCGGCGCGCCAATCGCGATTCTCGGCCAGCCCGACGTGGTCAAGCGGCGATTGGATAATCCGCTGACGATTCCCCGCGCGCTCAGCTTCCTCACCTATCGCCGCTGGCTGGCCCAGGTGCAGGGGCTCGATCGGTTTCCCGAAACCCAGTGGCCCGATCAGGTTCCCCTCGTTTATTACAGCTATCACATCATGGTCGGCCTGGGCACGCTGTTTGCTCTCGTCCTGTTGCTGGCGGGAATCCTGCTTTGGCGCGGCCGGGTGTACCGATGCCGGCCGGTGCTGTGGGCTCTGCTGCTGGCGCTGCCGTTTCCCTTCATCGCCAATACCGCTGGCTGGATCACCGCCGAATCGGGCCGGCAGCCGTGGCTGGTGTACGCGGTGATGCGCACCGACCAGGGCTTTTCCACGCAGGTTTCCCAGGGCAACGCGCTGTTCACCTTCATCGGTTTCCTGGGTCTTTACGCCCTGCTCGCCATCCTGTTTTTGTTTCTCATGGCCCGCGAAATCGAACGCGGTCCGGCGGTGTGAACGATGGCGACGGTATGGTTCTGCCTGGTGAGCTTGATGCTTGCCGCCTACGTCCTGTTCGATGGGTTCGATTTGGGCGCGGGCATCGTTCATTTCTCGGTGGCGAAAACGGCCGAAGAGCGCCGGCTGGTGATCGAAACGATTGGGCCGGTGTGGGACGGGAACGAGGTGTGGCTGCTGGCCGCCGGCGGCACGCTCTATCTCGCGTTTCCCCGCCTCTACGCCTCCAGTTTCAGCGGATTTTACCTGCCGCTGGTCATCGTATTGTGGCTGCTGGTGCTGCGAGGCACGGCGATCGAATTCCGCGGCAAGGTCGAGAGCCCGGTGTGGATTCCCTTTTGGGACGCGGTGTTCTGGGGAGCGAGCTTGCTTCTGGCTCTGTTCTTTGGCGCCGCGCTTGGCAACGTGGTTCGCGGCGTGCCGCTCGACGCCGGCCACCGCTTCTTCGAGCCGCTATGGACGAATTTCCGCCTGGGCGCGGCCACCGGCATCCTCGATTGGTACACCATATTGGTGGGCGCGACGGCGGTGGCGGCGCTCGCGCTGCACGGAACGTTCTGGGTGCGCCTGAAAACCGAAGCCCCCATCGAGCAGCGAGCGCTCAGGCTTTCGCTTCAGCTTTGGGTGTTGGTGGCGTTGCTCACCGTCGCTCTCACCGCCACAACCCTGCGCGTCCAGCCCCATATCGGCGCCAATCTCGACGCTCACTTCTGGGGCTGGATTTTCCCCGCCCTCGCCGTTGCCGGGCTCGTTTTCGAGCTGGCCTTGCGCCGGAATCCGCTGCAGGCCTTCCTCGCGTCCTGCGCTTATCTTGCCGGCATGTTGACCAGCGTGGTGTTCGGCTTGTATCCCTACGTCCTGCCGGCGCGTTCCACCCCCGCGAACGCGCTCACCGTCGCCAATTCGCAGGCGCCGGCTTACGGCCTGCGCATCGCCCTGGCTTGGTGGATCATCGGCATGATTCTGGCGGGGTCTTATTTCACCTATACGTACCGCCAATTCGCTGGGAAAGTCCGCTCCGGCCGGGACCACGGCTACTGAGCGCGCCGCGGCGGGTCGAGGCCCGCGTCGGGCCATTTGCCCGATCGCCGCTCCTCACCCGGTGAACATTTCCGCTTTATGAACGCGGGCAACCGGAGCTATCCTTCCCGCCCAGCACGGGGAGAAAGGCCCGGCAAGGGCGCCATGAAATCGCTCTTCCTCGTTTTCAGGACTCTGGTCTATGCGACCGGCTTCGTGTGGTTATGGTGGTGGCTGGCGATGATGTCGCGCCGCTACGATCGCGCGATTCCCTGGCGCTTGCCCGCGTTTGCTCCCGCCCTCGGAATCGTGATTGGGATTGCCGGCGCGATCCTGCTGGCGCTCTGTTTGGGCGAATTCGTCACTCGCGGGCAGGGAACGCCGGCTCCGTTCGACGCGCCCCGCCGGTTCGTCGCCATCGGCCCCTACCGTTACGTTCGCAATCCGATGTATATCGGCGCTCTCTCGGTGCTCGTGGGATTTGCGCTCTATCTGCGCTCGCCTTCCGTTCTCGGGCTCGTCCTCGCCGCCTTTCTCGCGTTTCACGCGTTCGTTCTCGCGTACGAAGAGCCGGCTTTGCGAGCGAAATTCGGCGCTGAGTACGAAGATTATTGCCGCCGGGTTCGTCGCTGGCTTCCCCGCCTGCCGGAAGCTTCTTGAGAAGGACAAGCCGTTCTGGCTCGCTTCCCCCATCGCCGCCTCGGCACGGCCGCTAACCCCTGGCCCCTACCCCCTAACCCCTGCCTTTCCCCGCCTATCGCGGGGTCAGCATGGGCGTCGAGGTGCTCTGCGCCGACCGAATGATCCACTTCTTCCCGGCCTTGATCAGCACCCAGGTGGAGATTCCGTTGCCGGGCCTCACTGGCGGGCGCTTGCCGGGTTCGCCTTTGCTGATCTCCCAGGTGATGTGGACGACGGCGATGTCTGGCATCAGGAACCGGATGATGACCTGGTTGTTTGTCCACACGCCAGTGGGGAACGTCGAATCGGCGCCGCGTCCGAGCCAGTCGTGGAACGCCTGCCGCCCCTGGAGCCAGTCGCCGCCCGCCGTCACGAAGTCCGCGTCGTCGGTCAGCAGCGCGGTAAGCGCTTTTGCGTCGTGCCGGTTCCAATCGCTCTGCCATTCAGCCGCCAGCTTGCGAATCTCCGTTTCCTCGTGTCGCGCAGCCTGGCCGGCGGCTGCCGCGCCGGCCGCCAGTGCGGCCAGGAAAAGGAAGGCACCGAGCGCCAATCGAGCCGGTTTGTGCATCGCTGGTTCCTTCTGAACGGAGCACCGGCCTGCATCCCCGCCACGGCGGGCTTCGCGCCCCTTCCGCCGCCGAGCCTATCGGGCTGGCACAGGCGCGTCAAATCGGGCGCGGCCGCGTTCGTTGTACAATCCGGTCCCGAGAAGCCAAAACAGGGCGGGTGGCTCTGTGGCGGGGAGAAGGCCGTGGCGGACGCGAACTGGGACTTGGTGGTCGATATCGGCGGCGTATTCCTCTATTCCAACGACCCGCGAGAGCTGGCCGATTGGTATCGCCGGAATCTGGGCATCGAGGCGGTCCGATCCTGACGATGCGGACCGCCCCGTATCCGTGAAGGCATCGGGGCGGATTTCGCCGAAGGCGAAAACAGCTGGGCGCTCGATTTCACTCACCGGGATTCCGCCGATCCTTCACGCATCTACCGCACCGTGTGGGCGGTCCTCCCGCGGCCCGCCTCGCGCCCGCCCGACTGCCAGAGTTACATGATCAACTACTGCGTCGGGCGCCTGGCCGATACCCTCGCCCATCTCGAACGACTGGGGGTGCCGGTGGAGAAGCATGAAGACTCCGAGTATGGCCGCTTCGCCTGGATCCACGATCCCGATGGCAACCGAATCGAGCTGTGGGAGGACCTTCAGCCCGGACGGTCTCCGTCCTCGAGCCGCTGACCACCACCCGTCCCGGTCGATTTGAGCCGTATCCGCGTCTATCCGCGTTCATCCGCGGCCCTGGGGTTCTTGTCCGCCGTCTCGCGTTCCTCGCGGCTCTAGGCTTTTGCGCCCGTTCATCCGCGGCCCCCGGTCCGCGCAAACCCCTTTTGACATCGGAAACCTCCTATCCATAGAATCCTTCAGGAGCGTCTCTATGCTGATCCGCCAGCTTTGGAGTCTGGGATTCGCGTTCTCGATTTTCGCGTTTGTCGCGAGCGCCGCGCCGCGAGAGCCCATCCCTCCTGCCAAGCTCGACGCGCCACGCGCGGTCGCGACGGGAAGAGAGACAGCGGTATTTGCCGGTGGCTGTTTCTGGGGCACGCAGGCGGTGTTCGAAAGAGTGAGGGGTGTCCTCAAGACCGCCGCGGGGTATGCCGGCGGCTCGGCGGCGACCGCGACCTACGACCAGGTCATCACCGAAACAACGGGCCATGCCGAATCGGTGGAGGTGGTCTACGATCCCTCCCGGATAACCTATGGCCAGTTGCTTCGCATCTTCTTTTCCGTAGCTCACGATCCCACCGAACTCAACCGGCAGGGACCGGACGTCGGCACCTCGTATCGCTCTGCCATCTTTTATACCAGCGACGAGCAGAGGCGCGTTGCCGCGGCCTACATCGCACAGCTCGATGCCGCGAAAGTGTTTCCGAAACGCATTGTCACCGAGGTGACCCCGCTGAAGGGTTTCTATCCCGCCGAGGCATATCACCAGGACTATGCCCTGAAGAATCCCAGCAACCCCTACATCCAGATTTGCGACCTGCCGAAGATTCGCGCCTTGCAGCGGCAGTTCCCCGAGCTGTTTGTCGATTACAAAGGGAAATAGGCCGCTTCGGCGGATTCCCGCTCGCGAGGCACGTAGGGTTGGCGAAACACCCGCAATTTTCCTGCCTGCAACGCCAATGAGCCCGATTGGGGCGCCGGGCGGGTCCCCTGGCCGCTTCAGCTCTCAGGTCTCTCTGCCTCATTCGTACCGATGGAACCAGGCGAGCGTCTCGATCAGCTTGGTCATTTGGTGGCTGGGCCGCCGGCTGATGGCGTGCGGCTCGCCAGGCACGCGGATCAGGATGGTATCGATCTTGCGCATCTTCAGCGCCTCGTAGTACTGCTCCGCTTCGCTGATCGGCGTGCGATAGTCCTCGAGACCGGTCATCAGCGCCGTCGGCGTCTTCACGTTGCCCACCGAATTGATGGGCGAGCGCTCCATGTACACTTGCCAGTTTTCCCATGGCGGCCCCGGCAGCCAGTGCATGCTGGCGTTGTAGCCGGCGTCGGCGGTGAGCGCCCAGCTATACCAGTTGATCACCGGGTACATCGACATCGCCGCCCGGTATCGCGCCGTGTGGTCCACCACCCAGCAGGTCAGCACCCCTCCGCCCGACCCGCCGGTGACGTACAGATGCGTGGGATCGACGGAGCCCATCTTGATCACCGCATCGACGCCGGAATCGAGATCCTCGAAATCGTGATCGGGATAATCGTTGTGGATCAGGTTGGCGAATTCCTCGCCGTAGCTGGTGGATCCCCGGGGATTCACGTACACCACCACGTAGCCTTGTGCCGCGTAAATCTGCTTCTCGATGTCGAACCGGTCGCCGTAATTCAGGTAAGGTCCGCCGTGGATTTCGAGGATCAGCGGGTACTTGTGCCCGGGCTGGAAATCCGGCGGCTCGATCACCCAGCCCTGCATCGGCTTCCGGTCGAAGCTCGAGTCGTAGGTGAACTCCTCGGTTTTGCCTAGGCGCTTGTGGGCGAGGTAATTCTGGTTGGGATTGGCGATCACTTTCAGGCTCTCCGGCCGGCTGGCGTTGCCCGCGGCAATCGAGCCGGGAAGATCGGGCAGCGTGTAGGCAACGGCGAAATTGCCGTTTGCCGCCGCCGAATACGCCTGGCCGATATCGTAGCTGGTGTCGTTGCTTCCCAGGTGGCTGGCGAGGATGCGCCGGTCGCCGCTGGTGGTGGCGAAGGCGAGCTTGGTGTCGCCCCGGTCCTCGTACAGGAAATAGATGCCGCTGCCGTCGGCCGCCCATCGCGGCTGCTGGATGTCGCGGTCGAAATCGGCCATTACCATGCGCGGATTCGAACCGTCGCGGTTCATGAGGTACAGGTGGCTTGTCTGATGCCCCTGGTAGCGCTCGTCGTAGCCGGTGTAGGCGATGGTGCTGCCGTCGGGCGAAAGCGCCGGGGAGTTATCCGGGCCGAAGCGATGGGTAAGCGGCTGGTAGGAGCCGTCGGCCAGCGAGAGCTGGTACACGTCGGCGTCCGGCTTGTACTCCCCGTCGGGATGGAGATTGGCGGAGAAGATGAGGGAATTGCCGTCCTTGGTCCAGTTGAATGCGGCTGCGCCGCCGAACCCGGCGCTGAAATTGTAATTGCCGTGAGAAACCTGGTGCGGCGCGCCGCCGCCGGCCCCAACGACGAAGATCTGGGTGTACCCGTTGGGCACCAGACCCGAGCCGTTCGCGCGCCAGTGCAGCTTGTCGGCCAGGATCGGCTGCTCCGCCCATTTCGCACCGGCTGGCGGATGCGGAATCCGGCCGAGCGTGGTGGACGCGCCGGGGACGAAGTTGGTGAAGGCGATCTGGCTGCCGTCGGGCGACCAGGAAAGCGCCGCCGGGGGGTGGGCCAAGTCGGTCAGCATGGTGGTCTGGCCGGTATCCATCCAGCGCAGGTAGATTTGAGGTTTGCCGTCGCGGTCGGAGACGTAGGCCAGCCGCTTGCCGTCGGGCGACCAGCGCGCTTCGTTGTCGTTGTAATTGCCGGTGGTGAGCGGGCGATTATCGCTGCCGTCGAATTGGACGATCCACAGGTTCGAATGCCACTGGTCGCCAATCACGTCGGCGAAATGGCGCTCGTAGACGATTGCCGAGCCATCGGGCGAGATTTGCGGGTTGGCGTCCCATTGAATCTGGAACATGTCCATCGGCTCGAGCTTCGCCGAAGCGTTCGAGGCCGGCGCCGGTTCCCGTTCCTGCGTGCCCGCAGCCGCCAGCCCGCCCGCCGTAGCGGCGGTCAGGGCGAGCGCCGCCGCCATTGCCAGTGTCGACATTCGCATGTATGCCATTGCGCGTCCTTTCTCGTGGCGCGGACGCTCGCCCAGGCGAGTCCGCGCGGTTCTTGCCGGGGGGCCGTCCCGATCCGCTCCCGCACGCCCACAGACAGGGAGTTTGCAGAGGCAAGGCGTTGCCTTGCCCGCTCTGTCGCTATCGGTAGCGCTCGAACCACGCCAGCGCCTCGAGCACTTTCGTCATCTTGTGGCTGGGGCGGCGGCTCAAACCGTGCGGTTCGCCGGGAACGCGGATGAGCATGGTATCGATTTTGCGAATCTTCAGCGCTTCGTAGTACTGCTCGGCTTCGCTGATTGGCGTGCGGTAGTCCTCGAGCCCGGTCATCAGCGCCGTCGGCGTCTTCACGTTGCCCACCATATTGAGCGGCGACCGTTGGACGTACTGCTGCCAGTAGTCCCAGGGCGGGCCGGGAAACCAGTACTGGGTGGCGAGGATGGGCAGATCGGAGTTGAGCGCCCAGCTATACCAGTTGATCACCGGATACATCGCCATCGCCGCCCGGTACCGCGCCGTGTGGTCCACCACCCAGCAGGTGAGCACCCCTCCGCCCGACCCGCCAGTGACGTACAGATGCCCGGAATCGACGAAGCCCATCTTGATCACCGCGTCGACGCCCGAATCCAGGTCCTCGAAATCGTGGCTGGGATAGTTGTGGTGAATCAGGTTGGCGAAATCCTCGCCGTAGCTGGTCGACCCTCGCGGATTCACGTACACCACCACGTAGCCCTGGGCTGCGTAAATCTGCTTCTCGATGTCGAACCGATCGCCGTAGTTGGCGAACGGCCCGCCGTGGATTTCCAGGATCAGCGGATACTTGTGTCCGGGCTGGAAATCCGGCGGCTTGATCACCCAGCCCTGCATCGGTTTCTGGTCGTAGCTCGAGTCGTAAGCGAACTCCTGCGTCTGGCCAAGCTGCTTGTGGGCGAGGAAGTTCTCGTTGGGGTTGGCAATCACCCGAGCGCTCTGGGCCTGGCGGACGTTGCCTGCGGCAATCGAGCCGGGCAGGTCGGGCAGCGTTCGAGTGATGGCGAAGTTGCCGTTGTCGGCGATGGTGAAGCTGGCGCCTCCGCTGTAGCTGCTCTCCCCGCTGCCCAGATGCTCGGCGAGGATGCGCCGCTCGCCGCTGGTGGTGGCGAAGGCGAATTTCGTGTCGCCCTGGTCGTCGTAGACGAAATAGATGCCGCTGCCGTCTCCGGCCCAATGCGGCAGTTCGACGTCGCGGTCGAAATCCGCCATCAGCGCGTGGGGATTCGACCCGTCGCGGTTCATCAAATACAGGTGCGTGGTTTGATGTCCGAGGTAGCGGTCGTCGAAGCCGGTGTAGGCGATGGTGGCGCCATTGGGCGATAGCGCCGGTGCATTGTCGGGACCCGCCCGGCTGGTCAGCGCCTTCCAGGCGCCGTCGGCGAGCGAAAGCTGGTACACCTCGGTGTTCTCCTGTTGGTAATCGGCGTCGCGGCGGAGGTTGGCGGAGAAAATCAGGTACTGCCCATCCTTCGTCCATTGAAAATTGCCGCCGCCAAACCGGCTGCCGAAGTTGTAATCGCCGCGGGACACCTGGTGGGGCGCGCCGCCGTCGGCGCCGGCGACGAAAATCTGCGTGGTGCCGTTGGGAATCATCCCCGCGCCGTTGAATCGCCAGATGAGCTTGTCCGCCAGAATCGGCGCCTCCGCCCATTTCGCTCCCGCTGGCGGATGCGGGATGTGCGCCAGGGTGGTGGGTGGCCCGGGGACGAAGTCGGTGAAGGCGATTTCCTTGCCGTCGGGCGACCAACTGGGGGCCCCGGGCGGATGGGCGAGATCGGTCAGTTTGGTGGTTTGGCCGGTATCCATCCAGCGCACGTAAAGCTGCGGTTTGCCGTCGCGGTCGGAAATGTACGCCAGCCGCTTGCCGTCGGGTGACCAGCGGGCTTCGGTGTCGTTGTGGTTGCCGGTGGTCAGCGGGCGGTTGTCGCTGCCGTCGAATTGCGCGATCCAGAGATTCGAATGCCACTCGTCGCCGATCACGTCGGCGAAATGGCGCTCGTAGACGATTGCCGCGCCGTCAGGCGAGATTTGCGGGTTCGCGTCCCATTGCACCTGGAACATGTCCATCGGCTCGAGTTTCGCCGAGCCGCTCGAAGCCGGGGCGGGCTCCTGCGCCGCGGCAACCGCCAGCGCCAGCGCGAGCGCCGCCGCTCCAACGATCGGTTTCCAAAAAGAGGCCATGGTGAGTCTCCTGTTTTGGTGGTTCGGCCGCGCCGTCGGCGATCCCGCGCCGGGATCACTCGGCGGGTGGCGCGTGCTGCTTGAAAATCTCCTCCAGCAGGTCCGGGGTGTTGGGGATGCGCTCGAGATGGGGGAAGCGCAACCCTTCGTGATAGTCGATCTGGAACGTCGCGGTGGTGTCGCCGTCCTTTGCGGTGACGGTGATTGGCGCCGAATCGTGCGCGCTCGCTCGCATCGCGTCGCCGATCGCGCGCGCCGACCATCGCTGGCCGTTCACCGAGAGGATTTGCATGTCCGGAGCGAGCCCGGCGGCGTAGGCGGGCATGCCAACGACGAAATCACGGATCCTTCCCTGGTCGCTCACCGTCATCCCCAGCGAAACCGTCAAGTCGATCCTGTGGTTCACCGTCTCCACCGCCTCCTGCTGCGCGTTTGGCTGCTGGTTGTAAACCAGCCGCCAGCCCGCCGCTTCGATCCCCCCCAGCGGCGCCCCGCTTCCTACCGCGTCCAGCCGCGCTCGCAGCAGCCCTGCCCAGTCGTAAGGAGCGATTTGATTCAAGGCGGAAACCACGTCGTCAAACGTGTAGGGCGCGAGCGCCGGCTGGCCGCCGGGACCGCCGTGGAACAGCCGAGTGAAATCGTCCATGGATTTCCGGCCGTTGGTGAGCTGGCGGATCCGGGTATCCACCTCCAGCCAGATCAGCGTCCCTTCGTCGTAGAAATCGGTAGCTCGCCGGTAGTTTTCCCATGCGCTTCCGGCGCCGTAGAGGTACACGGCGGCGTCGGCGGTATCCTGCAGCGGCCGCCAATCGCGCCCGGAGCGGTGGGCCAGCCCGGCGGCGACGTAGGCCAGGTCTTCCCGGCACATCTCCGGAGCGCACACGCCGCTGCGGGCGGCGAGCACCGTGCCCAGGTATTGCGTGAGCCCCTCGTACACCCACAGCAAATCGTCTTTCATCGGGTCCTGGTAGTTCTTGTCCACCAGGCCGATCGGCCGGCGGTACTTGCCGTTCCAGGAATGAGTGAATTCGTGCGGCAGCAGATCGAAATCGGCGGCCGCCTCGTTCGGGTCGAGCAGCAGCCGCGCGCTCGAGCGATCGTCGCTCGATTCGTGATGCTCGAGGCCAAAATGAGCGACGGTATCGCTCAAGGTGAGCAGGAAATGATAGTCGCGGTAGTGCCGGGAGCCGAACAGCGACCCGGTCTCGGCGATGAGCTGCTTGTACTGGCGCACCCGCTCCGGACTCATCGCCAGGTCTTCCGGCTTGTCGGCGGCGATATCGATTTCCTGCACCGGGTTGCCGGCCAGGGGAACCACGCGGGTGTATTGACCCATCTGCACCGGGGAATCGATCACGGTGTTCAGTGGCGCCGTCGCGAACCTGACGGTGTCGCCGGTCGACTGGGCCACCGGCAAGGCGGTGTGGAATTGCCAGCCGGGAGGAAGCTTGAGGGAGGCGTCGTAAGGAATGCGCCGGAAATCGTATCCGGCGGGATAGAGCAGCACCTGGTTCCAGTTGAGCACCGCGAGGTGGGGCGTCGCCGATGCGCCGGAAGAAAAGCCGCTCGCTGGCCCGGCGCTGGCGTAATCGAGTTCGGCCACCAATTCCTGCGCTCCGGGCGGAATCGTCAGATGGAACGTGAACATCTCCACCAGGTCGCGCCGCCAGGGGATCCGCTCGCCGTTCACGCTGAACTTCAGCCCCATCAGGTCTTCGATAGGGCCGTTTGGCATGTGCTCGCCGGGAATCCATTCGGGGTAATACAGATCCAGCGGCCCCGGCTGCACCGGAATCTCCAGCCGCGCGTGATACAGCTTGCGCACAGGCACCTGGGTGGCGTCGACGAAGAGTTTCACCGGGCCGGGCGCCGCTTGCTCGCCTGCCGAAGCTTGCAGGTTTGCGGGCCTGCCCGCCGAAGCCTTGGCGTAGGCGGGCGCATCCGCGCTTCTCGCGCCGGCTGACAAGAGCGCCGCCCCAGCGAGCAAGGTCACTGCCGCGGACTTCCTCCAGGCTTCAGGTGTCATGAATCCTCCGGTAGCGCCGCTTTTCGCAACCCGCTATTGGCCGGATCCCGCCCCCTGAAAAACGGCGCAGGCTCCGTAGCTTCTCTAGCTTCTCTCTTCGTGTTCAACTTCTTTTCTCATTGCGGCGGTTGGGGCTTTGGGTGCCGCACCCTTCGGGTTCAAGGGTGCGGATTTTTCCTTCCCTCCGAAACCCGCACCCTGAATTTCGCTCACCGCGGCGAGCGCCACCCACACAGCCGTTCCGCCCGAAACTCGGACGCAAGAAGCCGGGACGGTATCGGCGAAGCGAGCCGCCGGCCTGCCCTCCGTGGCGGGCCTGCCCGCCGAAGCCTTGGCGTAGGCGGGCTCGCCCCTCGCACCCGGCGCCGGCGCCCCCATCAGCCGCCAACCTTCACTCCAAGCTGCCAGAACAGGAAACTCAAAATATTCGTCAGCTCCTTCACCTGCTCGCCCACCGGCCGCCCGCCCGAATGCCCGCTTTTGGTGTCGTAGAGCAGCAGGATGGGATGCTCGGGCGCATTGGCGGCAGCGGCTTGCAGCCGGGCCGCCATTTTCCTGGCGTGGAGCGGAGCGACCCGCGTGTCGCCGTCCCCGGTGATGAAAAGCACCGAGGGGTATTCCGTTCCCGGATGGACGTTCTGATACGGGGAATATTTCAGCAGGTAAGGGAACTGGGCGGCGTCGTCGGCGGAACCGTATTCCGAAACCCACCACGGACCGCCCATGAATTTTTGGTAGCGGAGCATGTCGAGCAACGGGTACAGGCACACGACAGCCTGGAACAGCGCCGGCCGCTGGGTGAGGCTGGCGCCGACGAGCAAGCCGCCGTTACTGGCGCCGCCGATGGCCAGCTTGTGCGGATTGGTGATGTGGTTTTGAATCAGGTACTGGGCGGCGGCGTAGAAATCGTCGAACACGTTCTGCTTTTTCCCCAGCATGCCCGCCTTGTGCCAAGCCTCGCCGAATTCGCTGCCGCCCCGCATGTTGGCGAGCGCCCACACGCCGCCGTGTTCCGCCCAGGCGATGGCCTGGTCGTTGAACGTCGGCGTCGAGCTCACGTCGAAACCGCCGTAGCCGGTGAGCAGCGTGGGCGCGGCGCCGTTCGTTACAACGCCCTTCCGGCGGAATAGGAACATCGGCACGCGGGTGCCGTCTTTCGACCGGAACCACACCTGGCGCGTTACGAAATCGGCCGGGTTCACCGGAGTTTGCTGCCGCGCCCATACCGCCAACCGCCGCGAAGCCACGTCGTAGCGGTAGACGGTTGGCCCGATCGCGAACGACTGAAACGCGAACATCGCCGTGTTTGAATCCCAGCGCGACTCCACCCCGCCGGCGGTGCCGAACTCCGGCAGCCGGATTTCCCCGGCCGGTTTCCCCGAAGCGTCGAAGATCTTCAGTTTGGAGGCGGCGTCGGCGATGTAGCTCACGATCAGTTTGCCGCCCGCCAGCGAAAACGATTCGATCGGTTGCCGGCTCTCGGGCACCACCGTTCGCCAGCGCTCCGGCGCGACGTCGCCCGCGAGATCGACGGCGACGATGCGGTGGTTTGGCGCTTTCCAGTCGGTGTCCATGTAGAGCGTGTGGCCGGCTACCCGGGCGTCGAAAGTGGCGGCGATGCCTTTCGCGATCGGCCGCAGCGCGCCCTTCGACGCCAGGTCCTGCGCGTAGATTTCGTTGTTGCCGCTCGCGCCCTGGCTGACGGTGATCACCAGCCAGCGGCCGTTGTCGTAGAGCTGCGGCTCGATCAGGTATTGGGGAGAGTAGCCGGAGCCGAAGATCTCCTTGTCCTCGGCGGCGGGCGTGCCCATCCGGTGGTAAATCACTCGCGGGCCCGCGGGCGTCGTTGTGCCGAAGTACAGGCCCTTCCGGTCGCCAGTGAGCCCCACGCTGAAGTAATGCCGGCGCAGGAACTGGTCGGGAAGATCGCGCCGGGTGGAAACGTCCATCACGCGGAGCGTCACCTCGTCCTGGCCGCCCTGCCGCACCCCGTACAGCATGGCGCCGCCGTCGTCGCTCGCGCCCAGCAGGCTCACGCTGGTGGAATGGTCGGCGCTCATCGGCCGGGGATCGACCAGAGCTTCCTCTTTTCCGTCGACGCCCTCGCGCATGATAATCAGGCTCAGGTCCTCGCCGGCGGCGCGCTTCATGTAGAAGAAGCGGTTGCCGCGTACGATGGGCACGCCGACGGCGTCGGTGTGGAGCAGAGTGGTGAGGAACGCAGCGATGCGCTGGCGGCCCGGCAGGCGGTCGAGCACCGCGTTGGTGCAGCGGTCTTCGGCGTCGATCCAGGCGCGGGTGGCGGGGCTCTGTTGGTCCTCGAGCCAGCGGTAGGGATCGGCCACCCGCACGCCGTGGAGGGTGTCCACCACGCTGCCGGTTTGCGTTTTCGGCGGGCAGCCGGCCGGTTCGCCCTGGGCGGACGCCCCGAGCGGCGCTAGCCAGCAAGCCGCCAGCGCGCACCCCGCCGCCAGCAGGAAAGTTCGGAGAATTCGGAGCATCTGGCTCACCTCGCTTTGCTCGGCCGACTCGTTTGCCGGCGTCCCGAAGCTTCGGGACGCCGGCTTCATTCCACCGGAGTCGCCGTCTTCCGCCGGGGGTGGAAGAACGGCAGCGCTGTCACTCGGGCGCCCACCCGGTGCCGCACCGCTTCGACGGTGAACTCGATTTCGAGCTTGGTGTCCTTCTCCGCCGAGGCCGCTTCGACGCTCGCCAGCGCAATCATCTTCTTCAGCACCGGCGACCAGGTGGTTGAGGTCGCCCTGCCCGCCTGCCCGCGCCCGCGGTAAACCGGCACCGGCACTCGCGAGGCGGTTGCCGGCGCCTGCGGCGGCAAGCGGTAACCCTCGTAGAGCCGCTCCACCGCTTCCCAGTCGATCTCGATCCCCACCAGCCGCCGGCCATCACTGCGCCCTGCCTGTTCGGCCAGCGCTCCCCGGCCGACGAAATTCTCTTTTTTCAAATCCACCAGGCGGCCCAGCCCGATTTCGTAGGGGGTGTATTTCTGCGAGTCGATCAGGGCTTTGCGGCTGCTGGTGTAATCGACGTCGATCAGCAGCAAGCCCGCTTCGATTCGCGCCACGTCCAGCGCCAGCATCCCCGCCGCCTGCAAGCCGCAGGCGCGGCCGCGGTCCATCGCCGCGTCCCACACCGCGAGCGCCTGTTCCCACGGCATCCACAATTCGTAGCCTAAATCGCCGGTGTAGCCGGTGCGCGAAATTTCCACCTCGATCCCGCCGATGCGCGCGCGGGCGATCCGGTAGTAACGCAGACGGGCGAGTTCCGCTCCGGCGAGCGCCTGGACGACTTTGCCCGCCAGCGGGCCCTGAATCGCGAGCGCGGCGACGCGGCTCGAGACGTCTTCCACCGCGACGTCCATGCCCGCGGCGTTTTCGCGAAGCCATCGCAGATTCGGCTCCGCCGCGGTCCAGCGAAATGTGGTTTCCCCCAGCCGCGCGATGGTGCCGTCGTCCAGCACCTTGCCCTGCTCGTCGCACCAGCAGCAATAAATCACCTGTCCCACCGCCACCGCGGCGATGTCCCGGGCGATCACCCGCTGGATCAGCCGCGCGGCGTCGGGCCCGCTGACGGCGTATTTGTACAGAGGCGAGACGTCGATCGCGGCGGCGGCGTTGCGAATGGCGTTGTATTCGTGCTCGGGGCGGGTTTCGTAGCTGCCGGCGGCGAAGTACCCGGACCAGTCGCGGTAATCCAGGCTTTCCGAGAGGGCTAGCGTGCGTTCGTGGAAGGCTGTCCCGACCGGCACCCCTGACTCCTTTGGCTGAGCGGGCGGATTATACCCGCCGCCTTTCCCGGCCGACAAGGGAAGCTCTCGCTGGGGGCCCCCGCCTGCTTGGCCGCCGCTGCCGCGCCGCTTGCCGCTGCGTCGGGTGCGGCCCGCTCAGCCTCACCGCAAACCGGCCCGCGCAAATCAGTGTTTATGTATACTGGCTCGCTCGGCGCCAACGTCTCCGGCCCAGGCCGCCACGAGGACTCCATGACCCTCCTCGCCGTCATCCTCTCCTTTCTGACCATCGTTCCTTCGCAGCATCGGCAGCTCATCGTCGTCACGACGAAAAACTGGTCCGCCGTCCAGGGTGTCGCCCAGCGCTTCGAGTTCCGCGGCCACGGCTACGTCAAAGTCGGCCCCAGCTTCCCCGTCGTCGTCGGCAAGGCCGGCCTCGCCTGGGGCCGCGGCCTCGTGACCATCCAGCCCGCCGCCGGCGACCCGATCAAGCACGAAGGCGACGCCAAATCCCCCGCCGGCATTTTCACCCTCCCCTATGCGTTCGGATTCAAACAAACCCGCACCCACCTTCCCTTCCGCATCCTCACTCCCCAAATCGTCTGCCCCGACGACTCCCGCTCGAAGCGCTACAACACCCTCGTCGATTCCTCGACAGTAGCCAAGGACTGGAACAGCGCCGAACAAATGCGCAGCATCGTTGGCTATCAGGATGGCGTCTTCGTCGCCTTCAACAGCGACCCCGTCGAACCCGGCATCGGCTCCTGCATCTTCCTCCACATCTGGAGTGACCAGTCCCACGGCCCGGCCGGAACCGTCGGCTGCACCGCCATGACCAAATCGAATGTCCTGCTCCTCCTGCGCTGGCTTGACCCCGCCAAGCACCCGCTCCTGGTCCAAATGCCCGAACCGCAATATACGCACTACCGAAAATCCTTGGGCCTCCCCAGCCTGTGACTTCACCCGAAACCGCAGCATCGATCCCGGCGCAACGAGCCCCGGCCGAAGGCTTCGAATCAAGGCTTAAACGTAGCGCCGGTATCCTCAGCGCGGCAGGCCCCAACCTGTACATGTAGCGCCCGGCTTTCGTCCGCCTACCGCGTTCCGGGGCCTTCGGTCGGGAAGTCTGGCGCCGCCGAAGCACAGCGCCTCCATCCGCAACCAAAGGCAGCCGTTCTCGTCTTTTTGTCTCGCGGTCGGGCCCCATCACCCCGAGCGCAGCAGGATTCCTGTGCCCGGCACGGAGCTTTCGGCGCCGGGCGAAAGCCGTTAGAATCAGCCCACCTTGGCTGAATCCTACGACGTCATCGTCATCGGCGCGGGGCATAACGGCCTGGTGAACGCCGCCTACCTCGCTCGCGCCGGCCGCAAGGTGCTGGTGCTCGAAAGCCGCCCGGTGGTCGGCGGCGCGGCGGTCACCGAGGAAATCGTTCCCGGGTTCCGGTTCTCGGTGTACTCCTACGTGGTTTCGCTGCTGCGGCCGGAAATCATTCGCGAGCTGCGCCTGGCGGAGCACGGCCTCGAGATTTTGCCGCTCGACGGTACCTTCACCCCGCTCGATGGCAATTACCTGTGGCGCACCGACGACCATTCCCGCACCCGGCGCGAAATCGCCCGGTTCTCGCCGGCCGACGCCGAATCCTACGAGGAGTTCGGCCGGGCGATGGTGCGCATTTGCCGGTTCGTGCGGCCCCTGCTCGATGCCGCTCCGCCCGATCCCGCATCGCTCGCGCCCGCCGATCTCGAGCGCCTTCTCTGGCTCGCTCGGCGCTTCCAGGCCCTCGAGCGGGACGACAAGCGCCTGCTGCTCCAGCTCCTGACTGCCAGCGCCGCCGATTTCCTCGATGGCTGGTTCGAAACCGATGTCTTGAAAGCCACCATGGCTGCTTCGGGCATCATCGGCACGTTCCTGGGGATTCGCTCGCCGGGCACCGCTTACGTCCTGCTCCACCACTACATGGGCGAAATCGACGGCACGTTCCGCGCCTGGGGATTCAGCCGCGACGGCACCGGCGGCGTCACCCGCGCCATTGCCGGCGCCGCTTGCGAAGCCGGCGCCCGGATTCGCACCGAAGCCCGCGTCGTGCGCATCCTCGCGCGCGGCGGCCGCGCCGCCGGCGTCGCACTCGAATCCGGCGAGGAGATTCGCGCGCCGGTGGTTTCCTCGAGCCTCGATCCCCGCCAGACGTTTTTGCGCCTGCTCGAGCCTGGGGATTTGCCGCCGCAATTCCTCGACGAAGTGCGTCGGTACAAGTTCCGCGGCTCTTCCGGCAAGCTGAATCTGGCGCTCGACGGCTTGCCGGAATTCACCTGCCTGCCCGCCACGGCGGGCGGGCCCGCCGCGGCTCGTCCCGAGCGATGCCGAGGGCCGGCCGAGCCCGGCGCCGGCCGCCACCTGCGCGGGGCGATTTCCATCTCGCCGGGCGTCGACTACATGGAACGCGCCTACGACGACGCCAAGTACGGCCGCTTCTCCCGCCGGCCGTACATCGACGTCGTCATTCCCACGCTCACCGATCCCCAACTCGCTCCTCCGGGTAAGCACGTCATGTCGTGCTTCGTCCAATACGCGCCCTACGCGCTGCGGGATGGCGATTGGGACAGCCGCCGGGACGAATTCGCCGACACGGTAATCGATACCCTCGCCGAATACGCGCCGAACATCCGCAGCATCATCGCCGGTCGCCAGGTGATTACCCCGCTCGATATCGAGCGCGCCGTCGGCATGAGCGAAGGAAATATTTTTCAGGGCGAGTTGTCGCCGGAGCAGTTGTTTTTCCTGCGGCCGGTGGCGGGCTGGGCTCGCTATCGCACTCCGGTGCGCGGCCTCTATCTCTGCGGCTCCGCCGCGCATCCCGGCGGCGGCATCATGGGCGCGCCGGGGCGCCTGGCGGCGCGCGAAATCCTGAAGCGCGGCCCGCTCTAGGCTCCCATGCCCGCACCCACTCCAATATTCGCCGTCTCCGCACCTTCCGCTGTCATCCTGAGCCCGTCCCGCAGTGCGGGAGCGAAGGACCCCCACAATCCGGCCGCGACCCATGCCAGGCCGGCACGGACCCTTTCGCGCAGGGTGTCAAGGTGTAAATGTAGCGCCGCGGCCTTTAGCGCGGCACCCTCCGTGTTCCGGGTTCACCGGCGCCCAAGGCCGGTATTGTTCCGGCGAACTCCGGAGCCCTGCGCGATCGCGGCCGCAGGCCAACAAGGCAAACGTAATTGACCACCAAGAACCCGCGCATCGTCATCATCGGCGCCGGAATCAACTCCCTGGTCGCGGCGCTGGTTCTCGCGCGGAAGGGGCTTGTGCCGGTCGTGTTCGAGCGCGGCGCCGCGGTGGGCGGCGTCGCCGTCACCGAGGAGTTTCATCCGGGCTTCCGCGCGTCGATGGTGGCGCCGATGGCGGGACCGATTGCGCCGGCGGTGCTGGCTGCGCTGGAAGCCGCCGGGCAGCGCGTCGACTGGCTGGAATCGCCGGCGCGTTTGTTCCTGCCCGAAACCGGTAATCCCGCTCTCGCGCTCTGGACGGACCCCGGCGCCTGCGCCGCCGCCATCGAGAAAATTTTCCCCGCCGACGCAGGACGCTACCGCGATTTGCGCGCCGCGCTCGCCGCGACCCGCGGCTTCTTTCGCGATTTGCTGGTTACCACGCCCCCCGCGGTTGATGATCTCCGCTCCGCGGAACTGCTTCGCGCCGCCCGGCTCGGCTTCCGCCTGCGCCGCCTGGGCAAGCGAACCATGGTGCGCGTGCTGCGCTGGCTCCCGATGCCGGTGGCCGATCTCGCCGAGGAGTGGTTTGCCGCGGAGCCCCTTCGCGCCGCCGTCGCTGCGCGGGGCATATTCGCCGCCACCATGGGTCCGCGATCGCCGGGAACGTCGGCGCGGCTGCTGCTTCAGGTTGCTCCCTGGGGCGAGCCGTTTGCCCCACCGGTGGTTCCCCGCGGGGGCATGGGCGCGCTCGCCGCGGCGGTTGCCGGGGCGGCCCGAGTTGCGGGCGCGCAAATTCGCACCGGCGCCGAAGTGGAAAAAATCGTGGTGAAGGACGGCCGGGTGGCCGGGGTTGCCCTCGCCGGCGGCGAGGAAATTCGCTGCCCGGTGGTCGTCTCGGGCGCCGATCCCGCACGCACGCTCGTTGGCCTGATCGATCCCGGGCAGCTTCCCCCGAGCGTCGCTCACCAGGTGCGTCATTACCGCACCGCCGGCAGCGTCGCTCGCGTTCATCTGGCGCTCGATGCTTTGCCCCGCTTCCGCGGCGCGACTGCACCGTCCTCGACCGCCGGCGCCGCGGCCGAACTCGCCGGCCGGATTCAAATCGGCTGTTCCATCGAAGCGCTCGAAGGCGCTTTCGACGCCGCGAAGTACGGAGCCGTTTCCGCCGAGCCTTTTCTCGAGGCGACGATTCCCACCGTGCTCGATCCCTCGCTTGCGCCCGCCGGCAAACACGTTTTGTCGGTATGGATGCAGTTCGCGCCTTACCGGTTGAGGGAAGGGAATTGGTCGGCGCGGGCTGGCAGCTTGCTCCCCTTGATTCTCGCCACCCTGGAAGCCTATGCCCCGGGCATTTCCGGCCTGGTTCTCGGCAGCCGCGTGCTCACCCCAGCGGACCTCGAGCAAACCTACGCGCTCACCGGCGGACACATTTTCCACGGCGAGCTGGCGATGGACCAGATGTTCGCGCTGCGGCCGGTCTTCGGCATGGCGCGTTACCGCGGCCCGCTCGCGGGACTCTATTTGTGCGGAGCGGGAACGCATCCGGGCATCGGCGTCACCGGCGCCAGCGGCTGGAACGCCGCCCGCGAAATCCTCGAAGACCTGCGGGCCGGATGATTCCAGCGCGGCACCCTCCGCCCGCCGCGCCGCTGCGGTGTGGAGCGCTCAGGCCTTTTTGTCATAGAATTCGGTTTTGCGCGCTTCGAGCGCACCCGACAAGGAGAACACCCCGATGGCGACCGCCGCCTACAAGCAACGCGGTGAATTCCACAACGAGCCGGTAACCGATTTCTCAAAGCCGGAAAACCGCCGAGCGATGGAGCAAGCGCTCGAGAAAGTGAAAAGCGAGCTGGGCCGCGAGTATCCGCTGGTGATCGGCGGAGAGGAGATTCGGACGCCCGAGAAAATGCACTCCACGAATCCGTCCCACCCCGACCAGGTGATCGGCACGTTCCAGAAGGCCGCCGCCGAGCTGGCGCATCAGGCGATCGAGGCCGCGCACCAGGCGTTCGGCCGCTGGAGGAAAGTATCGGCGGAAGAGCGGGCCGAGTGCCTGTTCCGCACGGCGGACATCCTGCGCCGGCGCCGGTTCGAAATGGATTCGTGGCTGGTGTACGAAACCGGGAAAACGTGGCCCGAAGCCGACGCCGACGTCGCCGAAACCATCGATTTCTGCGAATTCTACGGCCGGGAAATGCTGCGCCTGGCCGGGCCGCAGCCGGTGACTCCGGTGCCCGGGGAAAAAAATTACCTGGTTTACATCCCGCTCGGCGTCGGCGCGGTGATTCCCCCGTGGAATTTTCCCGCCGCTATCACCGGCGGCATGACCGCGGCGGCGGTGGTCACCGGCAACACGGTGGTGCTGAAGCCTTCGAGCGATTCGCCCACCATCGCCTGGCAATTCGTCCAGGCGCTTTACGAAGCGGGCGTGCCTCGCAGCGTGGTGAATTTCTTCACCGGGCCCGGCTCGACCGCCGGCGAAGCGCTGGTGACCGATCCCCAGACGCGCTTCGTCGCCTTCACCGGGTCGAAAGAGGCGGGGCTGCGGATCGGCGAGCTGGCCGCCAAGGCCCCCAAAGGGCAGCTCTGGATCAAGCGGACGGTGCTCGAGATGGGCGGCAAGGACGCGATCATCGTCGACGAAGAGGCCGATTTGGACGCCGCCGTCGATGGCGTGCTGGTTTCCGCTTTCGGCTTCCAGGGACAGAAATGCTCCGCCTGCTCCCGCGCCATCGTCAGCGAAAAAATCTACCAGCCGTTCGTCGAGAAACTGGCCGCCCGCGTCCGCTCGCTTCGCGTCGGTCCCGCCGAGGACCCGGAAAACTACATGGGCCCGGTGATCAACGAGCGGGCGATGAAGGCCATTCTCGAATACATCGACGTCGGCAAGAAGGAAGGCAAGCTGGTGGCTGGCGGCGGCCGCGCCGAAGGCAAAGGCTACTTCCTCCAGCCGACCGTCATCGCCGACGTCGCGCCCGCCGCGCGCATCGCCCAGGAAGAGATTTTCGGGCCGGTGCTGGCGGTGATTCCGGCGAAGGATTTCAACCACGCGCTCGATATCGCCAACGGCACCGAATTCGGCCTTACCGGCGCGGTGTATTCGCGGAATCCCGCCAAGCTCGCGCGCGCGTCCGAGGAATTCCACGTCGGCAACCTCTACCTGAACCGGAAATGCACCGGCGCGCTCGTCGGCGCCCATCCCTTCGGCGGATTCAACATGTCCGGTACCGATTCGAAAGCCGGCGGCCAGGATTACCTGCTGCTGTTCCTCCAGGCCAAGTCGGTGGCCGAGAAAATGGAGAAATAGCCGCCGTCGGCAGCCACGGAAGGAAGCAGGAAACAGGACCGAGTTCCCGGCTTCCCTGGGGATCGGCGGCGCCGCCCGTTCGAAAGGAGCGCTCATGCAACGCCTTGCAGCCCTGTTGATATTCGCCGCCGTGCTCGCGAGCGGACCCGCGGTCGCCGCTGGCAACCCCCCGCTTTCCCCCGAACTTCAGAAGCTGGACATCTCCGTGGGCCGATGGGTGTATCACGGCAAGACGCTGAAGACGCGGTCGGGGAAGCCCGCGCCCTGGACCTGGAACGCCGATTGCCGGTGGTCGCCGAACCAACTCTATCTCGAGTGCGCTTTCAGCAACAACTGGGCGGGCAAACAGGTGGAATCGCTCGTGGTGGACACTTACAACGCGGTGGACCACTCCTATTGGCATTACGAGGTGTACGCGAGCGGCGAGCGCGGCAACAACCCGTTCATTTCCCGCATGACCGTGCAGGGCAACACCTGGATTGAGGCCGGGCAGGAGGCGGTACCCGGAAAGAAGGTGGGCGAACGCGTCGTCTACCGGTGGCTTTCCCCTACCCGAGTGAGCGTGGCGATCGAGCATTCCCAGGACGGAGTTCACTGGGAAGCAGTCGACCAGGGCGAAGGAACCAAGCTGCCCTGAACTCCCTACCGGGCGCTCCGGCGGCGCCAGTGCCGCCTTCGGGGCGAAAAACCTGTCGCCTCGCTACTCCTTCCGACTCCACCGTTCTCAATCGCCCGGCGCGGCAGCGCCCATCTGGGCGAACGTGATCAGGTGGCCGGCGGGATCCCGGACGCCGAGTTCCCGCGCTCCGTAGAACGTAGTGCGCACCGGAATCGCTACCGCAGCGCCTTCGGCCGCCGCGATGACGGCGTCCAGGCTGTCCACTTCCACGTACAGAAAAGTCGGGCCGCGGCGCACGTCGTCCGCCAGCGCAGGCACATCCTTTTCGGCGCTGGCGTAGCTTTGATACATCAACTCGACCCCGTCTTTGGCCAGGATGGCGAATCCCAGGCCGCCCGCTTCCGGCACTTCCACCGTCTTTTGGAAGCCGAGCCGGTCGGTCCAGAACCGCACGCAGGGCTCGATGGTGGCGGCAAACAGCACCGGAGTGATTTTCTTCACAGTCATGGCGGTGTTCCTCCTCTCCATCTCCAGTTGAATGGGCTTTAGCGGAGCGAAGCGATGGCGGCGATGTGTTCCGGGGTGGTGCCGCAGCAGCCGCCGAGGATCCGCGCGCCTCGCTCGCGCCATTTACCCGCAATCTCGCGGTACCGCGCCGGCGGATACTCGCCGGTGAAAAGCCATTCCGGCGGATCGAACCGGCCGATGTGCGGATAGGCGCCCACCGGCACGCTCGAAGCCGGCAGCAGGCGATCGAGCCCGGCGGAGATATCGTCCGGCGGGGCGCAATTGAGCAGGATGGCGTCGACGCCCAGCGGCTCGAGCGCCCGCGCTGCCGTTTCCAGAGTCTCGCCGGTGAAGAGGTTTCCGCGCTCGTCGCAGACGAAGCTTACCCAGATCGGCAAGCGCAGCCGCCGCGCCTCTTCGGCAGCCACCGCCGCCTCGGTGATGCTGTTGACCGTTTCCACCAGCGCCAGATCTGCCCCGGCGCCCTTTACCACGTCCAGGATTTCCGCGTATTCCCGCCGCGCGGCGTCGGCCGCGGGCGCCAAATCCGGCCGGAAACACCATTCGAGCGTGGTGATCGCCGCCGCCACCGCCACCGGCCGGCCCATCGCCGCGCGCTCGCAGGCTTCGCGAGCCAATTCCACCGAGCGGGCCAGCAGCCGGTTCGCGCGCTCGTCGAGGCCGGCGGCGCCGACGTGGCGGCGGTGCGCCTGGTCGCGGAAATGGCTCTCGATGGCGCGGCGGCAAAGCTGGAAGCTGTTCGTGCTGATGGCGTCGGCGCCGGCGCGGATGTAATCCTCGTGAATCGCGCGCACGAGTTCCGGCCGGCTGGCGAGCTGGTGATCGGCCCAGGTGACGTTGCGCCGGAGTATTTCGGTGCCGATGGCGCCGTCGAGTATCACCAGGTCGCCTCGACCGAGCTTCTCGCGAATGGCCGCGTAGCTCATCGCGCGCTCCCGCCATTTCCGCTTCCCAGCCAGCCGCCAAGCGCCCGGATATGCTCCGGCCCGGTGCCGCAGCAGCCGCCCAGAATCGCGCCGCCGGCTTCGCGCCAGCGGCGCGCTTCGGCCAGGTAGCGAGCCGGCGGCCAGGAGTCGGTTTCGACGAACTGCGGATGGAATTCGAATTTCCAGCTTGGCGGATCGAACCGGCCGACGTGGGCGAAGCCGCCGTACGGTATCCGGCAGTACCGGCTCATCCGGCGAAGCGCCCGGGTGATATCTTCCGGCGGCGCGCAATTCACCAGCACCGCTTCCGCGCCGCCCGCCTCCATCTCGCCTACCGCCCGCTCGAGCGGTTCGCGGCCGAGCAGGTCCCCTTCCGGGCCGAGCACGAAGCTGATCCAGACGGGCAGTCCCGCCGCGCGGCCTGCCGCAAGCGCCGCTCGCGCCTCGGCGATGGTGTTCATGCTTTCGGCGACCAGCAAATCGGTTTTCTCCTCGGCGAAGATTCGCGCCAACTCCTCGTGCTCGCGCCGGGCCTGGTCTTCGGCAGGAGCGAGATCGGGCCGGAAACAATGCTCGAGCGGGCCGAGAACGCCGGCTATAGCCGCTTCCGCCTCGCGATTCCGTTCTTGGCGCGATTCCCGCGCGAGCTGGACGCTCTTGCGCACCAGCCGCTGGGCCAGGTCCTCGAGGCCCGGAGCGCCGATGTGGCGCATGTGGTCGCCGCTGCGGAAAACGTTCCGATATACGCGCGGATTCAATTGGAAGGTGTTGGTGCGGATCACACGGGCGCCGGCGGCGAGATAATCGTCGTGGAGCCGGGCGACGGCATCGGCGTCGGTGACGAGGCCGTGTTTGCGCCAGCGCACGCCACGCCGCACCAGCTCCGAGCCCATCGGCCCGTCCAGCAGCACCGGCTGCCGCATCGTCAATTGCTCGCGAATCGCTTGGTACATAACGGCTGGCGCGCAGGGCATCATAGGGAATCGCCGGCGGCGGCGCAAGACGGCAGGGCGCGCCGGTTATCCGCCGATTTCGAGGGTGGTCTTGATTCCGCCGCCGCGGCGGTTGAACCACGTGGCGAACTCGGTCCAAGGCAGCCGCTCGGTGATCAATTGGCCCAGCAGGCCCGGCCAGGTTTTTTCCGCGGTCAACATGTCCTGGATTCCCAGCCGGTAATGAGCGGGGCTGGCATTGACGCTGCCGAAAACCACGTTGTTGCGCAAGACGAGGTCGCGGTTGATGCGCGCTTCGGGAACCAAATCGGTTTTGTCGCCGCCGGTGACGCTCAGCAGGCACAGGATGCCGTCGGCGGCCAGAATCTGCATCGCGGCAAATGCCGCCGCCGAGCTGCCGGTGCATTCCATCATGATGTCCGGCGGGGATATCTGGCTGGCGAGCTGTTCGAGCGGAGTCGCCGGAAGACTTTCGTAACGGCAGCCCATCGCCTGCGCCAGTCGGGCCCGCGGATCGGAGGCGGGTTCGCGGCTGATCACCAGTGCGTCGAGGCCGCGAATGCGCAGCGCCGCCGCGGCCAGCAGCCCCACCGGGCCGGCGCCGAGCACCAGGGCCGTTCTCGGCGGCGACGGCAGCCGCTTCTGAATCTCGAGTGCTTCGGTTACACCCTTTTCGACGATCGTGAATGGCTCGAGCAACACCGCGACGTCCTTGAGGGACGGGTCGATTGGGAAAAGGAACTCGGGCGATTCGGCGTAACGCTCGGCCATGTATCCGTGCCGGCCCTTGATCCCGCGCTCGGTGTATCGGCCGCTGGTGCAGAGATCGGCGCGGCCGTTGCGGCAATTCGAGCATTCGGCGCACGGCCGCCGCACCGATGCAACCACGTAATCGCCGGGACGGATTCCGTCCGCCTGGCTGCCCACCGCTTCCACGATGCCGAAATTTTCGTGCCCGGCAATCAGGAAACTGCTTCCGGCCGGCGCTTCGCCATAGAGCCCGTCGTTGATTTCCGCGTCGGTGCCGCACAGTCCCACCCGGAGCACGCGCACCAGCGCCTGGCCTGCCGCTGGCGCCGGATCGGGCGCGTCCTGCATATGAATGCTGTTTTTCCTGCCGGGTATCACCGCGATGGCCTTCATCCTCATCTCCTTAGCACAACTGTAGGGGCGACCCGCCGGGTCGCCGGGCTCGTGCCAGATCGGCAGGGCGCGCGAACGAACTCCCGGATAGCAATGCCGGCGTTAGTGCCCGGGACTGACGTCGAACACGTGGGCGCGCCAGGGGTCGAGCCGGATGTAAAGCCCGCCCGCCAATTCGGCGCTGGGACGAGCGTAATCGACGCCGTTGAGCTGGTCCGAGAGCACCCAGTGGCCGGCGCCGGTGGCGGCGTTGCCCAGCGCGATGCGGCCGTCGGAGGTTTGGCCGCTCAGGTTGGCGGCCACCAGCTTCCACGACTTGCTCGAGCGCCACTGGTAAGCGATCAGGTTCTGGTTGCTGCCGTTGCCCGCGGAGCCGGCCTCGAGCAAGCTCCAGCGGCCGGTGTGGAACGCCTCCTCATTGGTGATCGCCAGCAGCCGCTGGTACAGCGACCGCGCTTCGGCATCGGCAGGTTCCTGGGCGGCCCGAGCCAGCTCGACCGGCTGATGAATTCGCCGGCCATCGAGCTGGCCGTGAAAATAGAACCGGAGCCCCGGCGCGGTAGCCGCCAGGGTTGCCGGCGCTTGCATCCGCCCGGCGAAAACGGTCGCCGCCCGCTGCTCGTCGTGATTCTCCAGGAATCGCGCCAGCCGCTGTTGATAGCCGAAATCGGCTGTCAAGTGCTGGCGCAGGCCGGCGGCCGATCCGGCGCAAATCGCGTCGTAGAACCGCTTGTCGTAGGCGTAGTGGAAGCCAAGCTGCTGCAGCCGGGTTTCGGTGTCCCAATAGGCTTCCGCCAGCCAGATGAGTTCCGGCGCCGCACCGATTGCGGCGGGCCAGAATTCTTCGCTCGGCCCGGTGGAGGGCCGAAACCGGGGCCAGACGCCGGCGAAAATGTCGTTCAGCGCCAGCATCGCCATGTCGCAGCGCAAGCCGTCGGCGTGACGGGCGAGCTCGCGAACCACGTCCACCAGCGCGGCGCGGGTCGCCGGCTGAAAATGATTGAGTTGCGCGGTGTCCGCCCAGGAGGGGAAGTAGGGATCGCGGCCGCGGGCGAGGAAGCGGAACTTGCCGCCCGGCTGTTCCATCAGGGTGAAGTTGCCCGGGTCGCGCTGGAAATCCTGCTCGGTCCCTTCGAGATAATATTCTGGGTGGGCGCCCACCCACGGATGGTCGAGCGCCGTATGGTTGGAAACGAAATCGAGGACCAAGCCCATGCCGCGGTCGCGCAGTTTGCGGCGAACGGCGTCGATCTCCCGCCACGTGCCGATGCGGGAATCGGGTTGGTATTTGGCGATGGCGTAGGGAGAGCCAACGACGTCCGCCAGTTTCCATCCGGGAAGCGCGCGGTCGTAGTCGGCGAATCGGCTCGGGTTGCTCAGGAACACGCGGCGCGAGGCCCGGCTTCGCTTCCATACTCCCATCAGCCATACCAGGTCGAAACCGAGTCCGCGCAGCCGGTCCCATTCCGGGTCGGGCACACCGGCCAGAGTCAGTGAATGGCCCTGCCGCTGCGACAGCTCTTCCAGCCAGGTCCAAGCCGGGATTTCGATCAGATGAGGATGAGGACGTACGGAAAGCGGCGTAAAGGAATTAGCGGTCGCCGGCAAAGCCCCTCCTTCTGGGAAGCGCCACTGGAATCATAGATGAAAATGCGCTCCGATTTGGTCCCTGGGCGGGAGAAAAAGCGCCAAGCTGCCCTCTGCCGGCGACCGGTCGCCGACAGCCCCGGTTGACTGGACAACTGGCCGGCCACTATGCCACATTAAACGAATCTTCAGCCCGGGCAAGCCGATGACAGAAACAAGGGCTCGAGCCGAAGCGGAGGGGTAGATGACCAAGCGGTTACTTACAATCACAGTAGCGGTCCTGTTCTTCACCGGGCTGAGCTTTGCGGCCACGAAAAAGGCTCAGGCAGCTCAGCCGAAAGAGCGGACCTTCGTCGGCGTGGTGACTGACAACCATTGCGGAGCCAAGCACATGGGTCCTGCGGCAGCGTGCGTGAAGAAGTGCGTCGATGGCGGCGCCAAGCTCGCGCTCTACTCCCGCGGGAAAGTCTACGTCTTGGATCCGGGGGACCAGGCAGCCGATCACGCCGGTGAACGGGTTCGGGTGAAGGGCACGCTCGACGGGGAGACGATTCACGTCAGCTCGGTCGAGGTGGCCGCAGCCAGCATGGGTAAGAAAAAGATGTAAACCCGCGCTCGGTCGCTTTTCTGGCATCGAGCAAAGAAAAAGCGGGCGATGTCCAGGACGCCCGCTTTTTTGTTCCTGCCGCCCCGGGCTTCTCGCCAAGAGGCCGGCGGATCCCAAGAATAACCAAGGTCTAACGAAACCCCAATCAAAGACTCACCGTTGGCAGGGCGCCAACCGTGGCTACCAGATCCCGCGGACCTCAGCGGCGACAGTGAAGGCGCACGTTCTTTGAGACCCGCACAGGTGGGAGGGCGGTTAACCGGCCAGCGGAGCGAACGCCAGCGTCAGGATCGCCTTCTGCTCCATTTCGTGCGCCTTGCCTGACCCGGTGGCGGGGCTCGCCGCTGCCGAGCGCTTCACCGACCGCACCACGCAATTCGCCGCCATGCGGCGCAGCCGCGGCAGCACGTGGCTAAGCGCGCCCATGTTTGCCGGCTCCTCCTGCACCCAAACCACCTCCCGCGCCTGCGGATGCCGCGCCAGCTCGGCGGCCAATTCCTCCTCGGGGAACGGATAGAGCTGGTCGAGGAAAACAATCGCGGTGGTATCGTCCGCGCGGCGGCGGCGTTCGGCTCGCAGCTCGTGCCCGATCTTGCCGGTCGCCACCAGCACCCGCCGCGCGCCCGAAAACTTGGCGTCGGGCACGACGTTCAGGAAGCGCGGCCGGGTGAAATCGGCGAGCGGCGAAACGGCATCGGGATGGCGCAGCATGCTCTTGGGAGTGAACACCACCAGCGGCTTGCGCCACATCCGCAACGCCTGCCGCCGCAGCAAATGGAAATACTGGGCCGCGCTGGACGGCTGGCACACCTGAATGTTGTCTCGCGCCGCCAGTTGCAAAAACCGCTCGATTCGCCCGCTCGAATGCTCCGGTCCCTGCCCCTCGTATCCGTGCGGCAGCAGCAGCGCCAGCCCCGAAGGCAGGTCCCACTTGTCCTCGGCGGCGACGATGAACTGGTCGATAATCACCTGGCCGCCGTTGGCGAAATCGCCGAATTGCGCTTCCCAAAGCACCAGCGCTTCCGGATAGTCGCGGCTGTACCCGTATTCGAAGCCCAACCCGCCCGCCTCTGACAGCGGCGAATTCCAAATCTCGAAACGGGCCTGGTCGGGAGCGAGGTGATCGAGCGGGATGTAGGGATGCTCGTCGCGGGTGTCGAACAGCACTGCATGGCGCTGGTTGAAGGTTCCCCGGCGGCTGTCTTCCCCCGCCAGCCGCACCGGCGTT
Organism: Candidatus Acidiferrales bacterium; assembly: GCA_035946455.1. Lineage (GTDB taxonomy): Bacteria > Acidobacteriota > Terriglobia > Acidiferrales > UBA7541 > JAKASX01. The sequence continues at coordinate 65,130 of DASYZK010000023.1, read as the reverse complement.
CCCGCCAGCAGAAGGGTTCCGAAAGCGAAAGCTTCGGCGGTGCCGTAATCCACCGGGGCCGCCCCGCGCCCCATCGCCTCTCGCTGGTCGAGTAGCCGCTTCACTTTGGGATGCACCGCGAAATCGCCGGGGTAGGAGGCGATTCCCCGGCCGATGGCCGCCAGCCGCGCCGCCTCCACTCCGGTATCGACTTCCTCGGCCGGGCTCCAGCGCCCGCGCTTGTATTTCCCCCAGTAAGGCGGCAGCTCGTGCAGCCGCGGCGCCTTCGTCGCTTTCCCCGCCTGCTCCAGGGCCGCTTCCAGTTCCTCGCGAACGCGGGCGGCAATCGCCGCCGGATCGGCGCCGATGCGTTCGGCGTAGATTTCGCTCAGCGGGGGATGCTCCTTGATTCTCGCGTAGAGCACCGGCTGGGTGATGGTGGGATCGTCGATTTCGCTGTGCCCGTGCCGGCGGTAGCCGATCACGTCGACGAAAACGTCGGTGTGGAATGCATGGCGGAATTCGGCGGCGATGCGCCCCACACGGACCAGGGCTTCGGGGTCCTCGCCATTCACGTGGAAGATGGGCACCGGCAGGCGGCGAGCGACGTCGGAGGCGAATCGCGAGGAATGCAGCTCGGCCGGGCCGGTGGTGAAGCCAATCAGGTTGTTTCCCACCACGTGCAGCGTCCCGCCCACCGTGTACCCTTCCAGGTTCGCCATGTTGATGGTTTCGGCGGCGATACCCTGGCCGGCGAAGGCGGCGTCGCCGTGCAGCACCACCGGCAGCACCCGCGCCGGGCCGTCCGCACCCAGCCGCGATTGCCGGGCGCGGGCGCGGCCCATCGCCACCGGGTCGACTGCCTCGAGGTGGCTGGGGTTGGAAACCATGTGCATCGCCAGCCGGCGGCCGCCCCGCGTTTCGTAATGGCCGGTGGCGCCGTGGTGGTATTTCACGTCGCCTCCGCCCAGCACGCTCCGCGGATCCACGTCTTCGAACCCGGCGAAAATATCGGCGGCGGAGCGCCCGATGATGTGCAGCATCAAATTCAGCCGCCCGCGGTGGCTCATCGCCAGCACCACCCGCTCGGCGCCGTTGGCGGCAGCAGTTTCGAGCGCTTCGTCCAGCAGCGGAATCATGCCGCTGGTGCCTTCGAGCGAAAACCGCTTCGTCCCGATGTAGTGGGCTTGCATCACCTGCTCGAACGTGTCGGCGCGCACCAGCCGCTCGAGCACCCATTCCCGGTCGATCGCCGGCGAGTCCGCTTCCATCCGCTCCTGCACCCAGCGGCGGACTTCGGGGTCGGGAATGTGCATGAATTCGGCGCCGATGCTGCCGCAATAGATGCCCCGGGCCTGCTCGGCGGCGGGGCCGTCAACCGCCAGCTCCGGAAAGGCGAGAGGGTGAAAGAAACCGAGCGGATCGAGCTCCGCTTCGAGGTAACCCCAGCGGCGGAAAGCGTCGAAAACCAGCTCGCGTTCTTCGAGCAACCCCTTGGCAGCCATCAACCAGAGTATAGCGATTTTTTCGCTGGCGGGAGAGACCCGGCGCGACGCCCGACGACAAGAAAAAAGGGCCGCCCCGATTGCTCGGGACGGCCCTGCTACGCCCGCAGGCGCTTCTCGCCTGCGGCTGAAAGCGCGGCGGTGCGTCAGGTGATCGTCAGTGTCACCGTTGTGCTATGCGAGAGACCGCCGCTGGTTCCCGTAATGGTGAGCGTATAGCTCCCGGCGGGCGGCCGGCCGCCAGCCTTGATCGTCAACGTCGAATTGCCCGAGCCTGCGATCGATGACGGGTTGAAGCTGCCGCTGGTAGAGCGCGGCAGGCCGGAAACACTCAGAGAAACGGTGCCGCTGAATCCGCCGGAGGCGGCGACGGTGACCGAGTAGGTCGTCGAATTCTTCGGCGCGAGCGACTGGCTCGAAGGCGCGGCGGAAATCGTGAAATCGCCGCTGCCGCCCCCCGGGTTGACGACTAGAGTGACCGAGGTGGTATGGGTGAGCGTGCCGTCGGTGCCCTGCACGGTCAGGGTGTAGTTCCCGGGTGAGGTACTGCCGCTGGTGGTGACGTTCATTGTGGCGCTGCCCGAGCCGCCGGAAATCGTGTTGCTCGGCGTGAACGAGGCGCCAGCCCCGCTGGGCAGGCCGCTAATTACGCTGAGAGTGACGTTCCCGCTGTAGCCGTTACTCGGCGTCACTGAAATGGTATAGCTGGTGGGGTTGCCGGCAGTGACCGTCTGCGAGCCGGGCGTGGCCGAAAGCGAGAAGTCGGGTGAGGCAGTGGTGGTGCAGCCGGGGAAGGAGAACGAGGCAATCTGGGTGCTCCAGTTGAATGTCCCGTCGCTCTGGAGGAACTCGTTCGTATACCAGAACGTGCAGTCGTCCGTGGGGTCGACGGCCATGCTGCTGTAGTCGCCCCAGCGGTTCAGGCTCTTGATCTGGGACCCTGTGCCCTCGATGATGCTGTTTTCCGATTCCATGGCGCCCGCCGCGTCGCTAGCCAAGCGGCCGGTGTAACGAATAGCCGGATGCATGCTGCCGCTGGAAACGCTGTAGCCGAGCGCGATATCGCCCTTTTCGTCCTCGGCGATGCTGGGCATCCAGCGATAGCTCGAATCGGGGGCGAAGGTTCCCTGCTGGTCCACGCTGGGACTCGAGCCCGGGCTGCGAATCTCGTACCAGCGGACGCCGGTGTTGCCATTGCCGGTCGCCACCGAGTGGCTGACAACCAGCGATTCATAGCTGCCGAAGTTGCGATAGGCGAAACGGTACATCAGCCGGTCGCCCAGCGAGTCGAGTAGCTGGCGGGTACCCGTCTGGGGAACGCAGGCTCCGCCTCCGCAGGCCTCGCTGAACGAAGAAGCGTTCGAGATTGCGGTAGGGCCGGTGAAGGTGGAATTACTGGGAGTGGTCCAGTCGACGTGGAACTGGAACAGGTTGAGAGAACTGGTGGTGCTGAAATCGATGAAATAATCGGGCGCGCCGGATGGCGGCGCCTGGGTCGTGCCCGTTGCGCCGGAATCGCCGTCGAGGTCGGCGGGGACCAGGCTGGGGTAGCCGCCGGCTTCGAAGCATTGCATCGTGGCGCCGGCGCCGGTGAGCATGCTCGATCTATCGAGCGCGCAGGCGTAACCGGAAATAAAGCTGTTTCCGTTGAAAGCGTTATAGGAAACGTAGTATCCGTCGGTCCACACGCCGAGCTTTGGATAGTCGGGGAAATAATTGCCGGGAATCGGGATCTGGTAAAGGTTGAAGGTCCCCATGACGTCGCTCGTCGTGGAAACCGCGACGCAAAGCTGATAGGGGTTGGAAAAAACCGGCTGCATCATCACCCAGCGGCCGGCCTGCTTGTCGTACTGGGCGATGGGGTCGCCGCTGTTGCTCGAAGCGCAGGCGCCGCCCAGGCCTGACCAAAGCGTGTTGCCCGCGGCGGGGCCGTACACGACGCTACCGGTGGTTTTCGAGAACACCGCAAAGTCCAGGTTGACCCACTGGACGAACTGGGTAGCGCCGGCGGCGCCATTGGTATCCGGTGGCGCGCAGCAGTCCGAGTAACCTGGTTGGCCCACCCCGACGCCGAGGAAATTCTTGCCGGGAGTGGTCGAGACGAGCGGCCCGATGGAGGTCTGGAGCGCCGGGTCCCGGGGAGGGGGACCCACCTGGGCTTGTACTGGGAACGGGTGGCGCAGGGGAATCGTTCGCTGGAGGCCGTAAGCCGGCGGAATCGGCACGATGTTTCGCAGCGGCGGCGAAATGACGTGGAGGACGTCGTGGACGACGATCACGTGGAACTGCTGCTGTTGCTGCGCCTCGAGCAGTTTGGGTCCGGCAAAAGCCCCCGCCGCGACGATTCCTCCCACCATCAAACCCGCTGCAACATGTTTATTCACTGGCTCTCTCCCGGCTTGCGCCGCTTGGATTCTTTCCCGCCGACCCACACCCCGCACTCTTTCCCCGCAATGTCAGAGCGCGGACTATATCGATGGAAGCAGGGCCTCCCGCCGCCGTTTCGGCAGGCTCGTGTCGAGCATTGTATCTGAGGCCGGTGAGGCAGTCCACCAGGGATGACGAGGAGGTATTACAACTCCGGATACATTTCAAAGAAGGCCTCCACCGATTGCCGCAGTATCCTTTCGATATCCTCCTTCCCGCCTTCGATCAGGTGCATGGTGATGTAGGCGTGCCGCCCGTTCTTCAGCTTCACCGCGGCTTCCTCGACGGCATCGAGTTCCTCGGCGGGGAACAGCCGCATGCCGTATACCAGAGCGAGCTTGGCCATCGTCCCATTCTCCCGGTCCGGGGCGCCTCGGCCGGCCGCCCGTGCCGCGCGCATGAGCCTATTGCGCCCCGCTTCCCGAGTCAAATTTCCCTTCGCCGTCGGCTGCCGGATGCGGGATAATGGCGTCAAGGCGCCAAAGGCGGCCGGCATGAATTTACCCAGCGCCCGCCCCGAGCGGCATATGAACCGTCATACCAGGCTGATGCTGGCTTCCGCCATTCTCTTCGGCGCGCTGCCTGCCGCCGCGCAATCCCCAGCCACGTCCGCAACACCGGCCAGCCGGCCGGTCGCGTCTCCGGCTACTGCTCCGCCGGCAACCCTCGTCGTGCCCGCCGGAACCAAAATTCCGCTTGTCCTCGAAAACGCCATTTCCACCCGCACCGTCCGCGTGGGCGATCCCGTCTATTTCGAGACCGTGTACCCGATAGCCGTCGCCGGCCACATCGTGATTCCCGCCGGCTCCTACATGGGCGGCGAAGTGCTTGCCGCGAAACGCCCGGGCAGGGTGAAGGGGCGCGGCCAGTTGGTGCTGAAACTGTCGCAGCTTATCCTGCCGAATGGCTATACGGTGGATTTGGAAGCTGCACCCTCAGGCGCGGCAACGGGCGGTGGCGAGCAGATGGGCAAGGAAGGTGAAATCAAGGGCCCAACCAGCCGCGGCGATGATGCCGTCATCATCGTCCGCAGCACCGTTTACGGCGCGGCCATCGGCGCCGCCGCCGCCGGCGCCACCGGCGCCAAAGCCGGCTTGGGCGCGGGAGCGGCCGCCGGCCTGCTGGGTGTGCTGCTCACCCGCGGCCCCGATGCCGAATTGCCCCGCGGCACGTCGATGGACGTGGTTCTCGAGAGGCCCATCCCGCTCGTTGCCTCCCGCGTGCAATTCACCGAGCCGGGAAAGGCCCCCGACCTGGCCGGCCCGGCCAATCGCCAGCCGCCACGCCGCCGGGTTCCCTTGTAATATCGCGACAAGAACCAAAACCTCTTGTATCACGTCCAGGCCGGCGGCGTGGCACAGGTTTCAACCTGTGCGGGCGATTTGAATGGAACTCGCCTTGGTTCCCGCGCTCCCTCGTCGGCCTCCAGCCGTTGGTCCGGCTACGTCAGCGCCCAAACCGCCAGCACGAGAATTGTCATTCCGGCGGGACCAAATGCCAGGTCGGGTCGGGATTGTATTCGGTCATCGCCGCGGCGATCTTGTCGGTACCGGGGCCCACGTTCTTCTGATAGACGCGGCCCTGCTGGTTGATGATGAACGTCATTACGCCGGAATTGCCCCATTTGTCGGGGTAGGCCACCAGGGCGTACCCGGCAATCATGTTGCCATTGATAATGTAGCTGAATTTTCCGCCGGGAGCGCTGGGACCCTGGGCGGAGAGAATTTTGAAGACGTAACCGTGGAAGGGGCGGGGCCGGCGCGGCTGGCCGCTGGGGCGGGCGCTTCGGTTTTGTGGCCCATAGCCTTGGGCGCGTGCGTCGGCGACCAGAACGCCGAGCGGGCTGGGCTTTTCGCCTTCGGCGGTTTCCCAATAGAGGCCGTCGTGATGGCCGGGTGAGCTGATGAATTTTTGGGCGTAGACGGCCAGGCCCTGCGTGTCGCCGCCTGACTCGGTGTAATACTCCCACTGCGCCACCGCATACGCGCGGCAAGTGGCGATTGCCGCCAACTCATCCTGGCCGATGCGGCGATTCAGGATTTCCTCCAGGCCGGCTTTGGTGTCGAACAGCCAGCGGTCGCCGCTGCTGACGATTGGGATGGGGAACGGCCAGCGGTTTTCACCGACGAGGATGGTGTAGCCCGCGCCCTCCTTCTGCAACTGGGCCGAGGCTTCGATGTTGGCGGCAAAGCGTTGCAGTTGATCCTGGTCTTGCACGCGGTCGCCGGAGAGCAATTGCTTGCCATCCGGCCCGAAAAGATTCGACACCACTCTCGGATCTCCCGTCTTCGCCGCGGTGACGAGCGCCTGCACTGCATCCTCCGGAGTGGCAAAAGTGGGCGCGGAGGATGCCGCGGCTTGCGGAGCCGCGGAGGCGGTGGCCGAGCGAGGCGGCGGAGCGGCGCGAAGAAGGGCGAGTCCCACCGCGAGAAAAATGATCAGAAGCGAGGCGGAAAGCGGAGACAAAGCCCGCCCGAGGGATGCCCGGCCTCGAAGTCTAGAGTGAGTCATGGCTACCTCCCTCCCGGATGCGGCGGGCGTTCGTGGCTTGGCGGCGCCGGCCTGCTGGGGGCAGGCCTCTGGTTCATTTGCTGGCGGCTCTGCTGACCGCGCTGGCTGGCGGCGCCAGTATCGAAGGAGCTGTCGCCTCTTCCGAAGGCGTTGGGCGGCCGAGCGGCCGGAGGCGAAGGAGGCCGCTGTGCGGGCGCGGGCATTGGTTGCCTCACCTGCGGAAAAGTGCGCGGCTGCTCGGGCATGCGCTGCGGCGGAGGGGCCGGTCGTGGCTGCTGCGGCACGGGGCGAGCCGGGTAGGTCGGCTGGGTGGGGGTGGGCGCAGGCTGCGGGGCCTGCGGAAAAGTGCGCGGCTGCTCGGGCATGCGCTGCGGCGGGGGGGCCGGCCGCGGCTGCTGCGGTACGGGGCGAGCGGGGTAGGTCGGCTGGGGAGGGGTGGGCTGCTGGCGGCCGCGGAACTCATCGAGCTGCTGATGGGGATTGATATTGCGATCAATGATCTTATTCGGAACGCGGCCCCTGGGCTGCGGCGCAGGCTGGCCGCGGCCGCGGTTTTCGAAATCGACGTCGCGGTGAACGCCCCGATAGCGGTCAAGGCCGATGTAGTTCACCTGGCGCTGGGCGACGTTGCGGTTGATGACGATGTTGGAGAAGCGGGAATCGACGTAGGCCGGATTCATGCGGATGTGCGGACGGGAGCGAGCGATCCAGCCCGAGCCCCGCCAGCCGGTGTAGTAGACGCGATGCTGGCCCCAGTCGCAGTCGAGATTGAGCCAGACGCCGATCACCAGGGCAGGCCCAAAGGAAAATGCAGTGAAGAATCCGCCCGAATAGACAGGGCGGAAGAAAACAATCGACGGGTCGTAGCTGGGGACGTAAATGTACTCCGGGTTGGCGGGCCAGATGTAGATGTAACCATTTTCATCGACCACTTGCTGCTGCGCGGAGTTGACCAGATTGCCCTGGGACTCGGCCATCGCGCGCAACCGCTGAATGGAAAGCATCACGTCGGTCGATTGGTAGACGTAGGCTTGGCCGACGGCGGTGGTCCAGTCGAGGTTGTCGTCCATCATGTTGAGCACGGCGGGATAGTGTGCGACGGCGCGTACGCTTACGTCCCAAGGCTGGTCGTCGACGCCGTCTTGGCCGTAGCTGCGAATGTAGCGGGCAGCTTCGTCGATCTGGTCGGCGAAGGTGGCGGCGACAAGCACTTGAGCGAGCAGCGGATCGGGGTACAGAGCGATCGGGGCGAGGAGATTGTCGAGTTGATCGTCGGTGTAAGGCTGGTAGGACGATTGATCCTGCGCCGAAGGGGCAGGGGAAGAAAACGCCCGGGCCGGCGCGGCGATGGCCAGGGGCACGAAGACAAGACTGGAAGCCAGTACCAAGGCGAGGGCTTTCCGCATAACACACCTCTCCATCAAGGGCAGTTTGTGATGGCCTTGTCTCTGCGCCTGTTGCGTTCCACGCGCCGAGCAGGCAGCGAGACAAATCCACCCGGCAAGAAAGTCTCCACTCAGCTTAGCAGAACTGGAAAACGAAGAGGGGGGATTTGGTAGTTACCGCTCGCCCGATTCACCAAACCGCATCGGGCTGAAGGCCGCCAGATCCATGTCTGTCTGCTGGCCCAGCAGCCACTGGCGGGCGAGCCGGGCTGTAATCGGGGCCAGCAGAATGCCGTTGCGGTAGTGGCCGGTTGCGATAGAGAGGCCCGGGATATCGGTGGGACCGAGAACCGGCAGATGGTCGGGTGTATCCGGCCGCAATCCGGACCAGACTTCCAGGATGGGCGCGCGCTCGAGCGCCGGCGCCAGCACGACGGCGGCGGCAAGGATTTTCCCCACGCCCCCCGGCGTGACGCTCTTATCGAAACCCGCATCCTCGAGAGTGCTGCCGGCGACTACGCGGCCATCCCCGCGCGGCACGATGTAACCATGGCTGGCGCCCATTCGCAGCGAAGAAGCAGGCAGCGCCGCGCCGGCATCGAGCGCCACCATCTGGCCGCGGACCGGCTGCGTGGGCGCATAACGCATTGCCGTTTCAATGCGGCTCGAATAGCAGCCGGCGGCGATGACGACGTGGCCGGCGGCTATCTTCCCCGAACTGGTTTGAACGCCGAGGCAACGATGGCCCTCGACGGCGAGCCCGGTCACCTCGACCCCGCAGCGCAGCTCGGTCCCTTGCCGCTCGGCGGCGACGGCAAGCGCGCGCCCCAGCACTCGATTGTCCACCGAAGCTTCTTGCGCCAGCCACACCCCGGCCCCAACCCCGGGATTGAGCCTTGGCTCGCGCCGGCGCAACTCCTCGGCATCCAGCGGCTCGCCACCCAAGCCCAGCGCCAGAAGTCCGGCCAGGTACCGGTCACGCTCGCCGGTCGCGCCGGCGCCGAAAAATACCGCCAACGAGCCATGCCTCCGGAACCCCACCCGGATTCCCGAATCGGCTTCCACCGCATCAACGAATGCCGGATACAAGTCGAGGCTGGCCCGGGCCAGGGGTACTAGAGCTATTGAATCCGGTCCGTTGGGCGAGGGGGCAAGCATCCCGGCCGCAGCCCAGGTAGCTTCGGCTGCCGGCTTCTGCCTGTCGAGCAGCAACACGCTCATCCCATGGCGAGTTAGCTCGCAAGCGATCCCGCCGCCGATGACGCCCGCGCCCACGATAACCACATCGGGAACCATGCCCGCCATCTTAGCAGGAAGGCTTCACCGTCACGGAAGCCCGGTCCCATGACCCCCCCCGGTTACGAAAAGAATGCCGCTGCAAAGATTGGTTTGACTGAGCTAGGCGGTGTGATTATCCTTCTAATGTCCCACGGGCCGATTGTGTACCTGCGAGCAGTCGGCCTTGGCGTGTTGAACCATCCGGGCCGATGTTCCTTAAAGAAGAGTTTGCGCTTGGCGCAAGCTGGTGCCCGTGCGTGCGTGGACGGGTTTGCAGTGCGCCCATTGGGAATCTAGGAGGAATCAATCCAATGTTGAAGGGTGTTGTTCGCGTTCTCGCGCTGGTGCTCTTGGGATTGCTGGCGGCGGCGGCCAGCTTCGCCGCGGTTCCTGGTTCTCCCGATGGTGCCAAGGCCAAGGACAAGAATGCCAAGACGGCGCAGGCGGCCGCGAATACGACGACAGCGACAGCAACAGCGACTACAGCGACAGCGGCGGCCACCGAGCCAACCAAGTCTGCCGCGACGAGTTCCTCAGCCCCGGCGAAACCAGCCAAGGCCGCCGATCCCCAGGCCAAGCGGAAAGAGCCCGAGGAGATCAACCGCGAGGGCGTGGGCGACAAGGTGGGTGAATGGGTGCCGATGCCCGGAATGAACGGCACGCCGGGCCTGTTTACTCTGAATACCGGCGATACCCTGCCCAAGGGCGCTTTCTCAGTTACCGGGTTCGTCGACAAGTACGGCCGCGCCCCGGCTTCGCTCACCGTTCTGAACGCCGGGTGGAGGTTCGGCGTCGGGGTCACCAACCGGCTCAGCCTGTTCGTCGGCTGGGACGTCTACCGGCACATCAACCTGGCCAACCCGACCGCCTTGAGCCTCAATTCCAAGCCCACCAAGCCGGTGTTCGATAACACGATTTACCGGATTCCGTTCCTGCCCCTAAGCAACCGGCCCTCCTACGTCGAGGATTTTCCCTTCGCTTTCGAAAACAACGGCGGGATCGGCCCGGTGATGCTGGGCGCGGAATTCGGGATATTGTCCGAGCAGCGGGGCAATCCGTTCAGCCTGGCGATTCGCGATGAAGCCTGGATCCCCACCAAGCACGGGCTGGCGAATTTGCTCGATAACTCCGGCGTCCAAACCGGAGCGTTCTCCGACCTGATCGGGGTGAGCGCCAGCAAGACGTGGGCCGATATCGTTCGCTGGACGTTCGATTACGGCTACCTGTTCACCCGCGATCCGCGCGAGGGCAGCCAGCATCTGGTCACTCTCGCCGACCAGAACCAGATTGGCACCGGGTTCCTGTTCTTCCCCTACAGCCGGATTCAGATCCTCACCGAATACGACGGCGTGATTTACACCGGCTCGGCCACGCCGACGATGACCTTCGGCCCGCGCGATCCGGTGGAGGGGCTTTGGGGCGTGCGGCTGTATCCCTACCACATCGTGGCGCTCGATCTGGGCTACGGCTACATGATGAATCTGCCGCAGGTGCAGGATCGCCACGCGTTCATCGTGAAGCTGAGCACCGAATACTGGCCCTCGAAGGTCGCGCCGCCGGATAACGTCAACGTCCAGTGCTCCATCGACAAAACCTCGGTGCAGGAGGGTTCGAACGAAACCGTCCACCTCACCGCCCACGGCACCGATTCCTACGACCACAACTTGAATTACGGCTGGACCACTACCGGCGGGTCGATCCGCGGCAGCGGCTCCAGCGTCGATTGGGACACCACCGGGATGACTCCGGGCTCCTACACCGCCACCGTGCGGGTGGACGACGGCCGCAACAACACCGCCACCTGCTCGGAAACCATCAACGTGACTCCGGCTCCGATCCCGCAGCCCACCCTGGCCTGCTCGGCCGCGCAGCCCACGGTTCTGCCCGGCCAGAAGGTGGCTATCACCGCCAACGTGCAGGATACCAGCAACACGCAGCTCACCTACACCTGGCGCACCACCGGCGGCGCCATCGTCGGCACCGGTCCGACCGTCGAATTCGATACCACCGGGCTGGCTCCGGGCACCTACACGATCACCGGCCGCGTCGAAAACCAGAAGGGCGGCGCCGCCGATTGCAGCACCGACGTGACGGTGCAAGCACCGCCGCCGCCGAAGCCGCAAGCCTCGAAGATCGATCAGTGCTACTTCCGCGAGCGCAGCTCGCGCGTCGATAACGTCTGCAAGCGCGTTCTCGACAACGTGGCCCTGCGCCTGCAAAACGAGACCGGCGCACACGTCGTGATCATCGCCTACGCGACGCCTGGCAAGAACCCGCGCACCCAGCGGGAAGCCGAGCGCCGTGCCGGCGAACGCGCCGAAAACGCCAAGAAATACCTGGTGTCCAAGGGCGTCTCCGCCGACCGGGTTGAGACGCGCACCGGCACCGCCACCGAGGGTGCGGGCAAGGAAAACCGCCGCATCGAAATCATCTGGGTGCCGGAAGGCGCAACCTACTGACGGCAACTAACGCCAACAGCATCGCCAAGCGGGCTCCGTGCCGCAACGGGCACGGAGCCCGCTTGTCTTTCATTGAAGCTTGTTTCGCGCCTTGTTATGCTGGCAGTGGTAGAGGCTTCCAGCCTGTGCGCCGCTGAAAAATGAAGCGAATTGCCAGAGCCAGTTTGAGGGCCGGGCTCGCAGCCGCAGTCCTTGCCGCGTTCGTTTTGCCGTCGGCGGCGCAGGAGTGGCGGTCGATGGGTCCGCCGGGCGGCGATGTTCGCTCGCTCGCCGCCGATCCCGCCACTCCCGCCGTCGCCTACCTGGGCACCAGCGATGGCCACGTGTTCGTCACTCAGGACGGCGGCCGGCACTGGGCGCTTGATGGGCGCGTGGGCCGCCGGCTGGATAGCGTGGTCGCCTCGATCGTCGTCGACGGCGCCAATCCCCGCCTGCTCTATGCCGGCGCCTGGACCCTCGATCCCCAGGCGGGCGGCGGCGTCTACCGCAGCCGTGATTCCGGCCGCACCTGGCAATCGCTCGGGCTCGCTGGCATGGCGGTGCGCGCCCTGGCCCAGGCGCCTTCGGATCCCCGCATTCTGGTGGCCGGTACGCTTGTCGGCGCGTTTCGCTCCGCCGACGCCGGCGCCACCTGGCAGCGGATTTCCCCCGCCTCGAGCGACGAAATCCACAATCTCGATTCGGTCGCCATCGATCCGCGGAATCCCGCCATCATCTACGTCGGCACGTACCACCTGCCCTGGAAGACCACCGACGGCGGCGCTCACTGGTTTCCCATTCATGCCGGCATGATCGACGATTCCGACGTCTTCAGCATCTCGATCGATCGCTCGCGGCCCGAGCGCGTCTTTCTCAGCGCTTGCAGCGGCATCTATCGCAGCGACAACGGCGGGTTGCGCTGGCTGAAAGTGCAAGGCATTCCTTCCTCGGCGCGGCGTACTTTGGCCATACAGCAGGACCCTCTCCAGCGGGAAACCGTCTACGCCGGCACCACCGAGGGTTTGTGGAAAACCACCGATGCCGGCTCCAACTGGCGCCGCGTCACTCCCGACAATTGGATCATCAACGCCCTGCTCGTCGATCCCCGCCGCCAGGGCCGGTTGATCGTCGGCACCGAGCGCCTGGGAATTCTTCTTTCGAACGACGGCGGCCGCAACTACCAGGTGTCCAACGACGGGTTCAATCATCGCCAGATTGCAGCGGTTGCCCTCGACGCCGCCCATCCCAGCCGGGTGCTCGCCATCCTCTCCGATGCGCCCGATCCGGTCGTCGCCACCGACGACGGCGGGGCAACTTGGCGGCCGCTCGGCGAGGGGCTGCGGTGGCAAGCGGTGCGGCGCATCTACGCTTCCCCCGCCGGGTGGTGGGCGGCGCTCGATAAAGGCGGCTTGGTGCGCTACGACGCCGCTCGGGCCGCCTGGGTCGCCGCCGGCCAGTTGGTTGGCGAGGCGGCGTGGACCTTCGAGAAGGGCCGCTTGATCAAGCCCGAGAAACGGCCATTCGATCTGGTTGTCGACGATATGGCCTTCGGGCCACGCACCTGGTTTGCCGCCACCGCTTACGGTTTGCTCGGTTCCGACGACAGCGGCGCCACCTGGCGCGAAATCCGTTTTGCTCCGCTGATTCTCCCGGTGCACTCGGTGGCGGTGACGCCCCAAGGAGCGGGATTGTGGGTGGTCGCCGATCACGGGCTGGTGTTTTCGCCCGATGCCGGCCGCACCTGGACGTGGCACAACCTCCCGATGGGCGCCGGGCCCACCATCCGGTTGGCCGTAGCCGATGCGCGCACGCTGCTGGCGATTACCGCCAAGGGCCTCTACATTTCCCGCGACGATGGCGCCACCTGGACGCAGGCGGCGCATGGCATGCCCGAAGTCCCGGTGCGCGACGTCGCGGCGGCAGGCGCAACGCTGCTCGCTTCGGTGGGAGTGGGCGGCCTCTACGTTTCTCACGACAGGGGGCGGACCTGGGCGCCGGTCGAGGGCAGCCTGGCGGAGAGCTATTTTCCGGTGGTGGCCGCGCGGGCGGGATCGAGCCTGGTGTACGCGGCGTCGGCAAGCGACGGCCTTTACGCCGTGAATCTGGAAGCCTCGGCATCGGCCGAGGCGGCCTCCGCCAGCCGCGGCTCGGCGCGCCCCTATTGACCGCTTCGGCAATCGAGCGGCAGCGCCTTCCCCGCTTTCCGGCATCCTAAGGAAGTGCGGCCCGAAGTCATTCTCGTTCGCTTACCGTGAATCCAGGCAGGAGGAACAGAGGCCATGAAACCGCTTCGCAAAAACTCTTTCGCTTTGGCAGTGGCGTTGTTGGCGGCGGTCGCCTTTGCCGGCTGTTCGAAAGCGAATCAGGGAAATCAATCGCCGTCCCCGTCTTTCGCCAATCAGGGCTCGCAAGCCGGACAGCCGTCGGCGCCCGGGCAGCCGGCCGGGGCCTCGGCGCAGTCCGCCGCTCTCACCATCCCCGCCGGCGCCGAACTCCACGTTGTGCTCGATCAGTCCGTTTCCAGCGCTACCGCCCACAACGGCGATCCCTTCGATGCTTCGTTGATCGAGCCGGTATCGGTTGACGGCGTCGTCGCCATCCCCCGGGATGCGCGGGTCAAGGGTCACATCGTCTCCGCACGGGCTTCCGGCCGGCTCAGCGGCGTGGCGCAACTTTCCCTTACGCTCGATTCGGTGGAAGTCGCCGGCCGCAGCTACGACATCCAGACGGATACCATCAGCCGCAGGGGATCCTCGCATAAGAAGCGCGACGTCGTTGCGATTGGCGGCGGCTCGGCGCTGGGCGCGATCATCGGCGGCATCGCCGGCGGCGGCAAGGGCGCGGCCATCGGCGCTCTGGCCGGCGGCGGCGCCGGCACTGCGGGAGCCGCGTTGACCGGCAAGAAAAACGTCGCGGTGCCCGCCGAGGCGCGCCTTTCCTTCGCGCTTGCCGCGCCGCTCACCCTGTCCGGCGGCCGGTAATCAGCGGATACCTTCTTCGCCGGCCGGGTTCGGTAGCGGTTCGGCTCATGCTCACCGTCCCGAGCGGAAGTCGAGGGGCCACGGTCCCGCCTCGCCCCTCGATTTTTCTCGGGGCCCTGAGCCCGCCGCGGCTTGTCCCGAGTGAAGTCGAGGGGCTGGTCGAATGGGCGGGACCGTGGGCCTTTGACTTGGACCTGAATCCTCGCAGCCCACAAACGAACTCGGCGAGAGTAATACAGCCTCCGCGTCCTACGAATTGTCATCAGCGATTTGTCCCTTGCCCGGCTCGGTCCGATGGAATTAGACTGCGCCAAGCCGCAAGCTATCGCGCCCGCGAAGCGGCCTTGTCATCCCGAGCGGAGCCTTTTGCGACGACCGGAGGGAGTCCCGACGTCTTATGTCGGGAAGGACCCCGTCAATGCTGCGGGAAACTCCGCCACGGGGGGGACCTGCTGTCCTGATTCCGCCGGGGCGGACATGCGCCGGAGGATTCCAGCGCAGCCCGGGATCGTGAAGCGAACTTGTCGCCTGCGCCGCCAGCTTTCGTGACTGCGGAATCGATCGCCAGCCTCACCCTGCTGGTGGTGTCCGACGAGGAGCCGGTGCGCGAATTGGTGCGCGCCCAGGCCGAAGACGTGGGCTTGCGGGTGAGGATGATCGCCACCGGTCCGCAAGCCTTGCCCGGATTCGAACGTCACGCGCCCGACCTGGCGGTGGCGGATCTGGCCATGCCGTCGCTCGGCGGCATCGAGTTCGTCCAGCGCGCCCACGCCGGCTACCCCGATACCCCGCTGATCGTGCTCACCGAGTTCGGCGCAGCCGAAGCGGGCCGCGAAGCCCTGAAGGCCGGCGCCGCCGATTTCGCCGCCCGCCCCTTCGACGAAGCCGACTTGCGCGCCAAGCTCGAGCGGGTGGCGCGAGCGGTGGCGCTCGGACGCGAAAACCGCGTGCTGCGCGAGCAGCTCAGTGTCGGCGCCGGCTTTCGCGGCTTGGTCGGCGCCTCCTCGAAAATGCAGGCGGTGTATCAACTGGTGGAGAAGGCCGGTCGTAGCCAGTCGCCGGTTCTGATTCAGGGCGAGACCGGAACCGGAAAGGAATTGGTCGCCCGTTCGATTCATTTCCTCGGCCCGCGAAAAAACGGCCCGTTCGTTCCGGTGGATTGCACCGCGCTGGTGCCCACCCTGGTGGAATCCGAATTGTTCGGCTTCGTCAAGGGCGCTTTCACCGGCGCCGTCCAATCGAAGCGCGGCCTCATCGAAGCGGCTTCGAGCGGCACGCTTTTCCTCGACGAGATCGGCGAGTTTCCCCTGGAAATGCAGCCGAAACTGCTGCGGGTGCTTCAGGAAAAACAAGTGCGTCCGGTAGGGGCCACCGCCTCCGCCGAGGTCGATGTCCGCGTTCTGGCCGCCACCAATCGCAACCTCCAGGAAGAAGTCGATCGCGGCCGTTTCCGCCAGGACCTGTTCTTCCGCCTGAACGTCGTTCCCATCCGCCTGCCGCCCCTCCGCGAGCGGAAAAGCGATATTCCGCTCATCGTCACCCATTTCCTCGAACGTTACGCTACCGCGGAACGCCCCACGCCGGTGGTGGCCGAAGACGCCATGGCGCGATTGGTGGCTTACGACTGGCCGGGAAATGTTCGCGAGCTCGAGAACGCGATTGCCCGCGCCCTGGCGCTGAATTCCGGGCCGGTGATTCGCATCGAGGATCTGCCCACCAATCTCCAGGCGGGAGCGCCCGCCCGCTTGCCCCTCGAAGAAGAAGTGCTCACCCTCACCGAACTCGAACGCCGCGCCATTTACCGCGCTTTGCGCCAGAGCGGTGGCGACAAGCTCGCGGCGGCCCGCCTGCTGGGCATCGGCAAAACCACCCTCTATCGCAAGCTCAAACAATACGAAGAACACTGATCGTTATCCCGCAGGCCGGAAGCGGTTGCACAACCTCTGCGGCAATCGGGGGCGGCACAAGCCTGCCGCGTGGCGCAGGATTCCGTCCCGCTCTGCGGGATTTGCGTCCCGACGCTGTGCGTCGGGAAGCCTGCGCATGCAAGTCCTCCCTGCGGCCGCGACCAATAGATCGCCAGGACATTTTGCAGCGTCGGCCCGCCGCGGCGGGCCGGCGTCTTGATCTCGATGGGTGATCCGTGCCGGCGGACTGAGGGGGACGCTATCGGCTGGTCAATTGACCCGGTAACGCTGGTCGGCGCATTTCACGCAGTAGCGGGCCCAGGGAAGCGCGCGCAGCCGAGCCTCGGGGATAGGCTCGCCGCAACTTTCGCAAACGCCGTACGAGCCGCGGTCCATACGGTTCAGCGCCGCCTCGATTTCCCTCAAGGTTTTCTGTTCCTGTTCGAGCGCGGTAAAGGCGAGGTGCTCCATCTGCGCCCAACTGGCCTGTCCTCCCTCGTCTTCGGTGGTGCGCTCGACCACCACTGCCTGACGACGTTCGCGCACCTGGTGCAGCAATTCGTCTCGCTTGGCCTTGAGTATCTTCGCGAAGGCCGCCTTGCCAGCGGGATGGCGGGTTTTCTTGGAGACGGACATACGCAACTCCTTCCTCCTCAGGCCGTTCCGCCCTTGTGTCCTGGGGCTCGGTTCGTCTTTCTAGCGAAAATTGGATGCAGCACCCCCATCCTCGGTTGCAAATTCACCACACCCAGGTTTCAATACCGCCGGGCTCAAGCGCTTATGGCACGCAGGCTGGGGGCTTCACAAGGGAATCCCGCCGGCAGCGAACGAACGTCCTGTAAGTGGTTGCAAACAAGCACTATATGACCAGAATAACGAGGCTCCCATCGGCGGCCATGGGAAAGGTTTCTGTAGCGGCGAGCCCGCGGCTCGCCCGCCGCAAGGCATGTCGCAATCCAAGCCGCGAGTCGCCGCAGCGACGAGCGGCTCCAATTCCCATTCCCCGATCCTGGCCGTCTGTCTCCGGTGGCAGAGGGTTGCCCGCCGCCGTTTGACTTCTCTCGGGGACCTGAGCGGAGTCGAATGGACGTGACCGTGGGCTGTTGCCGTGCATGGGCCACTGCTCGGCCCTCGATACCAACCCAGCCTCATGGCACGCCCCTCTTAGAGAGTTGTCACCCCGAGCCCGCCGCGCAGTGCGGGAGCGAAGGGTCCCGTTAATCCTGCAGGACCGTGCACAACGGCCGGCGGCGCGGCCCGCAACGCCTCGTAGCCACGGTCCCGTCCCGCAAAGCGGGACGGGACCGTGGGCGCCTGACTTGCGCCCAAATCTTCATAGCCCACGAACAAAGCCCCCAATACCAATGCCGGGACCCCTTGCCGCCGCGCCGAGCCAAAGCCTTCAAGCTCCCGCATCTCCTCGCACTACCCCAGCGATGTGAATGCAACTCTCGCCTCCCGAAGCTTCGGGACTGACCCACTACCGAAAGGCTTGACGAGTGAAGCCGGATTCCATCCGCAACGTCAACCGCGTTGGCAGGGACCATGTTCCCGATACGGCGCCGATCCCGACGCAGGCGGGGGAGGTTCCGTCCTAGCGCGCATCCTTGCAAAAAGGGCCTCGCTTCCGAGGCTCTTGTTTGGTTTTTGTCATCCGCAGCGGATGCAAAGCTTGCCCAGCCCAGATCCTCCATCAGCCGGCGAGGGAAAGCTCTCTCTCAGTTACCTCTTTGCGAGCTTGTGTGAATTTCGCTTTTGCAGCGATCCCCAGCCGACCGGCGCAGCAGAACGGTTTGTCCACGCTCTTGTCGGCGATCGTACCGTTGAGCAGTTCGCTCACACGCGGCTGAGGCTCTCCGAGGATTAGTTGCAGTTCCTTTTGCGAATATTTTCTGGCGGCTTTCAGAATTGCCTGATACAACTCAGCCTTGAACTTCAGCGCCGTTGCCTGTTCCGGCGAAAACCCGAGATCATCCAGGACGTTCTCGTGCGTTACATGGGTCGGCTGGTTAACTGCGCTTTTCGTGTTTTTTCTCCTCGTGCGCCGGTCAAACCGGCGAGGTGTAGTGAATGAAAAAGTCACACGAATGTGATGCAGCGACCCACTTCGGCCCCGAGTCATGCGGAGCCGCTCGCAAGGGCGGCGTCGAAGCGTTGACAGGGGAGCGTGCGGGCCGGGTATTCAGCCGCGTAAGAACCTTCCTCCGGGAGGCCGACCCTGTAAGGAGAGGCGGAAGGCACCATCCCGTGCACCGTTATCGCGAGGTGCAAGGGAATCCCGCGCGGTCAGAGACCCCGTGCACGTACGGAAGCACCTCGCATGGGAGCCGGCAGATCCCAGGTTCGCCGAGGGCCGCAGTGCCTTTGGGACGCATCGGGAAGTCTAAGGACGTACGCCGATGACGAACGGATCTGGGAAGTCGGACAGACCCACTGTACCTGAGAAGTCCCCGAACAACGCCGGGCAACCGGCGGCGGAGGGGATGGAGGGAAGGGGTCTGGCCAAAGGGAACCTGCCACAGCAAAACGCGTCCCGGACGCCGTGCCGGAGCGACGCGCCCAGTGCGCTGGAGCGGGTACGTCAAGCGGCAGGAAAGGATAGTCTGTCATCCCTATCCTCTACGCCGCATGGGCGTCGTTACCTAAGGCAAGAGCCGGATGCGGGAAATCCGCTCGTCCGGGTCCGTGGAGGGGGTCACGAGCGATCGTGATCCCTACCCCGACTGCCCACCGCGCCCTCACTGACCCGAGGTGCTGCCATGCTTTCTCGAAATCTTTTCTCGGCATCTCGCGGCTTTTCCTTTCGAAGCAGTGAAGGGCGTAAATCACGTCCTTTATCCGCGACAGGTAAATAACGCGGTACCAGGCTCGCTAACCGGCCGGATAGTGTCGTTGTGGGTGATGCGGCCGGTGTTGGTGATGGAATGGATTGGGGAATAAGCGGTTACTGGTGTTTTCCGAGGAGTGACGATTCCGAGATGGGATGTGGTTGATGGCGTGGGGCTTAGAGGTGCCTGTTCCCAGCGTTTTACCGCAGCAAAGAGGAAACAAACGGTGCGGTAAGTCTTGTCTTGCGAGGTCATTCCAACTTTTTGATCGCAACAAAAAGTGATGTTTTCAGAATCCCCCCAGGGGCGAGTGCCGGCCGAGAGGGATCGCGGGTGCGCAGACCAGGGGCATCGGGCGCATCCGCCACGGCGAGCGGATGGGGGCGTTGCTGCGCGCGGGGTCATGGAAGAAGTGTAATGGGGAGTGCGAGCAGGAGCGAGGGCGGGGTTTACGGTAAACAGGCTGGCGGCGGGGCCTTGGGGGGTGGCTAAGAATGGATTTTGGAGTATTCGCGTGGAGGTGGGAGCGTTGGGGGCAAAGCTGGCGGCTGGCGTCGTGACTCCGGATGGGCGGGCGAAGCTCGCGCAGCATAGGAAGCGGTGCACGGCTTGCCATCACCGGGAGCGCGAGGAGATCGAGCGGGAATTCCTGGACTGGATAAGCGTGGAGACGGTTCGAAAGAGGTACCGGCTGGGGGACCGGTCGGCGGTGTACCGGCACGCGCACGCGTTCCGGTTGTTCGAGGGGCGGCGGAGGAACCTGCGGATCGTGCTCGAGCGAATCCTTGAGCGAGGCGAAGGTGTGCGGCCGAGTGCGGCGGCGGTTGTCTCCGCGGCGGGTAGTGTCCTAATTTGGGTTCTCTTAATTGGCTTCATTGTATTTGGAGCAGGGCGAGAATGTTGCAAGGTCTTGCTGAAGAAATATGCAGTAGTGCGTCATCCTACGCTTAGTCTTTGGGAAAAAAACGTCGTCGTATCCAACTTCACCAAATACGTACAGCACTTCGCTCCCGTTCTTGATGGCGTCTATAAATGCATGACTCAGGACTCCAGAGGAGGGGCCCGTTGGGAGATTGTAGGCTTGCTCCGGCTGAATGACGGTCCTACTGCTGATAGACGAAATAGGACGTGGATAACGGGCGGAGAACGCCGATCCTTTTGGCAAAACAGTATAGGCCGCACGGAACGATACATCGAGGGCAGGAGTTCTGCCAGAATTGAGCACATTGACCTGAAAGACCGCCCTTTCGCCCTCTTTCACGTAGACTGGCGTCCCGCCCTCGCTGTATTGCGGCGGTGCGACACTAGGGACCCCTATCCACGCCCGCTGGTCCAGATTGAACTGATCGATGCTGGCCTTAAGGGAATCCCTCGCAGTCCCGGCCGCATTGGCGGCAGCATCGGCACTTTGCGACGCCGCATTCGTCGCCTTTCTCATTTCTTCCCACTGGCGATAAGCAATCCCGGCATAAACAGTTATCACGATGAGTGTAAAGAACTCCACGGCAAATTTCCCCCACTCCAGCCAACACTTCTGTTTGCGCTTGGGTGCGCGTTCATTGCCTATGGGTGGTGGAAGGTACGATTCGGACGAAATTGCTTGGCTAATGTCGGGGGACTTGTTCTCACGCTCTTCGGGATGGGTGCATGCTTCCTCGGAACTACCTCCATTCTCCTCTGGAGCGTCTGCGAACACGCGTATAGTGTACCACAACAATATCCCTTGACAAGTACCACTTGTTGGGGTACAGTAATTTCCAGAGAGGGAACGAAGATGGCAAACGTCCTACCGATGGAAAAGCGGGTCGCGGTGATTGGCGCGTTAGCGGAAGGCTCTGGTATTCGGCAAATCGAGCGCATGACGGGCGTACACCGGGACACCATCATGCGGCTTGGCGTGCAGGTGGGCCAGGGATGCGCGGCGATGCTGGACGCGAAGATGCGGAATCTTTCCTGTCGCCATCTGGAGTTAGATGAGATATGGGGGTTCGTCGGGAAGAAGGAAAATCAGGTTCGTCCTGGCGACGATCCCCAGTACGGCGATGTATGGACGTTCTGCGCGATTGACGCGGATACGAAGCTGGTGCCCTCTTTCAAGGTGGGCAAGCCAGACGCCGCAACCGCGAATGCCTTTGTTTCGGACGTGGCAGGACGCCTTAAGAATCGCGTGCAAATTTCCAGCGATGCGCTGAGAGTCTACGTGGAGGCGGTTGAGCAGGCGTTCGGGGCGGATGTGGATTTTGCGCAGATCATCAAGACCTACGAGGTCGGCGACATTGAAACCCCGGAGCGGCGCTACACTCCGCCCGAGATAGTCATAACCGACAGGCGTCACGTCTCCGGGCGTCCCGATATGGCGCTTGCCTCTACCAGCTACGTCGAGCGGCTGAACGGCACAACCCGCCTTCACATGCGGCGGCTGAGGCGGCTAACGTATGCATTCAGCAAGAGGCGCGAGAATTTTGAGGCGGCTGTGGCGCTGCACTTCGCTTATTACAATTTCGTGAGGCGGCACAATACACTCAAAATGACTCCCGCGATGGCAGCGGGAATCGAGCGGGACTTCTGGACAGTTGGCGGTCTAGTCAAGGCGGCTGCGTGACGTATATCGAGGAATTGCGCGACGTGATTCGTCGCTTGCACGGGGTGGAATCACGTCATATTGAGAGCGTGTCGGTCAAGGAGGCTTTCCAGGGTAAGACCGTGTGGGAAGGAATCGTCTACGTTTTTGAGCTAGTCGGCCATCCCAAGGCGTCAAGGGTTTATGCATGGACGCACGAAACCGACGACCAAAAGCAGGCGAGACGCCATGTAACGGTGCTGCATGTCGCGCCAATTACATCGGCGGCTCTGGCCGTGCGGGCGGCAATAATGCAGGAGTTCAGGAGCCTTGAGTCAACAGAGGAAAACGAGGAAGCCGGGTAGGCCGCCGCTCCCAAAAGGACGGGCTAAGGCCGGAACGCTACGCGTCCGCGTGACGCCCGCCGAATTGCACGCAATCGAGGCTTCGGCGAAAGCGGGGAAGCAGACCATCTCGGAATGGATTCGGAGCACGTTGAATTCCGCGGTCGTCCAGGCAAAATGAAAAAGTGAAATTAGGACACTACCCCGCGGCGCGGGCGCTGGCGAAAATCAATTCTCTGGGCGAATGGTTCGAGAAGGAGGACCATCGCGTTTATGTGCAGAGGATGTTCGATCAGATGACGAAGGACGAGCTGGAGGCGTACGCGCGTGAGGGCACTGTACCGGAATGGTTCGGCGGACCGGCGCAACGCGTCGGCGGGGAGCCTAAGGGCGGCGGGGGGCAGGCGACGGGCAGATGAGTCATCCGCGCGAGCCAGCCCAGAAACGGATCGCGCGCCGCTATCGTCGCACCCAGGTCCCGCAGCGCCGCTTCTCAGGCTTCCGCCACCGCGCCCGCCGTCGGCCGCGTCAGCGCCGCATCGCCTACGAGGCCGAGCACACCGCCACCGGCAGGAACCTCCGCTTCCCGATTGCGAACTGTGCCGGCCGCACCGCCGAGATCTTCGCTGTTTACAATGACCGCGGCGAATGCGAGAACCGCACCGAGGAGTTGAAGAACGGCTTCCGCGCCGACCGGCTGAGCTGTCACCGTTTCCTGGCCAACGCCTTCCGGCCGCTCCTGCACGGCTTCGCCTACAACCTGGTCAACCTGTTCCGCCTGCTCCAGCTCCCGCAGTCCCGCTCTGCGGGATCGGCGCAAATCGAGACGCTGCGCGCTCGCCTGTTCAAGATCGGCGCTCGCGTCCGGCAGACCGCCCGGGCGATCCGCGTTCACCTGGCGACCGGCTGGCCCTGGCAGTCTCTGTTTGCTGATCTGGCGCTCGCTCTCAACACTTGCTGGGCTTCGCCCCAGCCCGACGAGCATGTTCTCGGGCGAGGTAATGGCGAACAAAACTTGACTCATTCGCATCAAGTTTTGGGCCTCAAGATGCCTAGTTGACCGCTGCCCGGCTTCCCGAACCCCGTCAAGTCTGCCGTCGAAGGCGGAGCCTTGCCTGAGAACGGCTTCTTCCACCCCTCACCGCGTCCTCGCTCCGCCGTCGCCAACCGGGAGCGGCTGGCAGCTCACTTCCCCAAGGAAAATTCCGAAGAAAACCGACTCGGGCTTACCGCTCATGAATTAAGCAGGCTAGGGCCTACCCGTAACGAGACCAAACGAGCGAAGCAGTTGCTTTCTGCACTTGCCGTCAAATTTTGAGTGCTTCCCTATGTTTTCTCGCGTTCCGGTAGGGCCGAGCCGAGTATTTGGTCGATCGCTTTTGGAGTGTCAGGTGACGCTGGGTCTGCTTGCGTTGCTGCCTGTGGCGGCGCGACAAGGGCTGTTGGCCCCGGGCCTGGCGAATTGAGGTCTCGCCAAAGTTCTTGGGCGGTTCCTGTTCGCATCGAGGCATGACGCCTGAGGGCCTTTTCCAGTGCGAAGTTTAGCGGTGCGGGTAGGTTGCTGGCCATTTCTCGCGGCTTGCCTGCCGTGGTCTCTTGCTGGGTGAATCGTAGCTCATGTGAATAGGCGAGTTGCAGGAGGAGCAGGCCACAGTGGTAGAGATCGGACCTGTGGTCAATGGGGCCGAACTCGGAGGGGTTGATGACCTCTGGTGGGAGCATCCATTGTGCTCTCGTGTTTTGTGGGGTTAAGTCACTGAGGAGTTTGGCGACGCCTAGGTCGCCTAGCTTGAATTGGACTGCCCCTGGATCGTCCATGTCCATCTCGTTTCTCGTACGCGCAATAAACACGTTGGCCAGATGGATATCCTGGTGGGCGAATCCCGAGTTGTGAATGAAGTGCACGGCCTGCAAAAGGCAGCGGGCCACTGGCACCAGCCAGACGGGCCCACTGAACCACGGTTCCGTGAAAAATTGCGCAAGTGAACTGTGGCACCGCTCGGTGACGATGTAGAAGGCGTCCCGGTATTCGAACGCGTCGTAGACGTAGGTTACAAACGGATGGCGGAGTAGAAAGAGTTTTTGCACCTCGGCTACAGCTGCGGCCTGTACTTCTTCGAATGATTTCAGTGGTTTCAGTACCTTCACTGCGAGCTCGTTGTTCCATCCGTCCGCGCACTCGAACACCACGCCGAAGGAGCCCTCGCCAATTTGC
Source organism: Candidatus Acidiferrales bacterium (assembly GCA_035946455.1). Lineage (GTDB taxonomy): Bacteria > Acidobacteriota > Terriglobia > Acidiferrales > UBA7541 > JAKASX01. The sequence continues at coordinate 40,772 of DASYZK010000023.1, read as the reverse complement.
GGTCCCATGGTGTAGGTGTTGCCGGTGAGTAGGCTCGTGATTACCTCTCCGGGGGAGGGGGCCGTGAATGTTTTTGGCAGCGGCTCGGGGGCGGCCGCGGCCGCAGCCGGTGGCGTGGCGGCCTCGGGCGGTGCCTCAGGTGAAGTTGCGCCGGGGGCTGGTGGTACTCGTATGGTTCCGGCTGCGGCGGTTGCGGGCTCGGGTTCGGGCGTGGGCACTGGCGTTGACATGCGTTCTTCTATCTTTTTGCGGTCAGATGCGCGTTGGTGTCCAAGGGTCTGCTAGGTACACCAAGAGCGAGTGTACTGCGCTTGAGCCTTCCCTGGCTGCCACTTTTTGGTGGGCGAGCGTCCTACTTGTACGTGGTTCCACTTGACCGTCAGTTTAGCCGTCGCGCAGGCTTTGCGCGGGGCACTTTTACTGGTGGAAGCAGCGGCTGCGCGAGGTGGCCGAGACGCGATTCGTCGAAGTGAAGCTGCCCCCGCCGGCGCCGATCCCGGCCGCCGCGGGTGGTGACTCGCGCGTGGAAGTGCTGCTCCGGAATGGGCGGAGTCTGCTGGTGAGGCCGGGCTTCGACAGCGAGCATGCGCGGGCGCTGCTGGCCGCGGTCGAGGGTGGGACATGACCGGGCTGCCGAGCTTGCGCGGGCGAGCCGGAGAAAGGCTCCAGGCCCTGCTGGCCAGCGAGTTGGCAACCGCCCGGGCCTGGCAGCTCAAGGAGGCCTTCTCCTACCTCTGGCACCACAGGTCGATCTTCTGGGCCGGAGCCTTTCTGGACTGGTGGACCGAACGAGCCGTCTCGAGCCGATGAAGCGGGTCGCCCGGATGCTGCGCGCCCACGACGAACCCCTGCTGAACTGGTTCGGTGCTAAAGGCGAGATTTCCGGCCCGCCAAGCGGGGGCGAGAGCCTCAACAACAAGACCCGAGTGGCGACCAGACGATCGTATGGATTCCGCGCCTACGAGGCGATGGAAATGGCCCTGGATCACTCGCTTGGACGCCTCCCGGAACCCGAGTCCGCCCACAGATTCTGCTGAGGAGGCGAAAAAGCGGTTCATTCCGTGAAGCTTATTTCAATTTCTGTTCGTGAGCTGTAACGATTTGCCTCCAAGACAATTCCCCATGGAATGAATGACTTCGCTCGGACCGTATTGCCATTCGTGACAACTGTATCGATTATCGGAACCCGCTCGCTCCGGCCCGCCCGCCGCTTGCGCCCGCGCCGCGGTAGCTGAAATAGAGCCATGCTTGCTGGGCAATACGGGCCACGGCGTCTTCCAGTTCGTCATAGGAACCCTGGTAATGGTTGTCGAAAATCGCTATCACGAAATTCGCCTCGGGCGACTGGATGATTCCCACGTCGTTGGCGACGAAGGGCGGCCAGTCGCCGGTCTTGTGGCCGATGGCGGCGCCGGTGATGTATTTCGGAATGCGCGTGCGCATCTGTTGCAGCCGCAGGATGCGCACCATCTGCTGGCAGGAAGCCGGGCTGGCCGCCTCGCCCCGGGCAATCTTCTCGAGCAACTCGCCCATCTCCCGCGCGCTGGATAGCCCGAACGGCGCCTTGCCCTCGGCGTTGAATCGCGCCGAGTCTCCTGGCCGCGAAGGCGGGTTCCCCCGCTCGAACAATTCGGCGGGGGTGATGTTGGCGTAGCTGAGATCGCTCGACGCGGCGAATGCCCGGAACCATTCGAAGGAAGTTCTCACCGAAGTGATGGTGTGGAAACCCATGTTCCGCATCGTCTGGGTCACCGTCGCCGGCCCGCCAACCTTGGCGTACATCATGTCGGTAGCGGTGTTGTCGCTCTGAATGATCATCAGGGTGATGGCGTCCTCGAGAGTCAGGTTCAGCCCGTCGTGCAGCGTTCGCAAAACGCCGGTGCCGAATCGTTTGTCGCTTGCTTCGAGCGTGATGGGCTGGCCGAGGCTGAGTTTTCCGGCGTCGATCTGGCGGAACGCGGTCACCAGGATCGGCACCTTGATCACGCTCATCGTCTCCATCGGCTTATCGGCGTCGATCGCCACTTCTTCGCCGGTGTCGAGCGACCGGATGTAGATGCCCCAATCGGCATGCAAGCCGTTGGCGATACGCTCAATATTCTGCTGGAGCAGGGCGACTGGTTTTCGGGTTGCGGCCCGCTGCTGGGCCGCTGCCGTGGTTGCCAGGAAAAGCGCGATCGCGCACAGACCGACTGGCTTATTCATCGTCTTCGTCCCCCTCGGGAATGGCAAGCGAGCTTGCGCTGCGCATCTTACCCGCGAAGCGTGTTCGAAAAAAGCGGAGAGACCTGTAGCCCTGCCGTCGGCATCGGTTACGTGGCGCCAGTGTTGTGTCCTGGAGCTAAATACAAGAAGTCCGGAACTACTTCAGGGGTTGAAACCCCTGAATCGTCGGCGGGCTGGCTGTCGGAGCTTCCCGACAAACAGCCTCGGGACACAAACACCGCGGAAGCTCCGACCCCCGGAGACAAATGTCGCTTACTTCCAGCCATTCGCCACTAACCACGGCTCTTCCGCCGACTGCCGAAGCCCCCACGCCGCTTCAAGAATTGAGTGTAGCGCCGCGGTCTTCAGCGCGGCACAGCTTCGCGCCGCCCCTTTCAGGGCTTCGCCTTCCACGGTGGCACCCATCCGGGTGCCGCGGCCCCTTCAGCAAATTCGCCCCCAACTCCGTGAACGAGCCCAGAAAGGGATAATCGGCGGCCGCATGGCAATAGCCCATGCGGACCGGGTTCAGCCAGATGTACCACGCCACCCGGTCGGCGGGCTCGGAACCGCGCAGAATGCGATCGTAATACTTGAATTGCCACAGACGGCGATGCGCCCGCCGCGCAAATTCGGCGCCGGTTTCCTGCTTGAAGGATTCCACAAACGCCATCAGGTTGCTCGCGTCGGCGGCGGCCCCCGCCAGCAGGTGCAGGTGATCGGGCATGACGCAGTAGGCGTGGACGAAGTATCCCCAGGCGTTAGCCTGTTTTTCCAGGCGTGCGATCAGCCACTTGGCCAGACGCGCGTCGGCGCCGAATTGGCGCCGATTCTCGAAGCATAGGGTGACGAAATAGAGGCGCCGTCCACGGTAGTTTTCCGCGGGCAGGCGGATATTCTTGCGATCGAAATCAGCGGCCATGTCGCAGCCCCCCGCGCCGCTACACCCAAACCTTGAACGACACCAGCCGCCCCTTCGTGGCGAGAGGTAAGCAAGCTCTTGAAACCGTGGTCCCTGGCCCCCGAGGTTATCCCGCAATGAGCCGCCGGATCGTTTCGCGCATCTATAAGACACCTTCTAGAGCGTTTGGGAAAAGCGCGGGCGGGCGCCGGCTTCGGGCAAATAACGGTCGAACGCCATCGCGATGTTGCGCATGAAGATGCGCCCGCGGCCGGTGATGCGGATTTCGCCGGGAAGCAAGCGCGCCAGGCCGTCCTGCTCGCATTCCTGCAACCGATCCAATTCCCGGCGGAAATAGGAGTCGAATTCGATCCCGAATTGATTTTCGATTTCCGCCTTCTTCACCACTGCGTGGCACAGCAGCCGGCTGATCACCGCTCCGCGCACCCGGTCGTCGGCGGAGAGCCGGTAGCCGCGCATGGTGGCGAGGCCGCCGGCCTCGATGGCAGCCTGGTAGCGGGGCAAATCGCGGAAATTCTGGGCGTAGATGGAGCCCACCCGGCCGATCGCACTCACGCCAATTCCGTACAGGTCGGCGCCGGCTCGGGTGGAATAGCCCTGGAAGTTGCGGTGGAGAGTGCGATCGCGCTGCGCGCGCGCCAGTTCGTCGTCGGGCCGGGCGAAATGGTCCATGCCGATGTACAGGTAGCCGGCATCGAGGAATTTGGCGAGTGCCGCCCGGAACACGCGGAACTTCTGGTGATCCGAGGGCAGGAACGCGGCGAAGCTCCCTTGCTGTTTCTTCAGCCAGGGCACGTGGGCGTAGCTGAACAGGGCGATGCGGTCGGGCGCCAGCTCGAGAACGCGATCGGCGGTCGCGGCGAAGGTTTCCGGGGTTTGATGGGGCAGGCCGTAAATGAGATCGACGTTGAGGCTGGCAAAACCCAATGCCCGCGCCGCGTCCACCACTTCGCGAGTCAGCTCGTAGGGCTGCACCCGGTGAACCGCTTCCTGCACCGGGAGGTGGAAATCCTGGATGCCGAGGCTTAGGCGGTTGAATCCCAGCCGCCGCAGCGTCTCGAGGTGCGCCCGGCTGGTGACCCGGGGATCGATTTCGACGCCCATTTCGGCGTCGGAGGCAAACCGGAACGCGAGACAGAGATCGTCGAACAGATCCTCCAATTGTTTGGGCGCGAGGTAGGTGGGCGTGCCGCCGCCCCAGTGGAGCTGTACCACCGGCCGCTCCCTGCTGATACGGCTAGCGAGGGCGCGGATCTCGCGCCGCAGCAAATCGAGATAGGAGGCGGCGGCCGCGTGGTCTTTCTGGATCACCACGTTGCAAGCGCAAAACAGGCAGAGGCTTTCGCAGAAGGGAATATGGACGTAGAGCGAAACGTCGCTGCCCGCCGCTTCCGCCTCGAGGTACGCCCGTTCGAGTTCGCCGCGATCGAAATCGTCACGCCACGCAGGCGCGGGCGGGTAACTGGTGTAGCGCGGTCCCGGCCGGTTGTACTTCTGGAGCAGCTCGTCGGGAAGGTCCATCTCCCGGAGAGTGTCGTCTGGCGCGGTGTGGCGCTCGAAGCTGGCCATCAATTCCTTCTTTCGTCTTGCATCCCGGGCCAAGGGACCATTATACGGTTATGCGGCTCCGCGAGCCGGTCCGGGCGAGCGGGTTGCGGTGATCATCCTTGCGCGCCCGGCCGCCGCGAGAAATGACTTTCGTCACCGGGCCCGGCCGCTCGTCGGATGACGCGTCCGGCTCCGCCATGGGAGGCTACGGCAGCGTCGCCGGTTGCCGCGATAACGATGCACATCGATAGCCTGCATTGGGTTCTGGTAATTCTGGCGTCCGTGGTTGCCGGAGCGATGAATGCAGTGGCCGGCGGCGGCACGCTGCTCGCCTTTCCCACGCTGCTGTTCGTCGGCGTGCCGTCGATTCCCGCCAACGCCACCACGTCGCTCGGTCTGTGGCCGAGCTCGGTTGCCAGCGGCTGGCTCTACCGCAAGGACATCGACGTGCCCGGCCAGGCGCTGGCATTGCTGTCGATGGTGAGCGTTGCCGGCGGATTCCTCGGCGCCTGGCTGCTGTTGCACACGCCGCAGCGCATATTCGACCTGCTGGTGCCGGTGCTGTTGCTGTTTGCAGCGGCGATTTTCACCGCCAGCGAGCGCATCCGGCTGCTCGCCGGCCGGTTGTCGATTCCCGGCGGCCGGTTGCTGGCGCTGGCCGTCGCCGGGCAATTCGCCATCGGAATCTACGGCGGCTATTTTGGCGCCGCGATGGGCGTATTGATGCTGGCGCTGTTCTCCCTCACCTTGGCGAGCACAATCCACTCGATGAACGGCGTCCGCAGCATTTGCGGGATGGCGATCAACGGTATGGCCGTCGTCGTCTTCATCGCCGGCCATCGAATCGATTGGCGGATTGCGGCGGTGATGGCGCTGGCGTCGGTGGGGGGCGCTTCGGCGGGAACGGTTTACATGCGGCGGCTCGATCCGGCGCCCGCTCGGCGAGTGGTGCTGGCGCTGGCCTGGGGCATGACGCTGGCGTTCGTCGCCCGAGTGGCCGCGGGCCATCTTCGATAGCGGTGCGTCGGCGAGGGAAGCGGCACGCTTCCGAGGTGTTTCCTAGCTCACGCCGTCCCTGCCCGCGCTCCCGCGCTATACTCCCGCCATGCCCGCGCAGCCTGATTTCCTTGGCGCACTCCGCCGCTACTGGGGATACCAGTCGTTCCGGCCCCTCCAGGAAGCGGTCGCCGCCAGCCTTCTCGAAGGCCACGATGTCTGCGTCGTCATGCCCACCGGCGGCGGCAAATCGCTCTGCTATCAGTTGCCGGCGGCGATCCTCAACACACAGACAGCGGTGGTCGTTTCCCCGCTGCTCGCCTTGATGCAAGATCAGGCGGCGCAATTGGCGCAAATCGGCATACCCTCCGCCGTGCTCAACAGCACGCTCTCTGCGGCCGAGCAGGCTCACGTGATGGCTCGCGCCTGCCAGGGCTGCTACCGGTTGCTCTACCTCTCTCCCGAGCGGCTCGCGCGTTCGGAGACCTCCGCCTGGCTTGGCCGAGTCCCGGTCTCCTTTTTCGCCGTTGACGAGGCGCACTGCATCTCCGAATGGGGCCATGAATTTCGCCCCGAATACCGCCTGCTCGGCTCCCTCCGGCGCGATTTCCCCGATCGCCCCATCGCCGCGTTCACCGCCAGCGCCACCCGGCGCGTCCGGCACGACATCGTCGATCAGCTCCAGTTGCGCGATCCGCACAAGTACATCGCCAGTTTCCACCGGCCGAATTTGCGCTACCTGGTCCATCAGTGCGATGGGGAGAAGCAGCCGGACCTGCTGCTGCGCGCGCTCCGGAAGCATGAGGGCGCGAACGTCATCGTCTACGCGCCCACGATCGCCCGCGTCGAGCAAACGGCCGATTTCCTCGAGGACCGGGGAGTGCCCGCGGTTGCCTATCACGGACAAATGAATTCGGGAATGCGCCGGCGCAACCAGGAGCGCTGGACGTCGGATGAAGTCCGGGTACTGGTGGGAACGATCGCGTTTGGACTGGGCATCGACAAGGCGGCGGTGCGCGCGGTGATTCATCTCTCCCTGCCCAAATCGATCGAACAGTATTATCAGGAAGCGGGCCGCGCCGGCCGCGACGGCCTGCCCGCCGATTGCCTGCTGCTGTGGCGGAAACGCGACGCCGGCTTGCTGGCCCACTTCATCGAGGAGGTTGCCGACCCGGGGGAGAGAGAGCGCGCCTGGCAGCGCTACCATGCGATTCGCCGGTTCGTCGAATCGCGCACTTGCCGCCACCGCCAGATCTGCTTGCATTTCGGCCAAAACGTGAACTGGTCCTCCTGCGCCGCCTGCGACGTGTGCGACCCGGAAGCCGATTGGCTGGCGCCGGCCGCCTTGCGCCCGTGCGAGGAGGCCGCCGCGCCCCTCGCCCCCGAGCGTCGCGACCGCCGCGCCGGCCGGAAGCACGCGACCGAGTCCGGCGCCACCGGAATCGATTCCGAGTTGCGGGAGTACTTGCGGCAATGGCGCCGAGCCACGGCGGAAGCGCAGGGAACTCCCGCGTTCGTCGTGATGCACGACGCCTCTCTCGACGACCTCTGCCGGCAACGGCCCCGCTCGATTGCCGAGCTCCGCGGCGTCCACGGATTCGGCGAGCGCAAAACCGCTCGCTACGGCGGCGAAATCCTTGACCTCCTCGATCGATTTCGCAAGGGCGCCCGAGCCGCCCCGGCCCCGGAAAGCAAGCCGAAGCCCGCCGAAGAGACCAAGCGCATGCTCGCCCAGGGACTCAACTTCGATCAAATCGCCGAAGCGCGCGGCCGGCGTCGCTCGACCGTGATCGAACTCGCGGCCCAGATGGTCGCTCGAGGAGAGTTGGAATTCGATTCGTCCTGGATCGGTCCGGGCAGGCAGGCGGTCATCGAGGCCGTCTGCGCCCGGCTCGGCTCCGACCGGCTGAAGGCCCTCAAGGATGCCCTGCCCCCCGAGATCGCCTTCGAGGAAATCCGACTGGTCGTGGCCCGTTGGCGGCGCGAGCAGGAGCGGCAATAGACCCCCATTCCGCAGCCGAGGGAGACGCGCATGAAGAATTTCGACGAATTGACCGAGCAGGAAATTCTCGCCCTGGCGATTTCCCTCGAAGAAGACGACGAGCGCATTTACGCCGACCTCGTCGAGGGCTTGCGCCGGGATTTCCCGGCTTCGGCCGCCGTTTTCGACGGCATGCGCGTCGAGGAATCCGGGCATCGCCGCCGGCTGATCGAGCTGTATCGCAGCAAGTTCGGCGAACATATTCCGCTCATTCGCCGCCAGCATGTGCGGGGATTCGTCGAGCGCCGCCCGGTGTGGCTGGCGCGGCCGCTGCGCCTGGCAGCGGTGCGCAACCAGGCCAGCGCCATGGAGGAGGAAACCCGCCGCTTCTACGAGAAGGCCGCCGCCCGCTCGAGCGACGCCGGCATCCGGCAGTTGCTTGACGATCTTGCCCAGGAAGAGCGATTCCACGAACATCGCTCCGAAGAGCTCGAGCGGGAAGAACTGGCGCCCGGGGCCCGCAGCGAGGAGGAAGCGGCGCGGCGCAAGCTGCTCGTCTTGCAAATCGTTCAGCCCGGCCTCGCCGGCCTGATGGATGGCTCGGTATCGACTCTGGCCCCGGTGTTCGCCTCCGCCTTCGCCACACGCAACACCTGGGACGCGTTCCTAGTCGGTTTGGCGGCCTCGGTGGGGGCGGGCATCAGCATGGGCTTCGCCGAAGCGCTTTCCGACGACGGCAGCTTGACCGGCCGCGGCTACCCGTTGCTGCGCGGGGTGGTTTGCGGCTTGATGACCACGCTCGGCGGGATCGGCCACACCCTGCCGTTTCTCGTACACCGCTTCGGCCTCGCCATGACCATCGCCGCCATCGTTGTTTTGTTCGAGCTCGGCGCGATCACCTGGGTGCGGCATCGTTTCATGGATTCGCCGGTGGTCACCGCCGCCATGCAGGTGGCGCTCGGCGGCGCAATCGTCTTCGCCACCGGCATCCTGATCGGAAGCTGGTAGCGCTGGGGCTAAGGCTCGAACTCGATTGATTGGAGCTGGGGCGAGGACCGGAAAAGCCTGGGTGTGGGCATCGAGGGCGCTCGGTACTGGAGAAGAGGCCATGACGCCTCCCGGAAAATTCGGAGGTGCGAGAGTCAAAACCTAGGTGTAGCTGTTCGGTTTCAGGAATCGCCGAAGCCCCGCTTGCGCCGCGCTGGGCCAACTATCGTGGCCCCACTGAACGCCGCACTCGTGACTGCCAGACTCGCGCAAATCAACATGATGAGCCTGAATCCCGATAGAAAGGCTCGGTCGACCGAGACCCTCAGGGTAGCGGCAGTGGTGGGATCCAACTCTGCCGGAATCGTCAAGCCAGCGAGTGTGATCTCGTTCGACTCCAAAGCGTGCTGGACGCCGGCTGGCAGATTGAGCTGCGCCAGACTGCGGCTCATTTGCCGGCTGAATGCCCCGACCATCACGATCCCCAGGATGGCAACGGCAAACAGCCCCGCGACTCGCGCAACAGCGTTATTGATTCCCGAAGCGGTCCCCGCGTGATTTTGATCGACCGCACCCATGACGACGGTCGTCAGCGGAGCTACGCTCACCGCCATTCCCAGCCCGAGCACGACAAACCCGGGAAAGAAGGCCGTCCAGTAACCGCCGGCGTCCGATGGTACTGCGAAGAGAAGAAATCCTACGGCGGCGATGAGGGGACCGATGACCAGCGGCGGCTTGGCTCCATAACGAGCGACCAGCCCGCCCGACCACCGCGACAGCAGGAACATGAGCAGGATGAGCGGAAGCGCCGCCGCGCCCGTGGCTGTAGCTGAATAGTGCCGCACCTGGATCAGATTCAGCGGGAACAAAAAGAAGAAGATTCCCAGCGCGGCATAGAGGAAAAGGGTAAGCCAGTTGGCCCCAGCGAAGTTGCGCGACCGGAACAGGCCCAGCGGAACCATCGGCGCCCGGGCATGCGCTTCAAAAGAAGGGAAAGCAACAAGACACGCACAGCCAACGATCAACGCACCCCACACCGAGGGATTCGTCCAACCCGACTTCGGGGATTCAAGGAACCCGTAAGTCACGCCGGCCAAACCCGCCGTTACAATCAGCGCCCCGATCCAATCGACGCTCTTCGGCTGTTCCATGCTGCTTTCCGGAACGCGCCATAGGGAGAAAACAATCACCGCGGCTGCGATCGGCACGTTGATGAAGAATATCCATCGCCAGGAGGCATGCTCGATCAACCAGCCACCCAGTATCGGACCCATGGCCGCGGTGATTGCCGTGAACCCCGACCACGTCCCAATGGCCCGGCCACGTTCTTTCTCGCCAAAAGACGCGCTGATGATCGACAGGCTGCCGGGCACAAGAAGCGCAGCCCCGACTCCCTGCATCGCTCGTGTCAGCACGAGCTGGCGGATGCTATGAGCGAGGCCGCAACCGGCGGAGGCAGTTGCGAAAGTGGCCACCCCAACGAGGAAAATCCGCCTGCGCCCAAACAGATCCCCCATCGAGCCCCCTGCCAGAATCAGCGCGCTCAGAAACAAGCCGTAGGATTCGACCACCCACTGCATGTCGATCACGGTTCCGCCAAGGCTCGATTGAAGCGCAGGCAGAGCCACGTTCACCACCGTGCCATCAATGAAGGCCATGCTGGACCCGAGGATGGTCGCGGCCAGAATCCACGGTCCCGCTTCTGTTGGGCAGGGAATCCCGGGATGTCCCGAGGCAATTACGGCTTCGTCACACGGGGGCTTCACGATTGCGCGCTTGCCAATGGCGCCGCGCCAACCGCTGATGCGCTCGCGACCAAAGTCTTAAACATGCCCGCTCCTGCGGCTCGAAGCGATTTGGGCCGTTCATTTTCCAGGGTTGCCTGTCAGAGAAACTTCATCAGCGCATTCGTTGTTTGCTTGGGCCGTTCTTCGAGTACCCAGTGTCCCGTGTTTTGGAGAACGATCACCGTGGCATGCGTGGCCACAAGCTTCATTTGCCGTCCCAGCAGGGTTCCGGTCGCCTGGTCGCCGCCAATCGCAAGCACCGGAATCGTCAGCTTGTTCTGGGAGAGCCTTGCGAACTCTTTGGCTGTTTGTTGGAAGGAGACGAAATAAGCCCAACCGGCGCGCATTCGGCCGGGACGCGAATAGGCCGCCGTGTAGGCGGCTCGGTCGGCTTCGGGAATCGAATGCGTCTTGTCGGCGGCTAAGTCATTCCAAAAACAGTCGAAGTAGATGCGCTCGCGTCCGCGCACCAGGGCTTCCGGGGTTGCACCATGGAAACGAAAATGCCAGAGACCCGGATCGTCGTACACGTTCTTCCATCCGGCCACGCCGGGCAGAAAAGCATCCATCACCACCAGCTTCCCGGTTTCCGCCGGAAACTGCGCAGCGTAGGCATAAGCCACCATCAGCCCGATGTCGTGACCGACGACGCTTGCCTTTTGGACGCCAAGCGATTTCACGAGGGCGTGGATGCGGCGAGCGGCCGTCATCATGTCCAAGCCATCCTTCGGAATATCCGAATCGCCGATACCCGGCAGGTCTGGTGCGATCACGGTGAATTTTGCGGCGAGGAGCGGGATGATTGGCTTCCACATCAGCGACGTCTGCGTGTAGCCGTGGAGCAGGATCACCGCCGGGCCGCGACCGGCGGTCAGGTAGTGCAGTTTGACCCCGTCGGCTTCGGCGCTCCGCGAAACGATCGCGCCGCCCGCCCCCTGCGCGCGCACGGCTCCCGGCAATGCAGCGGATAGAAAAAGCATCGCGAAGGGTGCCAGGCGAAAATGGGAAGCCACACTGCCTTTCATGGGTGTCTCCGCTTGAGGGGATTGTGGCCTTTCCAGACCGTAGAGGCTGGAATGGCTTGTGTCAAGCGGCACGGCTGCAGACTGGACAGTCCAGAATCGCTCGCACGAAGGAATGCGATCCGAAGGCAGCGCTCCCTAAGGCCACTCGACTCCAGTCGGTTCGAAAACCGCTTGTACCGGTGGCGCGGGTCGCTTTAGCGCTCTTCCAGTAATTGCGGCAGCCCGCTTCAGTGGCGCTTGATGAAGGTGCCGTCATGCAGGTCGGCCATCGCCTGGCGCAGCTGCTCCTGGGTGTTCATCACTATCGGGCCATACCAGGCCACCGGTTCTTCGATCGGTTTGCCCGACACCAGCAGAAACCGGATGCCTTCGGGCCCCGCTTGCACCGAAATTTCATCGCCGCGGTCGAACAGCACCACCGAGTGGTTGCCGATCTCGTAGACAGGGGGCGCGTCGGGCTTCGCCGCCTGCTCGGTCAAAACCGCCCGCGGCCGGGAAGCCTCGTGGAACGTGCCCGAGCCGGCGAAAACGTAAGCGAAAGCGTTCCGGGAGGTTTCGATCGCCAGGCGTTTGCGTCGTTCCGGGGGGACGAAGATGTCGAGATAGCGCGGGTCGGCGGCGACGCCGTCAACCGGCCCTCGCTTGCCCCAGAACTCGCCGCAAATGACGCGAGCCCGGGTGCCGTCATCGTCGGTGACTTCCGGGATAGCGCTCGAGGGAATGTCCTGATACCGAGGATCGGTCATCTTCAGAGAAGACGGCAGGTTCGCCCAGAGCTGGAAGCCGTGCATGCGGCCCCGGCCATCTCCTTTGGGCATCTCCTGATGCAGAATGCCGCTCCCGGCGGTCATCCATTGCACGTCGCCGGCGCCCATCACCCCCTTGTTGCCGAGGCTGTCGCCGTGCTCGACGGAACCCGCCAGCACGTAGGTGATGGTTTCGATTCCCCGGTGCGGATGCCAGGGAAATCCGCGGGCGTAATCCTCGGGGTTTTCGTTGCGGAAATCATCGAGGAGCAGAAACGGGTCGAACTCGCCGGTTCGGCCGAAGCCGAATGCCCGGCGCAATTTGACGCCGGCTCCTTCGATAGTGGGCTGCGATTCCATTACCTGCTTGATTGGTCGCAAGGACATGGGCAAAACCCCTTTTGAAGAATAGCGCGAAGGCCTACAAGCGGCACTGCCTGCACGGCCTTCAAGCCTTGGTGAATTCAACTTCCAGCGTGATAGTTACCTCGTCGCCGACGAGGATGCCGCCGGTTTCGAGCGCCGCATTCCACGTCAATCCAAAATCCTTTCGGTCGATCCGCGTTGTGGCCGATAGCCCAATCCGCGTGTTGCCCCAGGGATCCCGCTGGGGCGCGCTTGGCCCCTCAACCTCGAAAACGACTTCGCGCGCAATCCCGTGAATGCTCAGCGCGCCGGCAACCGCCAGCGTCCCGTCACCCTTGCGCCAGACCCGGGTCGACTCGAAGCTGAGGGCAGGGAAGCGTTCGGCGTCGAGAAAATCGGCGCTCCTCAGGTGGGCGTCGCGCTGCGGTTCGCCGGTATTGATGGCTGCGGCGTCCACCGAAGCGCTGACCTTGGAGTTGGCGACGTCGGCCTCGTCCAGCACCAGCGAGCCCTTGACGCCGGAGAATTGCCCCTTCACATTCGAGATCATCATATGCCTCACCCGGAATTCGGCCACCGAATGGGCGGGATCGATGCTCCAGGTGGTGGCGGTTGCGGGGGGTGCGGCCAGTGTGCTCATCGTAGGTCTCCTTTCCCCCCTTAGATGCGTCAAAACGATATTCGTTGCAACGTCTATTAAGCCCCCAAAAAGTCAGCCGGCGCGGCTCCGGGCGGCCCGCAGCAACCCGCGCAATTCCCGCAGCCGCGCCCGGCCCAGGTGGCCCAACTGCCGCCGATGCGCCTCCCGCACCGGCCCGTCCAGGCCCGCCAGGAGCGCCAGCCCCGCCGGGGTGATCCGGGTCAGCACCGTCCGCCGGTCCTTCGCCGCCCGCCAGCGCCGGATCAACCGGCGCTTCTCCAGGCGGTCCATCAGCCGGGTGATGTCCGGATCCCGGGTGATCATCCGGCTGGCGATCTCGCCGCAGGCGAGCCCTCCCGGCGCTCCCCGCAGGATGCGGAGCACGTTGTATTGGGTGGGGGAAAGACCGCTGCCCTTCAGCACCAGCGCCACCCCGCGGGACAGCCGGTCGCTGGTCCGCAGCAAGTCCAGGAACGCCTCCTCCTCGGCGCTGGAGCTTCGCTTGGATCGGGGGTTGGACGGCATCGTGGCGCGCACGAACTGATCGTAGTCGTTATAACGACTACTTTCAACGCCCGGTGTCTTCCGTTCCCCCCGGCGGGTGGAGCCCTTGCCGGAGACTTCGTAGAATCGTTCCCGTCATCCCCTGCCAGGGCGACTCATCCGCAGGGTTTGCCCGGAGACGAATGGGTGTATGCTCTCAGGCGGCCGATCGGCAAAAAGCAAATTCCGGCTGACGGTCCACTCCGAGTCGCTTCGACCGGAGTGCTCTCCTCCTGCACTATCGCGGCCCAGGGGGCGGGAGTCTATTCGTGGAATGCCAAGTCACACTTCGCGTGGCGCGTCATCCGGCGCAGGACGGCAAGCGATTCAGCGAGTACCGCGTATCGCTGGAAGAGCGGATGACCGTACTCGACGCCCTGTTTCGGGCGCAGCGGGAAATGGACGGCTCGCTCGGGTTCCGGTGTTCGTGCCGGGTGGGAATGTGCGGAAGCTGCGCCGTCAATATCAACCGGATTCCCCGGCTGGCATGCACGACGCTGGTAAGGAATCTGAAGTCGGATGTGGTGACCGTCGAGCCGCTTCCCCATTATCAGGTGGTGAAGGACGTTGCCGTGTCGCTGGCCCCCTTTTTCGAGCAATGGCGGCGGGCGCGGCCGGCGTTTCGGCCCAGGAACGCCGGTGCGTCAACTCTCGCGCTGATCGGCAAGGATTCCCGATTCCGGCAGCTTGCCCCCGCCAAGCGGGATTGCATTACCTGCGGAGCCTGTTACGCGGCGTGTTCCATCACCGGCATGAATCCCCGCTATCTGGGCCCGGCGGCCATCAACAAGGCCTTTCTTCGCCTCCTCGACCCTCGCGATGCCGGGGGAGAGGACCGGCTGAAAATCCTTGACCGAAGCCTGGACGGGGTTTGGCGCTGCCACACGCAATTCAATTGCACCGCGGTGTGCCCCCGTGGGATTGACCTCACCGACTCCATCGTGCGCATCAAGCGAGCCTTGCTCCGGCCCGGGAGGTTGTTCCCGTCTTGAGGTATTCTCTCCGCGACGCGCTCAGGAAGTACCGCTGGCAATTCAGCGGCATGGTGGCCTGGACGATCCAGCGCGTGACCGGGCTTCTCCTGCTCGCTTACCTCTTCCTGCACGTTCACACCGTCAGCCGGCTGAGCCAGGGGCCGGCAGCCTTCGACCGGGCGATGGCGACGTTCCACAGCGCGTTCTTCAAGCTGCTCGAGATCGGGCTGCTCGGCGTGGTGGTGCTTCACGCCTCGAACGGCATCCGGATCACGCTGGTGGATTTGGGGATCGGCGTGGGGAGGCAACGTCACCTCTTCTGGATCGTTACCGTAGGCGCGGGATTGCTGGTGTTTTTGGCCGGCGCGATTCCCCTGTTTCTGTTTGCCATAGGCAAGGCCGGATGATGTCGCGGAACGCCCTCGAGTGGTATTTTCAAAGAATCACCGGCGCGCTGCTGCTGGTTCTGCTGGCAGCGCACTTCTGGGTGGAGCATTTCATGACCGCGCCGCTGCGCCGGGGCGATTTGACCTTCGCGGTGATCGCTTCGCGAATCTCGAATCCCGCCTGGCAGGCGATCGACATCGCCTTCCTGATTGTCGCCTTGTTTCACGGGTTGAGCGGCCTGCGCAACATCATTCTGGATTACGGCCGGTTGGGGAAAAGGGCCGCGGGCGCGATGACTGCGGCGCTCATTTCCATCGGCGCCGTCTGGGCCTGGTGGGGAATCGCCGCTTTTCGCCGCTTATGAACGTCGAATCCCTGGATGCCGACATTCTGATTTTCGGCGCCGGCGGCGCGGGGTTGCTGGCGGCCATTCACGCCCACGAACGCAACCGGCGGCTGAAGATCGTGGTGGTGGTGAAGGGGCTGCTGGGGCAGAGCGGCTGCACTCGCATGGTGCAGGGCGGCTACAACGCCGTCCTCAGCCCCGCCGACTCCTTCGAGAAGCATTTCCGGGATACGCTCGAGGGCGGCGGCTATCTGAACGACCAGGAACTGGCCTGGACGCTGGTGCAGGACGCGCCCCGGCGGATTCTCGAGCTGGAAAACAAGCTGGGCTGTATTTTCGACCGCAACGACGACGGAACCATCCACCAAAAGCCGTTTGCCGGCCAGTCGTTCGATCGCACCGTTCACAAAGGCGATCTCACCGGTATCGAAATCATGTCGAACCTGCGCGACTATATCCTCGAGGCCGACGTGACCGTCCTGGAGGAGGCGAGGGGGCTCGACTTGCTGGGCTCCGACGGCCGCATCGCCGGCGCCCTGGTGCTCGACATCCGCACCGGCCGGTTCCTGGTGCTGCGATCGAAGGCGACGCTCGTCGCCACCGGCGGCGGAGCGACGATGTACAAGATCTCCTCCCCTTCGCTCGAGAAGTCCGGCGACGGGATGGCGATGGCCTGGCGGGCGGGAGCGGCGTTTGCGGACATGGAGATGGTGCAGTTTCATCCCACCGGCTTGCTGGTGGGCAATTCCAGCGCCACCGGGGGATTGCTCGAGGAAGGGTTGCGCGGAGCGGGCGCGCGGCTGTTCAACGGCCGGGGCGAGCGCTACATGTCCCGGTACGAGCCGGGAAGGATGGAGCGCGCCACCCGGGACGTAATCTCCCGGTCGAGCTATCTGGAGATCACGGCGGGGCGCGGGACCGAGCACGGCGGCGTGCTGATGGACGCGAGCCATCTGGGCGAGGAGTTCCTGCTGAAGAATTTCCCCGGCATGGTGGAGCGATGCCGGACGTACGGCTTCGATCTGCTCCACCGTCCCGTCGAAGTTTCGCCGAGCGCGCATTATCAAATGGGCGGAATCGGCATGGACGTGGATGGCCACACGAATCTGGAAGGTCTGTTTACCGCGGGAGAGGACGCGGCCGGCGTTCACGGCGCCAACCGGCTGGGCGGGAACGGCGTGGCGGATTCCATTGTTTACGGGGCGCGCGCGGGGGACAGCATGGCGGAATATGCCGCCGCGGTCCGGCAGCGCGAAGTTTCGCCGGCCCAGGTCCGCAAGCTTGCCGGAGACTGGCTGGGCCCGCTCGAGCGAAGCCGGGGGGAGAGCGTGTTTGCCTTGCGCGGCGAGCTGGAATCTCTGATGTGGGAAAAAGCAGGCATCGTTCGGGACGAGCGAGGCTTGCGAGCGGCGCTGGGCGAATTGGGCAATCTTCAGGAGCGGGCGCGCCGGGTAAAGGCAACGACCGATCCGGTCTATAACCTCGAGTGGGCTGCGGCCATCGATCTGGCGAACCTGGGCATCGTCGCGGAGATGGTCGCGCGATCGGCGCTTTTTCGAAGAGAAAGCCGCGGAGCGCATTACCGGTCGGATTTCCCGAGATCCGACGCGCAGTGGCTAAAGCGAATCCGCCTGATTGCGGACGGGAACGGCGGGATGGAACTGTCGGTCCTGCCGATCGGCTTCACCCGCCTCACCCCGCCCGAACTCTCATCCTCCCGGGACGAAGCAAGGGGAAACTGATGAGCGCAAGTTCCGATGTGGACCTTTACGGCGCGCTGGAAGTGGTGGCGCGAGACCTCTATATCAAGGCGTTGCAGGAAATCCCGCTTGACGTGCGCGCGGGGCTCACCCAGGCACTCGCCACCGAGCAGCGGGACGGCAACCGCACCGCCGGCAGGATTCTGCTGGTGATCCTCGACAATATTCGCGTTGCCGACGAGCAGAAGACGCTGGTATGCCAGGATACCGGCCTGCCCATTTTCAAGGTGTCCGTCGGCGGGAAATTGCGCGTGGACATCCCGCGGCTGAAAGAGAGCCTCCGGAAAGGGTGCGCGCGCGCCACCGCCGAGCGGCAGCTGCGGTCCAATACCGTTCATCCCCTCACTCGAGAGCACACCGGGACCAACACCGGCAGCGGAATCCC
Source organism: Candidatus Acidiferrales bacterium (assembly GCA_035946455.1). Lineage (GTDB taxonomy): Bacteria > Acidobacteriota > Terriglobia > Acidiferrales > UBA7541 > JAKASX01. Next base: position 23,174 of record DASYZK010000023.1, on the reverse strand, counting down.
GGTCATCAAGCTGGACGTGGTACCCGATTCCGACTGCATTGCGATTCAAATGGCGCCGAAGGGTTCCGGCTCCGAAAACATGAGTTTTCTCAGGATGCTGAACCCGGCGGAGGGGGTGCAGGGCATCAAGAAATTCGTTTTGCAGTGCATTTTCGAATCCGGCGCGCGGCCCTGCCCGCCGATGATCGTGGGGATCGGGCTGGGGGGCACGTCCGATGTCGCGATGGCACTGGCGAAGGAGGCCAGCACGTTCCGGCACATCGGAACCTGCAACCCCGACCCGGACGTCGCGAAGCTGGAAGGCGATCTCTTGCAATTGATCAACGCAACGGGCATTGGCCCTCAGGGATTGGGGGGAACGACCACGGCGATGGCCGTCAACATCGAGTGGGCCCACACCCATATCAGCCAGAACCCGGTGGCCGTCAATATCCAGTGCTGGCGCGGGGAACGCGCCGAGGCGGTCGTGGACGCAGGGGGCAGAATCACCTGGAAATAGGCCCGCGTCGTTTGAGCCGCAACCGGCCGCGCGGCCGGGCTGGGCGAGGAGGGGAAGGCAATGGCGGAACACGTTCTGGCGCCACCGCTCGTGGAGGCGGACGTGCGCGCGCTCGAACTGGAAGATACGGTCTTCATCAACGGAACGATTTTCGGAATGCGCGACGCCACCCAGATTCGCATTTTCGACGAAGGCATCGAGCCGCCGGCGGATCTCGCGGGCTCGGTGTGCCTTCATACCGCTCCGGGCGTCAAGAAGCGGCCCGACGGAACCTACGAAAAACTCTCGATTGGAACGACGACAAGCACGCGCATGGACCGCTTCGTGCCCGGCTTGCTCGAGCGCTATCAGGTGCGAGCGATTGTGGGCAAGGGCGGGTTGCTGCAAGCGAGCGTCGAGGCGATGGAGAAACTGGGGGCCGTGTACCTGGCCATGGTCGGCGGCGCCGCCGCGCTGGCGACCACGCAGATCGAGGAGATCGAAGCGGTTTGGTGGGAAGACCTGATGCCCGAGTGCCTGTGGAAATTCCGCGTCAAACACTTCGGACCGCTGCTGGTGGCGATCGACGCCCACGGTCGCAGTCTGTATCGGAACGTTCAGCAGCTTGCGGCAGAAAAGATTCGGAAGCTCAACTTTGGTTAGCCACCGTTTCAAGATGGGCGCCGGTACCCGTTGATGAAGGCGCAGGATCGGTCACCGGCGCCATCGGGGCTGGTGGCGACGCTCGGCCGATTGGACCTGACGACCCTCGTCGTCAACACGGTCGTCGGCGGAGGCATTTTCGGCCTGCCGATGGTCGTTGCCGGCCTGCTTGGCGCCTCCAGCCTGTTGGGCTACGTTGCCGCCGCCGCCGGAATCGGCGTGATCGTACTGTGCTTCGCCGAAGTCAGCGCGCAATTCCGCTCCGCTGGCGGACCCTATCTTTACGCCCGCGAAGCCTTCGGGCCCTTCGTGGGCCTGCAGGTCGGCTGGATCACCTGGGTGATGCGCATCTCGGCAACCGCGGCCAACGCCAACCTCTTCGTTCTGTATCTCCAGACGATCTGGGCGCCGGCGAAAACACCGGAAGTGCGCTGGGCGGTCATCACCGCTCTGTTCGCTGCGCCCGCGTTCATCAACATCCGCGGGGTGAAGCAGGGCGCGACGGCAAGTAACCTGTTTGTCGCGGCGAAACTCCTTCCCCTGCTCGTTTTCGTTGCCGCCGGACTGTTTTTTATCCGCCCGCAAAATCTCGCCTCCTGGCCTTCGGCGGGCCACGGCCACTGGTTCCGGGCGATTCTGCTGCTGGTTTTCGCCTATGGCGGGTTTGATAACGCCACGCTGCCCACCAGCGAAATGCGCAATCCAAGCCGGGACGCCCCCTTCGCCCTGCTCGCCGGGATGGGTATCGTCACCGCCCTGTACTTGCTCATCCAGTTCGTCTTCCAGGGAACCCTCCCCGCCGGAACCGCCACCGACCGGCCGCTGGCTACGGCGGCCGAGCATTTCCTGGGCGCTCCGGGCGGGTGGCTGATGGCCGCGGGCGCGATGGCATCGGTTTGGGGCTGGTTTGCCGCCACGATGCTGGGGACGCCGCGGCTTACGTTCGCCCTGGGCGAGCGCGGCGACTTCCCCCGCTTCTTTAGCGCGGTGCATCCGCGCTTTCGCACCCCTTATGTTTCAATCCTCTTCTATGCCGGGCTGGGCTGGGTGCTCGCGCTCTCGGGCAGCTTCGAGTGGGATGCCAGCTTGTCGGCGGTGGCGCGCCTGTTCACCTATGGCGTCACCTGCGGTGCGCTTCCGGTTTTCCGGCGGCGCGATCCAGGGGCAGCGACTTTCCGCGTGCCGGCAGGGCGGCTGATGGCGGCGCTTGGCGTCGCGTTTTGCTTGGTGCTGCTGACGCAAATGGGAAGGCTGGAGTTCGTCATTTTGGCGGGGACGATTTCGCTGGCGGCGCTGACGTGGCTCTCGACCCGGCGCCGCGCGGTTTCTTGAATGGCGCCGCCGCCGGCCAGCCCCTCCGGGACTCGATGATTCGACGGTGTTAAGGTATGTCGCGGCCCAAATGGGTTGGCCGCATCGTCGCCGGGGGAATCCGGCAGTTCGAGACCGACCTACCGCCGCGACGCGCTTCGCCCGAACGCAGCATCCGCGGCAGGAACCGATGGCAAACGTCGTGCCCACCCGCCGGTTTGGAATCGCCTGGGTCGCCTTCGCCCTCGCTCTCGGCTTGCATGTCGCCGACGAGGCGACACACGATTTCTTGTCCTTCTATAACCCGAGCGCCCACGCCATTCGCGCACGGTTGCCGTTTCTGCCGCTGCCGACGTTCAGTTTCGGGGTTTGGCTGGGCCTGTTGGTGGGCGGGATCGTTTTGCTGTTCTGCCTTTCACGTTGGGCCTTTCGAGGGACGCCCTGGCTGCGAAGGATGGCCTGGCCACTGGCGATCGTAGTCGGGGTATTGAATGCCGGGCTCCATATCAGCAGTTCACTCTACTTTCATCGCTGGATGCCGGGGGTATACAGCTCGCCAGTGCTGCTGATCGCGGCAATCTATCTGTTGGTGGCTTCGCGTTTGCGGGCGCGGCCAATCTCCCCTTAAGGCAGTCTGCGCCTGCCCGGCCCGGACCGCGCACCGCAGCCGGCGCATCCTAGAAGGGTCGGTTCACCGCGCCAGGAGCAGGCGAGGCCGGCTTCAGCTTGTTGCCGGTTTTTCGGTTGCCTGGCTGTTGGGGGAGGGAGTCTCCGCATGCTGCCGCTCATCCTGCTCGCCGCGTCTATTCTGCCTGCGCCGCAGATCATAGTCACCTGCGTCGATACCGGCGCGACGGTAGCCACTGCCCGCACCCAGCCGGCGGGCGGACCGGGCGGACTGACCGCCGTGCTCGAAGTCACCAGCTCCGACGATTACAGCAAGCATTCTCACCAGTGCACCGCCCAATACCGGCTCGCGATTGTTTCCGCGGCAAGCGCCGGGCCGCAGGTGATCGATTTACTGACCTCCGACGCCGACTACGGCCGAAGCTTGTCGCTGAGCCTCGGCGGCTTCTCGAAGGATGGCAAGAGGGTATTGGGCGTTCTTTCCGAAGGCGGTAAGGACCCGTTTACGACGCTGTTCGACTACCACGCCGGCGACGGCAGCGTGCAGCTCGTCGATCTCGCGAAGCCGTTTCGGGGCGTTCTCGCCGCAGGTTGCAGCCCTCGGTATGACGCCATCGGCGCCACCAGCTCCGGCGCAATCGTTCTCGAGTTGCATTCCCCCAAGCCATGCTCCTCGAACGGCCGCTGGCTGCTCGATTCGGCTGGAGGAAAGCCGCGGCGCCCCCCGCCAGGCGAGCCGATCCTGGGCCTTTCTCATTGACCAGGGAGCCAGCAAAGCCTTGACTTTCGCTTTTTCTTTGCCTATAGTCGCTCCCCATCACCCTGGCTCACCTCGAGGAGGATCCCGTGGATCACAAGACGTTCTTCCTGAAGTACTGGACCAAAGAGGCTCCTGCCACCCGCAAGGTCATCGGCCGCATTCCGCAGGACCACGCCGATTACCGCCCCGATCCCAAGGCGCGCACCGCCCGCGAAATCGCCTGGCTCATGGTGCGGGAGGAAGCGGCGCTGGTCGAGGGTCTCGAAAAGGGCGCCTTCGAGTGGGTGGAAGTGCCGCCGCCCGCTACGGTCAATGACATCGTTTCCGAATACGATCGCCGGCACGACGCGATCGCCGGACGGCTCGAGTCCCTCGCCCCTTCGCGTTGGGAGGAACAGGTGCCGTTCCTTTTCAACGGTCAGGAATTGATGCGGGAAACGGCTTACGACATGGCCTGGGGATTCCTGCTCGATCAGATTCACCACCGGGGCCAGCTCTCCACTTATCTCCGCCCAATGGGCGCCAAGGTGCCTTCGATTTACGGGCCCAGCGCCGACGAGCCGATGTAAATCCAATCACGGGCAGTCCCGAGATGGAGCGTCGAGCCCGGCGATGTTCTCCGACGACCGTTTCGCGGCACCCGCTTAGACGAGATGAATGATTTCGACGCCTGCCCAAATGCCGCTTCAGATACTCGGCAACGGGTCGCCGGTGATCTGCGGCTGAGGCGCGATTCCAATTCCTCGGTCCTTTCCCGGGACCGCTGCGCCCGGATACGCGCCACGGTTCTGGCACAGAGGGAGGCCAAAGTGGCCGAATGGGAGCAGCCTCCGCATTCACAGGTGCCGTATAATCAATCGGCACTCCCTGTCGGGGCGTAGCGCAGCCTGGTAGCGCGCCTGCCTTGGGCGCAGGAGGTCCGGAGTTCAAATCTCCGCGCCCCGACCAAATCTTTTTCACTCGGAAAGTTACAGAAGCCCAATTTTGGTACCGCTGCATTGCGGTGCAACTTGGGAACGACAAGAAAATTCCGCGAGTGAAACCGACGTCAAAGATTACCTAGACAATTGTAAACATTAAGCGGCGGGTGGGCCGCCTGCGTCCCAAGTAGGCGGTCTTTGGCTGTTCGGACACCAAACTGTCACGTTAACTGAAGGCCACTTCTATGGAATACGCCTTTTCCAGCCAATTTTCCAGCGAAGCGGATAACTTCCGAATTGCGCGTTACCCAGGAGTCTCTGCGATCGATTCACGCAAGCCGACATATCGTCCAATTGGAACTACTTTCAGAGTGCCCGTTAAGGTGTAAAATCGCGTCTCAGCCAAAGCCGGGAGTTCGATCCATGAAAGCAATTCGCATGCATACGCAAGGCGGCCCTGAATTGCTGGCCTACGAAGACGCTCCAAAACCGGCTCTCCAGCCCGGAGATGCACTCGTCCGCGTCATCGCTACGTCGATAACGAAGACAGAATTAACCTGGGACGAAACCTATAGAGATTGCGATGGCCGGCCGCGGATTCCGACTATTCCGGGACACGAATTCGCGGGGATTGTCGATGCCTTGGCCCCGGAGGCCGCGGGTGTGCGCGTAGGCGATGCTGTGTATGCGCTTTCGTCGTTTTGCCGCAATGGCAGCGCTGCCGAATTCATCGCGATCCGCGCAGCGGACCTCGCGCCCAAGCCGCATTCGCTGAACTTCGAGCAGGCGGCCGCGGTTCCGCTTGCAGGCCTTACTGCGTGGCAAGCCCTTCTCGACCATGCGCAAATTGAAAAAGGAGAGCGGGTTCTAATCCACGGCGCGGCGGGCGGCGTGGGGACGTACGCGGTCCAGCTTGCGAACTGGAAGGGGGCGGAGGTGATCGCTACGGCTTCAGCCAAGGACCACGAATTCCTCGGCGAGCTCGGCGCCTCGGAAGTAATCGATTACACCCACGATCATTTCGAGGGAAAAGTGGAAGATGCGGATGTAGTTCTCGACACCGTCGGCGGGGAAACTCAGCAGCGGTCCTGGGGCGTGTTGCGTCGCGGCGGCATTCTTATCAGCATTGTGAGCCCGGTAGCGGCCGAGAAAGCGGCCTCGCTCGGCCTTCGAGGAGCTTTCTTCGTCGTTGAGCCGAACCGCGCGCAACTCATCCAGCTGGGTCACCTGATCGATAAAGGTATACTTCGCGTCGTCGTCGGTGCGGTGCTTCCGCTTCCGAGAGCCCGCGAAGCTTTTGAGCAAGGATCAGCCGGCGACAGGCGCGGAAAAATTGTGTTGCAAGTGGCTGCCGCCGAATCCGCGAAAGCATAGTCCGCTCGAACCCATTTCAAAACATAGAAGCGCAGATCAAAAGCGCGGAATCGACGGGAGTCCTGATAAACGCCCCTATGGTCATCAACTTCCGAATTGTCGGCAACTCGGAAGCTATCGTCAGCCGCCACCTGAATGGTTGGGCGGCTATTCGTAGAAGTGATTCTAGGCGTGGGCACAACCACGATGATCCCGGTAATCCACTCACGACAAGCCGCTCACGCCAACTTGGGAACAATTTGGGAACAATAGCTGCCGAGAACCGCCATAAACCGTGATACAGGATGCGCGAAAGTGTTAGACGAGACAACTACTTAGCGTTTTAGAGCTTACCTTGGGCGCAGGAGGTCCGGAGTTCATCCCGAACCTTCGGGACCGCGCCCCGACCACAAACGCATTGATGAGTGCACCTGCTCCCGACCGAGTCGGCTCCGGTAGCGGGACTCCGGTGGAGTCCACCGGACTCCGAAAGCCGGAGATTTCGGCAGCGGGCTCGGACGCCCGCCAGGCGCCTCAACTTGGGCGCAGGAGGTCCGGAGTTCATCCCGAACCTTCGGGACCGCGCCCCGACTATTCGCCGCAGCCCGAAGCCGGTTGGCGACCGCTGGCGCCGGTCACCTCCGGGAGCGGATGGCAATTCCCATTACTTCGTATCGCGCGCCGAACAGCAGCTTCGACGCTCCAACGAAGGCGCGGGCGGGATAGTCCCGGTGGAAATAGGTCTTGTACACGCTGTTGAACGCATCGTAATTGGACAGGTCGGTGCAGAATACCTGGATCGAAACGATGTCGTCCATGCTCATCCCTGCCTGTTCCACCACCTTCTTCACCTGGTTCATCACCAGCCGAGCCTCTTCCCCTGCACTCACCGGGGCTTTGGCGCTCGGATCGACTCCCGTCGTGCCTGCTATATAAAGCGTGTTCCCGACCAGGACCCCGCTGCTGAACGGCAGATGCCGTTCCTGCGCCAACTTCGACTGCAAGTGCAAGCGGGTGGGTTGCTGAGCCGATGCCAGGACCGGAACGATTACGAGTGCCAGCAGGTAACGAATCTTCATGTTTACCCTCCAGAACGACGCAGACTTGGCGGGCACATTCTACTGCGCTCCCGCTCGTCGATATACCCGCAAACAACGTCGGTGGGCGGCACAGCGAATGGTGAAGCCAGGATGTCGAGGAAGCAGTTCAGCGGTGAACGCGGCCGCTACCCGGCGGGTGCGGCCTTGCGCTCGTAATGCAGGTCCAGGGGACCGATGTAGGCGGACTGCGGCCGGATCAGCCTGCCCTCCTGGAGCTGTTCCAAGCAGTGCGCCGACCAGCCCAGAACCCGGCCGACGGCAAAAGTGGGAGTGAACAACTCGACGGGCAGCCCGATTCCGTGAAGCAATAGGGCGGTATAAAACTCGACATTGGTGTCCAGCCGGCGGTCGGGCTTGGATTCCCGGAGCAGCCGGCGGGCGGTGGTTTCCACGCTCTGCGCAAGCTGGTAGAGCCGCAGATCGCCGCCGTTGGCATAGAGGCGCTCGGCCGCTTGGGCAAGAACTTCGGCTCGCGGGTCACGCACCCGATAGACGCGGTGGCCGAAGCCCATCAGGCGTTCGCCCCTCGCCAGTTTCGCTCGAATGACCTCCTCGGCGCGTTCCGCCGCGCCAATTTCGAAAACCAGTTCGAGCGCCGGGCCGGGCGCTCCCCCGTGTAGCGGACCCTTGAGGGCGCCGACCGCGCCGGTAATCGCGGAAATGACATCCGACCGCGTCGAGACAATCACTCGAGCGGCGAATGTGGAGGCATTGAGCCCATGGTCGCAAACCGTATTCAGGTACGTCTCGAGGGCGCGGGCGCGCTCGAGGGACGGTTCGTCGCCGAAGACTTGTTGGAGGTAATGCGCCGCATGGCGGAGATCGGCGCGGATGGGCGCAGGCGCCTGGTGATGGAGCAGGCGCCAATAAGTTCCCACAATCGTCGGAAAACACGCGATCGCAGTCATCGCGTCTTCCAGGGGATCCGCCTCGCGGCCGAGGCTCAAAAGCGACGCCGCCATGCGCAAGGCATCGATGGGCGGCGCCTTGGCCACCGCGGCCTCGCGAAGGACAGGGAGTGCCGCCGGAGGCAGCGCGCGCCTTGCCGCCAGGTTCTTGGAAAAGGCCGCTTCTTCCGACGGGTCGGGGAGCTGGCCACGCAAGAGGAGAAAGGCGACCTGCTCGAAATCGGCATGCGGAGCCAGTTCTTCCACGGCATAGCCCGCGAGAACCAGCTTCCCGGCTTCGCCGTCCACCAGGCTCAAGCGGGTTCGAGCTGCCACCACGCCTTCCAAATCCTGCGTCATGGTTTCATGTTTGAGCGGTGGTGAAAGATTGTCAATCTTGATTGTAGAATCAACCTATATGGGTCGCGAACGAAGGCACCTTACCGCCCAAGAGGCGGCGGAAACGCTGGGCGTGACGACGGCAACCCTCTACGCGTACGCGAGCCGCGGCCAATTGCGGTCGGAGCCGGCGCCCGGCCGGCCCCGGGAACGCCGGTACGACCGCGAGGACATCGAACGGCTGAAGCAGCGCAAGGAAACTCGCCGCGATCCCGCCAAGGCGGCGGCGCGGGGACTGCACTGGGGAAGCCCGGTATTCGATTCCGCGCTCACGTTCATTCACGGCGGAAAGCTTTACTATCGCGGCCAGGATGCGGTGCAACTGGCGCAGACCGCGAGCCTGGAGGAAGTGGCAGAGCTCTTGTGGGCGGCGGAACCGGAGGAGAGAGGCCGGCTCTTCGGCGCGCGATGCCCGCTTCCCGTCACACGGTTGGCGCGCCTGCGTGCTGGCGCGGGAGATTCGTTTACGTTGCTGCAGGCCGCGCTGCCGCTGGCCGCGACGGCGGACCTGGCTTCCCACGACCTGCGTCCGGCAGCGGTGCGCCACACCGGCGCCCGCATTCGGCGGCTCTTCGCCGCGGTCTTAGCCGGACCCCGTTCGGAATCTCCCGTCCATGCCGCCATCCAAGCCCGATGGGCGCCTCGAAACGCGGCGGTCGGCGAAGTGATTCGAGCGGCCTTGGTTCTGTGCGCCGATCACGAGCTGAACGTGTCCGCCTTTGCGGCCAGGTGCGCCGCCTCGGCTGGCGCCTCGCCCTATCACGCTGTGGCGGCGGGGATGGCGACGTTGAAAGGCTACAAGCACGGCGGGGCATCGGAACGGATCGCCGCGCTCGTGGCGGAGACGGCAAGTCCCGGCCGGTCGCGGCAGGTGATAGCGAACCGATTGCGGCGAGGGGAGCACATACCCGGATTCGGACATCCGCTTTACCCGGACGGGGATCCGCGCGCCGCCTTTTTGCTGCGGCTGGCGGAGGCGAGCGGCCATCGAGCGGAATGGCGAATCCTCCGCGCGATCCGGGACGCGGGCGCCGAGTTGCTCGAGGAACAGCCGAATCTCGATTTCGGGTTGGTAGCGGTGGCGCGAACCTACCGGCTGCCAGCTTGCGCTCCGCTCATCCTGTTCGCATTGGGCCGGACGGTCGGCTGGATTGGCCACGTAATCGAGCAATATGCGCTGGATGAGCTGATCCGTCCGCGCGCCCGTTACGTTGGTCCGCTGCCGGAGGCGGTGCCTGCCAGCCGCTCGAGCGAGTGATCGGGCGTCAGATCATGCGATGGAATCACTCGGCCGGAGCGACCCGCGTTCGGTACCGGCCCCGTCCTGAGCGACTCATCCACGGCAAGTGCTCGGCCGCGGAACGGGTCGAGGCGCTCGCCGAAGTCTCTTTTCCACGAAAAGCGCGCGCCAATCCACTCGCGTGAACAAATACACCACGTAGAGAAGCAGAATCTGGGAGAGTATGAAATACCCGCTCAGGTAGGACACCGCGTCGCTCCCTCCCATCGTCACCCTCCGGGCCACCGCCGCCGCCGAGTGCCCCCAGAAACTGTAGCTGATCGCTCGCCCCAGAAAGAATGGGGCGGCGATGAGCCTCAATTCCATGGTCGTCAGGCCATAGGCGATGAACAGGTAATTCGACGGAAACGGCGAGAACGCGTAGAAGAGGAAAACGCCAAACGTCACTTTCTTCCGCCCTTCCAGGCCCGTTCGTATCGCGTCGATATTCCGCTTGGTGTCGTCGCTGAGAAATCTGCCGCGAATGATGACCCGCGAGAGCTTGGCCAGCGCCAGCCGGCCAGCCGTCGCCGCCGTCGCAGCCACCAGCGCGAAGAGCGTCAGATTCAGTTGCGGATACCGAAGCCCAAGGAGAGAGAGGGCCATCCAGGTGGGGGGCGCAAACGCCGGAATCAGATTCAGCAGAAAGACGGCGGCAAACAGCAGAAACAACCCAAGCATCGCGCACCTGGCTTACTCGATTCGCCTTCGACAAAGCTCTTGCGGCCGGGAGCTACCGCGCCAGAGCCTCCATCACCAATTCGTGCCAGGAAACCGGCGCCAGCAGCCCTCCCAACCCGTCAGCCTCGTAGCGCTCTTTTTCCAACTCCACCTGGCGGATCAGCGCCTCAATCTTCTGCCTGCGTGGATTCCAGTGCGGGCACAAGTTGCACCGCGGACAGTCTTCCAAGCAATCCAAATAGTCGGCGTTGGGCATCGCCGCCTCCGTGACTGCTGTCCCAGGCCAAGCTTGTATGAGCAGAAACCCTGCCAGCGGTCGCTCTCGTAAAGTCTTCTTCGCAAAGGGGATAGTTCGGCCGACAATGGGTAGGAGGGAGTTGTTGGGTTAAATGACACAACCAACTGATCTTACTGGCCCACTGCCAAGTCCAATTCGCGCATCCCTGTCCCCGCCACCCGAGGCCATCCGCTATCGCCTCTCCCAAGTCGCTCCGCCATCGGCTGTTGTCCAAATCTCACCGTTTTGGGTAGTCACGAGGCCGTGCTGGGCATCGACGAATCGGATGCGCACAATCCCGTCGACGAGCATCGCGCCATTGGCCGTCGGCCGCACTCGCGTCCAATGCGCGCCACCGTCCGACGAATGGAACAGGGCGCCGTCGTCACCCCCCGCCCAAATCTCGGATCGCGAGACCGAAATCGCGTGGAATTTTGTCCCGTTGCCCACTTCGAATGGCATCCAGGTGTGTCCTGAATCCACCGATTTCTCGAGTGCGCCTTCAGGCGACACAATCCATCGCGGCAGGTTCTCGGGTAGCCATTGATGAATTCCTGCGCCAACACTATGCGGAGCCAGCCTTCGAGCGATCCGCGCCCTGAGTATTGCAAGAGTTTCGAAGCCCGCTGCCCCTGCCGCAGCCGCGTGCCGAAGAGTTCGGCGTAGAGGGAGTCGGCCAGTTCCTTCCCTTTTGAATCGCTCCCGGCGATACCACGCGCCGCTCGATGCAGCCGCTCCCGGTAGCGGCTGAGGAAATCTTCCCAGGCGCGCTCATTCCCGGCGGCGCATCCCCGCGCCAGCGCCAGTTCCTCGACGTGCAGGCTGAGGCAGAGCCCGTCCTTCTCAGCAGGCCCGGCGCCGTCCGCCGGGGAGGTTCGGGCAATTTCGCCCAGCATTTCAGCGAATTCCCGCCTTCCCAAGCCGTACTTTTCCGCCCCGCTCGCAAGCCGTCGTCACCGCCGCGAGGAATGTGCCCGCTCCCAGCGACAAATCGGCCCAGGTTTTCCTCGACGACTTGCAGGGGAAACGGGAAACCGTGGAAATCGAGCCGGGCCTTTACCGTCACACCGAAATCACCGGCAACGGCTTCAAGATATTCGAATTGTCGTCGCTGCTGCCAAAAACCGGCTGCCTCGTTCACCTCGCGAAAATGGCTGTCGACGCTGGCACCGATCCGGCAAGCGATATGCCTCGCAACTGAGTCCGACCCTCGCCGGCGTCGGCGCGGCGCGCGGGTGCTATATTCTCACGCTGGCTCGGCGCCCGCGGCCCGCGACGCACCGGATTTGCCGCAGGCGCGGCCGCCGGGGTCTGGCGACGCCACCATCCTGGCCGGATCGCTGGGCGAGGAGGGATGCTTTGAGCGCGAAAGAAACGTTCCTGAGGATTTGGGACCGCGAGGTCCATACCACCGTCCGGGTGCTCCAGGCCTTCCCCGTAGAACACCTGGAGGCGAAACCGCACGAGCGATCGCGTTCGGCGCGCGATCTGGCGTGGCAGTGCGCCATGGACGAACGGGTGATCGGGAAGATTCTCGACGGCCAGAACGACTTGAGGAACGTTCCCCCGCCTCCCCCGGCGCCCGAATCCATGGCCGAAATCCTCTCCGAATACGAAAGCGCTCACCGCTACGCGCGCGAAAAGCTCAGCCAGCTTTCCGATGAGGAATTCGGCAGGACGGTCACCTGCCAGCTTCCTGGCGGAGAGTGGAAAATGCCCCAGCCCGACGCCTTCTGGGGAAACCTGTTGGATCAAGTGCACCACCGCGGGCAGTTGACCGTATACCTCCGGTTTGCCGGCGGCAGAGTCCCCTCGATCTACGGGCCGTCCGGTGACGAGCTCCCCGCGCGCTAGTGTGTCGGCTCGCGCTCCGCTTGCTAACGCGCGCGGTGAGAGAAGGCGATATGGCGCAACGCGATCGAGCGGTGTCAGCCCGCCGATCCCTTCGCCCCTACCCGTAGTAGCGAACCACCCATTCCGCCACGCAGCAGGGCTTGTCCCCGCCTTCGCTTTCCACCGTCATTGCGAATACCGCCTCCACCATGCCCGGTCGCGCATCAAGCGACTGCAGCCGGCAGCGCCCCCGAATTCTCGATTCGGCGCGCACCGGGGAAGGGAAGCGAACCCGATTCAAGCCGTAATTCACCACCAGCCGAATCCCGCTCCGGATCTGAAGCGACTGCTCGAGGAAATGGCTCGCGAGTGCCAGCGTCAGGAACCCGTGCGCCACGGTTGCGCCGAACGGTGATTCCCGGTGAGCGCGCTCCCGGTCCACGTGAATCCACTGCCGGTCTTCGGTCACCTCGGCGAACTGGCTGATTCTTTCCTGGGTCAGCGCGAACCAAGCGGTGACGGCAATTTCCTGGCCGACGTATTCCTGGAGCGATTGCGGATTTTCCACCACCAATGGCGTCATCGAGGTCTCCTGCACTGGCCGGCACGCCCGATTCTAGCTCACGGCGGTGGCAGTTGAACTGTGGTGCCCGGTCGCGGTAACGTGGCCCATCATGCAGGTGAAGGGCAAGGTGGTGGTTGTCACCGGCGGAGCCGGCGGGATCGGCCGCGCGCTTTGCCGGCGCTTCGCCGCCGAGGGCGCAAAGGCTGTCGTCGTGGCCGACGTGCGAGCGGAAGCGGCGGCACAGGTGGCCCGGGAGATTGGCGGCTTGGCGATTGAAGCGAACGTCGCTCGCGAAGCCGAACTGGCCCGCCTCGTCAGCGAGGCAACCGGGAAGTACGGCGCCATCGATTTGTTCTGCTCGAATGCAGGGGTCGGGGGTCTGGGCGGTGCGGAAGCGAGCGATGACCGGTGGCGGCGCGCCTGGGAAGTGAACGTGATGGCCCACGTTTACGCCGCGCGGGCGGTGCTGCCGGCGATGGTCGAACGCGGCGAGGGCTATCTGTTGCAGACGGTTTCCGCCGCCGGTCTGCTGACGCTGGTCGGTTCGGCGCCCTATTCGGTCACCAAGCACGCCGCTCTGGCATTTGCCGAATGGCTTTCGATCACGTATGGGGATCGTGGCATCAAGGTATCGGCGCTATGCCCGCTGGGCGTGCGAACCGACATGCTGCTCGGGGGCGAGTTCGGCGACTTGCCGTTCCTGCTGGAGACCGCGCTCGAGCCCGAGCGAATCGCCGAGGAAGTCGTCAAGGGACTGTCGGAGGAGACTTTCCTGATTTTGCCACACCCGGATGTCGCCGAATATTTCCGCCGCAAGGCGGGCGACTACGATCGCTGGCTGCGCGGGATGCGCCGGCTGCAAGCCGCCATCGGGGCGCCCAAACCGAACTCTTAGCTCTCCTTCGGCTCTTCTGCTACCCGCTGCTGTAGGTCTTGTCCTTCGAATAGCACAGGGGCTCGAGAACGCACTCGATGCACCGCGGCCGCCGCGCTTTGCACGGTCCGCGCCCGTGCAGAATCAGTTGGTGCCCGAACAGGATCCAGCGCTCCCGGGCCAGCGTTTTCATCAGATCCTGTTCGATCTTTTTGGGGTCGGTGTTTTTGGTCAGGTCCAGCCGTCGCGAGACGCGCTGCACGTGCGTGTCCACCACCACCCCCGACGCGATCCCGAACGCCGTTCCCAGCACGACGTTGGCGGTTTTCCGCGCCACCCCCGGCAGCTTCAGCATTTCCTCCATCGTTCGCGGCACCTCGCCGCCGAACTCGGCAACGATCATCCGGCTCGCCCCGATGATCGATTTCGTCTTGTTGCGATAGAAGCCGGTGCTGCGGACGTCCTGCTCGAGTTCCCGGGGATTGGCGTGGGCGAAATCGGCCGGCGTCGGGTACTTGTGAAAGAGGCCCGGAGTCACCTGGTTGACCCGTACGTCGGTGCATTGCGCCGACAGAATCGTGGCCACGAGCAGCTGGAACGCGTTCGCGTGACGCAAGGCGCAGGTGGCGGCGGGGTACGCCTTGTCGAGGCCTTCCAGGATCTTGCGTACCCGGCGCGGATCGCTGCCGCGCGCCCCTGCGGGTTTGACGAGAACCCGGGCGGCGGTCTTTTTTTGCCTCTTCCGCGCGCTGGTCGCCATCCTCGCTGCTCCGGCGCGCACTATACCACAGCCGTCCTCGCGCGCCCCCGCTCACCCTCCCCGCCCCGCATCCTTCCCTCCCAAAAACGCCGCCGCTTTGCGAAAGGCCCGAGCGCGATGGCTGTAAAGGTTTTTCTCCTCCACCGCGAGCTCGGCGAAAGTTCGCCCGAGCGTTTCGATCAGGAAAATCGGATCGTAGCCGAAGCCGTTTTCTCCTCGCGGGCGATAGGTCAATACGCCCTCGACGTAATCGGAGAAGAGGGCCACCGCCTCCCGTTGTTTGGCGAGCGCCACCACCGCCACGAACCGCGCGCGCCGCTCGTCGCCCGCCTTCCCCTCCAGTTCCGCAAGGAGTTTCCCCACTCGGTCGCTGTCGCTGGCCTCTGGGCCGGCGTAGCGGGCAGAAAACGGTCCCGGTGCGCCCCCGAGCGCCGGCACCACCAGACCCGAATCCTCCCCCAGCACCAGTTCGTCGGTGAAGCGGCTGTAATGGAGCGCCTTGCCGGCGGCGTTCTCGGCGAATGTCGGCGCGGATTCATCAAAGCGGGGAAGCGAGCCGAAGCCGGACAGCAAGTCGAGAACGAATCCGGCCTCGGGGCTGGCCAGCGCGCGGTATTCGCGAAGCTTGCCGGCATTCGACGTGGCCAGCAGAACTCTAGCGGGCGCGGACACGGAAGTTCATTTGGAGCAGTTCCTGCTGGTGTTCCCGTAGGCGCGCGATGGCGCTGGCAGCCAGGGCCAGCAGGTGGTCAAGTTCCTCGCGGGAGAACGACCGTCCCTCGCCGGTCGCTTGCACCTCGACGAGCCGCCCGCGGCCGGTCATCACCACGTTCATATCCACCTGGGCGCGGGAATCCTCCTCGTAGGAGAGATCGAGCACCGGCTCGTCGTCCACGATCCCGACGCTGGTTGCCGCCACCGAATCCGCCAGCGGCACTGCTTTCAGAATGCCGGCGGCCACCAGCCGCTCGCAAGCTAGCGCCAACGCGACGAAACCTCCGGTAATCGCCGCGGTACGCGTCCCTCCGTCCGCCTGAAGCACGTCGCAATCGATCCAGATCGTGCGTTCGCCCAGCGCTGCCGCATCGGTCACCGAGCGCAGCGACCGGCCGATCAGCCTCTGAATCTCGAGAGTGCGGCCCGAGGGCCGGCCGCGCGAAGCCTCGCGGGGAGTGCGCTGCTCGGTGGCGCGAGGCAGCATGGAATATTCGCTGGTGACCCAGCCGCGACCGCTGCCGCGCAGGAATCCGGGCACGCTGTCTTCCACCGATGCCGTCGAGACCACTCGTGTGTGGCCGACCTCGATCAGCACGCTGCCTTCGGCGGTGGGAATGAAATCGGGCGTCAGCCGTATCGGCCGCAACTGGTCGCTGGCGCGTCCGTCGCTGCGAGTCATCGACCTGGTTTCTCCTTTCGGGCGCCCGGCAACCCCGGGATTTCAGTTTGCCGGTGGCCCGCGGGACTCCGAACGCCGCCGGGCGGCGGCGCTCCCGCCGGCTTAACGCCGGGCGCTTCGGCCGGTTGCAGCAGGAAATAGCCGGTGAGATCGATGTGGCCGGCAAGCGTACTCGCCTCCCGGCCGTCGATCAAAATTTTCAATTCCCGCAAGTCGGGAATATTCGCCGCAAGGGTCCGGCCGATGGAATCCACCGCGAGTTGCTCGCTCATGATGCCCGAGGGCATCTCGGTGGCGAGAGCGCCGGAAAAATCCGCCACTGCCACTCCGCCGGGCAGCAGATAGAACTCCAGCAGGCTTGCCGTCGCCGGCAGAGTCCTTGCCTCCGCCCCGGGAGCCTGCGCTTCCAGCGCGTCCAGCAGCTGCTTGCCTCGTTCCACCGGGTCGGCGGAGAGCCTGAGTTCCACCGTCGTCGGTTCCAGCGTGCCCGAAGCCGTCTTCGACGCCCAATACAACTGTGCCTTCACCGGGGCGTCGGTCGGAGTCGAAACTGGCGGCTCGACCACTTCCCGCCGTTCCGCTTCTTCCGAATTCGGCATTCGTCCGAGCCCGATCACCCGGCGATACAGTCCCGGCAGATAAATCACCCCTGCAATCACCAGCGCCGCCAGCGTCCCAATCGCAATTTTCATGCGGCGCGACATCAACGCCGCTCCGCCTGGTACACGGCGCGAAATGTTGCAATCCCTTTGGAAATCGCCGCCCCGAGCGGCCCGGCCAGCGCTTCGAGCGCGCTTTGGCTTCCGGCGTCCACGCTGGCCAACTCCACCGCGATGGCCGGCTCGGCGATGGCTCGCAGTTCGTACACCGCAGCCCCGGCGGGCAACTGGGCCGATCCCGCCAGCCGTTCCGATAGTTGCGCCTGCACCAGTTGCGCCAGGCTGCGGCTCAGATCCGCCGATCCCAGCTGCGCCAGATCCCAGGGCACCAGCCCGGCGGCAGCCGCCGTCGCCGCGGCCGGCAAAGGGGCCAACTGGCCGAAGTCGTAGAAATAGGCTTGGGCCGTTCCCACCGTCCCGGTCGAGCCAACGTGCACGCTCACGAAGATGGCGTTCGCCTGCGCGTTGGCGATGGCGGCGCGCTCGTCGAGTGTGACCGTTTCATCCTCTTGCCGCGTCATGACGACGCTCAATCCGTCTTGCGCCAGCCGTGCGCGAACCGCCTGGGCCAGGGCCAGGCAGATGTCCTTTTCCACGATCCCGCCGGCGCCGTGCGCGCCCGCGTCGGTACCCCCGTGTGCCGGGTCCAGAACCACGGTTTTCAGCTGGCGGCCAGGCGGAGGGAGCGGGGAAGGCTGTGTTGGTTTTTGTGGGTTGGAAGGGGATTGAGGCTCGAACGAGCGGCTCGGACCATCTCCGGCGAAGGCGGCCAGCGCTGCCGCCGCCAGAACGATCGCCAAACGCGCGCGCCCTCGCACGACGCTCAGCATACCAGAATCCGTGGGCCTCGACCGGGGGCTGCGAGTTCGCCTTCGGCTATGATGAGGTCTCGAGGCTGGCCTCAAACATGAACGCTTGGGTTTACAAGGTGAATGCCCGCCGCCCGGGAGCTTTTAGCGGCTGGCATTTCGACCGCTACTTCTGCTCCCGCCGCCGCACCCCTCACCAGATGGGCGGCCGCGAATGGATTCGCAGTCCGCAGAGCTGGGCGCGACTGCGCCGGGTACGTCGAGGCGATTTGTTTCTTTGTTATCAGTCGGACGAGCGGAAGATTTACGGGCTAGCTCGAGCCGCCAGTGCCGGCTACGAGAGCCTGCCTGGATCGGGCCGGTTTGATTCGGTCGATTTTCAGCCTGGTGGTTTGCGCCTGGCTAATCCGGTTCCCGTCGCTCACCCGGCCACCCGCGGCGTGTTCCAGCATGTCGCGGCCTTCACCGTGCCGTCTCGCGGCACGATTCATTGGCTCCGTCGCGACGAACTTCGCTCGATTTTGCGCGCGCTGGTGAAATTCAATCCGCTCCAGCGCAATGCCATCGAGCGATTCGCCGCTCGCTGCTGACGCGCCTCTCCCCGTGGAAAGCGCCGTGGCCAGGGCGGCGGCAGCAATGGCCGCGATCATCGCGATGCATCGCGCCAAAGCCGGATAAAAACGGTACCGGAGGGGCGGAAGAGGGAACTCACCGGCGCGGCAGCCGGCCTTGAATTGCCGCTCGAAGAACCCTGCAATTCCACTCAGTTGGGAATGGCCGGCGGGACCAAATTGGGTTTGGGATTCGCCGGTTTTGCCGGGTACGGCTTCCTCATGCCAGGCGTCATCAAACGCGTGGGCGGAACAGTCAGCGGATTCGCAGGCAGCGCCGAATGGTCTGGTTTACGATATTCCCGCGGTAACGGCCAGTCCGGGCCCTTGCAGTACGTGCCGAGCGCCGGCTGGTAGCCATTATCGAGGGCTTCCGCCTGCTTCATAAGCTTGCCATCCGCCTTACCGAACATCACGCTGTCGGCGCAGAAATAGGTGCCGGCCGTCTGGCTCACCCATACCACCGCATTGGGACTCTGGAGTTCCACCGGGTGGAACGGGAAGATCTTGGCGAGCACGCCGGAGAAGTTCAGCGGGGCGATGGCAGCCATGAATACCGCAAAGGAAACCAGCAACACCACCGCCGGCAGGGCCGGGTGCATCGCGCCCGTTTCCGACGAAAACCTGCCAACTCTGCAATTCACGCCCCTATCGGGGTACTTGCTCGTCTCCCGCATGATCCCTCCCCACAACTCGGCTGTCGCTTGGCAGTCGCCGTCCGCCATCGCCTATCGACTGAGCAGCCGATTCGCTGTGGACAGCCGCCGTCCTTCGCCTTGACCTTCGCTCTCCTCGAGTGTCCCCTTGTGATGCATTCAGGGACTCTAGCACCGAGGATTGCGTAACTCAAGTGTAACTTCTCGGCACAGTCGATTTCAGCAGTAGTATCGAGTTAGTAAACACCAGGACGGTGCAGCATTTACGCCCTATTCAAGGGCGCTGGCCGGCAATCCCGCTGCTGCTCTTGGACGCGGCCGTGGTCTGTTGGCCGCTTTCGAGGGGAAACTTCGAAGCTCCTCTGGGGCTGGCTGCGGTCTTCAAAACCTGGTTGCAGTAGTCTCCCAAGGCTGGCTGGTAACCGGCCGTAAGTGCCTCGCCTTGTTTCATATAGCTGCCATCACCCTTCCCGTACAGCCTGCTGTCGGAACACTGGTAGGTTCCCGCGTCGCGCTGCACCCAAACAGTAATGCTGACATCGAGCTTCGGCCGGGATGGGGGTTGGAGCATCTTGCGCAAGGGCTGGGACAGGCTGGGAACAAAAATGGCCGCCATGATAATCGCCGCGGTGAGCAGAAAGATCACCACTCCAAGCGAATCGTTTCGACGCGGCGGCTTCGGCTTGTCCCAGTCCGGTTCATCCCAGGATTCGTGCTTGAGGGCCATGTTGACTTCTCCAGTCTCTCCCCCGCAGTTTCCGCTCGGAAGGCGAGCCTAAAAGGAACAACGCTTGGCTCCAGTGTAGGGAGCACCCCACTACGCCACAAGTGGCCGAAGAGTAACTGGAGACTCATTGGGAAACCTCGCTCGGCTCGCCCGGGAACGCTCATGTTCCTCCTACGAAACAGTCCCTGCTCCGGCAGTGTACCCAACTCGTCCGGGCAGGGTTCTGACCGTCGCTCAGATACGGGCGGCGAGTGGCCAGCGGCCAGGCAAGTCCCGACCGGAAGAGATCGCCGACGGCGAGGCGCCGCGCGAATGCGGCACGAGAGTGGCGAATCGATGGACCAGAAGGCCGGGCTAACGCGGAGGTGGCGCCGAGAAGTCCGACTTGGCGCCGCCGGGCTCTTCGCCTCCCGAGCCGTTGTTGTTCGAACGCGGCGTTTGCCTTTGCTTGGCCCGGGCAACCGCTTGGCCGCCATGGCAGTAGGTTCCCAGCGAAGGCTGATATCCGATGTTGAGCGCGTCGCCCTGTTCCATGTACTCGCCCGTTCCGTTGGCGTACAGCAGGCTGTCGGCGCAGTAAAACGTTCCGTTCGCCTTGTTCACCCACACCCGCGCGGAGGACTCAACCGTGTTGGGTACAGTCTACTCAAACAGTGTTATTTTCAGGCGATTGGTGATGTTTCCGGTGAAGAAGGACGCTCCGAGAAGGATTAACGATGCAATGAAGGGAATTGCCGGCAGCATCGGCGCGCCCATTTCCGCCACTTCCGCCATCGATGATCCCCCATCCTCGCCGTGGCCCTTTTGCTCGGGCAAGATGGCCGATGGCAGACTGGACTGAGCGGTTAGTGAATTGTTCGAGCCTCCCCTGCCCAACTCGGGATGAAGGCATCGATGAGGCTTCGAAAAAAATCGAAGAATCCTTCGTCAGTCGACGTATCCGCGGCCGGGTCGATCGAGGTGATGATGACCGCGCGTTTCCTTTTCCTGCGCTTTGTCCCGTTTGCGCGGTTGGAAGTCTCGAAAGTCGCCCAAACACCTCCCTCGCGTCCCGGAGACGGAAACCGGTCCTCCGCAGGAAACCCCACGCCCCTCGGCAAACTCGGGCGAAAGCGTATCTAGCGGAACGGGCCAAACAAGTCCCCATTGAGTAACCTGTCGCAGTTCTAGACGTATAAAACTTCAGTAGATAACTGCTTCGAACGGTTACCGGAGCTTCTTGCTGTTGGGGCTTCGCTGCCCACCTGCCTCCTCACAAAAGCGCAGGTACGGGTGGCGCGTATCAGCTTGGCAAGGGTTGCGCTCAGAGGCGAGTCCGCACCGTTAGAGGGATGCGGGAGGGTGCAGGTACTTCGGGGGCTTTGTGGCGAGGGCAGATCTCCGCCGCGGCGGGGAGAAGCCCGGCGCTCATCGCCCGGACACCGCCACGTGGTTCAGCCGCCGGCTAGTTTGCTCGTATTCTTCTTGTAATTCCTGCGGCAGCGCGGGGCCGAATTTCCGAAAGAACGCTCCGATATCGTCGAGCTCGGTGGTCCAGTCGGCCGGGTCCACTCGCAGCAACGCCTCCACCGTTTCGTCCGGCAAGCGAAGGTCGTCGAGCTCCAGGGATTCCGGCGTGGGCGTCAATCCGATCGGGGTTTCGCGGGCGCCGGCCTTTCCGTCCATCCGGTCCAGCATCCATTTCAGCACGCGGACGTTTTGGCCATAGCCGGGCCAGAGTAACCGGCCATCGGCGCCTTTGCGAAACCAATTCACGTGAAAGATGCGTGGAGGATAGGCCACCCGGCTGCCCATTTCCATCCAGTGTCGCCAATAATCGGCCATGTTGTAGCCGCAAAACGGCAGCATCGCCATCGGGTCACGGCGTACCACGCCCACGGCGCCGGTCGCGGCGGCGGTGGTTTCCGAAGCCATGGTTGCCGCCACGTACACCCCGTGCTGCCAGTTGAGCGCCTCGTAGACCAGCGGCGCCAGCCGGGCTCGTCTCCCGCCGAAGATGAAGGCCGAAATGGGCACGCCGGCGGGATCTTCCCAGCGAGGAGAAATGGAGGGCGATTGGCGCGCCGGCACCGTGTAGCGGGAGTTGGGATGCGCCGCGGCGCCGCTCTCCGGCGTCCACGGCTGGCCCTTCCAATCGATCAAACCGTTGGGTGGCCGCGGCGTCAGCCCTTCCCACCACGGCTCCCCCTCCCGGGTGCAGGCGACGTTGGTGAAGATGGTATTCCGGTGGACCGCCGCCATCACGTTTGGATTCGTTTCCTCGTTCGTTCCCGGCGCCACGCCGAAAAACCCGGCTTCGGGATTCACCGCATACAGATAACCATCGGCGCCCGGATGCAACCAGGCGATGTCGTCGCCAACCGTCCACACGCGGTAGCCCTCGTTGGCCAGCGCCGACACCATCATCGCCATGTTCGTTTTCCCGCAGGCGCTGGGAAAGGCAGCCGCCATGTACGTTACCCGGCCGCCGGGATCCTCCAAGCCGAGAATCAGCATGTGCTCGGCCATCCAACCTTCACTCCGCGCTATCGAACTCGCGATTCGGAGAGCGAAACATTTCTTGCCAAGCAGCGCGTTGCCGCCGTAACCGGACCCCACGCTCCAAATCAGCCTTTCCTCGGGGAAATGGAGAACGAATCGCCGCTCGGGGTTCAGGTCGCCCATCGAGTGGAGTCCGGGCACGAAGTCGTCGGAGCGGCCCAACAGGTCCAGCGCCACCCTGCCCATGCGCGTCATCACACCCATGCTGACGGCGACGTACGCGCTGTCGGTCAGCTCCACTCCCAGGCGCGCGTAAGGCGATTCCACCGGCCCCATCACGTAGGGCGCCACGTACATGGTTCGCCCCTTCATCGCCTCCTCGAACAGCGGACGTACTCTCTGTTTCGCGTCTTCGGGCGCCATCCAGTTGTTGGTCGGACCGGCATCCTCCTGTTTCCGCGAGCAGATGAAGGTCACTTTCTCGGTGCGGGCGACGTCGCGGGGGTCGCTTCGGTGAAGATGGGAATTCGGATAGGTCTTCCCGTTCAGTTCGAGCAGCGTGCCGTCGGCCACCATCTCCCGAACCAGGCGTTCCCGCTCCGCCGCCGTACCGTCGCACCATACGATTCTGTCCGGCCGGGTCAGCGCGGCCGCTTGCTCGACCCAAGCTTCCAATGGCGTGGCCACGAATCCTCCCCCGAGGAGAACGCGAAAAACCAATTCCCGGTTTGTCCGCCGCCCTGCAAACGCTGCTTCGTTGTCGGCGCAAAAAAAGTCTAGGCCACCAATCGGCGAATTGCAAGAATCCCTGCGAATTCAGCGGGTCTCGCGCTGCTATAATCGCAGTACGAGGGAATCTCTTGTACGCGCGGCGGTTTCAGGTCGACCTCCTGGCGGGCGGCGAGCGCCGCCCGTGCCCGCAGGAATGGCTCGATCAATTCGCTATGCGCGATTTCACCGGCTCGGCCCGGTTCGACGACACCCTCCCGCTAGCCGACGGCCTAATCGAAGCCGGCTTCCGCGTGGATGCCGGCAAGTTCGCCCACGACTTCTCCGCCTGGCTCACCG
>DASYZK010000022.1:0-2400 GCA_035946455.1 Candidatus Acidiferrales bacterium | reverse complement strand
AGGGGAAGCATTGCAGGCGTCGATATACCGTCGGATCCGGTCACCGAGTTCCGCCTTGCTGCCGACTCGGATGCGCCGCAACACCGACCGGGCCACTTTCGAGAAGAAGGTCTCCACGTAGTTCAGCCAGGACGCGTGGGTCGGAGTGAAGACCAGTTCGAAGCGGCCGGGCTTGCTGGCGAGAAAGCGTCTGGTCTCGCGCGAGCGGTGGGCGGAGTGATTATCGAGCAGGATGCAGATCAGCAACCCCGCCGGATAGCGCGCATCAAGTTTCTCGAGAAAAGCGACGAACTCACGCGAGCGATGCCGCTGGGTGACGGCGTGATGCACAACACCGCTCACCAGGTCGACGGCGGCGGAAAGTGTGACCGTGCCGAGCCGCTTGTATTTGTGGTCGCGCTGGACGGTGGTATGCTTGCCTGGTCTGGGTGGCAGGTCGGGAGCCCTGGTGGCAATCGCCTGGATGCCGGGCTTCTCATCATAGGAGAGCACCGCGACGGGACGATCCGCTGCGGGCATCGCCCGCAGCCTTTCGGCCGCTGCATAGACCTCCAACACCTCGGCCTTGCGCTCCTCGAACGCCGGGTCGCGCCGCTCCAGATAATACCGCACCTTATGCGGCTTGACCGGCTGGCTGTTCAGAAGCTCATGCGCCGTGCTGGGTGCAAGTTCAGCCAGGCAGAGGCATGACCCGCACCCGGACCGTGGCTGCGCGCGTGCGCCGCCAACAGGCGTAGCGTCCAGAGTTCGTGCGGATAGCCGCGTTCCTTGGCCTTGACGCAGGCCTCGCCGATCAGCCAGGCCCGTGCTGCCTCCGGGATCTCCGGCGGTCGTCCCGAGCGTGGCAGATCGTCAATCGCCTTGAGCGGCCCCACGGCCATCACCCGGCGGGCGCAACGGGTGACCCGTTGCCGGTCGATGCGGAGGGTTGCGGCGATCTCGCTGGCGTGGCGCCGGTCGGCCAGGTGCAGGATGATTGCCGATCGCTCGACATGGTGCGCTGGGGCGGTGCGCGAGCGGGCGAGTGCGGACAGTGTGGAGCGGGTCTCTTCCGTCATGCACAGTGCTATCGGGGTGGCTTTGCGCGGCATGCGACGCCTTCCGGAATTGCAACCAACTGGCGGCTGGTTGGCGCAACGCCCGTGGTCTGGTCAACATGGCGCGAAGTGCGGCTCGCTTTCGATCAGACGCAAGGCTTCCGTCAGGGACAGGTGCTCAAACAGGCAGAACCATTCGCCCGTGTGCCGCAGCCAGGACAGGTCGAAGCGATCCCGGCTGACGTATTCCAGCCGGGCAAAGGGCGCCTCGAATTCCGGCGCGTATGCACGCGGATCGTCGCAGCGGTACCGCGTGAGGAACCGGTACTTGTTGCCATGCCATTTGCCCTGGATGGCGATCGGGTAATTGAACTCAGTGGGACGGATCTCGGGGAGAAACCGCGGGATGAGCACCTCGGCAATGAACGTCTCGCAGGCCGCGGCAATGGCCGCTTTCTCGGCCGGCGGCGGCTTATTCCCGGCGCGCCCACCGACATAGACCCAGCCAGCCCTCGCCACGCCGCTCCCCGGGGATTGTCCTCCGGGGGTTCTATTCCACCGTTTCCGGCGGTTCCAGCGGGACGCCCGGCCGCCGGTTATGATCGCCAATTCAGAATCGCAGTACTAGTACGCCTAGGATCACCGAAAAACCTTAAGTTTTCGTTGGTTACGTCCTAGGCTCTTTCACCTATGTACGCCTAGTGCGCCTAGGACTTTTTAGAAACCCCGAGGTTTCAATGGGTTATTGCCTAGGCTCTCCCTAGGGTGTAGTGCCACGCCGTCGCCTTATCGTTCAAAAGGTTTCGGTGGCGCCCCGAAAACCTCGCCCCAAAATCAACTTTCGCGCGTGCTATTTATTTCTCGCTGTCGCAAGGGCGGCGGGCAATCGTGCGCGCCGGTCGCAGCCGGCGATGAGCCCCCTTCCCCGCTCGGCCACCTCGAGCAGCCGATCGAGCTCGCGCATGGCGCCACGGGCTCCTTCGGCGAGCAGCAACATGAAGGCCAGCAGCTAGTCGGGAGCCGCGGCGGTCTGCCGCAGGCGAGCGGCGACATCACTCCACAGCGGCCCCAAATCCGAATCGGTGCTCTCGTAAGCCTCTGACACAGCGCCAATTCAGCCGGTTCGCGCCGATTCGCTCAACTTCGGCTCGTTACTTGCTCCATTTCCGGACGGTATGGCTCCGTGCACGTCCGAGCCACTCGAAAGAGAACCTGCCAGCCCCGGGAATACCCCGGCCCAAGCCCGGCAATGCGCCGCCGGCCGCCGAGATCACGATCGGCCCCGGACACCGGAGCGCTTCGGCCACGCGTGCAAACGAGAGTTTGCAAATGTCTTGCGATATTGTAAAAATCCGCCACGGAG
>DASYZK010000021.1:0-309777 GCA_035946455.1 Candidatus Acidiferrales bacterium | reverse complement strand
CTTGGGGGTTTCCAGCCGCACGCGCTCCTGGGGGTAGAGGGGGGTGAGGTTGTCGAAGAAGAGCTTGTTGCGGGCGACCTCGGGGTCCTCGAAATTGATGGCTTCCACCTTCACCAGCGCGAAATAACGCTCGCCCTCCTTGGGCGACCGCACCTGGCCGGAAACGGTGTCGCCGGTGCGCAGATCGAATTTGCGGATCTGGGAGGGGGAGACGTAGATGTCGTCTGGGCCGGGCAGGTAGTTGTATTCCGGGGCGCGGAGGAAGCCGAAGCCGTCGGGCAGGCATTCGAGCACCCCTTCGGAAAAGATCAGCCCGCTCTTCTCCGTTTGCGCCCGCAGGATCTGGAAAATCAGTTCCTGCTTGCGCATGGCGGTGGCGCCGGGGATGTTCAGTTCCTTCGCGATCTTCGTCAGATCGGTAATGTTCCTGTCCTTCAGTTCGGCAAGGCTGATGGTCGTCATTCCTCTTCCCTGGATGGCTGGGTCCCGGGCGAATCCCCCCGGCAGTCTTCAGGCGGCACGCGCCGTCGGTGGTTTGGAAAGGCGAAGGCGCAGCTTCAGTTGGTCAGTTCCTGATCCTGCTGCAGGTCCTCGCTGAATTCCTGGGTGACTTCGACCGGCACCGGGGCGGCCGGAAGCGACCGCTCGAGCGCCAGTGTCAAGACTTCGTCCATCGTCTCGACGAACTTGACCGCCAACTCCGACTGGATCTCCGCCGGCACGTCGGCCATGTCCTTTTCGTTGTCCTTCGGCAGGATCACCGTGCGAACGCCGGTGCGATGAGCGGCCAGCAGTTTCTCCTTGACGCCGCCGATCGGCAGCACTTTGCCGCGCAAGGTGATTTCGCCGGTCATGGCGACGTTGCAGGACACGGGAATAGCCGCCAGGGCGCTCACCAGCGACGTGGCAATGGTGATGCCGGCCGAGGGGCCGTCCTTGGGGATGGCGCCCTCGGGGACGTGGACGTGGATGTCGACGTGCCGGTAAAAATCCTTGGGCAAGCCGAATTGGGGGCTGCGCGAGCGGACGTAGCTCATCGCCGCCTGCGCCGATTCCTGCATCACGTCGCCCAACTGGCCGGTGAGCGTCAATCGCCCCTTGCCGGGCATGATGCTAGCTTCGGTGCCCAGCACCTGGCCGCCCATTTCGGTCCACGCCAGGCCGATCGCCAGACCTACTTCGTTCTTGTTCTGCGACCAGGTGTCGCGGTACTTCAGCACGCCGAGGTACTCGCCGACGTTGGCCGGGGTCACCTGGACGGCGGTTTTGCGCCCTTGCTCCACCACCCGCCGGGCCACTTTGCGGGAGATATTGGCGATTTCGCGTTCCAGGTTGCGGACGCCCGCCTCGCGGGTGTAGGCGCGAATGACGTGGGTCAAGGAGTCGGTGGCGAAATCGAGATTCCCGTCCTGGAGGCCGCAGGCCTCCCGCTGCTTCTTCACCAGGAACCGGCGGGCGATTTCCAGTTTTTCGCGCTCGGTGTAGCCGGGCAGGCGCAGCACTTCCATCCGGTCCTGGAGCGGCTGGGGAATGGTGTGGAGCACGTTGGCGGTGCAGATGAACATGACTTTGGAAAGGTCGTATTCGACGTCGAGGTAATGATCGACGAAGGAGTGATTCAGCTCGGGATCGAGCACTTCCATCAGCGCCGCCGACGGGTCGCCGCGGAAGTCCATCGACATCTTATCAACCTCGTCGAGCACGAACACCGGGTTGGTGACTCCGGCTTTGCGCATCATCTGGAGAATCTGGCCGGGAAGGGCGCCGATGTAGGTGCGGCGATGGCCGCGGACCTCCGCTTCGTCGCGCACTCCGCCCAGCGACAGCCGAACGAATTTCCTGCCGGTAGCCCGCCCAATCGACATCGCCAGCGATGTTTTCCCCACTCCCGGCGCCCCGAGGAAGCACAGGATCGATCCCTTCGGGTTCTTCACCAACTGCCGCACCGCCAGGTATTCGAGAATGCGTTCCTTGATCTTTTCCAGCCCGTAATGGTCCTCGTTCAGAATCCGCTCGGCGGCGCCGATGTCGCGGATCTCGCGCGACCGTTTCTTCCACGGAACCGCCAGCAGCCAATCCAGGTAGCTGCGCGACACGGTGGATTCGGCGGACATCGGCGGCATCGCCTCCAGCCGCTTCAATTCCTGGATCGCTTTCTCCTTGGCATCCTTGGTCATCCCCGCCGCTTCGATCCGTTTGCGCAGCTGCTCGATTTCGGCGGCCTCGTTCCGCCCCAGTTCCTTCTGGATGGCCTTCAGCTTTTCGTTCAGGTAATACTCTTTCTGCGCCCGCTCCATCTGCCGCTTCACCCGGTTGTTGATGGTGCGGTCCACGTTCAATTTCTCGATTTCCACTTCGAGCATCTGCGCCAGCCGGCTGAGCCGCTCGCCGGGATCGAAGATTTCGAGCAGTTCCTGCTTCTCCTCCATCGACACCTGGATGTTCCAGGCGATGCTGTCCGCCAGCCGGTCGGGGTCCTCGGTGCGAACCGAAGCCACTACGCTGTCGTAATTCAGGCTCTGGGCGAGCTTCACGTACTGCTCGAAGAGCGCGGTGACGCGCCGGGTGGCCTGCTCGATTTGCGGAGTCACCTCGGTTTTGCTTTGCACCACTCGCACGGTGGCGCGGAAGAAGCCCTCTTCGTTGGTGAGCTGCAGCACCTTGGCCCGCTCGGTGCCCTCCACCAGCACCCGGATGTTGCCGTCGGGCAGGCGAACGCTCTGCACGATCCGGGCGAGCGTGCCCACCTGATAGATCTCGTTGGGTTTCGGGTCGTCCACCGAGGCGTCGTGCTGGGTGGCGAGGAAAATCCGCTTGTCGCCGGCCAGCGCCTCTTCCAGGGCGCGCACCGACGCCTCGCGGCCGACGATGAACGGCGTCATCACCTGCGGGAAAATAACGATTTCCCGCACCGGCATCATCGGCACCCGCTTGGATTCGCCTTTCTCCCGGTTGAACATCGGTTGGTGTCCCTTAGCCGGCCTTTTCGAACAGGGCCCAGTTGATTTGCTGCGTTCGCACCATTTCGCTGGTCACCACCAGCTCGCGAATCCGGCGCTGCGAAGGCAGGTGGTACATCAGGTCGAGCATCAAGTCTTCGAGGATCATCCGCAGCCCCCGGGCGCCCACCTTGCGCTGCTGGGCCAGCTCGGCCACCGTCTCGAGGGCGTCATCGGTGAATTCCAGCCGCACACCTTCGAACTCGAACAGTTTCTGGTATTGACGCACCAGGGCGTTTTTCGGTTCCCGCAGGATCCGGATCAGCGCCTGCTTGTCCAGGTCCTCGAGCACACCCACCACCGGCAGCCTCCCGACGAACTCCGGAATCAGCCCGTAATGGATCAGGTCCACCGGCTGCACCCGGTCGAGCAAGCCGAAATTCCGGCGCGACGCGGTGGCCGGTTCGCCGGTGGTGTGGAAGCCCACCGATCGCTGGCCGATTCTTCGCTCGATGATCTTTTCCAGCCCGACGAACGCCCCGCCGCAGATGAACAGCACGTTGGTGGTGTCGACGGGGATGAACTCTTGGTAAGGGTGCTTGCGGCCGCCCTGGGGAGGAACGTTCGCGGTGGTGCCCTCGAGAATCTTCAGCAGAGCCTGCTGCACCCCCTCGCCGCTCACGTCCCGGGTGATCGACGGGCTCTCGTCCTTCTTGGCGATCTTGTCGATCTCGTCGATGTAGATGATGCCCTGCTGGCAGCGGGCCACGTCCCAATCGGCGTTTTGCAGCAGCTTCAGGATGATGTTTTCTACGTCCTCGCCCACGTAGCCGGCTTCGGTGAGGGTGGTGGCGTCGACGATGGCGAACGGCACCTCGAGCATCCGGGAAAGCGTCTGGGCCAGCAGCGTCTTCCCCGTGCCGGTCGGCCCGATCAGCAGGATATTGGACTTGGCCACCTCGATATCGCTCGGCTGCCGGTTCAGGTGGATGCGCTTGTAATGATTGTAGACGGCGACCGCCAGCTTCTTCTTCGTCTTCTCCTGGCCGATCACGTAGTCTTCCAGGTACTGGTTGATTTCCGGCGGGCGCGGCGGGCGGCGCCCGGCGGCGGTGGCGGGCGCGGCGGCGGGAGCCTGCTCGCGCTTTTCTTCGTCGAGAATCTGCTGGCAAACCCGCACGCACTCGTTGCAGATGTAGGCCCGGGCGGTGTCCGAGGGCGAACTGATCAGCTTGTCCACCTGCTCCTGCGTCTTGTGGCAGAAGGAGCAGCGCAGCATGTCTTCGCCGGTTTTCCTCACGGTTGGTGGCGCCTCCGGCCCCGCGTTTCCCCCCTCGATTCGGTTCTCTCTATTGTAGGCCGCCGCCCGCCCGCCCACAGGCGCCGAATGGCCGGCGCGAGGTAACCGATAGGAACGGCCTCAGGGATGCCTGGTGATGATTTCATCGACGATGCCGTACTCCTTCGCCTGCTCGGCCGACATGATGAAGTCCCGCTCGGTGTCGCGGTCGATCTTTTCCAGCGGCTGGCCGCTGTGCTTGGCCAGAATCTGCGCCAGCACCGCCCGCATGCGGAGGATTTCCTTCGCGGTGATGTCGATGTCAGTGGCCTGGCCGGCCACGCCCGACAGCCAGGGCTGATGGATCAGCACCCGGGCGTGCGGCAGGCAGAACCTCTTCTTGCTGGCGCCGGCGGCCAGGAGCACCGCCGCAATCGAAGCCGCCTGGCCGACGCAGATGGTGACCACGTCGGGCCGGACGAACTGCATCGTGTCGTAGATGGCCATGCCGGCGGTGATCACCCCGCCCGGGGAATTGATATAGAGCGAGATGTCCTTCTCCGGGTCCTCGGCGGCCAGGAAGAGCAATTGCGCCGTCACCAGGTTGGCCACGTGGTCGTCGATCGGCGTGCCGATGAAGATGATGTTGTCGCGCAGCAGGCGCGAATAGATGTCGTAGGCACGCTCGCCCCGGTTGGTCTGCTCGACCACCATGGGAACAAGAGTCGTCCCCTGAAACTCGCCGTCGCCGGAATGTTTCATGGCTGGATTCGAAAACAGTTGCGGAGTGTCGCGTTCACCGGCTTCGGGGTGTCACGCGGATCCGGGCTTGCTGGCGGAGCCAATCCAAGGTTTTCTCGCTGCGCAACTTCGATTTCATCGTATCGACCGCTCCCTCCCTTGTCAAGCGAGCGCGAATGGCTGCGACGTTTTCGCCACTCCTCTCCGCCACCGTTTGCAATTCGCGTTCCAGTTCCTCGTCGCTCACCTCGATCTTTTCCGCAGTGGCAATCCGGTCCAGTACTAGTTCCGCCCGCACGTCGCCCTCGGCCCGTTCCCGCTGCCCGCGCCGCAGCCCCGCCCAGTTCACGTTCATCGACCGCGGGTCCATCCCCTGCGCGATCAGCCGCCGCACCGCGCGTTCCAGCCGCGCGTCCATCTGCCGTTCCACCATCGCCTCGGGCACCGGAATCGGGTGCCGGCCGACCAGCAAGTCGACGATCTTGGCCTCGGTCTGCTCCTTCTGTCGCTCCTCCGCCGCCGCTTCCAGCTTCCGGCGCACGCTCACCTTGAGCTCCTCGAGCGTGCCCGCCTGGCCGGTTTCCTTGGCGAAATCGTCGTTCAATTCCGGCAGCTTCCGCTCCTTGACGGCGACCACGTCAACGGCGAAGTGGAACGTCTTGCCCGCCAGTTTCCGCTCGGGATAATCGTCGGGATAGCGGAGCTCGAAGCGGCGTTGCTCGCCGGCGCGCGCGCCGCGCAGATTCTCCGTGAAGGCGGGAACGGTTTCCTCGGCGCCGACGTGACACAGGGCGTTGTCCTTGCGCACCGGTTCGCCCGCACCCCCCGCCGGCGTGCCAACCATCTTCAGCACCGCGAAATCGCCGTCCTGAATGGGCCGGTCCTCGACCGGAATGAAACTGGCGGCGTGCTCCCGCAGCTCCCCGATCCCTGCCTCGACGTCGGCGTCGGTGACTTCGGTCGAGTCCACTTCCACTTCGAGGTTCCGGTAATCGCCCAGCTCGAATTCCGGCAGCACTTCGAACCGCGCTTTGAACTTCACCGGGCCGCTTTCGGCGAAATCCACGCTCTCGACCTGCGGGCGGGTGACGGGAACGAGCTTAGCTTCCTCGAGCGCCTGCTCGAGCCGCTCGGGCACCAGCGATTGCAGCACCTCGCTCTTGATGTCGTTGGCGAAGCGGCGGCGGATCAGTGCGAGCGGGGCCTTGCCCGGACGGAAGCCCGGAATGCGGGCCACCCGCGCCAGATCCTTGGCCACTTTCTCGATTTCCGCCTGCACCTTGTCGGCGGGAATTTCGAGTTCGATTTCCTTCCAGCAGGTCGCGTCGGCCATGCTAATCCCGGAGTGGAACGCGCAACCGAAACACCGAGTTTCAAAAACCGGGGAGAGCGGTTCCGCGGAGGGTAAAACTCATCATAGGGGAGGCTCCGGCGCTCGGTCAAGGCGAGCGGTGCGGTGGACGACGGGGGAAGGGGAAACGGCCGGCGCTGCCGGCGCCTCGCTCGGCGCCGGTTTGGTTGCCACCAATAAATCCTGCGGGGAGGCGGAGGGCTGCCTGGGAAACGGGGCGCATTCCTGCGCGTTTCCGCAGTCCAGCGGACAACGTGGCCTGGGAGAAGCGCCCCTGGAGAAGCGCGCTGCCGCCGGCAGGTTCAATCCCACTTCTTGAGCTGCGGCCACCACTCGTGGAGATCCGCCCCCAGCCCGTAGCAGATGAGCACCGGATCGTGCTCGAGTCCATAGGGATTGTCGTAGTAAGCGCCGACGGCGACGTGATCGCATTTCGACGACAAGCCTTCGTAGCTGTCGCCCAGCACGATCAGCACCTCCCCGGTGGCCTTGCCCGGGCCCCAGAGCCAGTAATTCTGATGAACGCCGATGGCCGGCGGCAAACCGTAGGTGAGGCCGAAGAAATCGATGGCCGCCGATTGGCCGTAGTCGTTGCCGATGATGGCGGCTCGAGCGCGGTCGGCGGCGGGAAGGCTCCAGTAAGCGCTCGCCGCCGCCGCCGTCATCTCCCGCCAGCCGAACTGGTCGGCGAAATATTGCGGGAGTGCCGCGGCGAGATGGCTGCGTTCGGTGGCTGCCGGTTTCACCGGGAACGCGGCGATGTAGCGCGCGGTCGCCGGCAACGGCAGCACCGGAAGGACCATTGGCAGGAAAAGCGCACCGGCGACGGCTAGCAGGGCGACCGCCGCGGGCCGCAGCCATACCCGCCGGGTTCGGTCGACGTAGCGATCCCAAACCACCGCGCCGCCGGCAAACAGCGTCGGATAAACCGGCACCACGTAGTATGACTTCCCATGGAGAACGAAGAAGGCGACGTACACGACGACGACCCCCCAGCCCAGCGCCCGGTAGGGCCGCCCCTCCGGCGTGTAGAAGAAATACCACAGGCCCGCCAGCCACACCGGCGCCGCCAGCAGGTTCATCAAAATCCACTGCTGCACGAAGAACCCGAACGTGCCCGGCCATAGGTCGCGTCCGCTGGCGCGAATGTTGTGCATCAATTGCAGGAACGGCCAGCCGTTCGCCACTTCCCACACCAGATTCGGCAGGAAAATCAGCAGGGCCAGCGCGCCGCCCAGCCAAATCCACTCCGAACGAAACTGGCGCCGCTCGCCTCCCGCCAGCAACCCGACGACGATGCCCAGCAGGAAAACGGCGATCGAGTACTTGTTCTCGAGCCCGATCCCCGCCAGCGCGCCAAACCAAAGCCACAGGCGTCCCTCGCCGGTCTGGATGATGCGAATCACCAGCCACGAGCACGCGGCCCAGAGCAGCGGCTCGAAGGCATTCATCGTCATCAGATAATGCAGCACCAGGTAAACCGGGGCGACGATGACGCAAATCGCCGCCAGCACCTGCGCGAAGCGGGTTCCGCCCAGGTCCCGCGCGAGGCGGCCCGTCAGCCACACCAGCGCCGCGCCAGCCACCCCCGCCGGCAGCCGCAGCGCTTCGAGAGACGAGCCCAGCAGGTGACGGGTCAGCCAGACGACCAGCACCACCAGCGGCGGCTGGTCAACATAGCCGAAGGCCAGATGCTTGCTGCAAGCGATGTAATAGAGTTCGTCGCGAAAATAGTCGTAGCGGCCGGCGGTGACCAGATGCAACGCCAGCGTGCCGAGCGCCAGATAGGCGACGACGGCCGGGCCGCTCGTCCAGCGCGAACTGGGCGCTGTTGCCGTTTCCGGAGCGGCGGATTGGGCATGAACCGATGCCACGGTCAGACTATGATGCCTTACGCCGCCGCGCGAGCAAAAGGCGCCCGTCGGCCACGGTTGCCGATGGGTGAATTCGCAGGTGCGCGGGGGGGGGCTCCTGGTCAATCTCTGACGCCGATGGACCGAGCAAGTGCTTCTGCCCGAAGCATCATCGGCAGTGGGGGGATGAGGAATCCTCCAGGTGGCGTCGTAAGGCCCTTCGACTCGGCCGCCGTGGCGGCCTCGTTTCGGACAACCTCTCCTGGCCGCCAAACTGTCCCTCGGCTCGTCCCGATTTCATCGGGCCGCGCTCGGGACGACTTTTCCTGGCGGAAAAGTTGGTGCGGAAGGTGGGAGTCGAACCCACAAGGCCTTTCGGCCACAGGATCCTAAGTCCTGAGCGTCTGCCAGTTCCGCCACTTCCGCACGCCGCTAGAACACGTTACCACAGGAGGGCTTGGGGGGATGGCGACAGCCAACCTGAACGATGGAGCGTGTCCGTCGTCGTCGGCTTGACGCTTGCCGAAGCCGGTGATTAGGGTAAACAGAAGCAGGGAAGCGGAAGGCATGCCGAAATCCGTTCTGTTCTTGTGTACGCACAACAGCGCCCGCAGCCAGATGGCCGAAGGACTGGCCCGCGCCCTGGCGCGCGAACACGGGAGCGACGTCGAAGTGTGGAGCGCGGGCACCGAGGCTCGCGCGATGCATCCGCTGGCGGTGAAAGCAATGGCGGAAATCCGGATCGACATTTCCCGCCAGCGGTCGAAAACGCTTGCCGAGGCGCCGCCGAATCCGGATTACGCAATCACGCTTTGCAGCCAGGCCGCCGAAGCGTGTCCGGTGTTTCCGACGAGCGCGAAATCGCTCCACTGGGACCTGCCCGATCCTTCGGCCGCCGAGGGGAGCGAAGAGGATCGGCTGGCGGCGTTTCGTATGGTTCGCGATCTGATAGCCCGCAGGCTCGATGAATTCTGGCGGAAGGAAATGGCCGGGGCTGCCCCGGACCGATGATGGCGCGCGGCGCTACCGTGGGACGCGATCGTTCAGACGACGGACGAATTTCAGCCCCGACCACGTGTGATCGACGGCGCACACCTTGACGTCCACCAGGCCGAGCGCCAGGCCGATTCGACGAACGGCATTCTCATCGAGTTCGGTACTCACCCCCGACGACCGTTTCGGCCAACTGACCAAGAGGGCGCCGTTTGAATCCAGATGCTTTCGCGCCCTGGCGAAGCCCCGCTCAAGCTGGGAGGCGGCGGTCGTGAAGAGCTGGATCAGGTCGAATTTGCCCGCGAAGCGGCTGAGGCACAGGACGCCACGAGGCAATTGACCGAGCGCGCGGCGGTAATGCGGGGGCTCGTCCAGAAACGCCACTCGGTGACCCTCTTTGATTCCCAATTTGTTGACGAGCGGCGTGCCCGAGTATCCAGCCATGGACGAGCCTCCTCTAGATGGCGGTGCGAGCGAAAAGCAGGCGCTTAGCCAGTTCCACCAGGGCGAGGTAGGTGAGAGTCGAAACCGCGAGGAAAGTGAAAAACGGCCCGGGAAGGGCGGTGAAGCCGAGAACGCGGGCCACGGGAGAATAGGGAATCCAGGCGCCGAGCGCCACGATCAGAATCGTCGTGGCGGCCAGCGGCAGGCTGGGGCGGCTCTTGAACGGATTGCCCATGGTGCGAATCACGAAGAGGACCAGAGTTTGCGTTGCCAGGGATTCGACGAACCAGCCGGCGTGAAATTCCGGCGGGGCGGCATGGAAGAAGTGCAGCAGAACGTAAAACGTCAGGAAGTCGTAGATCGAGCTGATCGGCCCGATGAAAATCATGAAGTTGCGGATCAAGGTCATGTTCCAGCGGCGCGGGGCGCCGATGTACTGCGGATCGACGTTGTCGGAGGGAATGGTGATCTGGGCGGTGTCGTAAAGGAAATTATTGAGAAGGATTTGAGTGGGGAGCATCGGAAGAAAGGGAAGGAAGACGGAAGCGCCCGCCATGCTGAACATATTGCCGAAATTGGAGCTGGTGCCCATCAGCAGATATTTCAAGACGTTTGCCGACGCCCTTCGCCCTTCGATGATGCCCTTGTGCAGGATCTGGAGGCCGGGCTTGAGCAGAATGATGTCGGCCGCCTCGCGAGCCACGTCGACGGCCGTCGCCACGGAAATGCCGACGTCGGCGGCGTGCAACGAGGGAGCGTCGTTGATGCCATCGCCCATGTAACCGACCACGTGACCCCGGGTCTTCAAGGCGTGGATGATGCGGTGCTTCTGCATCGGAGAGACGCGGGCGAAGACGGTGGTTTGCTCGGCCAGGTGCTGCAGAGCGGTGTCGGTGGTGCGTTCGAGTTCCTCGCCCAGCAGGATGGCGGGATTGGGCAGGCCGACCTGCTCGCATACGTGCCGCGCCACCAGCTCGTTGTCTCCGGTGAGGATTTTCACCTCTACGCCGTCGCGCTTCATTGCCGCGACCGACGCGCCGGCGTCGGGACTGGGAGGGTCGGCGAAGGCGAGGTAGCCGGCAAGCACGAGCGAGCGTTCATCGGCGGGAGCGAAAGCGGATTGGGCGCCGGCATCGCGCCAGGCGACGGCGAGAACGCGAAATCCCTGCCCGCTCAACCGCTCGAAGGTGTCGCGGCAGCGCTGGCGCGCGGCGGAATCGAGCGCCAGCGCCCGCCCGCCGCTCTCGTAAGACTCGCAAAGTTCGAGGATTCCCTCGGGTGCGCCCTTGCTGATGAGCTGCCGGCTGCCCGCTCCCGCGTCCCGCTCTTCGACGACAATCGATAGCCGGCGGCGCTCGAAATCGAAAGGGATCTCGTCGCACTTCAGATAGGCGCCGGCGTCCGATGGCCGCTGGCTCAAGATGGCGACGTCGAGCGGACTGCGGATGCCGGTTTCAAACGAGCTGTTGAGATAAGCCAGATGGAGCGGCCGATCCGAACGCTCCCCGAAGGCGTCCAGGGAGGAGCTGAGAATCATCTCTCCGGTGGTGAGCGTGCCGGTCTTGTCGCTGCAGAAGACGTCAATCGTGCCGAAATTCTGAATGGCGGGCAGGTGCTTGACGACCACTTGATCCTTGGCCATGCGCACCGCGCCCCGGGCGAACGTGACCGAGGTGATCATCGGAAGAAATTCGGGCGTCAGTCCCACGGCGAGCGCCACCGCGAAGACGAAGGATTCAAACGCGTCTTTGTGCAGCGCCACCCGCACGATCACGATGAAGAGGACGAGGAAGAAGACGGCGCGCATGATAAGCCAGCCAAAGCGCCGCATGGAGCGCTCGAACTCAGTTTCTTCCGGCCGCCCCACGAGCCGCTCGGCCACCTCGCCGAAAGCGGTGCGGGGACCGGTGGCGAAGATCACCGCGGTCCCGGTTCCGCTCACTACCGATGTTCCCAGGAAAACCAGATTCGGCGATTCAGGGGTTCCGGCGCCTTCGCTCACCGCCGCCCGTGCGTCCTTTTCCGAGGGCAGCGATTCTCCGGTCAACGCCGCTTGCTGGACGTAGAGGTCGCGCGATGCCACCAGCTTGCCGTCGGCGGGAATCAAATCGCCGGCGGAAACCCTGACCACATCGCCGGGCACCACTTCATGCCGCTTGATCTCTTTCCACGCGCCGTCGCGCAGGACCGTCGCGGTGGGAGTCACTTTCTCGCGCAGCTGCTCGATGGCCCGCTGGGAGCGGTAGGTTTGCACGAAATTGATGGCGACGCCCAGCAGGACCATCAGCAGGATGATGCCGGCGTCGACCGCGTCGCCAAGCAGAAAGGAAACGACGCTTGCAACCATGAGGATGATGACGAGCGGATTCAGGAACAAGACGAGTAGCTCGAGCACGGCGGTGCCGCGTTTGACCGGGGCCGGGTCGTTCGGCCCGTACCGGGAGATGAGCCGGGCCGCTTCCTCCGAGGTCAGTCCGTCGGCGGCGATGGTGGGCTCGGTCGGAGGGATCGAGCTGTCGGCGATGGCGGTCATCGGCGGAACGAGCACTACCTGTCCCCGGTCGGGACGGGAAATCCACAGCCCTGACATGGACCCCGCCCCACAGGGCAGCGAGCGCGTCGCGCGCGAGCATACCCCGCCGGGTTCGGTTCTGACAATCAAGCCTTGGAAATCCTGCAGTTCGGAAAGCGGCGCCGGGTTTCGGCTCGATCTTGGCGGCAATCCGCGCGATCGCGCGCCATCCCCCCTTCAGAAACTCACGCACGATGCGGCCGCCCGAAGCATCGGACGGCGGCTGGCCAAGCTTGGCGCAGTACCAGGGTTCGGAAGAGAACAGTATTTCCGTTGTAGCGCGGAGGATGGATCGTCGGGCTGGCCGGCTGCTGCTACGCTTGCCTTGCGACTCGCGAACGGGCCGCGAAGCAGAAGCCAGGAGGAGGAGTGAAAACCTTACTGATCCGGTTGTGGAAGGAAGAGCAAGCCCAGGACCTGGTCGAATATGCGCTGCTGGTGGTTCTCGTCGCGCTCGGCGCGGTTGTGGCGATGAAGAGCCTGGCCAGCGCCATCAGCGACGCGTTTGCGAACGCGTCGGCCAACCTCACCTCGAACAGCTAGGGCCTCGCCTGGGCGCACTCGGCGACACGGGAGGGCCGGGAGCCCTCGGGTGAGCTGGGCCGCTCCGGCGACGCGGGGCAGAGCGGTAACAACAGCATCATCGGGTTCGACCCAGCCTTCGCAGACACGACCAAGGCCGGGTCGTTTCCATTTGGAGCAGCCGGGTTCAGCGGCTCTGCTCGATTCGAATCGGCACAGTATTTCGGTCATAGCACCAACGATGCATCGGCAGGGCTCTCTACTCCTGTTAGCCTCCAGCTAGGGTGCAGCAGGGCTGCACCGGCAAGCGAGTGCAGGAGGATCGATGAAGAACTTGCTGCATCGGCTGTGGCAGGAAGAACAAGGCCAGGACCTGGTCGAATATGCGCTGCTGGTAGTACTCGTCGCGCTCGGCGCAGTTGTGGCGATGAAGAGCCTGGGCAGCGCCATCAGCGACGCGTTCTCGTCGGCGTCGGCTAACCTGACCTCCAGTTGAGCCGCCGGCCAGCGCCGCCCTCGAGACACTGGGGAGCACCGAGTCCCTTGCACGCGCTTGCAAGGGCCCGGACTGCGGCAGTGTTGAAGCTGCCTGGCCGCCTGCCGGAAGTAGAGGGCTCGCCGCCCTGGAGCTTCGCCTAGGCAGGCTTGAGCAGCTCTTGAAAGCGAGGCTTGTCGCGGAGGTTGTTGAGGTCGGGATCGTTCGCCGCCCACCGCCGGTACCAGTGGCCGTGCCACATCGCGCGCTCCAGGCAATCGATGGCTTCCTCGATTCGCCCTTCGAGGGAGTAGAGGCAGGCGACGTTGTAGAGAACGCCGCAGTCCTCCGGATCGATGGCCATGGCTGCGCCCGCCCACTCCAGCGCGCGCTTGTGCTCGCCGATGCGCGACCACGCGGTGGCGCCCAGATACAGGCCGCGGGCGTCGTCGGGATGCAGTTCTAGGTGCTTTTCGGCGGCGCGGGCGGACTGTCGGTAGGCGCGGTCGGCGTCGGCGGTTCGCCCCAGCCCGCTGTAAACCATTCCCAGCAGCGACGGCGCCTGATAGTCGTCGGGATTCACCTCGCAAGCTAGCTCGAACAGCCGCGCCGCGTCCTCGAGCTTGCCTTCCTGGAAGCAGGCTCGGGCGTAAAAGTAATAGCCTTCGAACAGTTTGGGATCCAGCCGCAGGGCGGTTTCGAATTCGATGCGCCCCTCGTCGAACTGCTTGCTGAGCGAGACGGCCAGCCCGCGGGCGACATGTCCTTCCGCCAGTTGCGGATCGAGCTCGAGCGCGCGGCGACTGGCGGTTTCCGCCTCCCGCAGATTCGCCGCCGTCGCTTCCCAATACATATAAAGGTAGCAGTGGCAATAGGCGACGCCGGCGTGGGCGCGAGCATAGGTGGGGTCGATTTCGATGGCGCGCTGAAACATCTGCCGGGCGTAGTCGTAGCCGCGGCGGCGGAACTGGTGGAAGAATTGCCGGCCGCGCAGGTAATAATCGTAGGCCTTCACGCTCGCCGTCTGCACTTTCCCGAACGCCCGCTTGTCCTGGTCGGACAGCATCACCCGCAGCGCCTTGGCGATGCTCTGCACGATTTCGTCCTGGATGGCGAACACGTCTTCCATCTGGCGGTCGTAGCGCTCGCCCCACAGCCCGTGCCCGGCGCGCGTGTCCACCAATTGCGCGTTTACCCTCAGCCGCGCGCCGGCGCGGCGGATGCTGCCTTCGAGCACGTAGGCGGTGTTCAGCTGGCGGCCGATTTCGGCGACAGCCATCGATTTGTCTCGGAATGGGAGCACCGCCGAACGCGAGAGCACGCGCAATCCGGCGATCTTCATCAGCTCGGTGATCAGGTCTTCGGTCATGCCGTCGCGGAAGTACTCGTCGTCCTTCACCCCGCTCAGGTTTTCGAAATAGAGCACCGCGACGGATTTTTCCTCGGCTGCCACCGGCACCGCCGCTGACGACGCCGACGACGCCCGCGCTTCGCCCTGGCGGCGTATGCGCTTGAGGTCTTCGGCCATCGCCGCCGCGCTGGCGTAGCGCGCTACCGCGGTCTTCTCCAGCGCTCGCCCGATCACCTGATCGAGTTCCTTCGGCAACGCTGGATTCAGCCGCGCCGCCGGCTCCCGGTTCAGAATCGCTTCGAAAATCACCGCCGGCGAATTCCCGGTAAACGGCAGCTCGCCGGTCGCCATTTCATACAGCACCACGCCCAGCGAAAACAGGTCGGTGCGGGTGTCCAGCTCCTCCCCCCGCGCCTGTTCCGGCGACATGTAAGCCACCGTGCCCAGCGACGTTCCCGGACTGGTGAGGTACTCCTCGAACCCCGCGGTCGCCATCGCCGATACCCCCGCCGCTCCCTCGAATTTCCGCCCGGCGGTCACCTTTGCCAGGCCGAAATCGAGAACTTTCACCTGTCCGCCGCGGGTGATGAAGATGTTGGCGGGTTTGATGTCGCGATGGATGATCCCCTTGGTGTGGGCGGCGGCCAGCGCTTCGGCGGTCTGAATGCCGAAATTCAGGATTTCCTCCAGAGGAAGCGGCCGGCCGTTGATGTGGTGTTTGAGCGTTTCGCCCTCGAGCAGCTCCATAGCGATGAACGGCCGGCCGTCATGCTCGTCGATGTCGTAGATCGTGCAGATGCTCGGGTGGTTCAGGGAGCTGGCCGCCCGAGCCTCGCGCTGCATGCGTTCGATAGCCAGGGGGTCCCGCGCCAACTCGTCAGGAAGGAACTTCAGCGCCACTTGACGGCCCAGGCGGGTGTCCAGCGCCTTGAACACCACGCCCATGCCGCCTCCGCCAAGTCTATCCAGCACCCGGTAGTGTGAGACGGTTTTACCGACCATCGCGTTTGGGTTCGGTGAAAGCCCTCATGCTAGTCCGCGCCCGCCGGCGAAGTCAACGCGAGCTGCACCCGGCCCGCACCTCTTTCCCCGCCCGCCGATAATCGGCCGGTCGGCGGTGCCGCGCGTTGACTTGACCCCAACCGCCGCCTAACATGGCGCCGGCCAAGCGCACCCTTTCGCTTTCCCGAGCGCCGGGGTGACCCTCCCTTCCCGTGCCCGGCCTGCGATTGAAGAATCCGTTTGGAGAGTGTGCCGGCGATGAAAACCGAAACCACGAGGAACAAAAGGAAGGCGTGGCGGCAAGGAATCCTGGCGGCTGCGGGTGCGGCGGCGCTGGCCGCCGTGGCGGGCCTCGGGCCGCTTGGCGCCGCGCCGGCGCGGCGAATCGCCGATACGATTCTCTACAACGGGAGGATCGTTACCGTCGATCGCAATTTCAGCTACGCCCAGGCGCTGGCCGTCGCCGGCGACAGAATCCTGGCCGCAGGCGACAACAAAGCCATGCGGCGATTCACCGGTCCGCACACACGCCGGATCGACCTGCGCGGGCGCACGGTGATTCCCGGCCTCGAGGACGACCATCTCCATGCGGCGGGCGGCGGACCCGGAGTCGACCTATCGAAGGCGCGCACGATGCAGAAGTTGCTCGACGCCATCAGCGCGCGAGTGCGGCAGGCGAAGGCGGGCGAAATCGTCATCACCAATTCCGATTGGCATGAAGACCAGCTGAAGGAGCAGCGCCTGCCACTCCGGGACGATTTGGACAAAATCGCGCCGCATACCCCGGTCGTGGTGGTTCGCGGCGGGCACGAGTACGTGCTCAACAGCGCCGCCCTGGCGAAGTGGAACATCACGCCGAGCACGCCGACGCCCTCCGGAGGAGCCGTCTCCCGCTACCCCGACGGGCGCTTGAACGGGGAACTGGTCGATTCCGCCAAACAACTCGTTCATCTGCCGCCCCCGCCGCCCGAGGACATGGAGGCGCGCATCCGCGCCCGGGTGGCGGAGTACCAGAAATTGAATGCGGCCGGGCTCACCGGCGTTCGCCATCCCGGCGCGCCAATCGAGGATTACCGGATGCTGCAAGAGATGCAGCGGCGCGGCTTGCTGACACTGCGGGTAAATTTCCTGGCCGGTCTGTTCGGCTCGCGCACGGCGGAAAACGTGCGCGACACGATTCTCTCCTGGCACGTGCAGCCGATGGAAGGCGACGACTGGGTGCGGCTGTGGGGCGTGAAGATGCTGGTCGATGGGGGCTTCGAAGGCGGCTGGATGAAGCAGCCGTACGCCGAGCCGTACGGCAAGCACGGGACCTATTTCGGGTTGAACGTGGTGAAGCCGGCGGTATACACCCCGATGGTCGAGGAAGCCAACCGGCAAGGATTCCGCGTGGCTACCCACGCCGTGGGCGATGCCGCCATCGGCGAAGTGCTCGACGCCTACGAAGCCGCTAATCGCGAGAAATCCATCGTCGGCCATCGCTGGTCGATCGAGCACGCCTTTGTCCCCGACCCCGGCGACTACGCCCGCATCAATCGCCTGGGACTGGTGGTTTCCGCGCAGGACCACCTCTACCTGGCGGGCCCCAGCCTCAAGCGGTACTGGGGCGCCGAGCGCGCCGAATTCGTCACTCCCATGCGCTCCTACCTCGACCACCAGGTGAGGCTGGCCGCGGGAACCGATTCACCGGTGATTCCCTACGAGCCGCTGCTGGTGATCTATCACTTCGTGACTCGCGATACGATCAGCGGCGGCGTGTTCGGCGCCGACCAGCGCATCAGCCGCCAGGAAGCGCTGCGGGCGAGCACGATGGGCAACGCCTATCTGGATTTCACCGAGGACCGCGAAGGCTCGCTCGAGCCCGGCAAGTACGCCGATCTGGTGGTCCTTTCGGGCGATATCATGACCTGCCCGGCGGAGCAGATTCCGCGCCTGACCGTCCTGATGACGATGGTTGGGGGAAGAATCGTTTACCGAAATCCAGGCTTCCGTCCCTGACGCCCGCCTGCCCCGCGCGCCGCAGCCTGCCTTCGATTGACTCCGGTTGGCGCGCCCCCTAAGATGCAAGCCCATGGGCGAGGAGCAGTCCCCGATCGGCCGCAAGGTTGGCCACTACCGGATCGTCGAGAAGCTGGGCGGCGGGGGGATGGGCGTTGTCTACAAGGCCGAGGACACCCGCCTGGGCCGGTTCGTCGCGCTGAAATTCCTGCCTGAAGCGACCGCCAGGGACCCGCAAACGCTCGAGCGGTTCGAGCGCGAAGCGCGGGCCGCTTCCGCGCTCGACCATCCCAACATCTGCACCATCTACGAAATCGGCGACTACCAGGGCCAGCCGTTCCTCGTCATGCAGTTTCTCGACGGGCATACGCTGAAGCATCGCATCGAGGACAAGCCGCTGCCGCTCGATTCGGTTCTCGAGTGGGGTATCGAGATTGCCGACGCGCTCGATGCCGCTCATTCCCACGGCATCATCCATCGCGACATCAAGCCCGCCAATATCTTCATCACCCGCCGCGGCCAGGCCAAGATACTGGATTTCGGCCTCGCCAAAATCCTCGAACGGAACCCGCCCGGCGCCGCGCCGGCAACCAGCGCGCAGGTGACGCTCGACGCCGTTGCCGAACAGCTCACCAGCCCCGGCGTGGCGATGGGCACCGTCGCCTACATGTCGCCGGAGCAGGCCCGCGGCGAGGAGCTCGATCCGCGTACCGACTTGTTCAGTTTTGGCGCCGTGCTTTACGAAATGGCCACCGGCCGCCAGCCGTTCTCTGGGAACACGACCGCGATCCTTCACGACGCCATCTTGAATCGGCCGCCGGCGCCGCCGCTGCGCCTGAATCCCGAGCTGCCGCCCAAGCTCGAAGAAAT
Source organism: Candidatus Acidiferrales bacterium (assembly GCA_035946455.1). Classification (GTDB taxonomy): domain Bacteria; phylum Acidobacteriota; class Terriglobia; order Acidiferrales; family UBA7541; genus JAKASX01. Next base: position 291,387 of record DASYZK010000021.1, on the reverse strand, counting down.
CATCCTGAAGGCGCTCGAAAAGGACCGCGAAGTGCGCTGCCAGACCGCCGCGGAATTGCGGGCCGATCTGAAGCGGCTTCGGCGCGATACCGATACCAGCCGTACGGCGACGATGTCCGCTGCCCCGGCGGCGGCCGGGCCGAGCGCCGGCGAATCCTCTTCCGCGGCCGGGGTGGTTGCGGCCCGGCCCGCCGCACCCGGCTCGGGCAGCTCGGCAGTCGCCGCCGTGGCGCGTGAACACAAATGGGGTTTGGCGGCGACGTCGATCGTGGTGGTGATCCTGGTGGCGGCGGCGGGCTATGGAGTCTATTCGTTTTTCCATCGGAGCGGCCCCGTCCCGTTCCAGAATTTCTCCATCTCCCAGGTGACCACCACCGGCCAGGCGCTGCTGGCGGCGATTTCTCCCGACGGCAAGTACATCCTCAGTGCGCAGAACGATGGCGGAAAGCAGAGCCTGTGGCTGCGCAACGTGCCCACGTCGAGCAACACCCAGATCCTTGCTCCGGCGGCGGTGGCTTACGCGAGCCTCGAGTTTTCGCCCGATGGCAATTACGTCTATTTCCGGGAATCGCAATCCAACGTCGAGCGCGATTTCAACCTCTATCGCGCGCCGGTGCTGGGCGGCCAGCCGCAGCGGATCGTAGCCGACATCGATTCCGCCGTCTCGTTTTCCCCCGATGGCAGCCGGATGGCCTACCTCCGCGACAACGATCCGGAAGTCGGCAAGTTGCGCCTGCTCGCGGCCAACACGGACGGGAGCGACGAAAAGATTCTGCGGATCACACCGGATACGAATTTCGAACCCAATGCCAGCGGAATCGCCTGGTCGCCCGACGGCAAGCGGATCGCCTATCCGGTCGCGCAGCCGGGCAACGCGCTGGGCGGTATCGACCTGTTCGATCTGGCGAGCGCCAAGACGTCGAATCTGGCGACGTTCAGCGACAGAGCCCCTCTCGAGCTCACTTGGCTCTCGATCGGGCGCGGTTTGCTGGTCCGCTACGCCAACAAGACCGATAGGTCGCAGATTGGTTTCGTCTCGTACCCCGCCGGCGAATTCCAGCAGGTGACCAAAGACACCAACAGCTATCAGGCGCTTACGCTTTCGGGCGACGACAAAACGCTGGCCACGGTCCAGGCAAAGACGACGCGCCTCCTTTATCTTTTGCCCGGCACCGGCAGCCAGGCAAGCAACCCGCCTTCGGCCTTGCCTCAGGACCAGAATATCCGGAGCTTTGATTGGACCGCAGACGGTCAACTCCTGCTGGGCGAGGGCGGCAAGATCGTGCGCGTGGGAGCCGATGGCAGCGCGAAAACGACTTTGATCAGCGATCCAAATTCCTCGGTGGGCGGTCCGGCCCTTTGCGCCGGAGGCGGATCGTTTGCCTTCATGTGGTTCTACCGCGGAGGTGGAAACAGCATCAACATCTGGCGCGCGAATGCCGACGGCTCGGATCCGGTGCGATTGACGACCGGCAAGCGCGACATGTTCCCTGGCTGCACGCCCGACGGAAAATGGGTGTACTACATGGACCTCCCTGGGGAGCGGCTGATGCGGGTTCCCTTGGAAGGCGGGAAGGCGGAGGTAGCGCCGGGCACCATGGTTCCTCATGCTTTTCCCTCCGGAAACTTGGCCTTCTCTCCCGACGGGAAGCTGCTGGCCTTCACCTTTGCGATGGGCACATCAACGATCCAACAAAAAATCGGTCTTGTCAGCCTGGAGCCGGGCTCGAGTCCAGCGGCGCATTATCTGGCACTCGATTCCCGCGCCGTAGGCCGATTGCAGTTCACTCCCGACGGCAAGGGGCTCACCTATCCAATGAGGGTAAACGGCGTGGACAATCTTTGGGTCGAGCCGCTCGATGGCTCGCCCGGCCACCAGATTACGAACTTCTCCTCGGATCAGATAGACGATTTTGGCTGGTCTCCGGACGGCAAAGCGCTCGCCGTCATTCGCAGCAACACCACTGCGGACGTCGTTCTGCTGCGCGAGTCCCAGCCGTAGACCAAATCCCACCGCCGCCCGCAACGGACGCTGCCCCCAGGCTGGCCTTGTCTTCCTGAGCCCGTCCCGCAGTGCGGGAGCGAAGGACCCCGCCAATACTTGTGCAAGGTTCGCCACCACCTGTTTTGCGGCTCGGCTTGTGTCCACCGCCCTGGCTCCGCCCGAGGCATGAGGCTCAGCCTTTCACTGCGTTGGGCACCCGCCGCCAGAGCATTCCTGAGCGCGGATTAAGGGTCTGCGTGGCACAGGCTTTGCCTGTGCGCTTGTCCACCGCCGCCGGCGCCCTACTGCACCGGGCGCAGAGGATCGCCCCAGATGTAGTGGCCGAACCAGTTGAGATTTTCCTGCATCACCGCCCGTTGCTGTTTCGGCTTGGTGATCGGGTGGCCGAACCCGGTGTAGAGCACGAATTTCACCGGCACGCCCAGATCGACCAAGGCCTGGTGCAGCTCGAAGGAATCGGGCACCGGCACCCGGGCGTCCATGCTGCCCTGCTGGATGAGCGTCGGAGTCCTGGCGTGGAGGACGTAGGTGATCGGTGACGTCTTCGCATAGATGGCCGGGTCCTTCCAAGGCGTCGCCAGCAGGTATTGCTGCGTGAACGGGGTGATGTCGGTATTCACGTAATAGGTCATCCAGTCGGAAATCCCCGCACCAACCGACACCGCGCGGAAACGATCGCTCGACGCGGTGATGAATGCGGAGATGTACCCTCCTTCGCTCCAGCCCATCGCCCCCACTCGCGCCGGATCGACGAAGCCTTTCGCAATCAGGGAATCCACTCCCGAAATCACGTCGGCGTAATCGCCCACGCCCAGGTTGCGCACGTTGAGCGCCCGGAATCTCGAGCCGTAGCCCGCCGAGCCGCGGTAATTCGGCTCGAGGACCAGCGCGCCTTTGGCGACGAACTGCTCGATCGGATAATACCGGTCGGGACGAAGCTCCGCCGTACTGACGCCGGTGGGGCCGCCGTGAATGACGACCAGCAACGGATATTTCTTCGACGCGGCGAAATGGGCCGGCGTGGTCAGAACGCCCTCGATCGGCGTGCCGTCGGCCGATTTCCATTCCACCAGATCCCGTTCGGTGGCGAAGAACGGCTTCCCCTGGTCGTTCATCCGGGTGAGCGTCGTCGGCGCGAAGGAGTCGACCGCGGAAACGGCGATCTCAGGCATGCTGTTATCCGGCGCCATCACCAACGCCACCCGCTTGAAATCCCGGGAAAAGGAGAAGCTGTTGGCGTGCAGCGAATCGGGCGAAGTGACCCGGTCGATGACCATCGTTTGCGGATTCAGCAGGAACAGATGCGAGTAGGTTCGCTGGAGCGCGCCGAAATAGATGCCGTCCGGGCCCCAGTTGGCGAGGTAAGCATCCTCGTCAAACGTTTTCGTCAGCACCTGGGGCGCGCCGCCTGCGGCGGGGACCACCGCGATCATCCGATTCGTGTAGAAGAAATGCGGGTCGCCGTTGGCGGTCGAGTAGGCGATTCGGCTGCCGTCGGGAGACCAGATGGGATGGGTGTCCGGGCCGGGGGCATTCACGAGCTTCTTGACCGATTTGTCCGCCAAGGTCACCACGTAGACGTCAGCGGTGCCCAGATCGGCGAGCGCGGGATCGCGGGCGGCGTCGAACGCGATCCGGGCGCCGTCAGGCGACCAGGTGAAGCTGCCAACGGTGAAATCCTGGCCAGAAGTGATTCGTTCGGGGGCCGGCATCTTTTCCGCCTGCGGATCGCGCAGATCGATCACCCAAAGGTGCGTCATCGTATAGTCGTTGCCGATGATCCGGAAATCGCCGTATTTTTCCTCGCGCGCCTTGTGTTCCGTCGATTCGGGGTCGGGCGCGGTGAAGGCGATGCGGCGACCGTCGGGCGACCATTCGAAGCCGGTGACGCCGGTTTCCACCTGGGTCAACTGCCGCGCTTCGCCGCCGAAGGGCGAGATCAGGTAGATCTGCTCTTTGGGCTCTTTCGCTTGCTTCGCGTCCGGCGCGCTCCCCGGCCGCGCGGAAAGGAATGCAATCCAGTCTCCGTCGGGCGACCACCGCGCGTGGGCGCTCGATTGCTTGCCGTCGGTCAGCCGGTAGGTCTGCCCGGTCACGGTGTCGGCGATCCAGATGTCCTGCTGGAATTGGTTTTCGTTCCAGTTCGTCCATTGCACTTCGTAGGCCACCAGTTGGCCATTGGGAGAAAGCGATGGGCTCGACACGGTGCGCATCTCGAGCGACTGATCGATCGTCGGCGCCTGATTTTGCGCTCGCACCGTGGCGAGCGGGAGAACGACAAGAGCAAGCGCGGCGGCAGGCAGGTAACGATGGATTCGGTTGGGCATCACCGCTCCTTCTGGTTCGGGATGTGGAGCGAAAATTATACAGGGTGCGGGAACGGCCGGGTTCACAGGCCCGAGGATTTCCTACTCGTAGCGCAAAGCGGCCATCGGCTCCATTTTTGACGAGCGGCGCGCCGGCAAGTAGCTGGCCGCGAGCGACGCCAGCACGAGAACCAGCGCTGCGCCGATGAAGACCGCCGGATCGAATGGCTTGACGCCGCAGAGCAAGCTGGCGAGCAGATGCGCGACCCCGAACGCTCCCGCCAGCCCCACCGCCAAGCCCCCCAGCGCCAGCCCCAATCCTTGTCCCCGCACCATTCGCAATACCGCCGGCGATTCCGCTCCCAAAGCCATCCGCAAACCAATTTCTCCCCTGCGCCGGGCCGTCATATATGACGTGAGCCCGTCAAGGCCCATCGCGGCGATTGCCGGCGCCAGCAACCCGAACTCGCTCGCATCGTTCGCTCATTCTTCCCGGAGAGCTACCAGCGGATCGACTTTCGTCGCCCGCCGCGCCGGCACGTAGCAGGCGGCCAGGGCCACCAGCGTCAGGAGGATGGCGACGCCGGCGAACGTCGCCGGATCGCTCGCCCGGATGCCGTAGAGCATGCCGGCCATCAGTCGCGCGATCGCGAACGACGCCCCCAGGCCGATTGCGACGCCGGCAAGCGCCATTCGCGCGCCGCTGCCCACCACCAGCCGCAGCACCTGGGACCGCCGCGCGCCGAGCGCCATCCGAATCCCCATTTCCCGCGTTCGCCGCTCTACCCGGCAGCTCGTTACTCCGTAGATTCCGATGGCCGCCAGCACAAGCGCCAGCACGCCGAAAGTCCCGAACAGGAATGCGGAGAATTTGCGCCGCGCCAACTCGAGGGCGATCGATTCGGTCACCGGCTGAATTCCCGTCACCGGCAGATCGTGATCCACCGAGCGGATCGCTTGAACCGCCGCGGCCGCCATGGCCATCGGATCGCCGGCCGTCCGCACGACGATGGTCATCGCGTTCGCCGGAGTTTGGGTGGCCGGCAGGAACACTTCCGGCCATTCCTCCTTGTCCGGGCCGAATTGCTTGATATCGCCCGTCACGCCAACGATTTCGATCACCGGCCCGTGGTCCCCGGGAAATCCCTGCTGGATCTGCCGGCCAACGGGGCTCTGGCGGCCCCACCAGCGCTGTGCCAGCGCGTGGTTGATGATGGCCACCCGGGTGGATTCGGCGGTGTCCCCCTCGTTGAAAGTGCGCCCTTCGAGCAGGGGAACCTGCATCGTTTGGAAATAGCCGGGAAAAACGATGTTGAAAATCGACCCGGGCAGGGCCGACCGCGAGGGGAGAGTGCGGCCGCGGATGGTGAATACCGATCCCCAGCAGATGCCCCCGATGGGCGGGCAGAACACCGCGCTGGCCGACTGCGCTCCCGGGAGCGCCCTGACCCGGCCCAGCGCCTGCCGGAAGAACGCTTCCTGTTGCGCCGGCTCCGCGTAGCTGGCGACGGGCAGCAAAACGTCGAGCGCTAAAACGTGTCGGGGCTCGAAGCCGGGATTGACGGCCTGCGCCTTCGCGAAGCTCCGCACCAGCAGGCCGGGAGCGATCACCAGTACCAGGGCCATCGCCGTTTCCGCGACCAGCAGGCCTGAGCCCAGCCTCTGGCCGAGCCCGCCCGGCGCCGAGGAGGAAGCGCTGGTTTTGAACGCGCTGGTCAAATCCAAGCGCGAGGTTTCCAGCGCCGGAGCCAGGCCGAAGAGGAACGCCGAAAAAACCGAAATCCCCAACGCGAAGCCGAGAAGCTCGAAATTCAGGTGCATGCCGGCAAGATGGGGAATCTCGCGCGGCGCCAGAACGAGCAGCGGGGCTGTCGTCCACCACGCCAGCAGCACGCCCAGTCCGCCGCCGGCCACCGAGATCACCAGGCTCTCGGCGAGCAGTTGCCGCACCAGCCGGCTCCGGCCCGCTCCCATCGCGGCGCGAATGGCGAATTCCTTTTGTCGGGCCAGCGCCCGGGAAAGAAACAGGTTCGCCACATTGGCGCAAGCCAGCAGCAGCACGAAGCCGACAGCCGCCAGCAGGAGCACCAGCGTTCGCTCGATGCCGCCGTAGCGGTCCTCGAACAGTGCAGTCACGCTCGCCTGCTGCGTCGAATTCGCCTTCGGGTACTGGGCGGCAAGTTGCTCGGAGACGGTGCGCATCTCGCTCCGGGCCGCTTCGAGCGTCACCTGCGGGCGCAAGCGCGCGATCGCGACGATTCCCGGGTGGTTTTCGCGATGCAGCCAAATCGGGTTGGCGGCGTCGAGGCCGATCGGGACATACAGATCGATGCGCTCGGTAAAATATTGAAAATCCGCGGGCAGCACGCCGATGACGGTGAACGCCGTTCCCGATAGCTCCAGCGATTTCCCGACGACCGCCGGATCGCCGCCCAGCCGATTGCGCCAAAAGGAATAGCTCAGCACTGCCGAGGGGCTGGCGCCGGGGCGGTCGTCGGCCGGCAAGAACAACCGGCCCAGTGCCGGCCTCGCTCCCAGCAAGGTAAAGAAAGAGGACGACACTTCCGCGGCGCCGGGCAATTCCGGCTCGCCGATGCCGGTCAGCGTGTAATGGCGCAGCAGGTAGGCGGCCATCTCGTCGAACGAACGGTTCCGGGCGCGCCAATCCAGATAATTCGGCCAGGAAACCGATATTGGGCCGGTGCGTATTCGCACCTCATTCAAGACGACGAGGCGGTTCGAAGCAGGATAGGGCAGGCCTCGGAGCAAGACTGCGTCCACCACCGAGAAAATCGCGGTATTGGCCCCGATGCCCAGAGCGAGGGTGAGGATGGCCACGGCCGCGAACCCGGGGCTCTTTGCCAGCATGCGTGTGGCATAGCGCAGGTCCTGCCAGAAGCGTTCGAGCGCTCCGAACGTCCAGATCTCGCGCGTCTCCCGTTTGATTTCGGCGGGATTCCCGAAGGCCAGCCGCGCGGCGCGGCGCGCTTCCGCAGGCGCCATGCCGGCAGCCAGATTCGCTCGGGTGCGCTCCTCGAGGTGGAAGCGCACCTCGTCGTCCAGTTCTCCGTCGAGCTTTCGCCGGCCAAACAGTCCCCGAAAACGCCGCATTCCCGGCTGCTCCTATCCCTCCGCCCCGGCTAGCTGCCCTGGCACTCGTCCGCCGGCGGCTCCCCCGTCGGCGTAGATCTCACGCGGTCCGCAACACTCTCGCCACCGCACCCGTTACGCGCGCCCAGCTCTTTTCTTCCGCTTCGAGCCGTTTCCGCCCCGCGGGGGTGATGCGATAAAACTTGGCGCGGCGGTTGTTTTCCGACGCCCTCCATTCGGCGGCGATCCAGCCGTCGCGTTCCATGCGGTGCAGCGCCGGGTAGAGCGAGCCTTCCTCCACCTGGAGGACATCGCCGGAGAGCTGCTTCACCCGCAGGGTGACTCCGTATCCGTGGGTGGATTCGCGCGCCAGCACTTTGAGGATCAGCAGGTCGAGCGCGCCTTGCAGTTTGTCGGCGGTCATCGCCTTCTCCTAGATGTCTATGGAATACTGCGCCCCCGCCTGCCCGCTGTCAACCCTGGCTCGCTCCCCTGCCCGCCGCTGGCACGGGGGCCGGGGCCCGGGAACCGGGCCGCGGGAGAGGCCGAAGGCCGGTGACAGGCGGCGGCCGGGGCTTTCACTTGACAAGACGAGGGGCAGCGGCCATCTTTATTGGCTTTGTTTTTCGCCGGAGCTTTGAGGATTTCGCGGATTTCGGGCTTGAACGTTCGCCTCTGCTACCACGACAAGTGCTTTGACGGTGCCGCGTCGGCCGCCGTCTTCCTGCGGTTCTACCGCGACCGCATCGATCCCGCCGCCGCCTTTCATTTCACCGGACTGGTTCACCAGGCGGCGCAGCCGTTCCACGAGGCGATGTTCGACGGCGACGTGAATGCCATCGTCGATTTCAAGTACTCCAGCTCGCCCCGGCTCACCTGGTGGTTCGATCACCACCAGAGCGCCTTCCTCTCCTCCGAGGACGCCGAGAATTTCCGCCGGGACCGTTCGGGGCGGAAGTTTTACGATCCCACCTACAAATCGTGCACCAAGTTCCTGGCCACGGTGGCTGCCCAGAAGTTCGGGTTCGATACCCGCCCGCTCGCCGACCTGATCCGTTGGGGCGACGTGATCGATGGCGCCCAGTATTCGTCCTCGGAAGCGGCGGTGGCGTTGGCGGAGCCCGCCACCCGGCTGGCGCTGGCCATCGAGGCGGCGCCGGATCCGGAGCTGGTGATCCGGCTGATACCCTTGCTGGCCGAGCATCCGCTCGAGGAAATCGTCCGCATGCCCTTCATCGACCGCCACCTCGCGGCGCTGCTCGAGCGCCATCGCCGTTCCATCGATATCCTGCGCCAGCGGGCGGAAGTCTCGAACGGGGTGATTTTTTTCGACGTGACCGATTTGGACCTGGAAGGCTACAACAAATTCATTCCCTATTTCCTGTTTCCCGATTGCCTCTATTCGGTCGGCGTCAGCGCCTCAGCCCTTCGCGCCAAGGTCTCGGTGGGTTCGAATCCGTGGCAGGAAGCCGCCGCCCAGCGGAACCTGGCCGAGATTTGCGAGCACTATGGGGGCGGGGGCCACGCCCGGGTTGCCGCCATCTCGTTCTCCGCGACCGAGATTGACCGCGCTCGCCAAGCGGCGCGGGAAATCGCCGAAATCCTTCGTCATTAGGCCCGGCACAGGAATTCTTACACCGGTAGCAACTGGCCCGATTCGGCGGCGTGGTCGCCTTCCTTGTAGGTCACCGCGCGGTCCCGGCCTTCCCGCTTCGCCCGGTACAAGGCCACATCCGCCGCTCGCAGCAACGCTTGGGGCGTTTCCGCGTGCACCGGATAGGCCGAAATGCCCAGGGAAAGGGTGACCGGCGGCAGGATCTGCCCACCCTGCCCCTTCACCACCAACGTCTTGGCCCCCTCGCGCAGTTGTTCGGCGCGTTCCCGGGCCTTGTCGAGCGACGCTTCGGGCAGGATCAGCGCGAACTCCTCCCCCCCGTAGCGGCAAGCGATGTCCTCGCCGCGAATGTGAGTGCGGAGGAAGCCGGCCAGCACCCGCAGCACTTCATCGCCCGATTGGTGGCCGTAGGCGTCGTTGAACTGCTTGAACCGGTCGATGTCCAGCAGAATCACCGCGAGCGGCCGGTTCCTGCGGGCGACGCGGTACAGCTCCCGAGCGAGCGATTCCTCCATGTAGCGGCGGTTGAACAAATCGGTGACCGGGTCGCGGGTGGCGAGGGTTCGCAAAGTCTCCTGCAATTTCAAGTTGTTCAACCCCAGCCCGATTTGCTCCGCCGCCGTTACCGCCAGCCGCTGCCTCCGTTCCATTTCCGCTTCCTCGAGCCTGATCGGCGTTCCCTGCTTCTGTTCGAGGTGGAACACGCCCAGCGTCTCTCCCTGCGCGAGGATCGGCACGCAAAGGGAGTAGCGCACGACGCGCCCTCCCAAATGTTGGCAACTGAGCGGCGAACCGGTCTCCACCAACTCGTGCACGTGACCCCGATGCAGCGCCCAACATTCATCCTTCAGGAACTGCTCGTCGGGAATGTCGCCCCACTTCGCCACCGGTTCCACCATGTCGCTCGCCTTGCGCGTCACGAACAGCCGGCCGGCGTCGCTGGGAAACAACCGCGTACCATATTCGGCGAACACCCGGTAGGCCACTTCCGCTGTCGTGGAACTCAGCAGCAGGTCGGTCATCCGGCCGAATTCGATCATTTCCTGCTCTCGCCGCCGCAGTTCGGCGTTCGAGCCTTTCAGCTCCCCGGCATGCCGCTCGAGCGCCTCCTCCACCTGCTTCCTGCGGGCGACGTCGCGCCCGGTTGCCACCCCCGCCAGGATGAGGAAGGCGATCGCCACCGATCCGCCGAATCCCACCAGAAGAATCGTCGACTCCACCAGGCCCCTCATCTTGTCCTCACGCTCGACCATTCGCGCCTGCTCGTTCATCCGGATGCCGTCCAGCAGCGCATGGAACCGCTCGCTCGACGTGCGGCTTGCGAGCGCCAAGCCCTTTTGCGCCGCCGCCCAGTCCTGGTCGTGCGGCAGGTTGAAGCTCCTCTCCAGGGACCCCACCCGCTCGTACACCGTCGATTCGATTCCATTCAATTGCTTTTGTTGCGGCCGATCTTCTCTCAGCAGTTCGTGCAACGCGAGCAGATCGCTCGCGAGGGCGAATCGGGCGGCGCCGAAGTCCTCGCGAAATTGGCTGCTGCCCGCCAGCAGGTATCCGCGGCGGGCGCTCTCTGCCTGGCTCATGTGCGCCTCGACGTTGGCCAGCAGGGTGAACACCCGGTATGCTCGATTCACCGATTCGGCGCTGCTCACCAGCTCGCGGGAACTGGCCGCGGCAAATCCGCAGAGCGCGATCAGGGTAACCAGCGCCAGAACAAATGCGATGCGAACCTTCGTGTCGGTGCTCATGGGCGAGACGGTACCTCTTATCCGGTTTGGGAGGGGAACGCTGGAGCCGGTGGGAGGGCCGCCGGGGCCGCGCTGGCCGGGCTGGGTATTCGACGTATCCTTGGCTGTCGACGCCATTTTAGCCCCGCTCCTGGTCAAACGGCGGACTTTCCGGCCGGGCTGTGTCGTCGCGATATACCGGCTTCCGGACGCCCCGCCATCCCTGTTGCTCCGGCCGGCGCCTGCCGGCGCGCCGGCCAACTTTCACGCTGGTTTCCGGCCCACCTCGGGGGAGAATAGCCGGGTTGGAGGTGATTCGTGATGCCCGCTGACCCGCTGTCGCGCCCGACGGTGCTGGAAGCGCTTCAAGCCCTGGTTGCCACGCCCTCGGTCAATCCCAGCATTGCTCCCGACGAACCTGGTGGCGAATCGGCAGTCGCCGCGGTGGCCCGCGATTGGCTGACGCAGCGCGGAATCCGAAGCTGGCTGGAAGAAGCAGCTCCGGGCCGCCCCAACGCCGTGGCGGAAATCGGCGATGGCGCCGGCCCAACGCTCGTTTTCTGCGCCCATCTCGATACCGTCGGCACCGCCGGCATGACCATTCCTCCCTTCGAGCCGCGAGTCGAAGGCAACCGCGTCTATGGCCGCGGCAGCTACGACATGAAAGGAAGCGCCGCCGCCATCCTCTCGGCCGCAGCGGCGTTGGCGCTTGAGAAATTAACCGGCCGCGTCCTGCTGGCGCTGGTGGCCGACGAGGAACATGCCAGCCTCGGCGCCCAGGATTTCGTCAGCCGCCATCGCGCCGACGCCTGCGTCGTCACCGAGCCGAGCGAGGGCCGGCTGATTCTCGGTCACAAGGGGTTCGTGTGGATCGAAATCATCACCCGCGGCCGCGCCGCCCATGGCAGCCGCTGGGACCTGGGCATCAGCGCCATCGGCAAGATGGGTCGCGTCATTGCGGCGCTCGAACGGTTCGACAGCGAGCAACTGCGCCGGCGCGTTCATCCGCTGCTCGGGCCGGGATCGCAACACTGCGCGCTGGTGCGCGGGGGAACGGGCATTTCCACTTATTCCGAGAGCTGCAGATTGCAGGTGGAACGGCGGACGCTTCCCGGTGAAACTCCCGGGCAGGTTTTGGAAGAACTCCGAGAAGTAGTGCGCGCGGCGGGCGAGGGAGCCGAGATGAGCGTCGTGCTCGACCGGCCGCCGCTCCTGTGCGATCCCGGTTCGGCGATCGCCCGCTCGGTGCGCGAAGCCGCCGCCCAGGTCACCGGCGCCGTCCCCGAGACCGGCGGCGTGGCTTACTGGATGGACGCTGCCCTGTTCGCCGCCGCCGGCATTCCCACCGTCAATTATGGCCCTGGCGGCGCCGGCGCTCACGAAGCCGTCGAGTGGGTGGACCTCGACTCGGTGGTGAGCTGCGCTCGAGTGCTCACCGAAACCGCCCGTCGCTTCTGCCGTCCCTCCGCTTGATCCCAGCTCGCATTGCGGCAGGCATGCGCTTTCGCTAGACTCTTAACACTGCCGCTTCGGTGGGCCGCTAGCTCAATCGGTAGAGCAGCTGACTCTTAATCAGCTGGTTCCAGGTTCGAGTCCTGGGCGGCTCACCACAGTTCGCGAGGAGGGCGCAATCCGAAAGCAGCTACCGCCCAAGGAAGCATGGGCGGGGTTCGCCTGCGGTCGTCGAGCGCCTTTCGGGGAAGTCCCCCGGCGCAAAAGGTTATCGACCGGCGGCTTTGTCCAAGCCCCCCTTCATGGGCTGGTTGACAGCCCCCCTCCACCCTCCTCTGCTGAGCTCATGGAACTGCAAGTCCCACCGGAACTCGAAGCGAAGTTGAACCGGCTTGCTGCGGAAACCGGGCGCAATGCTGCGCAAGTCGCCTTGGACCTGCTGACGAGCTCCGTCGACCACGACGAGTGGTTCAGAAATGAAGTCGAAAAGGGCCGTCTCTCTGCTCGCGAGGGGCGGCTGCTCGACCACGATGAAGTCGCCCTCCGCATGGATCGACGCTATCGGAAGTGATGCGCGTCCGCTGGACGACGGACGCGGCCGACGACCTCGAACGAATCTATGACTACATCGCGGAAGCCGCCTCTGATTCCGCTCGTCGTATAGCCCAAGTAGTCGTCGTAGGGGCGAAAGATTTTTCACCCCTACGCCGGACGGATCCGGCGCGCCAAGAGCCGGCCTTCCCCGCGCCAACCCGGGTTTTTGACAACTATTCAATTGTATGCTTGAATACTTGCCATGAACGGAACGAGCCGCCGGGCCTTCAAGGACGAGCTGTTCCGGCAATTCGCGCGAATCGGGAAGGCTCTGGCCAGCGGCAGGCGCTTGGAGCTTCTCGAGCTGCTCGCTCAGAAAGAGCGAACCGTGGAGGAACTGGCGCGCCTGACGGACATGTCGGTCGCCAATGCCTCGCAGCACTTGCAGGTGCTGCGCGGCGCACGCCTGGTCGACTCGAGGAAAGACGGACTCTATGTCAAGTACACCCTGGCGGACCAGCGGGTGTTCGGGCTGTGGCAGGCGCTGCGGGACCTCGGTGAGGGCCGCATCGCCGAGATCGAGCGGGTGGTGCACTCTTTCGCGATGGATCGGAAATCGCTGCGAGCGGTCACCCTCGACGAACTGCGGCGCGGTTTGAGAAAAGGCAGCGTAATCGTTCTGGACGTGCGGCCCGCGGAGGAATATGGCGCCGGCCACATTCCCGGAGCGCGATCGATTCCGCTAGCCGAGCTGCGCCGGCGCCTGCGGGGCCTATCGAAGACGCGCGAGATCGTCGCCTACTGCCGCGGCCCGTATTGCGTGCTGGCGGACGAAGCCGTTGCGCTGCTTCGCTCGCGGGGCTGGCGGGCCTTTCGCCTGGAGGAGGGCTTCCCGGATTGGAAAGCCCGCTGGTTTCCCGTCGAAACAGCCCAGTATCCGGGAAAGTGAGGCGGGGGGGAGATGGCTGCGAAAACGATTGTGGTGCTCGGCGGGGGCGTGGGCGGCTTGCTCGCGGCAAACAAGCTACGTAAGAGCCTACCCAGGGAACACCGAATTGTGTTGATCGAGCGAAATGCCGAGCACGCCTTCGCGCCGTCCTTTCTGTGGGTGATGACCGGGAATCGGGAGCCGGGGCAAGTGAGGCGTCCGTTGGCTCATCTTCTGCGGGCTGGGGTCGAGTTCGTGCACGCCGGCGCCGTGGGATTGGACTTCGCCGCACGGCGCGTCATTACGACGCGAGGAGAGTTCTCTTTCGACTATCTGATTGTCGCTCTTGGCGCCGAGCTGGCACCGGAACTCGTTCCCGGAGTGGTTGAAGGCTCACACAGCTTCTATACACTTGATGGTGCTTCTCGGTTGCATGAGGCGCTCGGCGCCCTTTCCGGGGGACGCATTGCGGTGATCGTGGCCGCCGTGCCTTACAAATGCCCCGGCGCGCCGCACGAAGCAGCCATGCTCATCGCGGACTATTTCCGAAGCCGCGGACTCGGGACCAAGATGGATATTCACCTGTACACGCCGGAGCCGCAACCGATGCCCGTCGCGGGGCCGGAATTGGGCAAGGCGGTGCTGCAGCTTCTCGAAAACAAAGGCGTTCATTTCCATCCCGCGCATAACTTGGTTGCTGTCGATCCCGCTGCAAAGTCCGCACGCTTTAAGCAGGACACGTTGGAAAATTGCGACCTCCTCGTTGTGATTCCGCCCCATCGCGCTCCGCGGTTGGTGCGCGAAGCAGGACTTGCCAACGCGGCAGGTTGGGTGCCCGTCAGTGCGCAGACGCTCGAAACGAGCCACGAGCAGATCTTTGCCATCGGCGACGTGGCGGCGATCCCGATGCCAGGGCGCTGGAAGCCGGATGTCCCTCTGACGCTTCCCAAGGCCGGCGTCTTCGCACACGCTCAGGCCGGGATCGTAGCGGCCAGATCCACGGCCGAAATCGAGGACCGCAAGGCCACGGAATCTTTTTGCGGCGAAGGCTACTGCATGCTCGAGGCGGGCGAGGACCTTGCCGGATTCGCCTATGGCGATTTTTTCGCCGAGCCGGCACCACAAGTAAAGCTTCGCCGGGTGGGCAAGGCGTGGCACCTGGGCAAGGTTTTACTGGAGAGGTGGTGGCTCTCCGCGCCCGGCTGGAAACGGGAATTCTACGGCGCGGCACTAAACGCTGGAAGCAGGATCTATGGCATTCCACTGATGGTTTAGCTTTCGGGCGCACGAATCGGCGGCCAGCCGGAGGGAACCATAGCCGTGGCCCACGCGGCGGGGATTTCCTTGACGTGGCGATGGCCGGGGAGAAGGATCGTGGAAAAACTCACCATCGTCATCCAGGACGCACCGTATGGCACGGAGAAGGCCTATAACGCGCTGCGCTACGCCGCGGCGCTGCACAATGCCCAGGTGGCGGTCAGCATCTTTCTCCTGGCGGATGCAGTCGGCGTGGCCAAGCGCGCTCAAAAGGTACCCTCGGGCTACTACAATGCGGCCGATATGCTCGCCCGCCTGATCGCGAAGGGAGTCAAGGTGAAAACTTGAACGACCTGTTGTTTGGCCAGGGGCCTTGGCCAGGAAGAGATGCTCGAGGGAGTGGAAATGGGGCGGATGGCGGATCTGGCAGTGTGGACCAAGGAAAGCGACTCGGTGGTCACGTTTTGACGCTCGGTATCACGGTGATCGCCCACGGAAAAAACCTGGCACGGCGGTTTCAGCAAGTGATTTCGATCTGAGGAGGAAATCATGAAACGCAACACCGCGATTCTTCTGGTGGCATTGCTCCTTGGGCTTGGCGGGGCCGCACTTGGCATCGCACGCGCGCAGCAGGCCGCGCCGAAAGCCGCGGGGGCCCAGCCGGCCGCTTGCCCCTGCATGCAAGCAGGGATGGCCGGATCGGGCCAGATGAGGCGCATGATGGGTCAAGGAATGATGGGCATGCAAGCCGGTGGGATGGGAATGCAGGCGGGGATGATGGGCATGCGCCCGATGATGGTTCCCGGCGCCAAAGTGGAAGTCAAGTCGATCGAGAATGGCGCCGTCATCACCGTCACCAGTGCCGACGCCAAAGCCGCCCGGCGCATTCAGATCATGGCGGAGATGATGCGCTTGATGCACGAGTTGCGGAGCGAGCAGTAGCCCGTTTCCGGCGTTCAATCCCTCGGATGTTGCGCCGGAGTTGCGAACGAGGATGTCGACTCAGGGGC
Organism: Candidatus Acidiferrales bacterium; assembly: GCA_035946455.1. GTDB lineage: Bacteria > Acidobacteriota > Terriglobia > Acidiferrales > UBA7541 > JAKASX01. The sequence goes on along the minus strand of DASYZK010000021.1, from coordinate 275,466 downwards.
ACGTCGGAGCTCGATGGAAATCACGCCGGCAACGTACGAGCGGTGGAGAGAAACCACGCTTGGCCCGATCACCGAGCGACTTGAGCGTGAGGCCGTCTTTTCGCTTGTCCCCGCGATCGCCGGCCTCGCCGTACTCGATGCCGGGTGCGGGGATGGAACCTACGCCATCGAGGCGTCGCGGCGCGGCGCCGTGGTGGCGGGGCTCGATAGCTCAGCGCCGATGCTGGCCGCGGCACGGGAGAGGGAGCAAGAAATCCTGTCCAGGGCTGCAATCCTCTGGTGCCGTGGCAAAGTGGAGGCGCTGCCTTTCGGGGACGCCTGCTTCGATCTTGTCTTCCTGATTACCGTGCTTTGCTGGGTTCGGGCACGGAGTCAAGCGATGCGAGAGGTGGCCAGGGTGTTACGGCCTGGTGGGATTCTCCTGCTCGGAGAACTGGGACGCCTGAGTAGCTGGGCGCTCGTTCGGACAGTGCGGGGGTGGCTGGGCTCCCGGCTTTGGAAAGAAGCACACTTCTGGACCGCCGGCGAGTTGAGAACTCTTCTCCAGGATGCAGGACTCGAACCCGGTGCTGCCCGTGGAGCCGTTTACTATCCTCCTCTGGCCTCGTGCGCCGCCCTAGCCTCTCGTTGCGACCGCTCGCTTTCCGTCCTCGGGGGATGGGGCGCCGCATTTCTCGCGATCAGAGCGGTCAAACCTGGGCAGGCAAAGAGCACCTCGCCGGTGGCTTAGCGCGACATTGGGAACCCCGCTCCTGCTGCCGCGCATCATCGGGCCGAGTGCTACCCCGGGGCTCGGTCCGGATCTTCGCTTGGCGGCCCTCGAGCGGGATTTTCTCGATGACGGCCTGCTGCTGTTCGTCTATGGCGGCGGCAACGGGTTGCCAGTTGCGCTTGTGGGAACGGCCGCTGGGGGAATATCGGAGGGACTCGATTGCAGTCGCCTCGGCTACCGGGTTGACCCAATCGACGGCGGCGTGCTGATTGCGCTCGGATTCCATCTCCGGTGGCGCGGCTGCATGCGCCCCGCACGCCGGCTCGGTAAGATTTTGGGATCGCGAGCGAGGGGAGGGCCGAAATGAGCGCCGAGCGGTGGCCACCGGTGAAGGAGGTTCTGGAAGGCCAACGCGGGAATTGGGACAAGAACTTCTTACAAAAGCCGGAGATGTTTGGCGCGAAACCCAGCGACCCGGCCTTGAAGGCGGCGCAACTATTCCAGGCGGAGGGCAAAACGGCGTTGCTCGAACTTGGCGGGGGACAGGGGCGCGACACGCTGTTCTTCGCTCGCGAAGGCTTGAACGTCACTGTGCTGGATTATTCTCGGGCAGGGATCGAAGCAATCACCGCGAAGGCTGAAGCGGCCGGCTTGGCGAGCCCAATTACGGCATTCCAGCACGATGTTAGAGAGCCGCTTCCCTTCGACGCCAGCGTCTTCGACTGCTGCTATTCGCACATGTTGTTCTGCATGGCCTTGACCATGCCGGAGCTTGAGCGCCTATCCGCTGAAGTCCGGCGGGTGTTGAAGCCTGGGGGTCCGCACGTTTACACGGTGAGGCACACAAAGGACCCCCACTACGGCACAGGAATCCACCGGGGAGAGGACATGTACGAGGTGGGCGGCTTTATCGTCCACTTCTTCAGTCGCGAGAAAGTGCGGCAGCTTGCAAGGGGATGGGAGATCACGAGCATCGATGAATTCGAAGAGAGCGGCCTTCCGCGCAAACTGTTTCAGGTGGCCTTGCGAAAGAAAGCAGGTAAACCCCTATGAACGAGATGCGAATTCGATCGAATCGGCGCCCACCGCCGCCCGCCAACCTTCAACCAGATTCCTGACGCCCTTGGGTAGCCGATTCGCGCGGTGTAGCGGTCGGAATCATGCCAATCAGGCGCCACCGCGGACGACCTCGTTCCCGGCGATGTGTCCCGATCGCATGTAATAGTTTTGTAATGCCCCGAGAGCGTCGCAAAGGATTTTATCGATAAGGGGTAAGCTTGCAAGTGAAGTCACGTGGAAACACACCCCAAGCGTAATCACGCTCTCGTCCTGCTGAGCTCCGTCTTCGGGCCCTACGCGCAGGACGACGAATTCGGCAGCCGGTCCATCAATCCCATGGAGCTCTATCACAACCAGGTCACCCGGGCGCAAGGCAGTTTCTCGCTGCGCATGTTCCATCGTTCCTGGGGCATCATGCTGATTCAGGCCAACATCTCCGCGCCCTGCTGCGTGCTGGATTTTCCCACGCGCGAAGCCTTCGCCCGCGAATTGACCGCGAACCACTACGACATCGTTGGCATCTCTTCGATTATCGTGAACGTTGGCAAGGTCCGGGAGATGTGCAGAATGGTGCGGGAACTCTCACCGGGTTCCGTGATCGTGGTAGGCGGCCACGTGGCGGCCCTCCCCCGCCTGGAAGAGACGATCGACGCCGACTACATCGTGCGCGGAGAAGGCATCTCATGGATGCGGCGATATCTGGGAGAGGACGAGCGAGCGCCCATCCGTCATCCCGCCATCGTTTCCGGGCTCGAGACACGGGTCATGGGCGTGCGTCTGCCCGAGCGTAAAGGCGGGACGGCAGCCACCATCATCCCGTCGGTAGGCTGCCCGATGGGCTGCAACTTCTGCGCCACTTCGGCCTTTTTCGGCGGCAAAGGGAAGTTCGTCAATTTTTACGAAACCGGCGATGAGCTGTTTGAGGTGATGTGCCAGGTGGAATCGGAGCTGAAAGTTCAATCCTTCTTTATGATGGACGAGAACTTCCTGCTTTACCGCGCACGCGCCATGCGCCTGCTCGAACGCATGAAGCAGGCGGGCAAGAGTTGGGGACTTTCGGTTTTTTCTTCCGCCAACGCGCTTCGAAAATACACCATGCAGGAACTGGTCGAACTCGGTGTTTCCTGGGTATGGATGGGTTTGGAATCTCCCACCGCGCGTTACGGCAAGCTGAAGGGCGCCGACACTCGTCAACTCACGCGAGAGCTTCGCGAACACGGCATCCGGGTGCAGGGCTCGACGATCGTGGGACTGGAACACCACACGCCGGATAACATCGCCAGGGAAATCGAAGCGGCGGTCGACTACGATACCGACTTCCACCAGTTCATGCTCTACACGCCGGTTCCGGGCACGGCGCTTTACCAGGAAATGGCCGAGCAGGGCCGTTTGCTCGCCCACGTTGACCTCGCCGACATCCATGGCCAGTACAAATTCAACTTCCGGCACGCGGCAATCTCCCGCGATGATTCAAAGAGGTTCCTGGATTGGGCGTTCCGGCGCGATTTCGAATGTAACGGGCCAAGTCTTTATCGCCTGTGCCGGACCATGCTCCAGGGCTGGCAACGCTACAAGGACTACCCCGATCCGCGTGTCCGCGAGCGGTTTGCGCGGGAAGCTAAAAAACTCCGCAGCGCTTACAATGCGGCGCTCTGGGTGATGGAGCGGGAATTCAAGAGAGTCAATCGAGGCGTGAGCGAACGGATTCACAACCTGCGCGGCGAAGTCGAAAGGGAATTCCCCATCGCCGCCCGCCTGACCGCCGCGTTGCTTGGGCCGCTCCTGTTATGGTCCGCACGCCGGGAGGAAAAGCGGCTGGCGTCAGGACGCACCTACGAACCGCCAACCTTTGTCGAGCGCCGCAATTGGATTTCGGCTTCGTAGCCCGCCTGTCCTTCCTACCTGTACGGGTAAAAAACGAAAAACAGCAGCGACAGCAGACCCAGCAGCCATAGCCCGCCGCCCACTTCCCGGCCTCGCATAGCCTTGCTTGAGCAGAACGAAAGCGGAAATCACCTCGCCACGCGTTTCATCATTCCGCGATAGATTCGGCCAAGCTGTCTTTCTGGAGGAGCGCGGCGAACACAGCGAGCATGCAAAGGATCGTGAACGGCGCGTAGCCTCTCAATTGCGCCGTTGGGTACAGCAGGAAACGGACAAGCGTGGCGGAGCCTACCAGAGCCAGGACGACGCTGACGCGACGGCTTGCGTTTGCCGCGATCGCAGCCAGCCCGAGCAAGGAGACCAGCGGCAGATAAGTCCCCGCGAGGTCGTGGGCATTCCGGGCAAATACGGAAAGGTATTCCCCGGCGGTGACTTTTGCACCCGCCGGTTCGCCAGTCGAGAACGGGTGGACGAAGCTGCTGTCGAAAAGAACGCACCAGCCGTAGTTCCCCGAAAACCAATCGATCATCCCGACGACCGCGCAGGCGAGCAGGGCGAGCACCGCCGCCTGATGCGGCCGGAGCCGGTGCGAGAAGGCGAGCCAAAGCAGAACCGCCAGGACGAAAAGAACGTTATCGGTGCGAAGAAAAAGCGACCCGAGCAGGAGCAGGAGGCCGGCGAACACCGCGCGCCGCTCGATGGTGGCGTAGACGCCGCCCAAGACGAACAGCGTCGAGACAGCGTCGGGAGAGACCGTCCTCGCGAGGTCGAGGGTGACACCGCAGAGCATCACGACTGCGGCCCAGGCGAGCGCGGCAGCCGGGCCGACGTAGGAGAGCATCCATACGAACAAGAGAATCCCCATGCCGATATACCCTGCAACTGATATCAATCTAGCGGAGGTCAGAAGCCGCCATCCGGCGCGATGCGCCAGCCCTATCATGAAGATGTAACCCGGCCGGATTGCGTAAAAGGGCAGCTGCCCGTCAAAAAGATCGGTTGACTTGGCTAAAGCCGCCAGATAGGAGTCACCCCAGTAAAGATGCGAGTCGCGGGAGCGGCCGATTCCCCGGTAAGCGAGTGAGTGTGCTTCCTGCGGAGTGCGGCCCTCGGAAAGCAACACCAGATCCATGTAAGGCAGGGCGTCCCAGCCTGGAAGCGGCCGGAGAAAGGCAACGACTGAACCGCAGACCAAGAGGAGCCCGAAGACAATACATGCGAATACGACTGGAGGCTTGAAGCTGTCTCGCCGTGGGAGCATCGGCGCCAGACCGGCTCTGCCGGAGCGGAGCTGGGACGCTACAGTCTAATCCGGCTGGCGGGCGGTGTGAAGCGAGGATTGGGAGCGGTTCAATCGGTAGGGGAAGAAGCGGCCCGCAATTCATCGGTAGGGGTAAAACACGAAGAAGAGCAGCGACAGCAGCCCCAGCACCCATAGCCCGCCGCCCACTTCCCGACCTCGGCCGGCGGCCAGCTTGGCGAGCGGGTAGAGCGCCAGCCCGGCGGTTATTCCGATCCCGATGTTGTAGGTAAAGCTCATGAGCACCAGGACGGCGAAAGCCGGAATCGACTCGGTGAGGTCGTCGAACGGCAGCCGCGTGACCAAGCCCAGCATCAGCAAGCCGACCAGAATCAGCGCCGGCCCGTAAGCCTGGCGTGGAACTGCGGCGACGGCTGGGGCAAAAAACAGCGTCAGGAGGAAGCAGGCAGCGGTCGCGAGCGCGGTGAAGCCGGTGCGGCCTCCCGCTTCGACGCCGGTGGCCGATTCGACGAAGGCCCCAGCGGTGGTGGTGCCGACCAGCGGCGCGAAGACGGTCGAAAGCGCGTCGGCCAGCATCGGCCGTTCGATTTGCGGCAGTTCGCCCCGTTCATTCAGGAACCCGGCGCGAGCCGACACGCCGATCAGCGTGCCCATGGTATCGGCAAACGCCATGACGAAAACGGTAAGCACGACGGGAAAAAAGCCCCAGGTGAGAGCTCGTGAGAAGTCCATCTTGAAAAGCAACGGGCCGAGGCTGGGCGGCCGGCTGACCCAGGCATGCGGCGGTGGCGTCAAACCCGCCAGCATTCCGGCCGCGGTAGTGACCGCCATGCCGATCAAAATCGCTCCGGGAACGCGGCGGATCATGAGCAGCGCCAGAAGCAGAAAGCCGAACACCGCCAGCAACACCGCCGGCGAGGTGAGCACGCCCGCCTTCACCGGCGCCCCGGGACCCCCGAGCGTGACGATGCCGCTCTCGTTCAATCCCACGAATGCCAGGAAGAGACCGATTCCGGCGGCGAAGCTGTAGCGCAGGCTCTCAGGCACGGCGCGGATCAGCCACTGCCGCAGGCGGAAAATCGTCAGCAGCAGAAACAGGACTCCGCCGAGAAATACTGCGGCCAGCGCCTCCTGCCATCGGTACCCTAGCGCCCGCACGACGGTGTAGGCGATGAAAGCGTTTTCGCCCATGTAGGGTGCAATGGCAAACGGCCGGTTGGCGTACAGGCCCATCAACACCGTGCCGAACACCGCGGTCGCGATGGTCGCCACCATCGACGGTCCCACCGGCACGCCCGCTGCTTGCAGAATCGCCGGATTCACCACCACGATGTAGGACATCGTCAGAAACGTAGTGATGCCGGCGCCGAGCTCGCACCGGAAATTCGTTCCATACTCCTCGAAGTGGAAATAACCGGCCACTCGAGCAAGGGGGGCGGGATAGGCCGGTGAGCGTTTCGAACCGATCGGGCCGGAAGCTCGGCTGGACATGGCTGGCATCGGCGGCGGGTTTAGTCCCAGCTAAGTCTAACAAATTCAACGCCTATCGAACTCGGGGGCTGCTCCAAGCGCTAACGGGTGATTCGCTCCTCCTTACAAACCGGGAATGCACTGGCAACGCTGGGCATCTGGCCGGAAGCCCCATTGTCAACCCCAGGCAACCGCGCACCGGTGTTCCGCTGGCCACCCGCAAAGGCATTCAGCAAGTTCAACTTCCGAGGGGCACCCGTTTGGAGCCCGGCGTGCTGAGCTAGGGTGCCAGGAGGGTGTTCATGCGGAAGCAAGGGGCATTACTTTCGGCGCTGCTGCTTCTGGGAACCATGCCTCGCTTTCAACAGAAAGGGCAGCCGGCCAAACAACCCATACCCCAGGCGACGCAGGAGGTTGGCTCCACGCCGATCGTGATTCCTCCCGATGCCGCCAAGAAAGTCAATCCCGTCAAGCCAACCGAAGAGTCGATCGCGGCAGGGAAGCGAAGATTCGGCTTCGAATGCGCCCTATGCCACGGCATAGCTGGGGATGGCAAAGGCGACGTGGCCAAGAGCATGAGTCTCAAGCCGCCGGACTTTCGCAATCCCGATGCGCTCAAATCAGTGACCGACGGCGGGCTCTATTACGTAATCTCCAAGGGCCACGATGCCATGCCGAGCGAAGAATCACGCACGCAGCCCGAGGACATCTGGAACTTGGTGAATTACGTTCGTTCGCTCGCGGCCAACAAGCAGCCGGCGAAATCGAAATAAGGAAGCGGTGGACCGAGCGAGGTCGGCAAGACCTGTAGCCACCTGGGACCGTCGCGACGTTGGTTGATAGGGCCACCTTGCCGCTTGACTCACACTCGCGGCCCTGAGCGACAGCCGAAGGGCAACGTGCCCGTGTCGCCAAAGCCTTGTGGCATCGGCAGCCGCCTTCGCCGGGCGCTCGGGAGGGCGGGCGGCAAGCAGACCAGGGCGCATTTGCCTGCGACAAAGGCGCTAGCCTTGCGCCGAAAAACGCAGAGCTGTGCGCGATTCACCCCACGCCCTGGGAGCCGGTGCGGCATCGTTTGGTTCTTTCCGGTCGAGCCGTTTGCCAAGCAGCACTTTCGCAATGCTCGCTTCCAGCCACGCGAACCTTCTCTTAAAGCGAATTCCGGAATTCGAACCTAAAACCGTCGCCTGCCGCCTTCCTCTGTACTAATTCGCGACGCAAAGGCAGCGTGACGCTTTCCCTCATTATGCCGGCGGCGTTGCCTCGTGGAGAAGCAACTTCGCTTGACAGCCGGCCTGCTCCATCCTATGTTGCTCTAGGCCTAGAGGAGACGGGGCTCGGCCCGGCTCGCAGGCCGGCGGAGGATGCCATGGCGAGAAAAGAGCGGGAGCCGCGGGATCTGTTTCCCGGCGCGCTCGAGATGATGGTGCTGGAAACCCTGAAAAGGCAGCCGATGCACGGCTACGCCTTGGCCCAGCACATTAAGCGCCGGTCCAACGATTTGCTGAGGGTGGAAGAAGGCTCGCTCTATCCAGCGCTCCAGCGGCTGCTGAAAGAAGGGCTGGTAAAGGCGGAGTGGAGCACTTCAGCCACCAACCGCCGCGTGCGCGTCTACCGGCTGACAGGGGCCGGGGCGGAGCGCCTGGAACGGGAAGTTTCCCGGTTCGAGCGCATGCTGGAGGGGATTACGCGCGTGCTGGCGCCGGTGAAAGCATGAGCTGGCTGCGACAACTGTTCTGGCGCCGGCGTTTGAACCGCGAATTGAGCGAAGAGATTCGCGCCCATCTCGACGAGAAGGCGGATGAATTGGTGGCGGGCGAAATGGAGCGGCGGGAGGCCCAGCGCGCGGCGCGGCGGGAATTCGGCAACGTGATGCTGATGGAACAGCGGGGGCGGGAAGTATGGCGCTGGCCGATGATCGAGGATTTTCTGGCGGACGTCCGCTACGCCCTGCGAGGACTGCGTAAGGCGCCGGGATTCACGGTCGTGGCGGTGCTGACGCTGGGATTGGGAATCGGGGCGAACACGGCAATCTTCAGCTTCGTCGACGCCTGGCTCATCAAGCCGCTGCCTTTCATGCAGCCCGAACGGATGGTGGTGTTTATCTCCCATAACAGGAAGCAGGGCTGGACCGACAATACCGTTACTTCCACCGCCGCCTTCTACGATTTCCAGAGCCAAAGCAAGTCGTTCGATCAGATCGTCGGCTGGGCAGGCAGGGGTTTCAATTTCAGCGGCGACGGCCCTCCGGCGCTGATCGATGGCGGGCGAGTGAGCTGGAATTTCTTCGCCGCGCTGGGCGCCAAGCCGCTGCTCGGACGCACTTTCAGGCCCGAGGAGGACCGGCCGGGGACGGGGCGCGTCGCCGTCATCGACGAGGGCTTGTGGAAGAGCCGCTTCGCCCAGGATCCGCACATCGTCGGCCGCGTCGTGACCATCAACGGGGAAGGCTACGCCGTCGTCGGAGTCATGCCCGCCACCTTCCAATTCCCGTTGATGGGGATCGCCAACGTCTGGACTCCGCTGGCGCTCAGCGACAAGGAGCGCTCCGACCGCAACAGCTCCTGGATTTGTTCCTTCGGCCGCTTGAAGCCGGGAGTGAACCAGGCACTGGCGCTGGCCGAAACCACCACCATTTTCTCCCGGCTCGAGCGGGAGTATCCGAAGACCGACGCGAACATGACGGTTCTGGTGAAGCCCTTCGTCTCGTCGATTCGGGACAACCAGGCGCCGATGCTTACGATGTTGCTCTGGATCGTCGCGCTGATTCTGCTGATCGCGTCGGCGAACGTGGCGAACCTGATGCTCGCGCGTGCCACGGGCCGGGCCAGGGAAATGGCGTTGCGCGCGGCCATGGGCGCCGCCAGGGGTCGGCTGATCCGGCAATTGCTCGCCGAATCGCTGCTGCTATTTTTCTTCGGCGGCGTCGCCGGAGTGCTGTTCGGGGTGTGGGGAATCGATTGGATCGAAACGCTGATTCCGCGCCACGATCGCGGTTTTATGCTCAATTACGGCTACGTAAGGCTCGACCTCACCACCTTATTGTTTACGCTGGCGATCGCGCTGGCCTGCGGCCTGGTGTTTGGCCTGGCTCCGGCGCTCGAGGGCGCGCGGCTGGATTTGAATCGGGCGCTGAAGGAAGCCTCGGGCCGGGTATCGGATGGCCGCGCCAGCGCACTGCTGCGGCGGGTTTTCGTCGCCGGCGAAATCGCCCTGGCGGTGGTGGTGCTGGTCGCGACGACGCTGCTGGTGCGCAGCGTCATCGCCGCCGACCGATCGAACATGGGATTCGATCCCGCAAACGTCATCACTGCCCAGCTCCAGCTTCCGACGACGAAATATCCAGAAGACGCCGATGCCCAAAATTTCCAGCGGGAGGTACTGGCTCGCATTCGCGCACTTCCGGGCGTGGCTGATGCCGGCGTTGCCAGCGGGCTGCCCTTCGCCGGTTTCGGGCAGATGGTCGGCGTCGAGGCGATAGGAAAACCGGCGCCGGAGCCGGGCGAGACTTTGGGCGCGCATTACACCGCCGTATCACCCGGTTATTTCGCGGCGATGCGCATCCCCTTGCTGAGGGGCCGCGCGTTCACCGCCGACGACGCTCCCGGAAACGCGCCGGTGGCCATCATCAGCCAGACGTTCGCCCGGGAATTCTGGCCCGGCGAGGATCCCATCGGGCAGAAAATTACGTTCGGCGAGCAGCACCAGCCGTGCACCATCGTCGGCGTGGTGAACGACGTGAAAATGTACAGCATGCGAGCCGGCCCGCAGCGACAGATGTATGTTCCGATGGCGCAGTTTCGTTCGCGGACGCTCGGCTTCGCCATACGCACCGCCGGCGATCAAGCCGGACTGGCGGCGGCCATTCGCCAAGCGGTTTGGTCGGTGGACGCCAGCCAGCCGGTCTCGTCCGTGGAGTTTATGCAAACCTTGATGTACAGCGCGGGCGGGAACGGAAACTCGATTGCTAGACTCATGATCCTCTTCGGCCTGCTGGCGATGTTCCTGGGAGCGATCGGCATCTATGGGCTGATGTCGCATCTGGTTTCACAGCGCAACCATGAAATCGCGATTCGCATGGCGCTGGGCGCCAATCCTCTTAAGGTGATGCGGATGATCGTTGGCCAGTGCCTGCGGCTGGCGGCGATCGGCATCGGAATCGGCCTGGTAGGGGCGCTCGCAGTTTCGCGCTCGCTCGTTTCGCTCCTCTACCGAGTGAATCCGACCGACGCGGCAACCTATGCCGGCGTCGCCATCCTCTTCGCCGTGGTGGCGCTCGCGGCGTGCTACATCCCTGCGCGGCGGGCGATGCGGGTCGAGCCGGTGGCGGCATTGCGGAGCGAATGACCGTAGGGCAGCGGAGGCGCGGCGCGTGGCGAAACGCCGGGGCGGGTAACCAGGGAAAGCGAAGCGGCGGTGGGGTTGGCCGCCGGAGCTCTGCCGGCGCCGCGCGCCGCCCGTGTCGATCCTCTCATTGGGTTCCGCCACGGATGACCGGTTCGAGGCGCCGCCAGATGCCACAGTTGAGACTTCGGCGCGATTCGTAACGGATCTGAGCCGCCAAATCGATTCTGGCGATCCGGGGGGACTGGGTCCAGATTCCAGGGGTGATTTAGCCCACCGGTGCTGTATTTCTCGCTTTGGCCCAGGTTGCTTCGCCGTTCCCAGACTACAAGTCCTGTATTTCCTGCGGGATGGCTGGCCGTCCATCCCCGTCGGCGTGGAACCGCACGTGCTGCCGGAGTCTGTGGACTCAGCCACACTCATGCCAAGTCCGTTGCCGACAAAAGCCATCGAACCCACGGAAGGAGCCGTGGAGCGGACGCAGGACCGCGTTCTACACGTCCATCAGCTTTCGAAAATCTACCGGATGGACGGAGCCGAAGTGTACGCGCTTCGTGGAGTGGACTTCGACCTCTTTCCCGGTGAGTTCGCCGTGTTACTGGGCCCTTCGGGAAGCGGCAAATCAACGCTGCTAAATATCCTGGGAGCCCTCGACATTCCGAGCAGCGGCGAGGTGATCTTTTACGACCACAATCTCAGCGCAGCGGACGACCGCGAGCGGACCCGCTACCGCCGGGAGCACGTTGGCTTCGTGTTCCAGTTCTACAACCTGATCCCGAGCTTGACGGCGAGGGAGAACGTGGCGCTAGTGGCCGAACTGGCCGAAAACCCAATGAAACCGGAAGAGGCCCTGGCCATGGTTGGACTCAGTGAGCGGCTGGATCATTTTCCATCGCAAATGTCCGGCGGGGAGCAGCAGCGGGTGGCAATCGCCCGGGCGATTGTCAAGCGGCCGCAGCTCCTGCTTTGCGACGAACCAACCGGGGCGCTGGATTACGAGACGGGAAAACTGGTGCTCGAAACGCTGGCCCTGGTGAACCGCGAGTTGGGCGCGACAGTCGCGATCATCACCCATAACACCGCGATTGCAGCCATGGCCGACCGCGTGATCCGCTTGCGCAGCGGCCAAATCGTCGAGGTACGACGAAACGAAAAGAAAGCTTCGCCGGCGGAGGTGGTGTGGTAAGGCCATGCCCTCCTCGCTCAATCGCAAGCTGATTCGCGACCTGGCCCACGCCCGGGGGCCGATCCTGGCGGTGGCGGGGGTGATAGCGTGCGCGGTGACCGCCTTTGTGGCGTTGGGGAGCACCTACCAGTCGCTACTGGAATCCCAGAGCCTCTATTACGCGGAATACCGCTTCGCCGATGTGTTCGCCCAGCTCGAACGCGCGCCCGATTCGCTGGCGGCGCAGATCGGCGCGATCCCCGGCGTGGCGCGGGTAGAGACGCGCGTGGTTCGCGACGTGACGCTCGATGTTCCCGGACTTGACGAACCTGCCGTTGGCCGACTGGTGTCCGTTCCCGGCCGCGAGCGGCCGATCCTGAATGATATCGCCATCCGTCGCGGGCGCTACGTTTCGCCCGGACGGACGAACGAAGCGATTGCGAGCGAAGCATTCGCCGAAGCCAACCATCTGGACCTCGGCAGCACCATCGGGGCGGTCGTCAACGGGCGCTGGGAGAAACTGGTGATCGTTGGCGTCGCCCTCTCGCCCGAATATGTGTACGAGGTGAAGGGCGGGGGCACGATTTTTCCCGACAATCGCCGTTTCGGCGTGCTCTGGGCGAGCCGGGAGATGCTGGCGCCCGCCTTTGGAATGCAAGGAGCGTTCAACGATGTGTCGTTGTCGCTGGCGCCGGGCGTGAACGAAGCCGAGGTGATCGCCCGGCTGGACCAACTGCTGGCGCGTTACGGCGGACTGGGCGCCTACGGGCGAGGCGACCAGATTTCCTACCGTTTCCTGACCGACGAGATCGCCCAGAACCGCGCGTCGGCTACCATCGTGCCGGCGATCTTTCTTGCGGCGGCGGCGTTCCTGTTGTACACGGTGCTTTCACGCCTGATTGCCACGCAGCGCGCCCAGGTGGGGACGCTGAAGGCGTTCGGCTACTCGAACGTCGCAGTCGCTTGGCACTATCTGAAGATGGCGCTGGTGGCGGTGGCAGGCGGGCTGGTGGCCGGCGTAGCAGCCGGGGCCGTTTTCGGCTTGCAACTCACGCACATCTACACGCTCTTCTACCGCTTCCCGCTGCTGCACTACCGGTTTGGCGCCGGATTGATCGTTCTGGCGAGTCTGGTGAGCTTTGCCGCTGCGGCGCTGGGCGCCGTCGGGGCGGTGCGGAGGGCCGTGCAGCTGCCCCCCGCCGAAGCGATGCGGCCGCCGGCGCCGGCCCGCTATCGTGCCGGCTGGCTGGAGCGGCTGGGGATCGACCGGCACGTGCCGCTCGTGGGGCGCATGATCGCGCGCGACATCGAGCGGCGGCCGTGGCGGGCGGCATTTACCGCGATGGGGATCGCGATATCGGTCGCGATCCTGGTGGTCGGGTTTTACTTTTTCGACGCGATCGATTACTTGATGCGGTTGCAATTTCAGACCGTCCAGCGCGAAGACGTGACTGTAATGTTCTCCGGGCCTCGCTCGGCCGGTTCGCGTTACAGCCTGGCGACCCTGCCTGGCGTGCTCCGCGTCGAGCCTTTCCGCTCCGTCGCGGCGCGAGTGAGCTACGGGCACCGTTCCCGGCGGGCGGCGCTCATGGCGCGGCCAGCATCGGGGATTCTGAGGCCGCTCGTCGATCAGGATCTGCGCGTGCATCCTTTGCCTCCGGAGGGAATCGTCCTTACCGGGCGTTTGGGCGAATTGCTGGGGGTGAAGCCGGGCGGCGTGGTGACGGTGGAAGTGCTCGAGGGCGCGCGTCCGGTGTGGCGGGTGCCGGTGAGTTCGTTAGTGGAAGAACCGATCGGCCTGTCCGCCTACATGGATTTGGACGCGTTGAACCGGTTGCTGCACGAAGGCGGCACCACTTCGGGGGCATTCCTGAGCGTGGATGCCGCGCAGGCGCCGCGGCTCTACTCGCTGCTGAAGCGGATGCCCTCAGTGAGTGGCATATCGGTGAGGCAGGCGACCCTCCAGAGTTTCCAGGAAACGCTGGCGAAGAGCATGGCGATTTCGACCACCGTTCTGGTGGTGCTGGCGTGCACCCTCGCGTTCGGGATGGTCTACAACGGCATCCGCATCGCACTTTCCGAGCGCGGCAGGGAACTGGCCAGCCTCCGGGTGCTGGGATTCGGCCGCGGCGAGGTGCGAGCGATTCTGCTGGGCAGGGAGGCTCTGCTGACCATCGCGGCGATTCCGGTGGGCTGGGCGCTGGGGGTGGCGATGTGCGACTGGATCGCGCGCGCCGTGACGTCGGACCTGTTCCGGCTGCCGGTGGTGATTTCGCCGAAAACGTTCGCAACGGCCATGGTTGTGGTGCTCGCGGCTTCCTCTCTCACCGCACTGGCGGTGGCGGGGCAACTCGGCCGGCTGGATTTGGTGGAGACGCTCAAGACGGGGGAATGAGGCCGCGATGAAGCGCGCGATTCGTGCATGGGTTTGGGCGTCAGTGCTGGTGGCGGTTGCGATCGCTGGGTTCCTCTTCTTGCGACCGCGGCCGGTGCCGGCGGACGTGGCGCAGGTTTCTCGCGGGCCGATGATGGTGACTGTGGAGGAGGAAGGGGAGACGCGCATTCACGACCACTTCGTCATTTCGGCGCCGGTTGCCGGACGGTTGCTCCGTATCTACTTGCACGCCGGCGACGGCGTCGTTCCCGGGCAGATCGTCGCGCGACTCCTGCCGGCGCCGATCGAACCGCGCCAGCGGGCCGAACTCGTCGCGCAAGTCGCCGCCGCCGCCGCAACCAAGCGCGAAGCTTCCGCGCAGGTCGAGCGGGCGCAGAACGAGCACGAACAGCAGCAGCGCGACCGCTCGCGGGCCGAGCAGCTTGCTTCCTCGGGCGTGATTTCCAGAAAAGCACTCGAACAAGCGCAGACCGCCGAAGTCACCGGCGGCAAAGCGCTCGATGCCGCGCGAAACCGCGTCGAGGCGGCTGCCTCGCAAGAAGCGGCGGCCCAGGCGCGCCTGCTCGAGGCCGAACGCAGCGGCCCGGCAGGCGTCGTCGTTGCGGTGAAATCGCCGCTGAAAGGAAGGGTGTTACGGCTGCTCCAGCAGAGCGAACGCGTAGTCTCTGCCGGAGAACCGCTGCTCGACCTCGGCTATTCCCCGCGGCTCGAGGTGGTCACCGATGTTCTGTCGACCGAAGCGGTGAAGGTGCATCCGGGTGATCCGGTACAGCTCGAAGGTTGGGGCGGGTCGAAAAAAATTCGTGCCCGGGTGCGGCTGGTGGAACCGTCGGGCTTCACGAAGGTCTCCGCGCTCGGCATCGAGGAGCAGCGGGTGAATGTAGTGATCGATTTCGTCGATCCGCCCGGGCCTCTGGGCGATGGGTACCGCGTCGAGGCCCGCATCATCGTTTGGCAAGCCCAGAGCGTGGTGAAGCTGCCAACCAGCGCGTTGTTCCGCCAGGGCCAGTCGTGGGCGGTGTTTGCCGTCGAGGGCGGCCGCGCCCATCTGAGGGAAGTGGAAATTGGCCACCGCAACGCCTCCGAAGCGGAGGTACTCGGCGGCATCAACGCTGGGGGCACGGTGATCCTGCACCCAACGAACCAGATCGAGGAGGGGATCCGCGTCGGGACCCGTTGAGATGCGGCTCGCGAGAGTGATTCCCGGACGCTTCCTCGCGCGAACGGGATTGACCCGCACCGCCGAAGAAAGTCTTATTTCTTGTTTCCTCGATCGGGTTTGGTTTCGTCGATCCGGATCTGCCGCAGTTGCTCGGCCTGCTGGGGAAGTTCCGTCCTTCCGGCGGGGAACCGGTTGAAGCTCAGCATGTAGGCCAGAACGCCGGTGATGGTTTCGTGGGTCAGGGTGCCCGGCTTGTTCTTCGGCATCGTTTTGCGGATTCTTTCGAACAGATCGCCGAGCGTCAGCCCATTCCAATTCGAGAGAAAATCGATTCCGGCGAGCGCCGGCGCTTCGTCGCGGCCCTCGAGCGTATCGCCGTGGCAGGACTCACACTGCTGGTGGTAGAGCTGATGGCCGGCGTCCGCCTGGCCGGCGGTGTACACGCCGTCCCACACCGACCGTTCCTGTGGCGCAGCTTCCTGGGCGCACAGACCGGCATAAGCCAGGCAGATAGCGGCGAAACCGGCCATTGCCCCGGCTGCGATCTTTGCCTTCATCGCCACCGTCTTCCGGCAATTGCGGATTCCTCCCCGCAATTTGGGTTTGCGGTTGCCATCGAGTGTGCTACGGATTCGAGGGCAGGCTGTAGGCGATGTAGGTGCCCGAATAATTGCCTCCGCTCGCGGCCACAACGATGTATTGCTTCCCCTTCACCATGTACGTCATCGGCGAGCCGCTCTCCTGCGCCGGCATGTACACCGCACCAACCTCCTTTCCCGTCGCCTTGTCGTACGCGCGCAGCATCGCGCCACGGGGATGCGTAGCTGTCGTCGTCACCAGGGCCTCGCCGGCAATCACCAGGGACTTCGTCACCAGCGTTCCCACGTTATAGTTCGCCTGGCCGGTGCGCGGAATCGTCAGGCCCTTGAGCGCGGGATTTTCGCGAATCGCGTCCGGCGTCTCGCCGTGCGCGATTTGCCACACGATCTCGCCGGTGTCCAGGTCGATCGCCGTGATCGTTCCATAGGGCGGCTTGATCAGCGGCAGGCCTTCGACGTTCAGCGGGTGGTAGCCCCCGCCTCCGCCCGCCGGGGGCGGCGAGGCGTCGGCGCCGGCGTTTTCTCCCGGGCCGCGGGCGATCCGCACCGGCTGGCCCGCGGTTCCGGCGATGTACCGCATATCGGAGATTTCCTTGGGGGAGGGAACCAGGCCGATGGCCGTCAGGCAGGCGTTGCAGGCGAAAAGATAAGCGATGTGGGTCTCCGGATCGTAGGAACCGCCCGGCCAGTTCGTTCCCCCGGACGCAGTTCCCAGGGTGAGCGTGGCGAGCGGGCCATTGACGTTGCTCAACGACGGCGGCGTGAACACCGGCCCCATGTGATATTTCGCCGCGAGCTTCAAGGCTTCCTCATGCAGCGCCGGAGTGAAATCGATCAGCTCGTCGGGCGTAACCCCGTTGCGGGCATAAGCCGGCGGTTTGGTGGGAAACGGTTGCGTAGGCGAGTACCATTCGCCGGGCACGCTGCCTCGCTCGGCCGGCCGTTCCACGATCGGCCACACCGGCTTCCCGGTCACCCGATCGAAAACGTACAGAAAACCCTGCTTCGTCGGCTGCGCCACCCCCTTGATCGCCCGGCCGTCCACGTTGATGTCCACCAGCATCGGCGCCGACGAGATGTCCATGTCCCACAGCGGATGGTGCACCAGCTGGAAGTCCCACTTGCGCTTTCCGGTTTTCAAATCCACGCAAACCAGCGTTTCCCCGAACAGGTCGTTCCCCGGCCGGTGCCCGCCGTAGAAATCCCCCGTAGGCGATTCCACCGGCAGGTAGGCCAGGCCGAGTTTCTCGTCGGCGGTGATTTGCGTCCAGACTCCGGTGTTCCCGGTGTATTCGGCCGACCCGTCCAGCCAGGTGTTGTATCCGTATTCTCCTTTTTTCGGGATGGTGTGGAAGATCCACAGCCGCTTGCCGGTACGCACGTCGAAGCCGCGCACGTATCCTTTGTTGTTGCGCCTGCTCTTGGGAGTCATTCCTTCCCGAAACGAGGCGCCAACGATCACCGTGTCGCCGGCCACCACCGGCGCCGACTGGAGCCCGATTTCCCCGGTTGTCAAATCGGGCAGAATGGTTTGATCGTCGTTGAGCTTCAAATCAACCGCGCCGCCGTTGCCGAACGACGGCACTCGCTGGCCGGTTTTCGCGTCCAGCTCGATCAGGAAATAGGCCGGGGTCACGTAAACGATGCGTTCGGCCTTGCCATCCGACCAGTACGCCAGACCGCGGCCGGAAAGCTGGCGCGGCGCGTCCGCCCCGCGCGCCCCCTCGTGCTCGCCGTGCACCCAGAGCAGTTCGCCGGTGGCGGCGTCGAGCGCGACGATGTCTCGCCGCGTGCCGGCGGTGGCGTAGAGGACGCCGTTCACCATGAGCGGCGTTCCCTCCAGCTTGTATTCCGGCCTCGTTCCCAGATTGTCGGTTTTGAATGTCCAGGCGACTTCGAGTTGATTGAAGTTGCTCGCGTTGATTTGGTCGAGCGGCCGGTATCGGGTACCCCCCAGGTCGGCGGCGTAGCTGGGCCACTCGGTGTCCTTGGCGTGCCAGCCGCCGGTGGCGGCGGCGCGCCGCTGCTGGCCCGCCGCTCCTCCGGTCGCCCAGCCCAGCGCGAGTACGATGGCCGCCAGACCCTGGATTCTCCGAACCTTCCCATTCCTCGCTCGCATGTTATTTTCCTTGGTCTTTCTTCCGGACGCGAGGCCTCCGCCCGCGTCCGCCGGCGGGCGGCCCCGAAGCTTCGGGGGCGGCGCCGCTCATGCCATCCGCGTTAATTCTCCGATTCTCTGCTTGATCTGCGCTTTCTGATCTTCGGTGGCGTCCAGCATCGGCGGCCGGCAATAGCAGCTCTCGCTCTTCACCCCCATCAGTTGCATCAGCGTGTATTTCATCGCGCCGTAGCCGCCCCCGGCTCCCCGCATGAGCTGCTTGGCCGCATCCAGCTTGGCCAGCGGCTCGTCCAGGTCCTTGCCTTGCCGCGCGGCGGTAAAAATCGCCGCCACTTGCCGCGTGTACACGTTGCCCTCGGTGAGCATGGCCCCCATGCCCGCCTCGAGCGCCGCCTTCAGGTTGTTGGCGGTGCCTGTCCTCATATTGAGCTTCGGAAATTCCTTGACGTACACCTGATATTCGGCCGCATCGCCGTTCGAATCCTTGATTCCGGCCAGGTTGGGAAACCGCTCGAGGCTGTGCAGCAGGCCGGGGCTCACCGCAACGCCGCTCATCGAAGGAAAGTGATATAGGTTGATGGGGATGCTCACCCGCTCGAAGATGAGCGAATAGTAGGTGGTCAGTTCCGCCTCCGAGGGATGCTTGTAATAGAAGGGCGGGATGATCAGCAAGCCGTCGGCGCCGTGCTCGGCGGCGTGATTGGACAATTCGACGGTTTCGGGGAAATTGGGTGTGCCCGACGAGACGATCATCGAGAGCCCGTTCTTGTTTTTCAGAGCGACTTCCATGATTCGTTTCCGTTCGGCGACGGAAAACGACGGGAACTCGCCGGTGCTGCCTTGCACCAGAACTCCATCGGCGCCCTGGTCCTTGAAGTACGCCAGGATGTCTTTGTACACCGCCTCGTCGAAATTCATGTTCCGGTCGCAGGGGGTGACCGCGGCCACCAGGAAAATCGCCTTCCGCATGTCGCGCGCCGGCCGTGCCGGCGCGGGGGTCATGGCGGTTGCCGCAACCCGTGGCAGCCCCGCGGCCGCCACCGCCGTTCCCATTGCCGCAAGAAAATTCCTTCGGGTAGTCTTCATCACTGGATCACTCCTTGGGCGAGGAGTCTAATACCGGCATCGTCGAAGTACAAGCCGGGCTTCGGCCGGCGGTCCCGGAGAGCCGCCTGTTCGCCGAGGGCTAGGACCGCGGAATGAGGCTCCAGGGGTAGATCCCGACGTTGATTCTCAACACCAGGTAGGTGAGCCCGCCCGGCCCCGCCACCGCTTGCACCGGCACACGGGGCGGAATCGAAACCAGATCGCCTTCTCTTACCGCGTAGCTTGTGCCGCCTTCGATCGATGTGCCGCGGTATTCGCCGGGGATCGGCCCTTCCGGCCCGGCGAAATTCTTCCGATTCACGATTTCGCCGCCGGTGATCATCGTGCCGCCACCGCCCATGATGACGTAGACGTCCGAAGCGCCTTCGTGGACTTCGGCAGGCGACGACTGGCCGGCGGCCCGGTGCTCGACGAAATACACATGCGTGCGCGTTTGGAGCGGCATCCCATCCAGCACGGGGCCATCCGCGGGCTTGCCGGCGGCGTCGGCGGCATCGAGCGTGGCGTGAGCGCGGCGAATGGCGTCGATCGACCAGTAGCTGGTCTTCGCCGGCTGATCAACCCACAACGGCACTGGCTGCCGCAAGGACGGCGCCGGAACGGGGCTTTCGCCCCACTGGCCCTGGCGGGCCTGGGCGTTCACCCTGCCGCCGGGGCTGACCGCGTAGCCTGCCAGCAAGCCGGCAATCGCCACGCACGGCAGCGCCACGGCCGAGACGAGATTCGCAAGGGAAACCCCGCGATCGTTTTGCCTTGTTCTCGGTGTCGTCGCCATGGCTGCACTCCTATCGGCTCAGCGAGCCGGGATAGAGTCCGATGTTGATTTTCAGCAGCAGATACGACATCCCCGCATTCGGGTCCGGCTGCTGCCAGTGGGGCGTGTTTGGCGGAATGTTCAGCCAGTCGCCCGGCTTCACCGTGTACACCGTCGCGTTTTCCACCGGCTGACCCACGAATTCACCCGGCAACAGCAGCGAATCCGGTCCGCTAGCCCGCCGGTATTGCCGGTTCGCGATTACGCCATCCACCAGGATTTTGCCGCTGCCGCCGATGATCACGTAGAAATCGGAAACACCTTCGTGCTGCTCGGCGTCGTCATAGTGACTTACCGTTCCCGTCAGATTGCTGGGCCGCGGAAGGTCCCAGTAGAAGCGCGTGTTGAACCCGATGCTGTGCGTGCGGAATCGCTCGCCTCGGAATGGAGTGGCTTGGCCGCGGCCCACTTCGCCCTGGCTCCGCGGGCCGATGGCAATGCGCTCGGCGTGAATTTTCCGCAGCGTGTCGATGCTCCAGTACATCGCCGCCGTCGGCTGGCCGGGCAGGAGGGCCGGCAATTGGGATTGCGCGGGATTCACCGCCGGCCTCGCCGGGCCGAGCCCGACGCCAAGCCAGTAACCGAAAGCCACGCTACCGACCAGAACAAGAGCGATTTTCCCGATCATTCCAACCCCCTCGCTGTCCCGCACGGCGCTTGCCGCTGCCGCGCGAGACCCTGCATCGCAAATCGATTCTCAAAAATTTCCCGCAAGCATAGCACCCCCGGCCCCGGCCGGTGAGCGCCTTTTCCCTCCACGTCTGGCACGCCCCCTGGCGCCCCATCCCTGCCGGAACACCGCACAAGGTCCTGGACAACGCCCGGCCTCGCGTGGAAGATGGCACCGCGGATGGCGCATTCTTGTCGTCGAGGCGGTCAGCCATGAAGATATCGATCGCCGGCCTGCTCGTTTTTTTGTCGCTTCAAGCATCAGCGACTGCTCAATCCACCCCACCCAACGCGGATTCGGCGCTTCCCAGCGCGACGATTGCCGCTCGGACCGACGCCGGGCGGCCCCAGCCGGGCGGGTTTGCCCCCCGCGATCTTACCCGGCAGCCAACGCTGTACCTCGTCGGCTACGCCCACCTCGATACGCAGTGGAGATGGGAGTACCCGCAGGTGATTTCCGAGTTCCTCCCAAAGACCCTCGACGACAATTTCACCCTCTTCCGGAAATACCCTCATTACGTTTTCAATTTCACCGGCGCCAACCGCTACCGCATGATGAAGGAGTATTTTCCGGCCGACTACGCGCTGCTCAAACAGTACGTCGCCGCCGGGCGGTGGTTTCCTGCCGGCTCGTCGGTGGAGGAAAGCGACGTCAATTCGCCCTCGGCCGAATCGATCATCCGCCAAATCCTCTATGGCAATGAGTTCTTCCGCCATGAGTTCCGCAAGGCGAGCATCGAATATATGCTGCCCGACTGTTTCGGCTTTCCCGCCTCCCTGCCCAGCATCCTGGCCCATGCGGGTATCAAGGGCTTCTCCACCCAGAAACTGACGTGGGGTTCGGCGGCGGCGGTTGGCGGCCCCGGCTCGCCCGAGGACACGCCACCCGGTATTCCGTTCAACGTGGGCCTGTGGGTTGGCCCCGACGGCCGGGGAGTCATCGCCGCGCTCAATCCCGGCAGCTACGACGGCGACGTGACCGAGGATCTCACCGCCAGCCAGACCTGGCTGAAACGAGTGGAGCTGGATGGCACAGTCAGCCGACTGTTCGCCGACTATCACTACTACGGCACCGGCGACACCGGCGGGGCGCCCCGCGAATTCTCCGTCAAGCTCGTGGACGCCATGGCCGGCGGGGGCCTGGCCCCGTTGCCGCCACCGCGGCAGTCTGGCGAAAGTATGTCCCGCTACGTCGAGCGCGTCTCGGCGGCCGGCGGCGCGGCAATTCGCGTCGGGGAAGGGCCCCTTCACGTCGTCTCGTCACAGGCGGACCAGATGTTTTTCGACATTCTCGCTGCGGGCGCAACTGCCCGCCTGCCCCGCTACCGAGGCGATCTGCTGCTCACCAACCATTCGGCCGGCTCCCTTACCTCGGAGGCGTACCAGAAGCGCTGGAATCGCAAAAACGAACTGCTTGCCGACGCCGCCGAACGGGCTTCGGTTGCGGCCGCGTGGCTGGGCGGGAGGTCCTATCCGCTCGCGCGGCTGAATCGCGCCTGGATGCTGGTGCTCGGCGGCCAGTTTCACGACATCATGGCGGGCACGGCGACGCCGAAGGCCTACGAGTATTCCTGGAACGACGACGTTCTCGCCATGAACCAGTTTTCTATCGCGCTCGAAAGCGCGGTGGAAGCCGTCGCTTCGCTGCTCGACACCGAAGTCAGCGGCACGCCCGTCGTCGTCTACAATCCCCTGGCCATCGCCCGCCAGGACGTCGTCGAGGCCACTCTTGCTTTCCCGGGCGGCGTGCCCCCGGCAGTGCGCGTTTTCGGGCCGGATGGCAAGGAGGTTCCCGCTCAATTGGAAGGGAGAACCGGGGGGATGCCTAAGATCGTCTTCCTCGCTCGCGTGCCTTCCGCCGGTTTCGCCGTTTATGATGTCCGCTCGGCTCGCGGCCCGGCTCCGGCTTCTCCGTTGAAGATCACCTCTTCCTCGCTCGAGAATGCGCGCTATCGCATTCGACTCGACCCCAACGGCGACGTCGCCTCCATCTTCGATAAGGCCCTCCGCCGTGAACTTCTCTCCTCGCCGGCGCGCCTGGCCTTCCAGACCGAGAAGCCGCACGATTGGCCGGCGTGGAACATGGACTGGGCCGATCAGCAGAAGCCGGCGCGTTCCTACGTGCGCGGTCCGGCAACCCTCCGCATCGTCGAAAACGGCCCCGCGCGCGTTGCGCTCCAGATCGAGCGGAAAGCGGAGGGCTCCCGCTTCGTCCAAGTGATCCGCTTATCGGCCGGCGACGCCGGAAATCGCGTCGAATTCCTCAACGCCATCGACTGGCGTACCGCCGCCGCTGCTTTGAAAGCTGCTTTTCCTCTCACCGCCTCGAACCGCGAGGCCACTTACAACTGGGACGTCGGCACCGTGCTTCGCGGCAATAACGACGAGAAGAAATTCGAAGTCCCTTCCCACCAGTGGTTCGACCTCACCGACAAGTCCGGCGGGTTCGGCGTCACCATCCTCTCCGATTGCAAGTACGGCTCGGACAAACCCGACGGCCATACCCTCCGGCTGACTTTGCTCTACACGCCCGGACTCGGCGCCGGCAACGGCCGCTACTACAGCGACCAAACGAGTCAGGATTGGGGCCATCATGAATTCCTTTACGGCCTCGCCAGCCATTCCCGCGGCTGGCGCCAGGCGGGAACCGACTGGCAGGCCTACCGCCTGAACGATCCCCTCATTGCCTTCACCACCACGCCTCATTCCGGTCGCCTGGGTAATTCCTTGTCGCTGGTTCGGGTGAGCAACAGCCGCATTCGCGTGCTCGCGCTGAAGAAGGCGGAAGAGAGTGACGAAGTGATCGTTCGCGTGGTGGAGATGAGCGGCCTGCCCGAACCCGGGGTTCGCATCGGCTTGGCGGCGCCGATCGTCGCAGCCCGCGAGGTGAATGGCCAGGAAATGCCCGTGGGCCCGACCACCATCGAGCGAGGCGCGCTGGTGGCTTCCTTCGGGCCTTACCAGATTCGCACATTCGCGGTGAAGCTCGGTCCCCCGCCAGCGAAGGCGGCGCCGCCCGCCTGGCAGGCAGTAAGCCTGCCTTACGATCGTGCGGTAGCCAGCGCCGATGGCGCGAAAGCGGCGCCCGGATTCGACGATTCAGGCGAGAGCTTGCCCGCGGAGATGCTTCCCACCGATATTCCCTATGCCGGCATCCACTTCCAACTTGCTCCCGCTGTTGCCGGCCGGCCGGACGCCGTCGCCGCGCACGGCCAGACGATTCCCCTCCCGCCGGGCCGGTTCAACCGCTTGTACATCCTGGCCGCTTCGGCAGCCGGCGATCGGCAAGCCACGTTCCGCGTGGGCGATCGTCCTGTCGAACTGAAAATCGAGGATTGGGGCGGCTACATCGGCCAGTGGGACGACCGCGAATGGAGCCGAAAAGAGGTGCCGGTGCCTCCGCGTCCCGGAGTCCCCGCGCGAACGCGCCTGGAGCAGGATTTCACCGGCAAAATTGCGCCGGGATTCATCAAGCGCGCGCCGGTGGCCTGGTTTGCTTCGCATCGCCACACCGCCGCCGGTGCCAACGAGCCGTATGCCTATTCCTACCTGTTTGCGTATGCCCTCGATCTGCCGCCCGGCGCCGCCACCCTCACCTTTCCCAACGACGACAAGATTCGCATCCTGGCCGTGACCGTGGCCGGCCAGTCCGCCGCCGTTCGCCCGGTGCAGCCGCTCTACGACACGCTCGACCGGTCGGGACCTCAGCCTTCCGCTTCCATCGCCGAACCTCAGGCAAAGCAACCGTGACCGCCGCCTCTCCCGACTTTCAAGACGCGAAATCGATTGCCGGATTGATGAGAGCAACTGCGGTCGCGGCGCTTGGCGGCTTGCTGTTTGGGTTCGACACGGCGGTCATCGCCGGCACCACGCAGGGACTCACCGCCGCTTACGGGCTGTCACCGAGTTCGCTCGGCATCACCGTGTCCAGCGCTCTCTGGGGAACCGTTCTCGGCGCCTTGTTTGCCGGCTTTCCCGCCGACCGCTATGGACGCCGGGACAGCCTGCGCCTCTGCGCCTTGCTCTATATGGTGTCCGCTCTCGGCTGCGCCTTCGCCTGGAATTGGGCCGCGGTGGTTTTCTTTCGCTTCATCGGAGGGCTGGGCATCGGCGGCTCGTCGGTGCTCGGCCCGATGTATATCGCGGAAATCGCTCCTGCCGCGTGGCGCGGCCGCCTGGTGGGATTCTTCCAGCTCAACGTCGTTAGCGGGATTCTGCTGGCGTACTTCTCGAATTACCTGATTGGCCTCGCGGGCACGGGCGGCGCCGAATGGCGCTGGAAGCTCGGCGCGCCCGCCCTGCCCGCCCTCGTATTTCTCCTGCTGCTGTTCTTCATTCCCCGCAGCATTCGCTGGCTGGTGGCCAAGGGCCGGCTCGAGGAGGCGCGGCAGGCGCTCGAGGCCCTGGGGCGCTCCCGATCCGAGCTGGAGCTGCAAAGCATCGTCGCTTCGGTCGCCGGCGGGCCCGCCGCGGGCGCGCCGGCGCTGTTCGCCGCCCGGAATCGCCTGCCGATCTTTCTCGCCGTTTCCATCGCGATGTTCAACCAGCTTTCAGGCATCAACGCGATTCTCTATTACCTGAACGACATTTTCGCCCGGGCCGGCTTCAGCAAAGTCTCGGCGGACCTCCAGGCGGTGGCGATCGGCGCCACCAACCTGTTGTTCACGATCGCGGCGATGTCGGTGATCGACAGGATCGGCCGCAAGTCCCTGCTGCTGGCCGGCTCGGTGGGCATGGCGGCGTGCCTGGCCGGGGTGTCCGCAGTTTTCTTCACCGGGCGCCACGAACGCGCCTTGGTGTGGTTGCTCGTCGGATTCATCGCGTCTTTCGCCTTTTCGCAGGGGGCGGTGATTTGGGTGTATCTGAGCGAACTGTTTCCCACTCGCATTCGCGGGCGGGGACAAGCCCTGGGGACCTTCACCCACTGGATCATGAACGCGCTGATCGCCGCCACCTTTCCGCTGATGGCCGCCGCCTCCGGTGCTTATCCCTTCGTGTTCTTCGCGGTGATGATGGTGCTCCAGTTCTTCGTCGTGCTGTGGCTGTTTCCGGAGACGCGGGGAATTTCGCTCGAGGAAATGCACCGGAAATTGGGCGCCGCGTGATGCCTGGCGGCGTTCCGCCTCCCGCCGGGCAGCCGGCGAATGCGATCCATCCCCATTTGCGTTTCCGCCGGACCTCGGCCGGGGCTCGCCGGCTTGCCCGGAGGCGACTTCGCTTGCAAGACGGCCTTTCGGGTGGCGGTCAGCAATTCCGAAAGGATCGCCCGGGGAATGCTTCGGATCAGCGGATTGATCAGCCAGGCGAACAGTGCCGGCACCCGGCGGCTCAGCGCAATCGATTCCACCTGCACGTAAACGCCGCCGTCCCTCTGCTCCACTCGCCAGTAATTGTCCAGCCGCCACAAGTAGCCGTGATCGTTGCCCACCGGCAGTTCGTGCTCTTCCGGCGTTCCCCAATCCTCCACTTCGGCAATGCGCGTGGAATAGGATGCGCTCATCGCCCGCGTCGGTCCCAGCGAAGCCGATTTCACGTCGAAATTGGCGTTGATCATCACCGTCACCAGCGACTTCCGGTAGAGCTGCAGATAGATCTTGTATCCGTTGTCATCGTGCTCGAGCAGCCTTGATTTCCGAATGGCCGGCTTGTAGATCACGCTGTGGTGGTCGTAATCCTGAAGGACAGCGAGCGTTTCGGCCAGCGTGGCGCCGGGAACGAAAATGGCCCCCAGCCAGTCGTGAACCAGCCCGCTGGGCACGGAAATCGGCACGCCGTTTTCCTCGGCATGGAGTGGGATGATCCAGATTCCTCCCCGGCGGAGTTCCGCGTACGCCTCCTGCCGCTCGGCCTCCGGCAGGCCATCCACGTAAAGGAAATGGCCATCCTTCAGGCCGCCCCGCATTCGCTCCTCGCTGGCGCGGACGTAGCGATCGAAAGCAGCCACGGTGACGGGCTTCAGCTCCGCGGCTTGCGCCGGAGCCGCCAGCAGGCCGGCCGCCAGCCAGGCGGCGACTAGCGTCCCGCCAAGTTTTCGTCCCGCCATCACCTTTAGCGGGCTCCCCGGTGCCTGTCGATGGCCAGAATTCCTCCTCGTACCGTAGGACCTATAATGGGCGTCCCATCATCCCCGGCGCAATCCCTGATGCGCGCTCCGGTTGCGCCCCCTCCGATTTGGGGTCGGAGCTTCCCCGGCGTTTGTGACTCCGATTCTTGGAGCAGGTGAATTCCACCGGACCGGGCGCTCGCTGTCGGAAAGCTCTGACCCCGCAGAGCGGGGCCGGCTAAAGCAAAGGGCTCCAGCCCCTGAAGCCGCCGGCCAGGCGCACCGCGCCCATTTGCCGCTTGGGGCCTCGCCGTATTAACTTCGGCGTGGCGGGTTGCCGCGTTGGCACGGCCCCGGAAACCAGCCGAAGGAGACATCGCGATGCAACTGGGAATGATTGGCCTTGGCCGGATGGGCGCGAACATGGTGCGCCGTCTCCTCCGCGGTGGACACCAGTGCGTCGCTTTCGACAGGGACAAATCCGGCGTGGACGCGCTGGTGAAGGAAGGCGCCACTGGCGCGGCGTCGCTCGATGATTTTGCCACCAAGCTGGCGCCGCCCCGCGCCGTTTGGATGATGGTGCCGGCGGCGGTGGTCGACTCGCTGCTCGCCGATCTGGTTCCCCGACTCCAAAGCGGCGACATCGTTATCGACGGCGGGAATTCCTATTACATCGACGATATCCGCCGGGCCAGGGAACTGGAGGCGCGGGGGCTGCAGTACGTCGACGTGGGTACCAGCGGCGGCGTATGGGGGCTTGAGCGCGGCTACTGCCAGATGATTGGCGGCCCGGCCGGCGTGGTCGAGCATCTCGACCCCATTTTCCGCACTCTCGCCCCCGGCAGGGGAGACGCGCCTCGCACGCCCGGCCGCGAAAAGATCGGCGGCACCGCCGAGCTGGGCTACGTGCGTTGCGGTCCGTCGGGCGCCGGCCACTTCGTCAAGATGGTTCATAACGGAATCGAATACGGGTTGATGGCTGCCTACGCCGAGGGGATGAACATCTTGCGGCATGCCAATGTCGGAGCGCGAAAGCAAGCCGCCGACGCCGAAACCACTCCCTTGCGGCATCCCGAGCGCTATCAATATGAGTTCTACCTGGCCGATATCGCCGAGGTTTGGCGGCGGGGAAGCGTGATCGCTTCCTGGCTGCTGGATCTTTCGGCCATCGCCCTGCTCGAACAGCCGGATTTGAAGAACTTCTCCGGCCGCGTTTCCGATTCCGGCGAAGGGCGGTGGACGATTCTGGCGGCCATCGAGGAGGCCGCTCCCGCTCCGGTGCTCAGCGCCGCGCTGTTCGAGCGGTTCAGTTCGCGCGGAGAGGACGATTTCGCGGCGAAGATGCTCTCGGCGATGCGCTACGAGTTTGGCGGCCACATCGAGCGGACGGAGGGAACGAAATGACCGCCGGGGGAACGCGATGAGCGAGAAGCACAAACCGGTGCTGGTCGTCGATGTCGGCGGCACCCACGTGAAAATGCTGGCCACTGGCCATCACACCCCGATAAAGATTCCGTCGGGCCCGGACATGACTCCGAAAAAAATGGTCGGCGAGGTGCTCGAGGCCGTCGCTGGCTGGAATTTCGCCGTTGTGTCGATCGGCTATCCCGGGCCGGTCGTTCACGGCAAACCAGTGACCGACCCGCACAACCTCGGTTCCGGCTGGGTGGGGTTCGATTTCCGGAAGGCGTTTGGCCGCCCGGTGAAACTCGTCAACGACGCGGCGATGCAGGCGTTGGGAGTCTATCAAGGCGGGCGGATGCTGTTTCTCGGGCTGGGCACCGGACTGGGCTCGGCGATGATGGTTGACGGCATCCTCGAGCCGCTCGAATTGGGCCACCTTCCTTATAAGAAGGGCCGCACCTACGAGGATTACCTCGGGATCCGCGGCCTCGAGCGATTGGGAAAGAAGAAATGGCGCCGGCATGTGAGCGACGTCGTCGCTCGGCTGAAGTCGGCCTTGGAACCCGATTACGTCGTGCTCGGCGGCGGCAACGCCAAATTGCTCAAGAAACTCCCACCGGGCTGCCGGCTCGGTAGCAACGCCACCGCGTTCATCGGCGGCTTGCGCTTGTGGGAAGGACTGAAAGCCCGCTGGCCCGGCCTGCGCCTGCCCGATTGAAGTTTGATTCCCGGCCGGGCACCGCTCCTCGACCCGCCGCGGCCGGCTCGGGACCGTGAGTCCCGCCTCGCGGGCTCGAACGGCGCCCTGCGCCTTCCCCGGTGCCGGTTTTGAACTGATGACCCGAGGGAAAGAAACAAAAAGGCCGCTCCGGTGGGCAGGCCGGAGCGGCCTTTCCTGCATTGTCGCCTTCGCGCTGGCCTAAAACTTGAACTGCAAGCCGACGAGCATCCGCCGCGGGTTGTTGGCCTGGCTGGTGAGCACGCCGAAATTGCTCGAGCTTGCCATATCGAGTGATGGCGG
The DNA here is from genome assembly GCA_035946455.1 of Candidatus Acidiferrales bacterium. Classification (GTDB taxonomy): domain Bacteria; phylum Acidobacteriota; class Terriglobia; order Acidiferrales; family UBA7541; genus JAKASX01. Next base: position 246,238 of record DASYZK010000021.1, on the reverse strand, counting down.
GTTGAAAGTCACCTGGTTGAGGAAATTGAAGAATTGCGCCGAGAAGGTCAGTTGATACCGCTCGGTCGCGGCGATGGTCTTGCCGACAGCGAAGTCGACGTTCCACGATGGCAGCATCCGCAACTCGTCGAACGGGATCTGGGTGTTCACGCTGAGCAGCGGCCGGGACAGGCTGTTGAACACCGCCACCGGGTCGGCGAACAGGTTCAGCCCCGAGCCGTGTTTCGAGGCGTTGCCCGATACCGCGATCCCGCTCGAGCCTACCACGTTGCCGTTCAACCCTTCCTGCCCGTGCAATCGCATGCTCGAGATCGCCGCGGTGCCGCTGCTCTCGAAGGCGCCGTAATTGCCGTCGGCGTTGACGTGCAGCGGTATGCCGGTCGTGTAGGTCCAGATGCCCGATACGTACCAGTTGCCCAGCACGGGGTCCATGAATTTGTTGCCGTGAAGGTACTTGCCCCCCTTGCCGAAAGGCAATTGGTAGTACCACCAGCTGTTGAACACGTGCCGCTGATCGAAGGGTTCGGAAGACTTGTCGAGGTTCAAGTTGTAGGAACTGTTGGCGCCGGAGCCGTTTTGCTGGTCCACGCCCTGGTTGCCGATCGAGTGGCTCCAGGTCCAGTTGAACTGGAATTGGAGGCCGCTGGAGAAATGCTTGTCCAGGCTCACGAAGGCCCCGTTGTAACTGGAAAACCCGCCGTCGCTGATGCCGAAAAATAGGAACGACTGGATATTGTCGATCGGCACGGGAGCCAGCAGGTTCATTGCCGAGAAGGCGAAGCTGTTCAGGTTGCCGTTGATCAGGTCGGTGCGGTCCTTGGCCGCCACCATCGCGCTGCAATTGGCGAAGCCCGCCCCGGTGCATTTCGCCAGGCCGATCTGGTTGTCGAAGAAGGCCTCGTCGGGAACCGCGCTGTTGCTCCGCAGGGCCTGGGCCAAGGCGTCGAATGCCTGGGCGTAGGTTTGGCCGCTTTGCTTGTCCTTCATCAGATAATCGGGAATGTTCAGTTGCAGGTCTTCGGTCAAATTGTGGCTGTAGCGCCCGATGAAACCCGCCTCCACCACCAGTTGTCCGGGCAGCGCGCGCTGGATGGTGAAATCGACGCTGTGCATGTAACCGGGCACGCCGAATGGGTCGAGTCCGCTCTGGAGGAACAGCCCGAACGGCTGCGCCTGGGTTCCGCTCGGGACGAACGGGATGGGCTGGGCGACCGGCGCCGGAATCGGAGCGTTGCTGCCGTCCACGCCGATGCGGAAAGCGTTGGTGGGGTTGGTGGGGCCGTTCGTGCATTGCACCGTGCCGGCCGCCAGCACCGGCCCGCCACAGGCATCCACGTCGATGAGGCCGCCGGTCGTCAGCGGCAGCGACACCTGGTTGATGTTGTTGGTGCGGCTGTAAACGATCGAATAGCCTCCGCGAACCACCGTCTGGTGATCGCCGAAAAACCGGTTTTTGAACGGCACCTGCCACGCCAGCGACACCCGCGGCCCGAATTCATGCCAATCGGTCACCCGCAACTTGCCTTGGAAGGGGTGAGGCAGGAAATCGACTGGGGTGACGCCGAAGAGCGGATTGAAGGCTTGCCCCGGCAGAACGCCGTTATTGAGCGAATTTTCCCTGCTTTGCAGGTAGCCTACGTAATCCACCGGCGTATTCGTGTTCGCGTAGGTCAGCAGCACTTCCTTCCCATTGGCTTCGCTCGGGGTCGGTTGCACTCCCCAATCCAGCCCGACGGTGGCGGTGAGGGAAGGCCGGAGCTGCCAGATGTCCTGCACGTAGGTGTAAACGGCGGGAATCGTCGTTTGGGCAAACACCGGCGTTCCCAGGGGATTTGGCTGGAAGGTGCCGTTGCGGGTCTCCACCTGGGAGCTGCGGTCCACCAGCCCCAGCAGCGTGGCGTACAACTGGTTCCAGTGAGAAATCTGGCTCGCAGGCAAGCAGCCGGTGCTGACCGCGCCGCCGCACGGCGTCGGCTGGAAGGCGGCGGGCACCGTCACGAACTCGCCGCTGCCGTTTCCGGTGGACTCGATGTAGTTGATCGGCCCGGTGGTGAGGCCGCCGGCGAAATTGTCGGTGCGATCGAACAGATCGTTTGAGATGTAGCCGGAAGCGCCGAATTGGACCAGGTGATGGCCGTGCACCCAGCTCAGGTCCTGCGCCAAGTACCACTTGTGTCCGTTGTAGACGCGGCTGCGCGCTCCCTGCGTGTTCAAGCCAATCGGGTCGGCCAGCAGCTTGCCCAGGCTGTTGCTGTTTCCCACTCCCTCCCCGGCCAGCTCCAGCGCCGCGGTGGTCCCGGACACCAGCGGATTCGGCGCCTGGCGGTTCCAGCCCCACCAGTTCCGCAAATACGAGCCGTGAGTCACCACCGTTAGCCCCGGCGTGATCTGGCCCGTCACCTCGAACGTGGCGAACCCCGGATAAATCGGATCGCCTGCCACCGATGCCGGGGCGGAGCCGAGGATGTCGATCTGCTCGGTGCCCACGCGGGCGGTGCGCGAGTAATGGTAGGTGACGAACGTGCTCCATTTGTCGTTGACCTTGTAGTCCAGCCGAAGCACCGCGAGGTTCTGGGAGATGGGGGTGGGAACGTCGAAGGTGAAGCCGGTGGTGTTGAAACCGTCGCCCAGCGCCGGATTGTTTCCTCCCGGATAGAGCGCCAACTGGGATTTGATCACCGGGCTCATCCCCGCTTGCCGCGGGTCGCACGGATTCCCGCCGCAGGCGGTGGTGATGTTTCCCGGCTGGAGGGGATAGGCCACCAGGTTGCCTTTGGCATCGGGGAATTCCAGAATGCCGTTTTTCATCGTAGCCGTCGGCACGATCCGGTTGATGATCGTGCTGTCGTGGAAGCGGCGGCCTTCGTAGTTGCTGAAAAACCAGAAATGGTTCTTGAGAAACGGCCCGCCGAAGGTGAACCCGAACCGATTGTCCACGCTGTGCGGCTTGGCAATGCCCAGCCGGTTGTTGGTCCAGCCGTTGGCGTTCAGCGCGTCGTCGTTGTGATATTCGTAGGCGGTGCCGTGGTAGCTGTTGGTGCCATGCTGGGTCAGCAGCGACACCTGTCCGCCAGCCGATCGATCGAAGGTGGCGTTGGGATTCGTCGTCGCCACTTGGAATTCCTGAGTGCTCTCCTGCGGTATCGGAATCGTCGGCGAAACGCCGGGCTCGCCTGGCGGCGAGGCGTAGGAATTGCTGCCCTCGAGGTCGCTGGTCACGTCGCCGCCGTCCAGGCTGAAGGTCACTTCTTCGTCCCTGGCGCCAGCCACTTGGCCGGTGGGCGCCACCGCCGGCTGAAGGAACATCAGCGCGCTCGCGCTCCGGGTAAAGACCGGTAGCCGCTGCAGCGAGATCCCGCCCAGCACCGTCCCCACGGTGGCGCTGGTCGTTTGCAGCACTGCGCCGGTTGTCGCCGTGACTTCGACGGTCTGGCTGGTTTGGCCCACCTTCAACTGGATGTCCTGTGTGTAGGACTTTTGCACGTCGACGTGGACGCCGGCAATCACACCGGTCTGGAACCCGGTCGCGGCCACTCGCAGCGTGTAGTCGCCGGGGGTGACGGCGGGAAAGACGTAGCGGCCGGTGGCGCCGGTTTGGGCGGTGAGCGCCAGGCTGGTGCCGGATTGTTCCAGGGAAACCTTGGCGCCGGGGATTGCGGCGCCCGACGGGTCGAGCACGGTGCCGCTCACCAGCCCGGTCGTCGCCGACTGCGCGAACGCAGCCGCCGGAGCCAGTGTCAATGCCAAAAGTAGAATCACACCCGTGAAAACAGCGCGCTTGCTTGCCATTCGACCCCCCTCCTGGCCGCCCCGTACCGGCTTTGGAAATCTACTGCCCGCGCTCGCAGGGCCGCAACCCTGGCCGCCCGGGCATCCCGGGAGCTTATCCCTCGTTGTTTTTCCCTGTCAAGCAATACCGGATACGATTTGTACCCAAATCGGATTTGTTAAGGACCTATTCGCCCAGCCGGAACCCCTCGCCCGCCTCCGGCCGGCTTACCGCCGGCTGCGTTCGCCTCCCGATACCTGCCTGGCTGGAAGGTAGGGCGCGATTTCCGGCAGGCCGTGGCCGCGAAGCTGGCCGTTGAAGCCGGGGATATCGGCAGCCTGAATCCGGCCCCATTCGGCCAGCACCGCGTCGAGTTCACTCGTGAGCGCGGCGAACACTTGCTCGTCCTGAGCGGTGGGGGCGAATTCGCCCTGGACGTAGCCTTCGAGCGCGGCGATGCGGTTGTTCAGCTTCAGCGGATACACCAGCATCTGGTCGTCGAAACCGGTGTAATGGGGCTGGTACAGCTCACCGAGGACGCCGTTGAGCTTGTCGATCAGATGGCTGGCGGCGCTCTGGAAGGCGGAATCGCCGCTGACCCGGGTCGTCGAATCCTCCACCTGCTTCTCGATGCCGCGAATGGCGTTGATCGTGTCGTTGGCTGTCGATAGCTTGTCGCGCACCGCCAGCAGCATCGCCAGTTGCCTTTCGTAGCCTGCCTGCGTCGTCCCCACTCGCGGGTCCTTCCTGATTTCGAAAGGCTGGGTGTAGGTCTGGCCGCCGGCCGTCAGCTTCACCGTGTACCGCCCCGGCGCCGCTTCCGGGCCGCGCAAGTTGCCGCCGGAAAGATAGGTGCCGCCGGCAATCCCCCGCGCATCGGGATACCGCATGTCCCAAACGAAACGATTCAGACCTTGCTTGGCGGTAACCGCATCGCCGCCGAACCGACTGGCGGGCTTCTCCGCGCTGCTGAACGTCTGGATGACGTTTCCTGCGGCGTCCAGGAATGCCAGCGTCACCGGCTGCGTCGCGGCGTCTTCGAGTGAATAATCGACGATCACTCCGTAAGGCGGGTTTTGCCCCGCACCAGCGCTCGGTCCGAAGAAGCGGGCATGCTGCATCCGATAGGCCGGCCGCGGCGCGAACAGATATGCCGGCCCCGATGAGGCTTGGGAGGGGAACTGCTCGAGCGGAGTGATGTCGTCCAGAATCCAGAACGATCGGCCCTGAGTGGCCGCGATCAGATCGTTGTCCTTGACCGTGAGATCGGTGATTGGCACCACCGGCAGATTCAGTTGCAGGCTCTGCCACTGGAGCCCGTCGTCGAAGGAAACGTACACGCCGGTTTCCGTGCCTGCGAAAAGCAATCCCTTGCGGACCCGGTCTTCACGAACCGTCCGCACGAACGTATTGGTGGGGATGCCGGTGGTAAGGAGCGTCCAGGTCTTGCCGAAATCGTGGGTGCGGTAGAGGTAGGGCCGGAAATCGTCGACCTGGTAACGATTTGCCGCCACGTAAGCGGTCGCCGGATCGAACGGCGAGGCTTCGATGATGTTGATTCGGGTCCACGGCGCCACGTCCGGCGGGGTCACGTCGGTCCACGTCCTGCCGCCGTCCCGCGTCAGATGCACCAGGCCGTCGTCCGAGCCCGTCCAGATGACGTTTTTGTCCACCGGCGAGGGAGCGATGGTGAAAATGGTGCAATAGATATCCTCCAGATGCCCGCCGCTCTCGCGTTGCTTGTCGTTCCGGGTCAGATCCGGGCTGATTGCCTGCCAACTCTGGCCTTGGTCGGTCGAGCGGAACAGGACGTTTGCCCCGGCGTAAATCGTGCCGGGATCGGCCGGGGAAATCGCGATGGGAAACGTCCACTGGAACCGGTACTTCATTTCCGCCGCCGATCGCCCCCCGGGGTAATCCGGCCACACGGCGATGCTGCGCACCGTCCCGTTGCGCCGGTCGTATCGCGTCAGCGTGCCCCAATAGGCCCCGGCGTAAACGATGTCCGGGTTCGCCGGGTCGGGCACTACGTATCCGCTTTCGCCGCCTCCCACCTCGTACCAATCGGTGGCGTCGATGCCCGGGCCGGCGGTCTGGCTGGCGATGGCTACGGTGGTGTTGTCCTGTTGGGCGCCGTAGACGCGGTAAGGAAACGCGTTGTCGGTGGTCACCGTGTAGAACTGGGCGGTAGGCTGGTTCATTTCTGAGCTGTAAGTCTGGCCGCCGTCGAAGGTGACGGCTGCGCCGCCGTCGTTCCCGCAAATCCATCGGGTATCGTCGTGGGGATCCATCCAGAAGCCGTGATAGTCGCCATGGGTGGTATTGGGCATGCGCCGCCAGGTGGTGCCGCCGTCGGTGGATACCAGGAAACTCTTGTTGGTGAACGTGTAGACGGTGTCCGCCTTCTGCGAATCGGCGAAGATGTGGCCGTAATAATATTGCCGCGAGGTCATCGAGAAATCGCCATTCAGCAGTTGCCAGTTCCGGCCCCCGTCATCGGAGCGGAAAATGCCGCCTTTGTCTCCGCCGATGGTCGCCCACACGCGGTCGGAATTGACCGGCGAAATCGCCAGACCGATTTTCCCCATGTCGGTCGCGGGCAAGCCGTCGGTGAGCTTGGTCCAGTGGTCGCCGCCGTCGGTGGTCTTGTAAATGCCGCTGCCGGGACCGTCGGGCTCGATCTTCCAGGGAGTGCGCAGCACTTGCCAGGCGGCCGCGTAAATCGTCAGCGGATGGCGCCGATCCATCGCCAGGTCCACCGCGCCGGTCTTGTCGTTGACGTAGAGGACTTTCTGCCACGTCTGGCCGCCATCGACCGAGCGAAACACGCCACGTTCCTCGTTCGGGCCATAAGGGTGGCCCACTGCGGCAACGTACACGATGCCCGGATCGCGCGGGTCGATCGCGATGCTGCCGATTTGGCTGGTTTCGTCCAGGCCGACGTGGCTCCACGTCTTGCCGCCGTCAATCGATTTGTAGACGCCGTCGCCGTGCGACAGATTGGCGCGCAGGCAGGCTTCGCCCATCCCCACGTAAATCACGTTGGGGTCGGATTCGGCCACCGCAATCGCTCCCACCGAGCCGGTCTTGAAAGTGCGGTCGGAAATCGGCGTCCAGCGAATGCCGGCATCCACGGTTTTCCACACTCCGCCGCCGGTCGCGCCCATGTAATACACCCGTGGCGCGCTCGCCACTCCCGCCACCGCCGTCACCCGGCCGCCTCGATACGGTCCGATCGAGCGCCATCGCAGCTCCTGGAACATGTGCGGGTCCGCCTGTGCCGAAAGGGCCCCGGCGCAGGCCAGGAACAGCAAGGGAACCGGAAGGAGAATGCGGGCCAAACTACGCGATTTCATGGGCGCTCCTTTCGCGATGTCATGCCTTTGTCTCCTTCTCGTCGGAGCGGAGTTGCTGGCATCGTCGGTCGCGCCACCAGGTCGCGCGCCGCGCGGGAAATCATTCCGGCAGCCTCGCCGTGGCTGCCCGGTTCCGCCGCGACCAGACGAGGTAAGCGCCTGAAACGAGCGCCAGCCACGGCAGTCCGGCCAGCAGCGTCGGCCGCATACCTTCGACCCACCACGTCGAGACCAGAATTCCCACCAGCAGCGCTATCCCGAGTAGCGTCAAATAGGGATAGCCCGGCATCCGCACCGCCAGCGGTCGCCGCGGCTGCGCGCTCTTCGGCCGGCGGTTCCAGGCGCGTCGGAATGCCAGGTGGGTGACGAACACCAGGATCCAGACGAACATGCCGCCGAATAGAGCCACGCCGAGCAGGTAGACGTAGGCGGTGTTGGGGTAGATCGCCGCAATCACCGTCGCCGCTACCAGCCCCAGCGTCGATACCAGCAGCGCCGGTATCGGCGTGCCGCGGCTGCTGACTTCGCCCAGGCTCCGCGGCGCGTACCCGCCGCGCGCCAGCGAATACAACATGCGAGTGCAGAGGTACAGGTCGCAATTCATGCTCGAAAGCGCCGCAGTCAGCACCACGAAATTCATGATGTGCGTCGCCGCCGGCACGTGGATCAACTGGAAAACGCGCACGAACGGGCTGAATCGCACGTCTCCGGTCGGCTGCACCTGGTCCCACGGAACCACGCCGATCAGCACTACCATCGCGCCGATGTAGAAGATGATCAGCCGCGTCACCATCGACCGCAGCGCCCGCGGCACCGCTGTCTGCGGGTCGCGCGCTTCGCCGGCGGTCACCGCCACCACTTCGGTGCCGATGTAGCTGAAAATCACGAAGCCCATCGCCAGCCATAGGCCCCGCAAGCCGTGCGGAAAGAAGCCGCCGTGGGCGGTGTAATTGTGGGAGCCGACGCCGGCCACCGGCACCAGGTGGAACAGCAGCACCGCTCCGAACAGGATGAAGGCGACGATGGCTGCCACCTTGATCATCGCAAACCAATACTCGAACTCGCCGAAGCTGCCCACCCCCACCGCGTTCGCGCCCACCAGAATGAGGGAGAAAAGCACCACCCACATCCAGGCGGATACCTGCGGAAACCACCAGCGGCAATAGATGGCCGCGGCGGTGGCTTCGCCGCCGATCGCGATGCATTGCGCCGCCCAATACGTGTACCGCACCACGAATCCCGCCCAGCGCGACAGGTACAGCTCCGCGTAAACCCCGAACGAGCCCGCCGTCGGGTGCGCCACCGCCATCTCCGACAGCGCGCCCATCATCAGCAGCGCGATCACCGCGCCCAGCGCGTAACTCAAAATCACCGCCGGTCCCGCCGTCCGCACCGCCAGCGCGCTGCCCAGGAACAAGCCGGTGCCGATCGCGCCGCCGATGGCGATCATCGCCATGTGGCGCATGGTCAGTTGACGGGCCAGGCCCGATTCCCGCCGCAGCGTCTCGTTGGTGTGTTCCGGCCAGGCGGCTTCGGTTTCCGGAGGTTCGGCTTCGGGCGGAATCGGGCGCTCCTCATCCACAGTCGAGTCCGTGGGAACGGCTGCGGAACTCTACTCTTCGCGGACCATCAAATCCAGGTTGTCTTCGAGCGCCTGCAGCACCTGCTCGACGTCGCCCGGGGTGTTGTAGACGTGAAATGAGATGCGGAGACCGTCGTACCGGCCCGAAGCGATGATTCCCCGCGCGTCCAGCCGCCGGAGCATCTCGTCCAGGTCCCGCGCCTGCAACACCACCAGCGGACCGACCGTATCCCCCGGCGTCTTCACCCGCACCCGCAGCTGCCGCGCTCCTTCTACCAGCAACCGGGCGAGCGAGGCGACGTGCGACGCCACCGCCTCCAGCCCGGTATCGAGCAGCAGCTCGATGCCCGGCATCGCCGCATACAGGTTGATGATTGGCGGCGTTCCGCTTTCGAACCGGCGCGCGGCGGGAGCGGGATCGAGATGCCGGGCGTCGAAGGAGAAGGGATTCGTCTGCCCAAACCATCCGGTGATTGTGGGAACCAGCGAACGAACCAGGTCGCGGCGGACGTAAAGAAACGCCACGCCGGCGGCGCCCAGCAGGTATTTCAGCGTGCCGCTGACGTAAAAATCGACGTCGAGGGCCTTCACGTCCAGCGGCCGGGTGCCGCAATCCTGGTAGCCGTCGAGCAGCACCAGCGCGCCGCGCTGGTGCGCCAGCCGCACGACGCCGGCGACGTCGGAGCGAAACCCGTTCAGAAAGCATACCTGGGTGAGCGGAACGATTCCGGTGTGCTGGTCGATGGCCCGTTCGTAGGCCTCGAGCCCCAGCCGGCCATCCTCGGCAGCCACGAAATTCACCTGGGCGCCGCGGCGCTCCTGCGCCAGCCAGATGTGGCCCATGGTTGGGAATTCGAATTCGCCCAGTACCACCTTCGGGCGTTCGCGGAAGGTCAACGCGCTGGCGACGCCGTTGGCCCCCGCCGACGCGCTCGCTACGATGGCAACCTCGTCGGGCTCGGCCCCGATCAGCCGCGCGAACACCCGCCGCGCCTCTTCGTATTTCTGCACCCACAGGTCCCAGGGCGAGCCGCCCTCGTGCCAGGAAGCGATATGGTCCAGCAGACCCGCCTCCACCGCCGTCGACAGCGCTCCTTGCGAACACGAATTCAGGTACACCTTCCGCTCGAAAATCGGGAACTGTGTCCTGACGCTGCTGACCATTTCGGAGAGATTTGAGGAATGGCTCTTCATCGCAAAATCAGTCCTTCCCGGGCGCGAACGATTCCCGGCGGCGAACAGCCGCCGGAGGCACGCCAAGGATGCCTCCCTCCCCGCTTTCTCGCAAGGAGTGGGTATCCGTTATCCAGATTGTATCCAACGCAGATTCTATCACTGCCTCTCGCCAGTGCACTCGCGGGGCGGTCGTGCGGCAGTTTGGCGATGGCAGGCATCCGCCGCCGGCGGACCTGTATGCTCTCTTGCAGGATGAACGGGATCCTTCGCTCCCGCACTGCGGGACGGGCTCAGGATGACGGCACTCCTTTCTGGGCGCGGTAGGTTGCCGCTCCGCCTCGCTGTGCGGTTGCCTCCCGAAGCTTCGGGGCTGACGCACTACCCTCTGGCGATCGCCTCCAGAGCGTTTCCGAAGCGGCCGATCTCGTCTTTCGTGTTGTAATGCACCAGCGAGGCCCGCACGCCGCCGCACTCCGGCCGCAGATGCAGCCGCCTCATCAGTCGCGGCGCGTACATGTGCCCGTCGCGCACGCCGATGCCGGCTTCCGCCAGCTTCTCCGTCACCTTCGCCGGCGCCACGTGCCTCACGTTGAACAGGAAAGTCGGCACTCTCTGGCGCACCAGCGCCGGGTCGCCGATCCCGTAAACCTCGGCGCCGCACCGCTCGAGCACGCCCAGGAACTCCCGCGTGAGCGACGCTTCGTATTCCCGTATCCCTTCCATCGCGCGGAGGATGTTTTCCCGCCGCGACCCGGCGCCGCCGTTCGCCGCCAGCCGCCGGCCCAGCGATTCCAGGTAGCCGATCGCCGCGTCCATCCCGGCCACGTTTTCGTAGATGAAAGTGCCAGCTTCGATTTTCTCCGGCGGCCGGTTGGGAATGAAATCCTCGTGAAACGTCTCCAGCCTCTCCAGCGCCTCGCGCCGGCCCCACAGAAAGCCCATGTGGGGCGAGAAGATTTTGTAGCCGGAGCAGGCGAGGTAATCGCAGCCGAACGCCTGCACGTCGATGGGTGCGTGCGGGGCGTAATGGACGCAATCGAGAAAGACTTCCGCGCCCGCCTCGTGGGCCAGCCGGGCCGCCGCCGCAACGTCGACAATAGAGCCGATCGCGTTCGAGCTTGCGGTACACGCCACGATGCGCGTCCGGCGGGAGAGCAGCGGCTCGAGGTCCTCGGGATGCAGGTTCCCGTCTTCCCGAATCTTCCACCAGCGGAACGCCGCTCCTTCCCGCTCGAGCTCGATCCAGGTGGCGACGTTGGCTTCGTGGTCCAGGTCGGTGACGATGATTTCGTTCCGCTCGCCGAGGCTGCGCCCGATCGCCAGGCTCACCAACCGGATGAAGGACGTCGCGTTCATGCCGAACGATACTTCCGCCGGGTCGCCGGCGTTCAGCAACAGCGCCACGCTTTGCCGCGCACGGTCGATGGCGGCATCCACTTCCCGGCTCCTGGTGTAGCGCCCGCCTCGTTGGACGTTGCGTTCGACGAGGTGCCGCTGCACCGCTTCGAGCGCCGCTTGCGGAATTTGCGCGCCGGCGGCGTTGTCGAAGAAGGCGAAGCCGCCGGCCTGGTGGAGAGCGGGGAAGCAGGCGCGAGTCTCCCCAACCGGAAAGGGGGAATGCGTCTCGGCTTGTCGAAGTTCGTCCGGCATCGAGTGTCGTTCCGCGCTTCCCGCGCCGCCCCGGCGCCCCTGCGCTACCGCTTCTCCAGCTCGGCGATTTCGCCTTCGAGCGCCTTCCACTGCGCCAGCAGCGCTTCCCGCTTGCGCTCGTATCCCTCGAACACATCGTAGGTCTGTGCCGTGGGCGCGGTGTCGGCGCTTTCGGCGGTGTTGGCGAGGTCGGCGTACTGGGCGTCGAGCATGATCGGGTAAACCAGCGATGCACCGAGCGTAGTCGAGTGCACTTGGGTGAGTTGCTCCTCGATCGCCGCCATCTTGCGCTCCGCCGCGTCGATGGCCTGCCCGTTCGAGGCGTTCGCATGTTGGCGAACCGCTTCCAGGGCCTTCCGCGCCGCCGCGATCTGGTTCACCGCGTCGTGCACCTGGTTGATGCGATCGCGCACCTGGACGGCGAAATCAAACTGCTTTTGCAGGTCCGCCGCGCTTGCATGGACCCGCGGATCGATCTTCACTTCGAGCGCAGCGGTGGAATCCCTTCCTGCTACTGTCAGCTTTGCCTGGTAGGTTCCTGGCATCACGAAGGGTCCTTCGTCCCGCTCGAGCTCCAGAATCACCAGCCCCGGCACTGTCCGCGGCCCTTCCTCGCGCAGGTTCCAGACGAACCGGTTCATCCCCGCTCGGGCGGGCAAGCCGGTCCTGCCGGGAGCCGGGAACCTGGCCGTCGCCCGGCCCCGGGCGCTGGTGAAGCGGCGCACCACCTCGCCCTGGCTATCGACAATTTGCACGGTGATGGGATCGGCGGGAGCGGATGCCAGGTAGTAATCAAGGATGGCTCCAGCCGGCGGATTCACGCCGGCGTCCTCGCGGCCGCCCCCGCCCCCGCCAAATCCGCCTCCGCCACGCTCGCGGTAGGCGGGGGCAGGCGTGTAGAGGTGCGCTGGTTCCGAGGCGATGGCGGCGCTCGCCTGGCGCAAAGGAGTGATGTCGTCCAGCATCCAGAACGCCCGGCCGTGGGTGGCAATCGCCAGATCGTCGCCATGCACCGCCATGTCGTACACCGGCACGCGAGGCAGATTCAATTGCAGCGACTGCCAGTGCGCGCCGTCGTCGAACGATACGTAAATTCCCGTTTCCATGCCCGCGAACAGCAGGCCCCGGCGCACCGGGTCTTCGCGGACCGCTTCCACGCTTACTTTTGGCGGAAGGCCGTTGACAATCTCGGTCCACGACCGACCGAAATCGGTAGTTTTGTAGATCAGCGGGCGAGGATCGTCGAGCATGTGCCGGTCGCCTGCCAGGTAGGCCGTGCCGGCATCGTAGCGCGAGGGCTCGATCGTGTTGACTCGCGTCCATTCCGGCAACTGTTTCGGCGTTACGTCGGTCCAGTGTCGCCCGCCGTCGACGGTCAGGTGCACCAAACCGTCGTCCGAGCCGGCCCAGATGGCGCCGGCTTGCACCGGCGATTCGGCCACCGCAAACAGCGTGTCGTAATACTCAGCGCTGGAATTGTCGGGAGTAAGCGGCGCGGGAGAGGATTCTTGCTTCGATTTGTCGTTGCGGGTCAGGTCGGGGCTTATGACGGTCCAGCTCATTCCGCCGTTCGCGCTCTTGAAGAGCGCTTCGGCTCCGATATAGAGCACGTTCGGGTCGTGCGGGGAAAGCGCCATCGGCGAAGTCCAGTTGAACCGGTGCTCGAGTTCCCCCGGAACGTGGGCCCGCGCGCCCAGCCATGGCGAGATGATTTGCACCTGGCCCGTGTGGCCATCGTATCGGGTGAAATGGCCGTTGTGGTCGCCGGCGTAGACGATTTCCGGGTCCCGCGGGTCGGGCAAGATGAATCCCGATTCCCCGCCGCCCACCGATTTCCAGTCCTTTTCGCCGATCGAGCCCTCGTCGCTCCGCCGCCGGATGGCCACCGTGCCGCTGTCCTGTTGCGAACCGTAGAGGCGGTAGTTGAACGCGCCGTCGGTGGCCACGTGGTAGAACTGCGCCGTGGGCTGGTTGTTTTCCGCCGTCCAGCTCGCTCCGCCGTCGGTCGAAATGGTGGCGCCGCCGTCGTTCGCTTCGATCATCCGCTGCGGATTCCCCGGATCGATCCACAGATCGTGTTCGTCGCTGTGTGGGACCGGCAGGGGCCGGAAAGTGCGGCCGCCGTCGTCGGACCGGTAGAGCCCCAAATCGAGCAAGTACACCCGGTCGGCGTTTTGCGGATCGGCGAAAACGTCGTTGCCGTACCACGGCCGCACCCAGAGCGAATCGTCGTTGGTCATCTGCCAGTTCTGGCCGCCGTCGTTCGAGCGGTAGAGCGCGTTCTTCTCCGCCTCGATCATGGCGTAGACGCGATTCGAATCGGCTTTCGACACCGCCACGCCGATGCGGCCCAGGATGCCCGAAGGCAGCCCGTGGCCTTCCAGGTGCGTCCAGGTGGCGCCGCCGTCGGTCGACTTGTAGAGCCCGCTGCCCGGTCCCCCGCTGATCATGCTCCACGGCATCCGCCGCGCCTGGTACATCGCCGCGTACAGGACGCTCGAATTGTTGGGATCGAAAGCCAGGTCGCCGGCGCCGGTGTTTTCATCCACGTAAAGCACTTTCCGCCAGCTCCGCCCTCCGTTGTCCGAGCGAAACACCCCTCGCTCCGCGTTCGGGCCGAAGGCGTGCCCCAGCGCCGCGACGAATACCGTGTCCGGACGGCGGGGATCCACCAGGATTTTGGCGATGTGCCGCGTATCTCCCAGGCCGATGTTCGTCCACGTCCGGCCGCCGTCAGGCGATTTGTACACGCCATCGCCGAAATCAATATCGTCGCGCAGCGCCGATTCCCCGGTGCCGACGTAAAGGATCTGGGGATTCGAGGGATCGACGGCGATCGCTCCGATCGATTGCACCGGCTCGTTGTCGAAAATCGGCCGCCAGCGGATTCCCCCGTCGGTGGTTTTCCACACGCCGCCGGCGACGGCCCCGAAATAATAGACGTTGGGATTGCCGGGGATCCCCGCTACCGCCTCCGACCGGCCGCCACGGAATGGCCCCACCAGCCGCCATCGCATCCCGTCGTAGAGGCTTTCGGGAACCTGCCCGCGGAGCGCGGGCGCCACCGCGCCCCACGCCAACAGCAGCATCGGCAACCACCCTGGCCGCATCCGGCCGACCATCGCCATCCTCCCCGCCAGCCTGTTCGCCGGACCCGCGCCGGCCTTCTTGCCGCTGGCGCCGCTGCGGCGGCCAGCGGCGCGAAAAATACTGCGCCGGGGGAAAACGTGTCAAGGATAACATTCATCCATCGTGTATCCATCGTGGATGGCATTTCGCGATGTGCCGCCGGCCGACCCTCCCTCCTTTCCCGTCTCGCCCGCCGCCGGAGAGAACTCTCCGGGCCAAAATCGCCGCCGCTGAGGCACAATAGGGGCGGTTCTCTCTCGAGCGGGCGAGCGGAGCGTGACGATGAAAATGCCTTTGACTGAACGGGTGTACCAGGCCCTGCGGCGGGACCTGATCACCGCCCACTTCAAACCCGGCGAAGGGCTTACCGAGCAGATGCTCGCCAAGCGTTACGCCACCAGCCGCACCCCGGTGCGCCAGGCGACGGCGCGGGCGATGCAGGAAAACCTGCTCCGGTTCGTTCCCAACAAGGGCTATTTCGTCAACCTGATCAGCGTCGACCAGTTGAGCGAGCTGTATCAATACCGGGCGATCATCGAAAGCGCCGCCGCCGAGCTGGCGGCCAAGAAGGAACATTCGACCGCGGTGCTCGAGCGGTTGCGAAGCTTCGCCGCCGTCAAGCACCAGCGCGGGGACCGCAAGAGCTACGTCCGTTTCATCGACGCCGACCGCAATTTCCACGTCGGCGTCGCCCAGCTCACCCGCAACCTGTTCCTGGTGAAGGCGGTGGCGGAGTTGCGCGACTGGGTTGACCGCCTGCTCTACCTGGCGATGGAAGTGGGCGACTACGACGTGTACTTGGCCGGACACGAGGAGATTTTCCGCGCCATTCGCAGCCGCAACCCCGAACACGCGCGCCGGCTCATGTTCGAGCATATCCTCGAATCGAGAGCGAAAGTGCTCGAGCTGATGTAGCCGCGCGCCGGGGTTCATCATTTTGTATCCAGCTTGAATCCGAAAAACCGGCAACGTTTCCCTTGCTTGCCCGCTCGCCTTTTGCCTAGAATGCGGCTTCGCCGGTGATCGCGCGGGCCTCGCCGCCGGGCGATGCTTCGCCGTCTCGTGGAGCAGCTATGTTTCCGCCTTCCTTCCGCTATCGCCGCGCCGGCTCGCTCGCCGAGGCGGTCGCCCTGCTCGCCGAACTCGGCCCGGAAGCCAAGGCGATTGCCGGCGGCCAGAGCTTGATCCCGCTGATGAAATTGCGCCTGGCGCGGCCGGCGGCGCTCGTGGACCTCAATTTCGTTTCCGGCCTCTCCGGCATCGAGCGCAAGGACGGCGTGTTGCGCCTGGGCGCGCTGGCTCGCCACGGCGAAATCGCCGCTGCGGCGCCGGCGTCGCGAATTCCCATCGTTCAGGACTGCGCTGAGGGCATCGCCGACGTGCAGGTGCGCAATCGCGGCACCATCGGCGGCTCGCTCGCCGAAGCCGATCCCTCGAGCGATTGGGGCGCGGTGCTACTCGCCCTCGAGGGCGAGGTGCTGGTTGCCGGTCCCGCCGGCGATCGCTCGATTCCGCTCGATCGGTTCGTGCTCGATGCCTTCACCACCGCGCTCCGGCCCGGCGAGTTGGTACGCGAAGTGGCCGTGAAGCTACCCCCCAAGCGCAGCGGCGGCGCTTATCTGGCTTTCAAGCGGTCGGCGCCGGTTTACGCCACCGCCAGCGTCGCCGTTCAGTTGACCCTCGGCGAGGACGATGCCTGCCTGGACGCGCGCATCGTCGCCGGCTGCGTCGGTCTTGTCGCTTTGCGGTTGCCCGCTGCCGAGGCGGAGTTGCGCCGGAAACCGGTGGCCAGCCGGAGCATCGAAGCCGCCGCCGAAGCGGCGATGGCGGCGATCGACCCGCCGGCCGATTTGCGGGGCTCGAGCGCGTACAAACGGCTGCTGGTGGGGGCGCTGCTGAAGCGGGCGGCCGCCGCTGCGGTGCGGCGCGCGCGGGGAGAATCGGTGGAGGTAAGCCACGAATATGTTGCACGCTGAACTCGTTCCCCTGCGGGTGAAGGTCAATGGCGAGTGGCGGGAACTGGAAGTCGAGCCGCGGCTGCTGCTGGTGGACCTGCTCCGCGACCGGCTCGATCTCACCGGCACCCACGTCGGCTGCGACACCAGTTACTGCGGCGCCTGCACCGTTCTGCTGAACGGGCGCAGCGTGAAATCCTGCACGATGTTTGCCGCGCAGGCGCACGACGCCGAGATCACCACTGTCGAGGGTCTCGCCAGTGACGATGAGCTTCACCCGCTCCAGAAGGCGTTCGCGGAAAACCACGGCCTGCAATGCGGCTATTGCACGCCCGGCTTGCTGCTTTCGGCCGCCGATCTGCTCTCGCGAAACCCGAATCCCAGCGACGCGCAGATACGGAAGGCCATCGCCGGCAACACCTGCCGCTGCACCGGCTACCAAAACATCCTCAAAGCCATCCGCGCCGCGGCCGCGGCGCTCGCCCCCAGGTGACCGACCCGTGGAATTCACCTTCGCCGGCTCGTTCGATACCTCGCGCAAGCCCGCGGAAGTCTACGCCTTTCTCGCCGATCCCCGCCGTTTCGCGCCGCTGCTCCCCGATTTCGAGAGCGTGGAGGCGGCGGCGGGCGGCGACTATACGGTGAAGCTGCGCGTCGGCATTTCCCACATCTGGGGCACCGCCGCCATTCGCTTGCGCGTCGCCGAAGCCGATCCGCCCCGTCACGCCGCTTACGAGGGCAAGGGCGATATTCCCGGCGGCGTGGCCGTTCTCCGCGCCGGGTTCGATCTGGAGCCCGCGGGTGCGGGTTCGCGGGTGAACTGGACCGGCCGGGCGCAGATTTCCGGCAAGTTGCTGTCGCTGGCCGGCGGGCTGCTCGAGCCGCTGGCCCGCAAGAATCTGGAAAAGCTGATCGAGGGCCTGAAAGCCGCGCTCGCCTAGGCGGCGCCGGAGCCAAGGAGGAAGACCGCTGTGCCGAAAAAAGCGTCGCGGGCGAAGCGGAAACCTCGCCAGCCGAAGCGCGGTCCGGGCTCGCCCTCGAAATGGGTGGGCCAGTCGATTCGCCGCCGCGAGGAGCAACGGCTGGTGCGCGGCCTGGGCGTCTTCGTCGACGACGTCAAGCGCGAGGGCATGTTGCACATGGCGCTGGTCCGCTCGCCCTACGGCCACGCTCGCATCCTGAAAATCGACGCCGCTCGCGCCGCCGCCGCGCCCGGCGTGCTGCTGGTCTGGACCGGCAAGGACGTTGCCGCGAAGGTGAAGCCGTTCATCGAAATCGGCCGCGGCCCGGGCGCCCAGGTGAAGGACTATCCCTTGGCTGTGGAAAAGGTGCTGTATCAGGGCGACCCGGTGGCGCTGGTGGTGGCGGAATCGAAATACGCCGCCGCCGACGCCGCCGAGCAGGTTCAGGTGGATTACGAGCCGCTCCCGGCCGTCATCGACGCCGAGGAAGCCGCAGCGAACCGCGTGCTGCTGCACGAAGCGGCCGGCACCAACGTTTTGTGGGAGGACACGTTCGAATACGGCGATCCCGATGCCGCTTTCCGCAGGGCCGCCTTCGTCGTCCACATCCCCAAGCTCCACTTTCACCGCTACTCGAGCACGCCGCTCGAGCCGAATGCCATCATCGCCGAGTGGCGCCGGGGCGACGACGCCATCGAATACTGGTCCAACAATTCCTTTCCCGCTTTCGCGGTGCAGTTTCTCGGGCCGGCGCTCGGCGTCGGTATCGACCAGATCCGCATCCGCACCCACGATATCGGTGGCGGCTTCGGAATCAAGATCACCAACTACCCCTACATGGCGCTCGCCGCGCTCGCCTCGCGCCAATTGGCCGGCCAGCCGGTGAAATGGATCGAGACGCGAACCGAGCACATGCAGGCCAGCGCCCACGGCAACGAACGCACCTTCCTCGATACCCGCGTCGCTCTCGACAAAAACGGACTCATCCTCGCGATCGAGTCCCGGCACATCGACGATTGCGGCGCCTACCCCCGCTACGAGCCCCTGGGCTGCATCATCTGGGCCCAGGTGCTGCCCGGCGCCTATCAGTTCAGGAATTGCCGCTTCCGCTTCAGCCAAATCGTTTCCAACAAATGCCCGGTGGGCCCGAATCGCGGCTACAGCCGCATGCAGCACCTCTGGTTCCTCGAACGGGTCATCGACCTCTGCGGCCACGCGCTCGGCATCCCCGGCGACGAAATCCGCCTGCGTAACTACATTCGGCCAGCACAATTCCCCTACACCACACCCAACGGCTGCATTTACGATTCCGGCGACTACCCCCGGATGCAAGCGCTCGCCAAGCAACTCATCGGCTGGGATGAGTGGAAGAAGAAGCAGGCGGCCGGGCGCAAGCAGGGCCGCTGGATCGGCATCGGCATCGGCACCACGCTCGATTCCGGCACCAATAATTTTGGCCAGGCGCGCATCATCAATCCCCACGCCCCGTATTCCGGCCAGTCCAAGGCGGCCATCGTCAAGCTCGATATCTACGGCGAGCCGGTGGTCTTTCTCGGCTCGGTGCCCCAGGGCCAGGGGCACGAAACCACCGCCGCCCAGGTGGTGGCCGACGTGCTCGGCATTCCTCCCGAGCGGATTGCGGTGCGGCCGGGATTCGATTCCGACCAGAACGTCTACACCGGCCACACCGGCACCTACGCCAGCCAGTTCGCCGTTTCCGGCCTCACCGCCATTCACGGCGCCGCCGAGAAACTCAAAGCGGAGATGGCGCGGGTGGCCGCCGCCGCGCTCGGCGCCAGGGAACGGGACCTGGAATTCGGCGTCGGGGAGCAGGGGCCGGAAGTCCGGGTGAAAGGCTCGAAGAAGGCGGTGAATTACTGGCGCATCGCCAATCTGGTGTACGTCAACAACGCCGAGTTGCCCGAATCACTTGCCGACGTCAGCTTGAACTGCCGCCACGTCTATCGAGCCCCCTTCAAGGTGCCCGATATCCGCAGGAAATACGGCAATTTGACGCTCACTTACGCCGCCCAGCTCCATATCGCGGTCATCGAAGTGGATCGGGAGACCTTCCAGCCGAAAATTCTGGCCTACGCCGCCGTCGACGACTGCGGCCGCACCATCAATCCGATGATTGTCGAGGGCCAGGTGCATGGCGCCACCGCCCACGGCATTGGCGCCGCGCTGATGGAATCCTGCTCCTACGACGCCGAGGGCAACCTGCTCGCTTCCACCTTCAGCGACTACACCCCCATCACCGCGCTCAACATGCCTGATCTGCGCTACGGCCACATCGAAACTCCTTCTCCCTTCACCTATAGCGGTGCCAAGGGCATGGGCGAGGGCGGCGCCGCTCCGGTCCACACCATTGGCGCCGCGCTGCAGGACGCGCTCTATCCCGCCGGCGTCCTGGTGGTCGATTCCCACAACTCCGGCGATTCTCTATTCCGCGCGGTGGCCGACGCCCGCGCCGGCCAGGCCCCGCGGCTGCGAGTGGAGCGGCGCTCGGGGCGGGTCTAAGCTTCTGGCGCCGGAGGAGCGCCCTCGCATTCTCGCATCCTGGAGGACGAGCCACACCGCATGAGCGAGCGCGTGTGCATCATCGGCTGCGGGTCCATTGGAAGCCTCTTCGCGGCTCATCTGGCGCGGGTGTGCGAAGTGTGGGCCTTCGTTCGCCGGCGCGAGCACGGGCAGGCGATCGAACAGCGCGGCATCCGCGTTTCCGGCGGTCATGAGTTCACCGCCCGCCTCCGCGCCACCGCCGATCCCGCCGCGCTGCCCGCTTGCGGGCTGGGCATCGTTTGCGCCAAAGCCAACGACACCGCCGATGCCATTCGCCCGGTGGCTGGACATTTCCGCGAGGGAGCGGTGGTCTCGGCGCAGAACGGATTTGGCTGCGAGGAAATCATCGCCGCGGAAACCGGCGGCTGGGTGATTCGCGGTACCACGTTCATGAGCGGCACCCGCCACGACGACAATCACGTCCAGTTGGAGCTCGACGCGCCCACCTGGCTCGGCCCCTTCGAGCCCTCGGCTACGCCGTTCCCGCTGGTGGAGGAAGCGGCTCGGCTCATCGCCACTTCCGGCCTGAAAGCCGAGGCGCTCGCCGACGCCCGCCCGGCGCAATGGTCCAAGCTGATTTTCAACTCCTCGGTGAACGCGGTTGCCGCGCTCACCGGGCTGCCGCATTGCCCCGCGTTCGCCGCCGAGCGCGAGTTCGGCGACTTGGGCCATCTGCTGCGCGCGCTGGTCGAGGAAGGAAAAGGCGTCGCTCGCGCGCGCGGCGTCATGTTGCGCGAAGACCCCTGGGAGATGAATTGCATCGGAGCCCGGACGAACCATCCGCCTTCTATGCTTTACGACGTCCAGCACCGGCTGAAAACCGAGGTAGATTTCCTCGGCGGCGCCATCGCCCGCGAAGCGATGCAAGCGGGAGTTCCCGCGCCACTTCATGCTGCCCTCTATCGGCTGGTCAAGGGCAAGGAGGCTTCGTGGACCTGGCGGGCTTCGGAGCCGGAGCCGTCCCCGCCGGGCGCCCCGGCCGGCCGCGGGCCCCGGGACCGAAAGGAGTAACGCGATGGCGTGGCCGCTCGATGAAGACAAATGGGCTCGGGTGCGAACGAAAATGGCCGAGGAGGATTGCGACGCTCTGATCGTTCGCGCGCCCGACAACGTCCTCTACCTCACCAATTACTGGCCGATGAAAGGCTACGATATCGCCGTCTTCCCCCGCGAAGGCGATCCGGCGTTGCTCGTCGTCGAACCGCAGCTCGAGGAAGCCCGGCGCACCGCCTGGAACAAGGATGTGCGCTTCTTCCGCTTCTACCATCCCCAGGATCCGCGCCCCCCCACCGCCCGCGCGCTTGATCTGTGTCTCGAAGTGCTTCGCGAGCGGAAGCTCGACGGTAGAATCGGCGTCGAGCTCTCCCAGGGCTCGCAAATCTGCGACCGGATGGTGGGTGAGCCCACCGTCTACACCCAGGGCTATTTCGAGGCCT
Source organism: Candidatus Acidiferrales bacterium (assembly GCA_035946455.1). Lineage (GTDB taxonomy): Bacteria > Acidobacteriota > Terriglobia > Acidiferrales > UBA7541 > JAKASX01. The sequence continues at coordinate 224,661 of DASYZK010000021.1, read as the reverse complement.
TTCGTCCCGCGGCGCGTCAGGTGGCCGACGCCACGCCCTGGCTGGCCGAAGTCCGCATGCTCAAAACCGGCCAGGAAATCGAGCGGATGCGGCTGGCCAACGAATTGGCCGCGCTCGGCATGGACTACGCCGCCAAGCACGTTCAGCCGGGCATGAAAGAATCGGAAGTGGCGGCGATGATCGAAGGCTACATTCACGCCGTCGGCATCGGCTACCGCGGCAAGGTCGATATGGCCCGCGCGTTCACGCTCGTCTGGTCCGGTCCGGGCATCGCCACCTTCACTCCCACCGGCCATCGCCCGGTGCAGCCGGACCAGCCGACCCTGGTGGAAATCTGGGTTTGCGCCGACGGCTATTGGACCGATTTGACCAAGAACCTGTGCCCGGGCAACCTCGCTCCGGATTACGTCAAGCTGCTCGAAGCTTTGCTTGACGTTTTCAACGAAGCTGTCGCTTACGCCCGCGATGGCTCCAGCCTCGCCGAGCTCGATCGGCTCATCCGCCGCGGCATCGAGCGCGCCGGCTACCCCGGCCAGCCGTCGCACCCGGTGGCCCACGGAGTTGGCGCGCGGGCGCACGAGCCGCCCTGGGCGCATCAGGCGGGGTCGGGTACCATTCGCAAGGGCATGGTTCTGGCCATCGAGCCGGGAGCCTATTGGCCCGGAGGAGGCGGGTTGCGGCTCGAGGATAATTTCTGGATCACCGATAGCGGCAATGAAAAGCTCTGCTCCTATCCCGACGATTTCCGGGCGTAGCGACCCGCGACGCCGAATCGGCCGCCGCGGCGCGCGCGATGCATCGAAGGAGGCTTCCGGTGGATTCTGAACTGGCGCGTGCCATCCTCTCCCAGGTGCGCGAAGACGAAATCGTGCCGATGGCCACCGACCTCGTGAATACCCCCAGCCCCACCGGCGAGGAACTCGAGATGGGCCGCTCGATGCGACGTATTTTCGAGGAAACCGGCTTTCGGGTTACCTGCCAGGAAATCGAGCCGGGCCGCTCGAACGTCGTTGGGCTCTGGGAAGGAGCGGGAGCGGGCAAGAGCCTGATGTTCAACGGTCACATGGACACTTCCAACAGCGGCGCCGAGCCGTTTCTCACCGGCATCGGTTACAAGCCGAAAGCGGTGATCCGTGGCGGGATGCTCTACGGGCTGGGCATTTACAACATGAAGGGCGCCCTGGTCTGCTACGTTCAGGCGGTTCGCGCGCTCCAGCGCGCCGGCGTGCGGCTTTCGGGCGACTTGCTCATCGCCGCAGTGGTTGGCGAAATCGAAAAAACGCAATGGGGCGACGAGTACGTCGGCCGGCAGTTCCGCGGCTACGGCGCCGGCACCCACTATCTGGTGAATCACGGCGCCGCGCCCGACATGTGCATCCTCGGCGAGCCCACCGACATGCAATTGGTGCTTGGCCATTACGGACCCCTGTGGGTGCGCATCTCCGCGCATGGCGCCTACCGGCACACCGCCTTCACCCGCGGCCACGAGGAGGAGAGCTCGATTCGCCGCCTGCATCACGTGCTGGGTGCAATCTATGAATGGATTCCGGTGTGGCAGAAACGCGCCGCCTACGCCGGCGAGCCGGGAATCGTCAACGTCGGCTGCATTCAGGGCGGCCACCCGTGGCGCGCCAGCCGCTCCCCCCAGCGCGCCGACGCCTTCCTCGATGTGCGCGTGCCGCCGCCGATGCCCATGGCCGAGGCGCGCCGGGCGATCGCCGAATTGGTGGCCGAGCTGCGCCGCCGCTTTCCTGATTTTGGCTTGGAGTGGGAAGTTTACGTGACGGTGCCCGGCGCGGAGATCGCCGAAGACCACGATCTGGTCCGCGCCGTCGACGCCGCCCACCGCCACGTGATGGGCCAGCCGCCGGCGCGAACCACGGTTGCCTGGTCCTCGGATGCCTCGGTGATGAGCCGGTACGGTATTCCGACGCTCAATTACGGGCCGTCCAGCGGCCCGCGCGACGCCGAAGGGGAGAAGGTGGCCATCGCCACGCTGATGAACGTGTCGAAGGTGTACGCGCTGGCTGCCGCCGAAATCTGCGGAGTGTCCCGATGACCGCTCTCACGCGCGCCGAAGGAAACGCGGCTGCGCCCCAGTTTCCCAGCCGCGAGGAAATCGGCCGCCGCTACCGTAACGTTCGCGCCTCGATGCAGGCGCGCCAGCTCGACGCCCTGCTCGTTTGCGGCAACCAGTATGCCGGCTTCGAGGGCGCCGTCCGGTACCTATCCGGATTCGAGATCGTCCATCGCTACGTCTATCTCCTCCTCCCGCTCGAAGGCGATCCGGCGCTCGTGTTCCCCCGCGAGGCGCGCTGGATTGGCGATAAGTCGACGCCCTGGGTCCGCGAGCACCAGTGGCCCGACGTGCCCGGCCGCTGGATTCGCGAGCGGGCGGCGGAACGAAACTGGCGCCGGCTGGGGGTGTACGGCATGGACGCGGTGATGGCGGTGCGCGATTACCGCGAGCTTGCCGCCGCGCCCTTCGAGGTGGTTTCCTTTGACGTCGAATTCGACATGGCCCGTGCGGTGAAGAGCGGGGAAGAGCTGCGGGCGATTCGTCATGCGATGGAGATCATCGTCGAAGGTTTCTGGGCGCTGGTGGCCGCCTACCAGCCGGGCAAAACCGAAGCGGAAATCATGGCGCCGGCGGTCGAGCGTTTCTTCGCCCGCGGCGCCGGCCACGGCATGATGAATATCGTGTTGTCCGGGCCCGGCGGCGAGGCCGAAGCGCATTTCAAAGTGCCTCGCAATCGCGTGGTTCAGCCCGGCGATTTGATGCTCTATTCGCTCGAAATCACCGGCCCGGAGGGCTACTGGGTGGAATTCTCGCGGCCGCTGATTCGCGGCCCGCTCGGCCCGATGAGCGCGCGGATGGCGCGGGTGTATCCCGAGGCGCTCGAAGCCGCTCGCCGGCTGATGCGCGACGGGGAGTCGATAGCGAGCGTCCACAAAGCCTGCGCCGATGCCTTCGCCGCAGCCGGCTTCCGGCTGGGTCACCTCTCCGGCCACTCGCTCGGCATGACCATGATCGAGTATCCGGGAATCGGCGCCGCCGGCGAAGCGGTGCTGCGCGAGGACATGGTCTTGTCGATGCATCCGCAGGTAGTGGATGCCGAGGGCCGCTTCTGCTTCTACACCCAGGACACCTACCGCGTGGGAAAAACCGAAGGCGAGAATCTGGCTGCTGTGCCCTGGAAAATCTTCGCCGGCGGCGAGAGGCCCTGAGGGAAACCGAAATGAAGATCGGCGTGGTGGGCTGCGGAGCGGTGGGGAGCCTTTTTGCCGGCCATCTGGCGCGGCTCGAAGACGTCGAGGTGTACGCGTTCGACGTCGCCCGTCCCCACGTCGACGCGATTCGCGAGCGCGGCTTACGCATCTCCGGCCGCGCCGATTTCACGGTCCGGCTCCACGCCACCGCCGATCCCGCCGAGCTGCCCCGCTGCGATTTCGGAATCGTCGCCACCAAGAGCATCCATACCCGGGCCGCCATCGCCCATGCCGCCCGCGCTTTCGACACGCGCAGCGCCGTCTGCTCGGTGCAGAACGGGCTCGGGAACGAAGAAATCATCGCCGAATACGTTTCCCGGGTGATTCGCGGCACCACGTTTCCCGCCGGCCACCTGGTCGAGCCCGGCCACGTTTGCTACGACATCCAGGGCACAACCTGGATTGGCCCGTTCGAGCCTGCCGGCGCGCCGTTTGAAACCGTCGAGCAGTTGGCTGCCCTGCTGAATCGCGCCGGGCTCGAAACCGTCGCGCTCCGGGACGCCCGCGGCGCCCAATGGACGAAGCTGGTCTTCAATGCTTCCACGAATCCGGTCGGCGCGCTCACCGGGCTCCATCATGGCGCCGCAACGTTTTTTCCCGCTACCGGCGAGCTGTTCGACGCCCTGATCGCCGAAGGCGAACAGGTCGCCGAAGCGCTCGGCATCGAGCTCGATCACGATCCTCGCGAGCTGGTGCGCTTCGCCGCCAAGGCTCCGGGAAAACACAAATCGAGCATGCTCCAGGACGTCGAGGCGGGGCGGCCGACGGAAGTGGATTTCATGAACGGGGCGATTGTTAGGGAAGGCGAGCGGATGGGCGTGCCCACGCCGCTCAACCGGGCGCTGTGGGCGCTGGTGAAGGGTCTCGAGCACTCCTGGTCGAATCCCTGACGGCGAAAAAGGGCCTGCGGCGCATGCCGCCTGGCGCGGCTCCGCCGCTCGCCAACGCTGGTAGGGGCACGTTGCACGTGCCCTCCGGCTCGGCCCCGATTCCCGGGAGCCGAGCGGAAATAAATTAAATAACGAAGCGAGGCGAAATGGCCGTTCCGTTCCGCATCGGCGTGCTGCAATTGAGCATGGAGCCCACTGGCGAAACCGTGCGCATGGCCAAGGCGTGCGAGGAAGCGGGATTCGATTCGTTCTGGCTGGCGGAGGCGTACCCGTGGTGGCGCAAGCATTCAATGGAAGCCCGCTCGTCCACCGCCGTCACCGCCATCGTCGCCCGCGAGACGCGTCGCATCCCCATCGGCTGGGGCATCATCTCCCCTTACACCCGCCATCCGGTCCAGATTGCCATGGAAGCGCGCGTGCTCCAGGAAACCGCCGGCCCGGGCCGGTTTTTCCTGGGATTGGGCGCGTCGAAAATCTTCATGAAGGAAATCGGCGAAGGCGAGAAGGGCGCCGAGGCGAGTCCGGCGACGGTGATGCGCGAATCGATCGAAATCGTTCGCGGCGCGCTCGGCGGCAAGGAATTCCGGTACCAGGGCAACGCGTTTTCCGCCGATCTTCCGGCGCTGCGCGCCGACGCCCGCGTTCCCAGCCACCCGATTCCGCTTTACCTCGGCGCCACCGGCCCGGTGTTGCAGCGCATGGCAGGTGAAATCGCTGATGGCTTGCTCACCGCCAGCATCACTACTCCCGCCTATTCCGGTTACGCTCGCGGCTTTCTCGAGGAAGGCGCCCGCAAGGCCGGCCGCGATCCCGCCGAGCTCGATTTGGGCGGCGTGATCGTCGGCAGCATCGGCAGGGATCGCGCCCGCGCCGCCGACGGCGCGCGGGAAATGGCGGCCATGTACCTGGCAAACAAGGTGCAGAACATTCGCGGCTCGGCCGACATGCTGCTCACCAAGGCTGGCTTGACTTTCGATGAGATTCGGCCGATTGCCGAGGCGATGGAGCAGGGCGGGCGGCGGGCGGCGGCGCGGGCGGTGACGCCGGAAATTCTCTCCAAGGTTTGCGCGATTGCCGGCACGCCCGACCAGTGCGCCGAGCGCATCGCCGAGTACCGCAACGCCGGATGCACTCACATCCTGCTCGAAATCTGGGGCGAAGACCGCATCGAGCAGGCCAAACTCTTTGGCGAGGCCGTGCTCCCTCACTTCAAGCGCTGACCGCTCGCCCGGAACGCGGCCAGCGCCGCGCGGCGCCATCTGAGCCGCGCGCGTGAGCAAGCGGCTCCTTCCCGCTGCAATCAGGCCGCGCAAACCCGGCGAACGATCTCTCGAAATTCGCCGTCGGAAACCAGGCCGCTCGTCTCCACGCTTCGCTTTTTCACCGCCGCCAGCACCTCGGCGCGCTTCGCCTCGGGGACCGCCAGCCCCAGTTCTTCCGCTTTCAGCCGGATGCTGTCCAGCCCGCTCTTCTTGCCCAAAACGATTTCCCGGCGCGCCTCCACCAGCTCCGCCGAAAATGGCTCGATGGCTTCGGGAATGTGGAATTGGCTCGCCACTGCTCCGCTCTCCCGCACGAACAGGTTCCGGCCCACAACCGGCTTCCATGGCTCCAGTTGGTATCCGCCGGCCTGGCAAACCACCGCCGAGACTTCCCGGATGCGCGCCAGGTCCAGAGCCACGGGCACCCGGTACAGGCACCGCAGCGCCAGGGCGATTTCGCCAAGATCGGCGTTCCCGGCCCGCTCGCCCATGCCGTTGATGGTCCCTTGAATCCACCCGGCGCCCGCCTTCACCGCGGCGATGGCGCAGGCGGTGGCCAGACCGAAATCGTTATGGCCGTGAAAATGGATGGGGACGCGCGGGCCCGCCCACTGGCGCACCTGTCCCACCAGGAATCCCACCGCTTCGGGGCCGCACGCGCCGATCGTGTCCACCACCACCAGCTCGTCGGCGCCTTCCCCCAGCGCCGCTTGGTAGAGGCTGCGCAGGTGCTCGAGGCGGGCGCGGGTGCCGTCGACGGGGAAAAACGCCACCGTCATGCCTTCGGATTTGGCGAAGCGAATCGCTTCCACCGCCCGGCGAACCGATTCCCCCGCTTCGATGCCGTAGGCGCGCAGCTTGATGTCACTCGAAGGGACCTCGATCACCGTGGCTCGCGTCCCCAGCCGTGCCAGCTCCTCGAGGTCGGCGCGTACCGCTCGGGAGAAGCCCCACACCTCGGCTCTCAATCCGGCGGCGAGGATCTGCCGGAAGGCTTCGGTATCCTCGGCGGAAACCCGGGGGAAGCCGGCTTCGATTCGGTCGATGCCCAGCGCGTCGAGCTGCCTCGCGATCGCCAGTTTCTGCGCCGGATGCAGCACCACGCCCACCGTTTGCTCGCCGTCGCGCAGGGTGGTGTCGTAGAAACGCACCGGGTCCTTGCCGCTCCGGTCGTACCGCACGCCCGGCGCCTGGTTCCATTCGCTCACCCACACCTTGTCTTCGAAATTGCCCGCCGTCATCGTCCCGCTCCGCGCGCCGGCCTGCCGCGCTCGGCTTCGGGATGGGCCTGCGCCCACGAAATCACCGGGTTGCGCAGAACGCCGATGCGTTCGATTTCGCATTCGACCACGTCGCCGGGCTTCAAGTAGAGCGATTGGGGATCGTCGCTGAAGGCGGCGACGCCGGAAATCGTGCCGGTCGACAGCACGTCGCCGGCGCTGTAGCCCATCGGGGAATAGTGGGCCAGGATTTCCGGTATCGTTACCGACATCTTGCCGGTGTGGGAGCGCTGGCGGGTGCGCCCGTTCACCCGCAATTCCATCTTCAGGTTGTGCGGCTCGGGAATCTCGTCGGCAGTCACGATCCACGGCCCGAGCGGGCAGAAGCTGTCGATTCCCTTGCACAGGCTGAACACGCCCGATTTCATTTCCTGCCGCTGAATGTCCCGCGCGGTGACGTCGTTGAAGATGACGTAGCCGCCGACGTAGCCGGCGGCTTCCTCCTTGGTGAAGAACTTGCCGCTCTTCTTCAGTACCACCGCCAGCTCCAGCTCGTAATCCAGTTCCTTGGTCAGATGGTCGGGATAGACGATTGGCTCGTCCGGCCCGATGATGGCGTCGACGTTCTGGAAAAAAACGATCCAGGGCAGTATCGGATGCGAGAAGCCCGCCTTTTGAGCGTCTTCGTGGTGTTCGCGGAAATTGCCGGCGGTATGAAAGAATTTCTTCGGTTGGATCGGGGCGCGAAGTTTCACCTCGCTGAGCGCGTACGACACTGGCTCGCCCGCCGGCCCGCGCAAATCGTCGCCGCGCTCCGCCGCGTAGGCCAGCGCCGCGCGTGCCGCGTCCAGGCTGCCGTCCCCGCCCTCGAAGAGCGCCCGCATCCGGGCCGGAACGCGCGCATCGGCCAGCCGCGCGAACGCCTGTTCGCGCTCGACGTCGCGAAGCCGCGCCGCGTAGGCGAAATTCAAATCCACCACCCGGCCGCTCCCGGCGATCGCACCGGCGCGGAGACGGCCGGGGAAAGCCTCGAAAGTCACCAGTCGCATGGATCGCGCTCCCGGAGAGAAGTTGGTGGATGCCGGCCCGCCGCCAGCGGCCCCGGCCCTGCCGAATCGATACGCGGCCATTTAAGCATCTCGCTGCCTCTTTGTCCATCGCGCCGCCCGTCACTCCCGCCCGTCGCGCGATTTTGACAACTTCCAGGCAGGCGTGGTTTGCTGGGGCGCCGCGGCGTTCCTGGCCCTGAGGATGCCCGGTGCAAGGCGATCCGATGGCTGCGCCGCAAATCGTTCCCATCATTCTCGCCGCCGGCCGCTCCGCCCGGCTCGGGTTCCCGAAACCGCTTGCGCGATTTGGGCGGCGAACCGCCGTGGAAATCGCCGTCCAAAACTGCCGCTTCCTTGCGCCGCCGGTGGTCGTGCTGGGCGCCGAGGCGGCTCGCGTTCGGCCCGCGGTCCCCCGCGTCGCCCGGGTCGTCGTCAATCATCGCTGGCGCGCAGGCCAACTCGCCTCGTTGCTCGCTGGACTCAAGTTCGTGCCGCGGCGAGCCGCGTTCCTCATCTACCCGGTGGACTATCCCCGGCTCGACCGGCGCCTGATCGAGCGGCTGGCGCGGGCCTATGCCGCCAGGAAACCCGGCGAAGGGATTGTGATGCCCCGCAGCGGGAAGCGGCCCGGCCATCCGGTGATTTTCGCGCCGGAATTGCGTCCCGAGCTCCACCGCGCGCGCACCGCTCGCGAAGTCGCCTACCGCGACCCTGCCCGCATCCGCTTCGTCCCCGTGCGGACCACAACCATCTGGGACGACTTCGATTCTCCGGCCAGCTACCGGCGCCTCGCGCGCCAGTGGCCTCGCCCCCGCTGAGGCCGCTTCCTGCCGCCGGCCCGGCTGGCGCCGAAAATTCCGTTGACAGCCACCCCCGGCTTCCCTACGCTTTACCCCACGCTGTATACAGTGTGTATCCGATTCCTGCACAGGTGCAGGGCGCAGCAAGGGGGGCTCGATATGCGGCTACGAAGACTGCTCGCGGCTGTTCTGGCCGTGGTCTTGGCCGGCGCCTGGGCGGGCGCGGCAAGGGCGCAAACCACCGAGGGCACCATCGTGGGAACGGTGAAGGATCCCCAGGGGGCGGTAGTTCCCGGGGCCAAAGTCACCGCAACGAATCCCGCAACCGGCCTGGTGAGGACCGCCACCGCTTCCCCCGACGGCATGTTCCGGATTCCGGCGTTGCCGGCGGGCGTTTACCGGGTTGAGGTCGAGGCTTCGGGATTCAGCAAGGCGGTGGTCGAATCGGTCAACGTCGCCGTCGACCAGGTGCAATCGGTTGTGGTGCCGCTCCGGTTGGCCGCCGGGGCGCAGACGGTGACGGTAAGCGCTGCGGTAGAGCAGGTGAACACGCAAACTACCCAACTGGGCGGGGTGGTTCAGCAGGAGCAGGTGACCACTCTGCCGCTGAACGGCCGCAATTTCGCTCAGCTTGCCGCGCTGGTGCCCGGAGTCGCCGCCTTCGGCGGCGGTGGCGGGCAGCAGGGAGGTGAAGGCGGCGTGTCCGGCTTCGCGTCGAATGGCCACCGGTCCAGCGCCAATAACTTCATGGTCGACGGCATCAGCAACAACAACTACGTCGGCGGATCGGTGATGCAGCTCCCCTCGATCGATTCCGTCCAGGAATTCGAAGTGCAGACCGACGCCTTCGCGCCCGAATTTGGCCGGAACAGCGGAGCGATTGTCAACCTGGTTACCAAGTCGGGCACCAACGATTTTCACGGAAACGTCTACGAATTCCTGCGCAACGATGCCCTCGACGCCCGCAACTTCTTCGCCAATCCCAACCTCGCCCAGCCCAAGCTCCGGCTCAATCAGTTCGGCTTTACCCTCGGCGGCCCGGTGGTGAAAGACCACACCTTTTTCTTCGCCAATTACGAGGGTTTCCGCCAGCGCGCCGGCATCACCAAGCTCACCAACGTTCCCACCGACGCCCAGCGCAACGGATTTTTCCCCAACGCCCAGGGCCAGATCGTCCAAGTGCCGGTGAATCCGGTGAGCGCGCAATTGTTCAAGCTGTTCCCCGAGCCCAACACCACCCAGACGGGCGGGAATTTCGTTTCCTCGCCCAACCTGAGCAATAACACCGACCAGGGCCTCCTCAAAATCGATCACCGCTTCTCGCCCACCGATACGCTCTCCGCCCGCTATAGCCTCACCGAAACGGCCATCGTCGCTCCCTTCGCTCCGGGCCAGGAGGTCACCAGCGTCCCCGGCTTCGGCATCCTCACCGACGCCACCAATCACCTGGGTTCCTTTGCTTACACCCGGACTTTCGGCGCGAACGTGCTCAATGAATTCCGCTTCGGCTTCACCCGGGTCACCGCGCTCAGCTCCAACCAGCCCGGACCCCAGGCCGCCGCCTACGGCTTCAACACCGGCTGGCCGGCGGGTGCGCCGCACGGCCTGGGCAATATCCCGGACATCGTCTTCTCCGGCGGCTTCGTTTCCAATGGCGGCTCGATCTCGAACCTCGGCGGCACCGACAACAACCCCGCCGGCAATTGGCAAAACACCCTCGAGTGGATTGATAACCTGTCCTACACCCGCGGCGCCCACAACCTCAAATTCGGCTTCGATATCCAGAACATCCGCGCCAACCGGCTTTACGATCTCGCCCAGAGCGGTCAAATCCAATTCGGCGGCGGCCAGAATCCCCAGGGCATTGCCAATCCGCTGGCCGACTTCGCCGCCGGCTTGCCGTCCGGCTCGCTCCATTTCGTGGGCGACTCCGCCCGCAGCTTCCGCACCACCTACTTCGGCATGTTCGCTCAGGACAGCTTCGAGGTGCGTCCCAGCCTGACTTTCGACTACGGCTTGCGCTACGAAATCCAGACGGTGCTCCACGACGCCACCAACCGCATCGCCACTTTCGTGCCCAGCCTGTTCCAAACCTTCCTCTCGCCCTCGGCCGATCAAACCAATCTCGCGGTGCTCGAGGCATCGGGCATGCGCACCCAGGGCCAGCTCGGGACGATCTACCAACCCGATTACAAAAGCGTCGCTCCGCGGCTGGGCTTCGCCTGGGCGCTCGGCCCGCGCCAGCAATCCGTGGTTCGCGCCGCTTACGGCATCTTCTACGACACCATCCTTGGCAACATCCCCTCCAACATCATGCTGAACCCGCCCTATCTGCCCGGCTTCTTCGTTACCCCTCCCTTCATCCAGTGGCCGCAATCGTTCGCGCCCTCCGGCTTCCCGGTGCTCACCTTCCCCGACCGACATTATCCCTCGCCTTACTCGCAGGATTGGAACCTGAACGTTCAGCATGAACTGCCGGCGCAAATCCTGTTCCAGATCGGCTACGTGGGCTCGAAGGGCACTCACCTCGCCCGATTCGTTCAGGTCGATCAGGCGTTCAATACGCCCCAGCAAATCGCCGCGCTCACCCCGGACGTCGTCACCCGGATGGAATTGATGGGCATCCCGCCGCCGGCGGCGAAGTTCCTCTCCCAGCACATCGCGCTGATTCCTTCGGTGGCCCGCACGCCCTTTTTCGGCTACGCCCAGTTGTTCCAGGCGCAGAATTCCATCAATTCCATTTACCACGGCCTCGAAACCAGCTTGAAGAAAACCGCGCGGAACGGCTCGACGTTCCTGCTCTCCTACACCTTTTCCAAATCGATCGACGGCGCCTCGGTCTTTTTCGGTTCCGGCGCCAACGGCACCACCATCTTCCCCCAGAACAACTACAATTTGGCGGCCGAACGCGGCCGCTCCGATTTCGACGTTCGCCACCGGTTCGTCCTCAGCTACATCTATCAGGTCCCCACCCTGCGCGGCCTGATGCCCCGGCTCGCTCATCCCCTCGCCGATGGCTGGGCCGCCGCCGGCATCGTCACCCTGCAGTCCGGACAGCCGTTTTCGGTGCTCACCGGCGCTAATCGCAGCTCCACCGGCCTCGGCACCGACCGGCCCGACCTGGTGGGCGATCCCAACGCTGGCCCGCACACCGTCGATCGCTGGTTCAATACTTCCGCGTTCGTCTTGAATGCTCCGCTCGCCTTCGGCAACGCCGGCCGCAACATCGCGACCGGCCCCGGATTCCGCAACGTCGATTTCTCCGTGATCAAAGACACGCGGCTCACCGAGCGCGCCCGCCTGGAATTCCGGGCTGAATTCTTCAACATCTTCAATCACCCGAATTTCGGCTTGCCCAACAGCGTGATGTCTTCGCCCACCTTCGGCTCGTTGTTTCAGACCGCCGACGTGGCGCAGAATAACGTCGGCCTGGGCTCGGGCGGCCCGCGGCTGATTCAATTCGGGCTGAAGCTGGGTTTCTGAGCGGTATGCCGATCCGATTGCGGCCAAGAATGTGGTTTTGCGCCGGCGCTTGCCTGCTGGCGCTCTGCGCCGCCATCGCCGATGCCGCGCCCACGGTCCAAAAAATCGGTCCCCGCCTCTACGCCTACGTCTCCGACAACGACGCCAGCTCCAATTCCACCTTCCTGGTGGGCAGAGACGAAATCCTTGTCGTCGACACCGGCTTGAACCGGGAGGAAGGCTTGAAGCTGCTGGCCGAGATTCGCCGCATCTCCCCGGCGCCCATCCGCTACATCGTCAACACCCACTACCACCCCGATCATCAGGGCGGTAACGGAGTGGTCGGGCCCGGCGCCGTCGTCCTCTCCACCCCGTTTACCCGGGATCAAACCATGCGCTTCCTCTCCCGGCGGCCCGCGGCCGCCAGCACGCCGGGCCGGTCCCCTTTCGCCTTTCGCCCCGCCACGCTCACCTTCTCCGACCGTGTCTGGCTCTACGTCGATGGCGAACCGGTGGAAATCTACGCTCCCGGTCCGGGCCATACGATGGGAGACGCCGTGGTGTTTTTCCCCGAAGAACGCGCCGTCGCCACCGGCGACCTGTTCATGGATCACGCGTGTCCGGCGATGGACCGCGGCAGCGTGAGCAACTGGATCCAGACGCTTGCCGGCATGCTCGAGCTTCCCGCCGATCATTACGTTCCCGGCCACTTCGCTGTGGGAACCAAGCAGGACGTTCGCCAGTTCCATGATTACCTGGCCGCGCTCTGGGACCAGGTCCAGCGCCTGTACCACGCCGGTGTGCCCCTCGACCAGGTGCCGCAGCGGCTGCGACTGGGCGCATTCGCCGGCTTCCGGCAATTCCCGCAGTTCAGGGCCACTTTTGCAGACAACGCCAAGCACGCCTACCAGGAACTCCAGCCCCCGCCGCGCCGGTAATTGCGCCGGGCGTTGTCCACCGCGCGCGCGAGGCGGGAACGTGGTATCATGTTCTTGCGCTTTTGACTCGGTGGTAGAGAGCGGTTGCTCGAACGCAGTAAGTCTTCCGAGAACACCCGCCTTCGGTTTCCTCCGTAAGTTCTCAGCGTAATTTAAATCCAAGGACTGGCGCGGCGATCGGCGCGGCCTGCCGGGAAATCCCGGTGTGCGGCCTGGACGCCTCCGCCAGAGAAGGCTACACACGAAATGCAAATGTTTTCAGATCTTCCCCTCTCCTCCTATGTAAAGGAGAGGCTGTCGTTCGCTCAATTCTCGGTTCCGACCCCGGTGCAGGCGGCGGCCATCCCCCAAGCGCTTGCGGGCAATGACCTGCTCGCCACCGCTCAGACGGGAACCGGCAAGACGCTCGCGTTCCTGATCCCCATCGTCGAACACCTGCTGCGCCAGCGCGCCAGCGGTATCGCCGCGTTGGTGCTGGTTCCCACGCGCGAACTCGCCATGCAAGTGGCCGAGCAGTTCAACACGCTCCGGGGCGATAAGCTCGCTCCCGCGGCGCTGGCGGTGGGCGGGTTGGCCGAGGGAAACCAACTCGCCGCCCTCCGCCGGGGAGCGCGGGTTGTGGTCGCCACTCCGGGCCGGCTCGAGGATTTCCTCGATCGCGGACTTGTCCATTTCCGCGGGCTGCGAATCCTGGTCCTCGACGAAGTCGATCGCATGCTGGATATGGGGTTCCTTCCGGCAATTCGCAGGATTGCGGCGGTGCTCCCAAAAGAGCGCCAAACGATGTGCTTCTCGGCGACCCTCGAAGCTTCGGTGGCGCACCTCGTCCACGATTATTTGAGCCACCCGGTTCGTCTCGCCTTCGGATCGATTCTCAAGCCTTCGGAGAACGTCCGCATCCAGGGATTTGAGGTTGCCGCCGACCGTAAGCAGGATCTCTTGCGAAGCCTGCTCGCCAAGGAAACCGGCCGCTGCCTGGTTTTCGCCCGCACCAAGCGCGGAGCTGAACGGCTGGCGAAAAACCTCGTTCGCGGTGGAATTGCCGCCGCCGCGCTTCACGGCGGCCGCACGCAAAGCCAGCGCACCGCGGCGCTCGCCGGATTCCAGCGAGGCCGCTGCTCGGTGCTGGTCGCCACCGACCTGGCTTCCCGCGGCATCCACGTCGACGACATCGTTCACGTCGTCAACTACGACTTGCCCGAAGTCGCCGAGAACCTCATCCATCGCTCCGGCCGCACCGGCCGCGCCGGCAGCCAGGGTGTCTCTTCCGTCTTCTTCACCCGCGAGCAGCAGCAGCAATTGCTCCTGCTCGAGCGCGCCCTCGGAATTCGGATCGAACGCGTGCGGGTGGCGAGCGATCCCCGCGAATGGCGTGAACCCCGGCGTGCCGTCCTCGGTCGCCGGGAACCGGAGGCGAGGCCGACCTTGGTTCGCCTCCCTGGAGAAATTCTGCAGGCGCAGATGGAGAGCTGAGCCGGCAACGCAAACGGCGGGGGGCGGCGGAGGCTACGCCGCCGCCCTCGAGATCGTCGCAGGGTTGGAAGGGCGCACTCGTTACAACCGCCCGGCCGCTGGTTGCCATCGAGCGGCGGGGGGCAAGCCGCAACCGACTCCCGCGTGGCACAGACTTCCGTGCCGTTTGCGTCCCGACGCAGTACGTCGGGAAGCCTGTGCGCTTGACCACAGAGTTTGGTAGCCACGGTCCCGCCTGCCGGGACCGTGGGCCTTCGACTTGGGCCTGGATCTTCGCGGCCTGCAAACAAACGCACCGAAAGGGGTACAGGCATCCGCCTCAAGCGCACCTGTGCGCCGAGCCAAACCGTTCAAATTCCCGCACCTCCGCGCAGCGCTCCAGCGATGTGAACGCAGGTTTCGTCAAACTGACCCACTGCCAGGCCGAGCATCCGATGGCCGCCCAATGGCATCCAACGTCGGGAGGCGTGGTGCAACGTTCGCCAGTGGACCGGGCGGGCAGACCCGGAACTGGCATCCTGGTTGGAACGAATCGCGCAGAAAGGACTGAACTCACGTGCGAAAGTTCACTCTGGTTGCAACTGCTTGCCTGTTCGGATTGTTCCTCCTGCAAGGTACCGCTCGCGCGCAAACGCTGGACGCCGCTTTTGGCGTGGGCGCCCTCAGCGCTCCCTCCGCCTCCAGCGCCACCGGCAGCTACTTTCCCCAATCCGTCCGCGGCGGCGCATTCCCGGATTTCAGCGCCGATTTCCTGTTCATCGGGAATCAATTGGGGGTGGGCTTCAATGTCGCCTGGAGGGGAAACCAGAGCCTCTATCAATCTTTCCAGCCGTTTCGCCCGATCTTTTACGACTTCAACGCCGTCTGGGTGCCGCCGCTCAGCAAGAAAGTGAAACCGGAGCTGTACGCCGGCATCGGCGCCGAGAGCATCCGTTTTTATACGCCATATCTAACTTGCAGCTTCGTCAGCTGCACCAACTACGTCAGCAGCAACCACTTCATGGGCGACGTCGGCGGCGGGCTTCGCCTGTACGTGTGGGGCCATTTCTTCGTCCGGCCGGAAGCTCAGGTGTTTCTGATTCGCAACAACGTGGAATTCAGCTCTTTCCACGCCACTCGCTACGGCGTCTCCATCGGCTATACCTTCGGCGGTTCGGAGTATTAGCTTCGCCGGGTGCCCCGCTCCCGCTGCTGCCGCTTGGCCCAGTGAATTTGCCAAGATCCCAATGCGTGTCCTTCTGAGCCCGCCGCGGCGAGCGGGCCGGCGCCTCTTCCTTTCGCGGAAGTCCCGCCTCCCGGATTTCCGCGTCGTCCCGAAGCTTCGGGACGCGCAGTCGAGGCATCCCGACATCCCATCGTGAACAGCAAGGATGTCAACGGAGCCGCAGCCAATCCCTCTTACAGAACGCTAATTCGCCGCGTCCCTGTCGGGCGAAATCACCAGCGAGTTGAAAAGCAGCGGAAAGGTGTTCTCCGGTTGTCCGCGGAACTGGCTACGGAAGCCGATCAGCACGATCCGGCCTTTGCCGAACGGCAGCGATACCGCCGCGACTCTGCCGTCGATATGCTGCTCGCCCAACAGCCAGCCGCTCATCAGCGGGTGCGACTTGGCGTAGAGCGCCAGGATCCGAATGCCGTCGTGATCGCCCAGTTGGGTGAACGGGTTCGCCGGGACGCTGTTGCTTCCGGCAAATCGCGGCGGGGCGGCCGGCAGCTTCGGATCCCATACCTCGAACGCCTCCGAGTTCACGAAGAACGCCACCGAATCCGGCTGCATTCCTCGCGTTTCGGGCAGATTAGGATCGATGTCGATCCGTAGCAGCGAGCCGGGACAATAGAACGACGAGGAACCGAGTCCCCCCAGTACGTTTCGCACCGGCAAGCCGAATTGTTGAATCAATAATTGCGAAGCGGAATCGAGCGCCACCAGCCGCCCGCCGGTCCGCGCGAACTGCTCGAGCGCCGCCACTCCCGCGAGCCCCAGCCCGCCGGTGTATTCCGGCCGCTGCGCCACCGGCTGGCCCCCGCCGCCGAATCCTTCCCGCGCGCCCACCTGCCAACCGTGCAGCATGCCGGACTCGCCTTGCTGCGGCAGCACGATGACGTCGAATTTCTCGTTCAGATTGCCGGCGCGGATGTCGGCGTCGTGCAAGTCGGCGTACGGAATGCCGTAGCGGTCCAGCAGCCACCGGGTCCATCCGGCGTCCATGTTTGGCATCCAGGAATCGTACAGGCCGATCCGCCCGAGCCGCCCGCCGGCGGGCGGCTCGAAATGATGGGCGGGCTCGGCCACCGTCACCGGCTCGTCGGCGATCTCCATTGGCTGGTCCACGCGGACCACCCTTACCCCCATCTGCATCGGCAGCGTCCATCCCGTCATGTCGTAGGGCCTGAGCGGTGGCCCGCCGGGATAAGCGTGCAGGTCGGGATAATGCTGCGGCTCCATCAGGTCGATCAGGAAGGGGCGCGCCGGCTGCGCCGCGGGCAGCACCTTCGTTCCCACGGGGAAGCTGGCGCCGTTCGCGGTGAACGGCTGCGTCGCGTTGTAAATCTGGATGCCGCCGGTCTGGAGCGAAAACAGCATGTCGCCCGCGGCAGTTGGGTCGTGCTGGTCGGGAGGCACCAGGTAGGCGTACGGGCCGCCCTTTTGCCCGGCTTCGATTTGCGCGTGGTTCATGCTCCAGAAATTGAATAGCCACTGGTCCTTGCGGCGCGCGGCGATGTCCAGCACCGCCATGTCGCCGGTCACCATGTAATCCACCGCGTCGCGCAGGTGCCACCATCCGCCCTTCCACGGGCTGGGGTAAAAGATGCTGGGCTGCTGGGTCGAAAGGCCGTCGGCGAAGCTTTTCGGCAGCGTTTGCGGCGGGTAGTAGCCCGGGGTGGCGTAATCGAACAGCGCCGTTTCAGTCAGGATGCCGATCATGTTGTGGTAGTAGGGAGCGGTGCGCATGCCTCCGTTCCACCACATGTCGAATTCCTCGCGCGAGACCGCCCCGGTCTTGTGCTCGACGTCGAACCGGTGGGTCATCGCCGAGCCCACCAGGTTCACTCCCCGGGTGACTTCGGCGGGAATGTTCGGGTTCACCGGATCGGCGAACGGAGGAACGAAGATCCGCGAGGGAAACGGCCCCGCCTGGTGCTGGTTATAGACGATTTGCGGGAACCATTCGTAATACAGCACCTTGGCCACGTCCCGGCTCTCCACCTGGTTGAACATGTACCAGTCGCGGTTGTTGTCGTGGCCCACGTAACGGTTCCACAGCTGAATCACCGGCGCCAGCTCGTACGGGGTGTTCACGTTCTTCATGTACCAGTGCGACACGATGTCCAGGCCGTCGGGATTGATCACCGGGCAGAGCACCAGAATCACGTTGTTCAGGATTCGCTCGACTTCGGCATTGTTCTCGCTCAGCAGGTCGTAGGCCACGAGCGGCGTGTGCTGCGCCCCCGCCACCTCGGTCGCGTGCAGCCCACCGTCGATCCAGACGATCGCCTTGCCTTCCTCCGCCAGCTTTTCCGCCGCCGCCCGATCGATCTTTCCCGCCGCCAGTTGCTGCACGATGCCGCGGTAACGATCCAGTTCGCGGAGGTTCTCCGGACTGGATAGGAAGGCGATGAACATCTGCCGGCCATTGCCGGTGGGGCCGATATTCTGCAATTTGATTCGCGGGCTTGCCGCCGCCAGCGCCTGAAAATACTTGGTGATTTGCTCGAAATCGGCCAGGTGATAATCAGCGCCGGCGGTGAAGCCGAACACCGATTCGGGCGCCGGCACCGCGCCCGCGGCCTGCGCCGGCCGGCGCCCGCCGGGCCGCGCCGCTGCGCCGAATCCGGCGGTCGCCAGCAACACGAGAAGAGCGATCGAAAAACGGCGAATGGCGATCATCGAAAACTCCTTTTCGGCCGCGAATTGTAGTGCGCTTTGCCGCCTCCGGCAACAGGAACGCTGCTCGCCCCGGCACGGTGACCGCCGGCCGGCGCTTCCTGCTTCCCGCTCGAATTCCGCAGCGATTGCGCCCGGCTTTCCTTTTAGCATTCCTCGGCGTCCGGGCCACTACCGGGCCTTGGCCCGCCTTGACACCACCTGCAGGCCACGTTATTGTCTCGTTCGGCGACATAAAAATAAAATCATAGGAATTTCCGCTCGCTCGCCCGGGGATCGAGCGCGTCCAACCCCATGGCCCTGATCAGCCCGCATGGCAAAGAGGGGCGGCTGTTGCCCCTCCTTCTCTCCGGGGATGCCCTCCTGGAGGAAAAACGCAGAGCCGCGACCCTGCCCCGCGTCCTGATGACCTCGCGCGAGACCTCGGATCTGATCATGATGGGCATCGGCGCGTTCACCCCGCTCGGTGGTTTCATGAACCAGGCCGACTGGAGGGGCGTCTGCGGCGAGCTGCGCACCGGCGACGGCACGTTCTGGCCCATCCCCATTACGCTTTCCGCCGCCCGGGACCAGGCCGGCTCCCTTCGCGAAAACCACGACGCCGCTCTCGTCGACCGGGAATCGGGCGAGTTGATGGGTATCCTCACCGCCCAGGAGAAGTACGCCATCGACAAGGCCTTCGAGTGCCAGTCGGTCTTCCGCACCACCGACGCCAACCACCCGGGCGTCGCCAAGGTGATGGCGCAAGGCGAAGTGAACCTTTCCGGCCCCGTTCGCGTGCTCAGCGAAAGTTACTATCCCGACGCCTACAAGAATCTCTACCTCCGGCCCCGGGAAACCCGCGAAATTTTCGCCGAAAAAGGCTGGAGCACCGTTGCCGCCCTCCAGCTCCGCAACCCGATGCACCGGTCGCATGAATATCTGGCCAAGGTCGCGCTCGAGTTCTGCGACGGCCTGCTCATCCACCAATTGCTCGGAAAGGTGAAACCGGGCGACATTCCCGCCGAAGTGCGCGTGCGGGCAGTGGGCGCGCTGGTGGAGCGCTATTTCGTGCCCGGCACCTGCATCCAGGCCGGCTATCCGATGGAAATGCGCTACGCCGGCCCCCGGGAAGCGCTGCTGCACGCGGTGTTCCGCCAGAATTACGGTTGCAGCCACCTGATTGTCGGCCGCGACCATGCCGGAGTCGGCGAATATTATGGACCGTTCGATTCCCAGCGGATCTTCGATCAAATTCCCGCCGGCGCCCTGAAAATCCGCCCGCTGAAGGTCGATTGGACCTTCTACTGCCGCCGCTGCGACCAGCTCGCCTCCACCCGAACCTGCCCCCACGGCAAGGACGACCGGCTCATCGTCAGCGGAACCATGCTTCGCAAACTGCTCTCCACCGGACAGCCGGTGCCCGATCATTTCAGCCGGCCCGAAGTGCTGGCGATTTTGAAGGAGTACTATGAGGGTTTGCAGGAAGAGGAGAAGGTGGAAGTGAAGCTTCACAAGTACGCCCAAGACGAAACCTGAGAAGGGAACTCGATGCCCACCTACGTCAACCCCGACAAGTGCGACGGTTGCAAGGCGCTGGACCGCCCCGCCTGTTTCTACATCTGTCCGAGCGACATCATGGTTTTGGATCCGGCGCTCGGCAAGGCTTTCAACCGCGAACCCGACCTCTGCTGGGAATGTTATTCCTGCGTGAAAACCTGCCCGCAGTCGGCCATCGATATGCGCGGTTACAACGACGTCGTGCCACTGGGCGCCAGCTTGACTCCGCTGCGCGGCACCGACTCGATCATCTGGACGGTGCGGTACCGGAACGGCCAGACCAAGCGCTTCAAGTACGCCATTCGCACCACGCCTTGGGGATCGATCGAGCCCTACGAGCATTCGCCGGCGCCCGAGCCCGGCGCTTTGAAAACGCAGGCTCTTTATGCCGAGTCGCGCTATCTCGGCGTGCCGCAGCTTCCCCTGGTCGCCCGGCAACCTCAAGCTTGACTCTCACGGAGGCCCCTGATGGCGTTCGAGCCGGAAACGGAACTGGTGGAGTGTGATGTCCTGATTGTGGGCGGAGGAATGGCGGGGACGGGCGCGGCGTTCGAAGCCGCTTACTGGGCGCGGGAAAAGGGATTGCGGGTGGTCATCGTCGAAAAAGCGGCGATGGAGCGCAGCGGCGCCGTCGCCATGGGCCTTTCGGCGATCAACTGCTACATGGGAATGAAGTGGGGCGAAAACCAGCCGGAGGATTTCGTCCGCTACGTTCGCAACGATCTGATGGGCCTCTCCCGCGAGGACTTGGTTTACGATATCGCCCGCCACGTCGATGGCACCGTGCACATGTTCGAGGAATGGGGCCTGCCGATTTTCAAGACCGAGGACGGCCGCTACAAACGCGAAGGCCGCTGGCAGGTGATGATCCACGGCGAATCCTACAAGCCGATCGTCGCCGAAGCGGCTAAGAAAGCGGTTGGCGATGGCAATCTCTACGAACGCGTGTTCGTCTCTCATCTGCTGCTCGACGCCGACGATCCCGGCCGCGTCGCCGGTGCCGTCGGTTTCAGCGTGCGCGATCCGAAAATCTACGTCTTCAAGGCCAGGGCGGTCGTTTGTTGCGCCGGGGGCGCAACCAATGTTTTCCGGCCGCGCGCTACCGGGGAAGGGCTGGGCCGCATCTGGTACGCGGTGTGGAACACCGGCTCGGTTTACAGCCTGATGATCCAGGCGGGCGCCGAGATGACCCAGATGGAGCATCGGGTGGTCGTCGCCCGGTTCAAGGACGGCTACGGCCCGGTGGGCATGTGGTTCCTGCTCTTCAAGGCGGTTTCCAAGAACGCCTATGGCGAGGAAATCGAAAAGACCCGCGCCCACGAGCTGCTCGAGTGGGCGCCCTACGGAAACGTCCGGCCCATTCCCACCCCGCTCCGGAATCATCTGATGCTCAACGATATCAAGGCGGGCCGCGGCCCCCACTACCTGCGCACCGATGAAGCGCTGCAGAAAATGTTTGCCGACGCCCAGAACGATCCCCGCAAAATCCGCGAAATTGAAGCCGACGCCTGGGAAGACTTCCTCGATATGACGATGTCCCAGGCCCTGCTCTGGGCTTCGGAAAACATCGACCCCGCCAAGACCGCCTCCGAAATCATCCTCACCGAGCCCTACCTGATGGGTTCGCACGCCTCGGCTTGCGGCGCTTGGGTCAGCGGCCCCGAGGACGTCGCGCCCAAGGAATATTTCTGGGGCTATAACCGGATGACCACCATCAAGGGCCTGTTCGCCGCCGGCGATGGCGTGGGCGCCTCGGCCCACAAATTCTCTTCGGGGTCGTTCACCGAAGGCCGCCTGGCCGGGAAGGGCGCGGTGGCCTTCCTCGCCGACCATCCCGGCCGGCCGAGGATCGACGATGCGCGAGTCGAATGGCTCAAGAGCGCCCTCTACGCGCCGTTTGGCACCTTCGAGACTCACAAGGGGCTTTCCACCCGCGAAGAGCTGAACCCGCATTACCTGTTTCCCAAGCAGGCGATGCTCCGACTGCAAAAGACGATGGACGAATATTGCGCCGGGCCGGGCAGCTATTACATGACCAACGAGCCCACGTTGCTGCGAGGACTCGAACTGATGAAGTTCTACCGCGAAGACCTCCAGCGGCTGGCGGCGCGGGACCTGCACGACCTGCTCCGCTGCTGGGAGCTGTGGGACCGCACCTGGTGCGCCGAATCCCACATGAGGCACATCCTTTTCCGGCAGGAAACGCGCTGGCCGGGTTATTATTACCGCGGCGATTATCCCAAACTCGACGAACAGAACTGGAAAGCATTCGTCAATTCCCGCTACGACGCGGCCACCGGCGAGTGGCATCTGCAGAAGAAGCCCTACGTCGCTCTGATCCCGTAGCTGAAGGGCCGGCGCCGTAGCCGCGCCGCCGGGGGCGGGTTTCGCTCCCAGCTTCTAAAATCGTTTTTCCCGAGTGAGTGATGCCGGAACCAGTCGGCTATTCCGAAGTGCACAACAGCATCCTCGTCGTTGGCGGCGGGATCGCCGGCCTGTCGGCCGCGATCGAGGCGGCCGAGGCGGGCTCGGAAGTCTTTCTGGTGGAAAAGGAAGGCTTCCTCGGCGGCCGGGTGGCGCAACTGGCGAAATACTTTCCGAAACTTTGCCCGCCGCATTGCGGACTCGAAATCAATTACCAGCGTCTCAAGAAGAACCGGCGGGTTCGGTTCTTCACGATGGCTCAGGTGGAGAGAATTGAGGGGCGGCCGGGAGACTTCACCGTCGCCATCCGCCAGCGGCCCCGCTACGTCAACGACCGCTGCACCGCCTGCAACGACTGCGTCGCTGCCTGCCCGGTGGACCGTCCCGACCGGTTCAACCTCGGCATGGGCGTCACCAGAGCCGTTTACATTCCCTATCCGATGGCGTTTCCGCGGAAGTATGCGATCGACGATTCCGTTTGCCCGCTCGAGCAGTGCGCCAAGTGCGTCGATGCCTGCTCCTACGGCGCGATCGACCTCGCCATGCAGCCCAAAACCTTCGATTTGAAGGTCGGCGCCGTCGTTTTTGCCACCGGCTGGCAACCTTACGACGCCGGGCGAATCGATAATCTCGGCTTCGGCCGCTACGCCGACGTCATCACCAACATGATGCTCGAACGCCTGGCCGCGCCCGATGGCCCCACCCGCGGCAGGATCGTCCGCCCGTCCGACGGCAAGCCGGTGCGTTCGGTGGCGTTCGTCCAGTGCGCCGGATCGAGAGACGCGAGCCACCTGGGCTACTGCTCGAGCATCTGCTGCATGGCCTCGCTGAAAGAAGCTGTCTACATTCGCGAACAGATTCCCGAGGCCAAGGTCCATATCTTTTACATCGATTTGCGCACTCCCGGCCCCTTGGAGTTTTTCTCGAAGCGCGTGCAAGCCGACCCCGGCGTATCGGTGATGAAAGGTAAAGTCGCGGCTATCGTCGAGGACCGCTCCACCGGCGAGCTGATCGTCCAGGCCGAGGACATTCTTTCCTCCCGCAAGATTTCCCTCCGGGTCGACCTGGTGGTTCTCGCCACCGGTATGGCCTCGAGCGTGGACCAGCCGCCGGAGGGCCCGCTCGCTTACGACAACGACGGTTTCCTTCTGCCTGACGAAACCGCTCCGGGCATCTTCGCCGCCGGCTGCGCCCGGGGGCCGGTCGACGTCGCTACCGCCGTTCAAGACGCGACGGCGGCCGCGCTCAAAGCCATGCGGGCCATCCATCAAGCGGGCGCACAGCGGAACGGCGGGCCGGCTGCGCCCGCAGGGGACGGTCGAGCTGGGAAAGCAGAGGTGGATTCGGCGGCGGAGTAGGGAATGGCTACCAACCGAAAACTCGGCGTCTACGTTTGCAGAGGTTGCGGTATCGGCGAAAGCGTCGATACCGCGCGCCTGGAACGAATCGCCACGGAACTCTCCGCGCCCGTCGTGCGCGGCTCGCCCGCCTTTTGCCTGGAAGACGTTCAACTGATCAAGAACGACCTCGCTGGTGGGGAAATCGATTGCGCGGTGATTGCCGCCTGTTCCGGCCGCGTCAACACCGATGTGTTCTCGCTCGACGGCGCGCCGGTCGAACGAGTCAACTTGCGCGAACAGGTGGTTTGGAGCCACACCCCGAATACGGAGGAAACCCAGAGCTTGGCGGAAGACTCTCTCCGCATGGGAGTGGTTCGCGCCGGGAAAACCGAATCACCCGTCGCCTACCGGCAAGCCGCCGATCGCGCGATTCTGGTTGTCGGCGGGGGTGTTGCGGGAATGACGGCGGCCGTGGCGGCCGCCGATACCGGCTTTTCCGTCGTTCTGGTGGAAAAGGAAGCGACGCTTGGCGGATTCGCCGGCTCGATGCACCGCCATTTTCCCACCCATCCCCCGTACGCCGAACTGCAGGAAAACCCCGTTCCGCGCATGATCCGGGAAGTGGAATCCCATCCTGCCATCCGGGTGTTTCTCTCCGCCGTCATTGAAAGCCTCGAAGGCCAGCCGGGCCGGTTTACCGCCGCCATTTGCCGGAACGGCTCGACCGAGCGGCTGGGCGTGGGAGCGGTGGTGATGGCCACCGGATGGAAACCGGTCGACGCCGCCCGGCTTCAGGGATACGGCTTCGGCAAATACGCGAACGTCATCACCAACGTGATGCTCGAGCGGATGGCGAGCGGGGGCAAAATCGCGCGTCCATCCGACGGCGGCGAAGCCCGCTCGGTGGCCATCGTCCAATGCGAGAGCGCCGCCGACGAAGGGAACCTGCCCTACGGCGGCAACGTGGCGTCGCTGGTGGCGCTCAAACAAGCCGTCTACCTGCGCCGGTCGTTTCCCGGCGTGCGCGTGTACGTCATCTACCAGGACATGCAGACGCCGGGCATGTACGAGTATTTCTACAAGGGCGTGCAGCGCGACCCTGGCATTTTTTTCACCCGCGGCGAAATCCGTTCCATCGCCGAGGACGAAGGCGGCAGCCTGCTGCTCGAACTGGAAAACAGCTTGCTCGGCCCTGGCGCCCGGCTTTCCGCCGATCTGGTGGTTCTGGGCGCCGGCATGGAGCCGGCCGCCGCCGCGGAGCCGTCGCTGAACCTCCGCTATCTGCAAGGCGGGGAGCTGCCGCAAACCAGGTTCGGCTTCGCCGATTCGAATTTCATCTGCTTTCCCTACGAAACCCGCCGCACCGGCATCTATTCGGCGGGCTGCGTCCGCCAGCCGATGGACGTCCCCGCCAGCGAGCAGGACGGCGCCGCCGCCGCGCTCAAGGCCATTCAATGCATCGAGAATTCGCTCGCCGGCTCGGCGGTGCACCCGCGCTCGGGGGACCTGACGTATCCGAAATTCTTCATGCAGAAATGCACTTCCTGCGGCCGCTGCTCTCAGGAATGCCCCTTCAGCGCGATCCAGCTCGACGAGAAAAAGCAGCCGGTCGTCGATCCCAACCGATGCCGCCGGTGCGGCATCTGCATGGGCGCCTGCCCGGTGCAAATCATCTCCTTCGAGGATTATTCGATCGACATGCTTTCGTCGATGATCCGCGCGGTCGAGATGCCCGAAGGCGACGACGAAAAACTGCGCATCCTCGTGCTTGCCTGCGAAAACGACGCCTATCCCGCGCTCGATATGGCCGGCATCGAGCGCCTGCGCTACCCCGCCAACGTCCGGATCATCCCAGTGCGCTGCCTGGGATCGGTGAACAGCATCCTCGTCGCCGACGCGGTATCCCGGGGATTCGATGGCGTGGCCCTCATGGGCTGCAAGTCGGGAGAGGATTATCAGTGCCACTTCATCCAGGGCAGCCAATTGCTCGCCAAGCGCATGGATAACGTCCAGGAAACCCTCCAGCGCCTCGCGCTCGAGCCGGAACGGGTGAGGGTGCAGGAAGTGGCGATCAACGATTACTGCCGCCTGCCGGCGATGCTCGGCGAATTTGTCGACGTGGTGAAAAAGCTGGGCCCCAATCCCTTCAAGGGCTTCTAACCCGAACTTCACGGAAGGGACCGTGGAAGGGGTGGGGCCTCTGCTGCGGCGCCGGCCGCCGCGGATCGGTTTTGAGATTTGCATGTAGCGCCGGGCTTCAGCCCGGCACCTTTCCCGCTTTCCGGTCCGTCTGAGCGGACCCGGGAAAGCGGAATCGAGGAAACGGCGAATGGCGATTGCGCGACCGGTGGAACCCGATCTGGAGTTCAAGCGGCAAATCCTGGCCTTTGGCGCGCACGACTTGAGTTCCTGCTACCAGTGCGGAACCTGCTCGGTGGTTTGCCCGCTCTCGACCCCCGGCGACCCCTTTCCCCGCAAAGAAATGCTCTGGGTGCAATGGGGACTGAAAGACCGGCTGGTGGCCGATGCCTCGGTTTGGATGTGCCACCAGTGCGGCGCTTGCAGCACCTATTGTCCCCGGGAGGCCAAGCCCGCCGACGTGATGGCGGCGCTGCGGGACTACAACATCCTGCATTACGCCGTGCCCCGTTTCATGGGACGGGCGATCCGCGAGCCGCGCTGGCTGCCGTTGCTTCTTGCTTTCCCCGCCGTGCTTCTGCTCGCCGTGCTCGCCTCGCTGGGACATCTGGCCGCTCTGCCGGCCGGCACGGTGGTTTTCTCGAAATTCTTTCCGGTGCGCGTGATCGAGAATTTCTACGACGTGGCGGTGGGCTTCGCCGTGCTGGTGGCGATTCTGGGCGGCCTGCGCTACTGGAACGCCCTCCGCAAAACCTCGCCCGCGGGTGAGGCCCGCGCCTCCCGGGGTCTTGTGCCCACGCTCGCGGCGATATTCAAGCACGCGCGATTCAAGCAGTGCCGCAGCGACCGCGTGGGAACGCGGCCCACCTACAAATCCCATCTCTTCGCCGCTCACGCCTTCATCTTTTATGGATTCCTCGGCCTGGTCGCCACCACCGCCTCAGTCGGTATCGGCATTTACGCGTTTCATTACTTGACGCCTTGGCCGCTGTGGCATCCGGTGAAGATCCTGGGCAACCTGAGCGGGCTGGCGGTGATTGCGGCCTGTTCGGTTTTCCTCGTCCGGAGGATCCAGGACGGCAGGAAAGCGGGGAAGAGCACCTACACCGATTGGCTGTTCCTGAGCGTGCTTGGGCTGACGGTGCTCACCGGTTACCTCTCGGAAGCCACGCGGCTCTCCGGCGTCGCGCCGCTCGCCTACTGGACTTATTTCGTCCATCTGGTCCTGGTCTTCTTCCTGCTGGTGTATCTGCCCTATTCGAAGTTCGCCCATCTGGTCTACCGCTTCGTCGCCATGCTCCATTCCGCCAGCCGGCCTCCGGGGCAGGGAAGCGAAGCGGATTCAGTTCTCCGCCTGGGTGGCGCGCCCGAAGCGTAGCCGGTGACAGGGCGGCCCGCTTGGGGCAAAATACCTGTGCGTTGCGGCAACAACTGCCGCGGCGGAGGGGGTGTCCATGCGGAACCGGGCTTGGGTTCTGGCGGCGTCGGTGGTCTTGCTGGCTTCGGGAATCCTCCTCGCGCAAGCGGCGCAAGCGCCGCCGCAGGGGTTTCCTCCGCGCAACATCATTCCCGCCTACCACCCCGCGCCGCCCAAGGGGCGGCTCGCGCCCACGCTGCCCGCCAGCGATTTTACCGATCCGGTTACCGCCCACTGCTACGCCGCTGCCGCCCGGATCAAATCGGTTCTCTATCAATTACCCTGTTACTGCGGGTGCGACAGGGAAGACGGGCACACCAGCCTGCTCAGTTGCTACCAGGATCGCCACACCGCCGGCTGCGCCACCTGCAAAATGGAACTCTATTACGCCTACCAGCAGACCCGGAAGGGCCGGTCCGCGGCGCAGATTCGCCAGGGAATCATCCGCGGCGATTGGAAAAAAGTCGATGTGACGAAGTGGTCCGGTCCGGCGCCGGCGAAATCCCCCAAGTCGAAGTAGCCGCCCTCACCTGTTTACGCTCGAAACTTGACGCCGGCGTTGCCGGGCGAAGAGAATGCCGCCGGATTCGGTTTCCACCACGAAGTCCGGCTTCCGTGCGCCCGGCTGGAGGACAAGGGAAAATGATCCATCGCTCAGCGCGACGCAAACCATCGCCCTTCCGCCTCATCCTGGCGGTTGCCGCCCTCTCGTGCCTGGCGGCCACCGCGCTCCAGGCGCAACAGGATCCCGCCGAGCCGCCCGGCGGCAAGCCCGCGCCGAAGTTCGTGGCGCCGCCCGCCGGCGGGATTGCCCGGAGCGCCGTCGACGAAAAGGCGCTGCGGCAGATCATCTCCCGGCTTGTGGCTTGCGGAACCCGGCTCTCGCTTTCTTCGTGGACCGATCCCCAGCGTGGAATCGGCTGCGGCCGCGATGCCATCGTCGCGCAATTCGACGCCATCGCCCGGGCTTCCGGCGGCAAGCTCCAAGTGGTTGTGGACAAATTCGAAGCTACTGCCCCGCGGACGGGAAACAAGCCCGCTCACCTGGAAAACGTCTACGCGATTCTGCCCGGCTCCGACCCGCTGCTGGCGAAAACGCTTTTCCTCGTCTCGGGCCATTTCGATTCCCGCCCTTCCGACGTGATGGACTCGTCGGTTGATGCCCCCGGCGCCGATGACGACGGGTCGGGCGCCGCCGTCTCGATTGCCTGCGCGCGGCTGCTGGCCGCCCGGGGCCGCGGGCCGTACCGGGCGACGCTGCTTTTCGCCACCGTTTCCGGCGAGGAGCAGGGCCTGCTCGGCAGCCGGCACATGCTCGAATGGGTGAAGCAGCAGGGCTACACCGTCGGCGGCATGCTCGATAACGATATCGTTGGCGCCGACTCCGCCCCCGGGGGGCTGCACCGCGTCCGGCTGTTCTCCGGCGGAGGCCAGGTCGACGACGCCGATTCTCCTTCCCGCGAGCTGGCGCGCCGGATCGAGGAAATCGACGGCCGCGCCGCCATTCGCCTGATTTTCCGGGTCGACCGCCTGGGCCGCGGTGGCGATCACTATCCTTTCTATATGGCCGGATTGCCCGCAGTGCGCTTCACCGAGCCGCTCGAAAACTACCAGCATCAGCATCAGACGCCGCGCACCGAAAACGGCGTCCAGTACGGCGACCTGATGAAGTATTTGAATTTCGCCTTCATGGCGGGCGTGGCGCGCGACGATGCCGAGGCGCTGCGCCAACTGGCGCTGGCGCCGCTCGCTCCCTCCCAGGTGACCCTCGCCGGCGCGGTCACTCCCGACGCCAGGCTTTCCTGGTCCGCTCCCGAGGATCCCCGGCGCGCCGGGTTCGAAATCCTCTGGCGCGAAACCACGAATCCCCGTTGGTCGGTCTACAACTTCGCGGCCGAAGCGGATACGTCGGCGCTCAAGGGCGTTTCCACCGACAACCATTTCTTCGCCGTGCGCTCCGTCGGCAAAAATGGCGCCCGCTCGATTGCGGTGCCCGCCGCGCCGCGGGCCCGCCCCGCCGCCGGTACCCGCTAGCCCCCCACGAGGTGCCGGACACGTAGCACAGGCATCCGCCGCGGCGGACCCGTGCGCACTTTTTTGGTCCGTCGCCCGGGAAACCACACAGCCAGAAGTGGCTGTGCTACCGATCCAGGCGCTTGACGCCGCGCCCTGCCGCCGTGGAAAATCCGCCCTCATTCCCCGATGCGAAAAGCATTTCTGTCCGCTTTCTTTCTCGCCTGCCTCGCCGCCAGCGCTCCTCGCGCCGGCCGATCGGTGCGAGCCAAAGGCGCGCCAGGCGTTCCCGGCGGAACGCGCCGGCAATCGGAAGCGAGCGAGATCCCGGCGACCGCCGACGATACCGCCGTCCAGAAATTTCCGTTGGCCGCCGGCTGGTACATCCAGTCATCGGCAAAGGTCCAGGCCACCGGCGAAGCCATTTCCGCTCCGTCGTTTTCCGTGGAAGGCTGGTATCCGGCGGCAGTGCCATCGACGGTGCTAGCCGCGCTGGTGCGCGACAAGGTGTATCCCGATCCCTATTTCGGGATGAATCTCCGGTCGATTCCCGGCGCCGATTATCCGATCGGGGTGAATTTTTCGCATCTGCCGATGCCTGCCGGCAGCCCGTTCGCGGTTTCCTGGTGGTATCGCACCGCGTTCACCATGCCGGCGCCGCCGGCGCAGGACGGCAGGATCTGGCTCGATTTCGAGGGTATCAATTACCGGGCGAATATCTGGCTGAACGGCCGGCGCATTGCCGCCTCGGATGCCGTCGCCGGCACGTTCCGCAGCTACGAATTCGACGTCACCGGCGCAGCGCTGCCCGGCGCAACCAACGTGCTGGCAGTGGAAGTGTTTCCTCCCGGCCCCGCTGACCTGGCGCTCACTTGGGTGGATTGGAATCCCGCGCCGCCGGACAAGGACATGGGTCTCTGGCGCAGCGTCTTCCTCACCACCACCGGCCCGGTGGCGGTGCGCAATCCGCACGTGGTGTCCGAGCTGGAATTGCCCAGGCGTAAAATCGCTTCGCTGCTGGTGACCGCGACGCTGCGCAATGCCGGCGACCAGCCGGTGGAAGGCGTGCTGCGCGGCACGCTTCCCGGCGCCGTGTTTTCCCAGCCCGTCCAGCTCGCGCCGCACGAGCTGCGCCGGCTGGCCTTTACTCCCGCCTTGTTTCCCCAGCTCGTCATCGGCCGGCCGCGGCTGTGGTGGCCGTGGGAGATGGGCCGGCAAAGCCTCTACCACTTGGCGCTCGAATTCACCGCCAATGGCGCGGTTTCCGACCGCCAAGCCGTCGATTTCGGCATTCGCCAGGTGGATTCAGAGATCAACTCTCGTGGCGCTCGCGAATTCTTCATCAACGGCGTGCCGCTGTTCATTCGCGGCGGCGGCTGGGCGCCGGACATGATGCTCCGCGCCGACCCCGCTCGCACCGAAGCCGAAATCCAATACGCGCGCGATCTGGGCCTTAACGCGATCCGGTTGGAAGGCAAGCTGGTGGATAGTCATTTCTTCGATCTCGCCGACCGTTACGGGATGCTGGTGATGGCGGGCTGGTGCTGCTGCGACCAGTGGGAGAACTGGCGCGCGTGGCGGGAGGAAGACCGGCGAATTGCCGCCGAGTCCCTGAGCAGCCAGATTCGCCGCTTGCGCAATCATCCCAGCCTGCTCGTCTGGCTCAACGGCAGCGACAATCCTCCCCCGGCCGCGGTCGAGCGCATGTACCTGCAAATTCTCCTTTCGCTCGATTGGCCCAACCCGATTCTTTCCTCCGCCACCGCCCGCCGCACCGAGCCGACCGGCGCCACCGGCGTGAAGATGAACGGGCCCTACAACTGGGTGCCGCCGAATTATTGGTATCTGGACGAAAAAGCCGGCGGAGCGTGGGGATTCGCCACCGAAATAGGTCCCGGGCCCGCGCCGCTCCCCGCGCGGGATTTCGAGCGCATGCTGCCCGCCGGCCGCCTGTGGCCGCCGAACGACGCCTGGAATTTCCACGCCGGCGGCGGCCGCTACCAGACGCTCGATGTGTTCAACCAGGCTCTTGCCGCCCGCTACGGCGCGCCGCAATCGCTCGACGATTACCTGCGGAAGTCGCAGCTGATGACCTACGAAGGCGAGCGAGCGATGTTCGAAGCCTACGCCCGCAACCGCTACCGCTCGACCGGAGTCATCCAATGGATGCTCCAGAACGCCTGGCCTTCGCTCATCTGGCACCTGTTCGATTATTATCTCCAGCCTGCCGGCGGCTATTTCGGCGCCAGAAAAGCCAACGAAACCCTCCACATCCAATATTCCTACGACGACCACTCGGTGGTGGTATCGAGCCGCGACCAACATTCCCGCCGGGTGACCGCCTCCGCCACCCTCTACAACTTCGACATGTCCGTCGCGTTTCGCGACAGGCAAACCCTTCGGCTGGATCCCGATTCCGTGGCCGCGTTCTTCACCGTGCCCCAGCCTTCCGGACCGGGGAAAACCTGTTTTCTCGATTTGTCTCTGCGGGACGCCTCTGGGCGCGAGGCCAGCCGGAATTTCTACTGGCTATCGAAGGCAGCGGATGCGAGCGATTTCGCCCGCGCCCAAACTTGGTGGACTCCGAGCACCGCCTACGCCGATTTCACCGCGCTCGCAGCGCTCCCGCCGGTTCGCCTTGCCGTCACCGCTAGCGTCGTTCGCGAAGGCGGCATGCGAGTGGTGCGCGTCCGCCTGGCGAATCGCACGCCACACCTGGCGTTTTTCGTGTGGCTGCGGGTCACCGGCGCCGATGGCGAAGCGGCGGCGCCGGTTTTCTGGAGCGATAACGACGTCAGCTTATTGCCCGGCGAGAGCCGCGACCTGTCGGCCCGCGTGCCGCTGTCCCCGCTTGCCGGTGGCGCTTCGCAGCTCGAGGTCGACGGCTGGAATATCGCTCCGGTGAGGATCCCGCTGCGCTGAGCGCGGCAGACGCCGCAAGGGCCTATTCGTGGCGCAGGGCAACGATGGGATCGAGTGCGGCCGCGCGCCGCGCGGGAGGGTAGCACGCAGCCACGGCGGCGCCGAAAGCCAGCGCTCGAGAATCGAGCCGGGCGTCGAGCCCGGCGACCTGCCGCCTAGGGCGAGCCAGGCGACGAGCAGGCACAGCGACCACCAGCCGAGAATCAGGCCCAGAATCCTTCCCGCCCCGCCAGCAGGCAGCTTTCCGTCAAGAGCTGCCGCACCAGCCTCGAGCGACCAGCGCCGAGCGCGCTCCGCAGCGCCACCTCCCGCTGGCGCGACTCCCCCCGCGCCGTCAGCAGGCCCGCCAGATTCGCGCACGCGATCAGCAGCACCACGCCGAGCATGCCCATCAGTATAGCGAGCGGCTGTTTGGCATCTTGCTGGAGGATGGGCCGGCCCAGCGATCCCGGATCGAGCAATAACTGCCTCGCCAGGAATTTCGGCTTCGTTTCCCTCGACGGCTTCACCACCGGCAATTCCGCTTCCAGCAGCGCGTGATACGCAGGCTCGCGGCCTCGGTCCCGCTCCGTCCCGGGTGCCGTGCGCTGGGTGGCGGCCATGTCACTTCCTGGACCCCGCACGGGTCCGCCGCGGCGGATGCCCGTGCCACCGTGGGCGATCAGGGCTCGATGGCGAGCATCAGGTTGTGCGACTTCAGCAGGGAGTTGAAGGCCGCGACGTCATGCTGTTGGAACTGGCGCAAGTCGGCTTGCGACTGCGCCATCCATTGGCGGAAAGAGTCGTTGACGGCAGTCGCGCTGGCGCTCGGGCCCTGGTCGGCCTGGTTCTTGTCGTAAAGCGCCGTCAGCTTCTGATAGAGCTGGCTGGGATGGCGATTGAGGTCCTCGTTGCCGTCAGTGAGGTAGACGTCAATCAGCTTGCCCTCGATTGCCACGGCGCGGCCAGCGAGCGTATTGGCGGCGTCCACAGCCGGTTTTTGGGAGGCATCGGCGCCGTAGCGCATTTCGAGCGAAGCGAGCTGCTGGCGCGTCCATTCGAGGTGCTCGATCATATCGGCCACCTGATCGATTTCGGCAATCACTTCGGCCTGGAAGTCGGCTTCCGCGCGGAGCGATGCCGGCGTGCCAAGCGAGTGGGGATCGGCCAGGACGGTGAGCGGCGCGGTGAGCGTTTTGCCGCCGGCGGCGAGCTGCACGGTGTAGGAACCGGGCAGGACCAGCGGGCCGCGCACCACCTGGGGAATCATGATGCCGGTGAGGATGTGATAGCCCTCCGGACCATTCGGGACCCAGGGCGCGTCGGGCGGCGGCACCAGCATGCGCGGCATGCGGCCGTTCTCGAAGCGCAAATCCCACCAGACCCGGTTGATGCCCGGCCGGCCGCTGACCGCCAGCTTGCGCACGGTCTTGCCTCCGGGGCCGAGGATGGTGATGGCGGCGTGCGGATCCGCCGCCGGCAGATAGAAGTTAACGTCGGCGCCATAGGGCGGATTCTGGCCGACGATGCGGGCGCCGGGCTCGGCCATGCGGCCGTCGCCGACCTGGCGGAAGCGGTAAGCGGGCCGGAGCGGAAAGAGCTGGACGTCGCGCCGCGCCGGATCGTAGGCGCGCAGGGGGGTGAGGTCGTCGAGAATATAATCGCCGCGGCCGTAGGTGGCGATGACGAGATCGTTAAAGCGCTTCTGGATGGTGAGCCAATAGACGGGCGCGGGCGGCAAATTATTATTGAGACTCGTCCAGTGGCCGCCATCATCCCAGGAGACGTAGACGGCGTTGTCGGTGCCCAGATAGAGCATTCCCCTGCGGACCGGATCCTCGATCACGCAATGCGCCGAGCCGTTCATGGAATGGGGAATGCCGGCGCTGATGAATTTCCACGACTGGCCGTAATCGCCGGTTTTGTAGACGTAGGCGTTGTAGTTGCCCATCTGCTCGAGGTTGACGGTGATGTAAGCGGTTGCGGCGTCGAAAGGCGACGGCTCGATGTTCCAGATCGTCCCCATGGGCGGCAGATTGGGAATGTTTTTGGTGACGTTGCTCCAATGGCCGCCGTCGTCGCGGGTGACGCTCACCTGGCCGTCGTTCGTGCCGGCCCAGATGACCCCCTGCTTCAAGGGCGAGAGCGCGATCGAGTAAACCACCGCGGCGTCGTAAGTGTAGAGGTTGTCGAAGGTGATGCCGCCGGAATTGCCCTCGTGGCTCTTGTCGTTGAGAGTGAGATCGGGGCTGATGGTCTTCCACGTCTGGCCGCCATCGGCGGTTTCATGGACGTACTGGCTGCCGACGTAAACGCGCTTGGGGTCGAAGGGAGATAGGGCCAGAGGAATGGCCCAGTTCCAGCGGTATTTCACGTCGGCCGGAGTCCAACCGTCAGCCACATCCGGCCACACGCTCACGTCGCGCACCTGGCCGTCGCGAAGATCCACCCGGCTGATCACCCCCTCGTAGCAGCCGGACCAGACGACATCAGGGTCGGTGGGATCGGGAGTGGCGAAGCCGCTCTCGCAGCCGCCGACGGATTGGAAGTCGGCAGCGTGGATGCCGCCGCCGAAGAAGCCGCCCACTTGCAGATTGTTACTGGGTCCGCGGAAGGAGTTGCTGTCCTGGATGTTGCCGTAGACGTTGTAGGGAATCCGGTCGTCGGTGGTGACGTGGTAGACCTGGGCGATGGGCAGGCGGATCGGCTGGAAGCTGCGGCTGCCGTCAAGGCTGATCGAGACGCCGGCGTCGTTGGCGACCATGATCCGGTTCGCGTTCGAGGGATCGATCCAGATGTCGTGATTGTCGCCGCCGGAACTGGCGAAGCCGCCGGTATTGGGGCGAATGAAGCTGCGGCCGCCATCGAGCGAGATGACGTAGTTGGGGCTGAGGAAGTACAGCCGGTTCTCGTCGGTGGGGGAGACGCCGAAGCGGCAATAGTAGGAGTCGCGCTGGAGCATGAGGTGGTCGTGACTGACCAGCGTCCAGGTGGCGCCGCTGTCGTCGGAGCGATAGAGGGAGGGCTGGGTATCTTGAAGCAGCGCATAGACGCGGTGGTGGTTGCTGGGAGCCACCGCGACCGCGACTTTGCCGATGGGATGATCGGCTGCGGGCATGCCATGGCCGGCGGCTTTGGCCCAGGTGGCGCCGCCGTCGTGAGTGACGTAAACGCCGCCGGTGGCGCCGCCGCTCGAGATAGCCCAGGGGTGGATGAGCAGGGGCCACATGCCGGCGTAGAGAGTGTTGGGAGCTTGGGGATCCATGGCGAGGTCGGAGCAGCCGGTATTGGCGTCGACCGCCAGCACCTGCTGCCAGGTGCGGCCGCCGTCAAGCGTGCGATAGACGCCGCGCTCGGGCTGCGGCCGAAAGGCTTGCCCGAGGGCGCAGACGAACACCCGCTGGGGGTCGTGCGGGTCGATCACGATGCGGCCGATGTGGCCGGTGGCTTCGAGACCCATGTGCTGCCAGTGGCCGCCGTCGTCGGTGGATTTATAGACGCCGTCGCCCATGGGGTAGTAGGCGCGGATCAACCAGGTTTCGCCGGTGCCGGCCCAGACGACGTTGGGAGCGGACTGAGCGACGGCCAATGCGCCGATGGCGGAAACGTCTTCATGGTCGAAAACCGGCCGCCAGGTGACGCCGCCATTCTCCGTCTTCCAGATGCCGCCGGCGGCGGCGCCGAGATAGTCGACCATGGGATTGCCCGGCTCGCCGGCAACGGCGGCGGCGCGGTTGCCGTTGGGTCCGATGAAGCGCCAGCGCAACTGGGCGAGAGGATTGCGTTCCCCGCGCTCGGTTTGCGCTGCCGCCGCAATCACCAGCAGCGCCAAGGCGGCCAGCAGTGGCGCCGCGCGCAGGGCGCGGCGCATCGCGCAGCCGAGGCTGGCACCTTTCCTGGGGGTCATCGTTTGGGTAAAAGTGTGGTGGGTCATGATTGCTCCCTCCTCAACGCAGCGCGCTGGTGCTGGCTAAACTCGGCGCACAGGCTTCCCGACACGCGGCGTCGGGACGCAAATCCCGCGGAGCGGGACGGAAACCTGTGCCACGTGGTGCTCACTCCCTCCTCGGAGGGCAGGCGTTGGCGGCGGGGAGAATGTTCCAAAATGGCAGCCAGTGTCAAGCGGGCGCCGGGCCGTTTACAATGTGGGCCGGAAACCGGAGGGGCCTATGATGTTTGCATCTCGCCGCAATACTCGATACGCCGCCGCTGCGGTGGTGGCGCTGGGCGCCGCGCTGGGGGTTGCCACGCGCGGCTGGTGCCAAGCCGTTTACCACAAACCGCCGCAGGCGATTGTGGACCTCATCAACGCGCCGGCGCCTTACATCGCCAGTGTCAGTCCCGCCCGGGACCGAATGCTGATCTACGCGCCGGTGCACTTCCCGGATATTTCGGAGCTGGCGCGGCCGATGTACCGGCTGGCGGGCTTGCGCATCGACCCCGGCAACAACGGGCCGCACGTGCCGCAGCGCTACATCAACTGGCGGGTGGTGAATTTGGCTTCAGGCGCATCGCAGCCGCTTGCGATTCCAGCCGCCGTATACGCCGGAGCGCCCATCTGGTCGCCTGACGGACGGCGATTTGCGTTCCTTAATTACGGCCGGCGCGCGGTGGAACTCTGGATCGGCGACGCCGGGAGCGGCGCGGTCCGTCGTCTGGGCACGCTGGCAATCAATGCGGTGATCCAGCCGGTAAGCTTTTTCGGCAATCCCCCGCCCGGCAACGGGCCGGTGGTGTGGATGCCGGACAGCCGGCACTTGCTGGTGCGGCTGGTGCCAGCCGGGCGCGGTGCCGTGCCGCAAGCGCCGGCGGTGCCGCCCGGACCCATCGTGCAGGAAGCTGATGGCGACGCCTCGCCGGTGCCCACGTATGAAGATCTATTGACCAGCCCGCACGACGAGGATTTGTTCACTTACTTTGCCACGGCGCAGCTCGCGGTGGTGGACGCGTCGAGCGGGCAGGCGCAGGAGCTGGGCCAGCCAGCGATCTTCGCGACCAACGCGCCATCTCCCGACGGCCGTCACATCCTGGTGGCGCGCATTCACAAGCCTTACTCCTACCTGGCGCCCTACACCGATTTCGCCAGGCAGGTGGAGGTGTGGAACCTCGGCGGGCACAGGGAATTCCGCCTGGCCGACCTGCCGTTAAGCGAACACACGCCGATCAACGGCGTGCCAGCGGGGCCGCGGTCGTACGACTGGGCGCCGACGCAGCCGGCAACGCTGGTGTGGACGCAGGCGCTTGACGGCGGCGACCCGCGGAAAACGGTTCCCTACCGCGACCGCCTGCTCGCGCTGGCCGCGCCGTTTACCGGCGCGCCGGTGGAGCTAGCGAAAACCGAGGACCGGCTGGCGAGCGTCGAGTGGGGCTCGGCGGGCGATTTGGGCATCCTGCGCGAGGCGCGATGGCGCACGGCGACCAATCGCGTCTTCTTCTTCGATCCCAACCACCCCGGCCAGGCTCCTCGCCTGGTGTGGACGCTGAATACGCGGTCGCAATACGACAACCCCGGGAGTTTCATCGAGCAGGTTCTGCCCAACGGGCAGCGGGCGGTGCTGGAAACGGCCGGGAGCGTCTTTCTCGCCGGGGCCGGCGCTTCGCCCGAGGGCGATCATCCTTTCCTCGATCGCCTGGACATCCAGAGTTTGCGCAGCGAGCGGTTGTTCCACTGCGCCGCCAAGGTTTACGAAAGGGTGGCGGCTCTGCTCGCGCCGGACGGCTCGCGGTTCCTGACCGAGCGGGAAACTCCCGCAGATCCTCCCAACTACTGGGTGCGCGGGAGCGGCGGTGAGGACCGCATGGTGAGCCATTTCGCTGATCCCACGCCCATCGTGCGCTCGATTCGCTCGGAATTGGTGACCTACCAGCGGGCCGACGGCGTGCCGCTATCGATGACCGTTTACCTGCCGCCGGATTACAAGCAGGGCGAGCGCCGGCCCGCGGTGGTGGTGGGCTACCCGCTGGAATACAGCAACGCCAAGATGGCCGGCCAGGTAACCGGCTCGCCGTACCGGTTCATCAGTTTTCCCGTTTTCGGGGCCGGGGCAGGGGACACCGGAGGTCCGCTGTACCTGCTGCTGGACGGCTACGTGATTCTCGATAACGTCGCGATGCCCATCGTCGGTCCGCCGAGCACGGTGAACGATACGTACGTGGACCAGCTTGTTGCCGACGCCAAGGCGGCGATCGACAAGGCCGCAGCGATGGGAGTGCTCGATCCGAACCGAGTGGGCGTGACCGGGCACAGCTACGGCGCGTTCATGACCGCGAACCTGCTGGCGCATTCGAACCTGTTCCGCGCCGGCTGCGCGCAGAGCGGAGCGTACAACCGCACGCTCACGCCGTTCGGCTTCCAAAGCGAGCGGCGGACGTTTTGGGAGGCGGAACCCGTTTACGAACAGATGTCGCCGTTCTTTTTCGCCAACAAGTTCCAGGCGCCGGTATTGCTGATACACGGGATGGACGACAACAATAGCGGGACGTTCCCTATCCAGTCGCTGCGCCTGTACGAAGCTTTGCAGGGCAACGGCGCCACCGTGCGCTACGTCCAGCTCCCTTACGAATCCCACATCTATATCGGCCGGCAATCGATTGAAGAGGTGGAGTGGGAGATGATGACCTGGTTCGACAAGTACGTGAAGAACGCGCCGGCGGAAGCGGGAGGAGGCGCGGGGCGGAATCGCGACCGGTAGCCGGGCAAG
The DNA here is from genome assembly GCA_035946455.1 of Candidatus Acidiferrales bacterium. GTDB lineage: Bacteria > Acidobacteriota > Terriglobia > Acidiferrales > UBA7541 > JAKASX01. The sequence goes on along the minus strand of DASYZK010000021.1, from coordinate 185,937 downwards.
GCCGGGTTACCGGGAGTCCACAGGTCCCGCGGGCGGGATGCCACCGACACCCGGATGGTGTATAGTGCGGGAGGACGCCCCGGGTGGAGCGGCACACGTGGAGCCGGCGATGCCGAGCGGTTCGACTGCGCTCTTCACAAGCCGCCGCGTCTTGCGTATCGGGGCGGCACCCTTTTCGTCAACGGCTCATCTAAATTGCATATGGGCGAAGGCGAGAAATCCGAACAGGTTTCCATTCGGCTGGGTTCGTGGCTGATGACCAGCGGAATGGGCAGCCCGGTTTCCACGCTCGATGACCGCGTGGGTGATGCCGACCGGCTGGAATCGGTTTGCAAGCGGGATTTGTGCCGGGGCGATTCGGTGTTGGTGGTGACGCGGAACTCGGTGTATTCGATTCAGGCGCTGGGCGACGATTATTATTCGGTGGCCGGCGGCTGGTTCGAGCGCCAGGGGATGTCGCCATCGACGCTGAAGATTAACGGCTGCACCTGGGGTGGCAGCGCGATCAAGCAGGACATCGTCGCCGCGCGCGGATTGTTCCTGGAATTCGGAAACCGGGTGGTGACCACGCGGATCCGGGACGTGATGCTGATTCGCACCGACGCCGCCAACCGCAGCCAGCCGTCCGGGGAAGCTCCCACCGAAAAACTGCCGCCGCGCCTGTCGCACTGATCCGCCTTCGTCTCACAAGCCGGGACTACTGCGGACAGGCGGGCGGCCCGTTTCCCCGCCCCTCACTGGCGCCTTCCGAGTCGCGCCTCAGATGAACAAGCCGGTAGAGGCGATCGCTACGCCGGCGGCGGCGATGGCCATGCCGAACAGCCAGTAGAACCGCCGGGCGACCATCAGGGCAATCGAAACAATCACAATCGAAGCTTCGAGCAGCAATTCGCCCAGATCGAAGCGGTTGGCGCGCCGCTGCTCGCCGGCGACTTCTGCTTCGAGCGCCCGCGCCTGGGCCTGTAGCTGGCCGGCTTCGCCGCGGTAACGCGCCAGCTCGCGCTGGTAGGAATCGCGCAGCCTGGCGAGCGCCGGAGAATCCTTTGGCTGGATCGCCGCCAACTCATCCAGAAAAACCTGATCGCCGTGCAAGCGGATGTTTCGCGCCTGGTAGTAGGCCCACTGGTCGGTGGCGCGGGTTTGGGCGAGTAGCGCTTCGGTATGGGCGCGATGGCCGAGCAAGCCCGTGGCGGCCACCAGGACTGCGAGAATCGCCAGCGTCACGGTGATGGGAATCGTGTCGGGATGCTCGCGCGTGCGCTCGGCCCGCTCGTGCAGCTCATGAAGCTCAGCCGGCATGGAGGGTTCCCCTCAGTCTGGAGAATGAAGAGTCGGCGGAAAGTATAGCCCAAGCCGCCCGGCGGGATACTCGGGAAAGGGTCCAACCCTTTGCCCGCCGCGACGGGCGCTGGAAAGTATGGGGCGCCCAGCATAGGATTGGGCGCGGCAAGTTTCTGGAGGCGATGGCAATGACGAGCAAACGCATTCTCGCTGGGATTTTTCTGGGATGGATTTCGGCGGCGGCGTGCTGGGGCGGGCCGGCGCCGGCGGCGCCGGCGGCATCGGCAAACGGGCTCGTGAGCAGCGATCTGTACAAGTTCCGGTCGACCGGCGCGGTGGCGTTCTCGCCCGACGGCCGGCGTATCGCCTACACCATTATCTATCGCGACCGGCCGGGACGGCCCTACGGCCAAATCTGGGTGATGGACGTGGCGACACGGCATTCGACGCGGGTGGGCGGCGAGCAGGAATCCACCGGCGACCCGCTGTGGTCGCCCGACGGGCAATGGATCGCCTATTTCGGCAGCGAAGCCGGCCACGGCGAACTGAAAATCGCCCACCCGGACGGCTCCGCCGCGACGGGCTTGGCGGCCGTCGAAGGCACGAACGCTCCGCTGCCGCACGAGGGCAGTGCGATGACCTGGTCGCCCGACGGCAAGCGAATCGCGTTCGTATCGGCGACGCCGGGTCCGGAAACCGCCACCGCTACCGGCGATCCGATGGTGTTCACCCGCTACCTGTGGCGGCCCACGGCGGGCGAGGGTATCAATCCCTGGAACGACAACCGGCGGCTGCACATTTTCGTGGTGGATATCGCGACGAAACTGACGCGCCAGCTCACTCGCGGCGACCGCTACGAGCATTCCATCGACTGGTCGCCCGACGGCGGCAGAATCCTGTTTCTTTCCAACCACGATCCCAATGCCGACGAGTTCTTCCATTACGACGTTTTCGCGCTCGACGTCGCCGACGGCTCGATTCACCGGCTGACAGCCACCGAGGCGTGCGATTACGTGCCTACCTGGTCGCCGGACGGCAAGTCGATTGCCTACCTGGGCACCAAGCGGGGGCTCACCGACCGCGAAACGACGATGGAAGACACCCACGCCTGGGTGATGAACGCCGATGGCGCCAACCCGAGGGAAATCGGCGCCGCAATCGACGACCGCCAAGGCGATCCCGAGTGGGCGGCGGATGGCACCGCGCTGTACTTCACCGTGCAGGAGCGCGGCAGCGTGCACCTGGTCCGGCTGCCGGTTTCCGGTCCCGGAGCTTCCCGGCCGGAGGCGGTGGTGGACCAGCCGGGCGCGGTGGGCGGGTTTTCGGTGGCGAGGAACGGCGATGTTGCCTACAGCTACGAGAGCCCGCGGGACATGGCCGAACTCTTTCTCCAGACCGGCGGGCAAACCACCCAACTCACCGATTTGAACGCCGAAGTGCTGCAAGGCAAACAGATCGCCCGCGTCGTTCCCTTCAGCTTCATCAGCAACGACAACAAATACACCATCGAGGCCTTTCTCACCGAGCCGCTCGGCCTCGCGCCCGGCACGAAACATCCGCTGATCGTCGATATCCACGGCGGCCCGCACGGGCAGAACGGGCCGGGCTTCGATTTCCTGGCGCAGGTGTTCGCCGCGCAGGGTTGGGGAACGCTGCGGGTGAATTACCGGGGCTCGACCGGCTACGGACAGAAATTCGCCGACGCTGTTTTTGGGGACCAGGACGGCGACGAAGGCCAGGACGTGCTCTACGCCGTGAGCGCCGCCTGCCGCCGATACTTATGGATCGACCGCGACCGCATGGGGATCGAAGGCGTAAGCTACGGCGGCCAGCTCACCTTCTGGCTGATCACCCAAACCAACGAATTCAAGGCCGCCATCCCCTTCGCCGGGATCACCAATCTCATCAGCTACAACTACCTCACCTATTACAACCAATACGAGGAAATGGAATTCGGCCAGTTCTTTACCCAGGGCGACCTGATGGACACCGCCTGGAAACGCTCGGCGCTGCGCTACGTCGCCCAGGTGCACACACCCACCCTGATCATGCACGGCGCCAACGATCCCGACGTGCCGATCCCCGACGCCGAGCAGTTCTACATCGCGCTCAAGGACGTGGGCGTCGAGACGGAGTTCGTGATGTATCCGCGCGAAGGGCACGGAGCCCGGGAAACCAAACACCAGGTGGACCGCCTGGACCGCTCGATTGCCTGGTACAAGAGGCATTTTCCGCCGCCGGACGCGAAAGTATTCACCAACGTGCAGCCGTAGCGAAGCCGTCCGGCGCCCGGAACCCGCCAGCGGGTAGGGGCGAAAAATTTTTCGCCTCTACAACCTGTCGGAACGGGAGGAAGGAGGGCAAAGGTGACAAGGAAGCGCTTTGACCCGGGCCGGGAAATCCTGGACGAGGAAATCCACCGGCTGAAGCTCTATTCGCGGCGCATCCTGAAATGCCTCGACATGCTGCCGGAAGACGCCATCTGGTGGCGTCCGAACGCCGCTTCCAACAGCGCCGGCAACCTGGCACTGCACCTGGCGGGAAACGTACGGCAGTGGATCATCTCCGGGCTGGGGGGTGCGGCGGACGTCCGGCAACGCGACCACGAATTTTCCGAGCGCGGGCCGATGCCGCGGCGGCTGCTGGCGACGCTGCTCGCTCGCACGGTGAACGAAGCCTGCGGGGTGCTCAAGCGGACGCCGACCTCGAGGCTGGGGGCGCGATTCAGCAAACAGGGATTCACCACCACCCGGCTCCGAGCCATCGCTCACGTGACCGAGCATTTCGCGTATCACGCCGGCCAGATCCTTTACATCACCAAGCTGAAACTCGGGCGCGATTTGCGATTCACGCGGCTGCCGAAGCAGAAGAAGAGGCAAAAACGGGGGTGAACCAGTCGAACCTGCACGTGGCTGGCGCGCGAAGCAGAGGCAGCGCCTGGGCGCCGCTCGGGGTCAGCGCGCGGCGGCGAATTGCCGGCGCAGAACTTCGCTCCAGTTCAGGATGACGTCCAACGGCAGCGTGGAGGCGCCCTGGGCGGGAGGCAAGTGAATCAGGAAGCGCTGGCCGTCGGGGCTGACATCGAAGTTGCCAGCCGCTCCCGCCGTTCCAGGGGGATTGGCGATGGCGCGGGGAACCGAAGCGCGGAAGGCGGGCAGCGAGCTGACGTCGACGCCCATGATGGCGCCATCGCTCGTGCGATAGAAGAGTTCCTTTCCGTTTCGAGCCCAGACCGGAGAGACGCCGCCGCCAGTCGAAACTTGCCATTTGCCCGTTCCGCTCGGGAACGGCACGACGTAGATTTGGTCGGAGCCGGACTCGTCCGAGACGTAGGCGAGCCACTTGCCGTCAGGCGAGAGCGCGGGTGATCGATTGTTGAATTGGGTCGCAACCACCGGTTGTGGCTTTCCGCCGCCGGCGAGCGGAACTGCCCAGATCGAGGTCAGGCCCTTATCAGAAAGATTGTAGGCGAGATACTTGCTGTCCGGCGACCACGCGCCGGGCGATTCCCTATTAGCGCTTCGACCGGGAGGCAGGGTTTCTTCGGCGCCGCTGCCATCGGCCCGCTTCGAAACAATCGACCACAATCCGTCCTTGAAGCGCGCGAAGGCAATGTGTCGGCCGTCCGGCGACCAGATGGGGTCGATATGAACGGCGCCGCCGAACGTGAGCCGGGTGAGCGTGCCGCGGGCGAGGTCGTAGACCCAGATATCGGGTTCGACGCTGGTCGAAAGGACCAGAGCGATGCCATTGCCATTCGGGGAAAGACGTAAAGCCGGATTGTAGGGTTCGGCGGAAGCGGCGAGCGGCGCAATCGCGCCCTTGCGGTCGACCCAGGCCAGCCTGCCGACCACCCTTGCGCCGCCGGGGAGGTAAACCAGCGAGCCGGTGTCGGAAACGGCATAGGCTGCCGCACCAGTGACACCGTCTGCCAAGACCCCGAGCACCCGAGCGGGGGAGCCGGTAACCGCAAGCCGATCGAGATCGAACGGGACGGCAAACAAGCCCTCCGCTTGGGCGTAGACCAGATATCCGCCCGCCACGTAGCGAGGATAGGCGCCACGAACGGGAAGGATTTTCCTTTTGCCGGTCTCGAGATTCAGGACGGCGATCTCGGCTTGGAAAAAGCTACCTACGGCCTCAGAACTCGAGACGAGGAGTTCCTTCCCGCCGGGCAAAATTTGCGGCCAGCGAAAGCGCGTCAACCTTCGGCCGGAATCGTGCGCGGTGATCGGCTGGGGTGTGCCGCCAGCGGCTGGAATGCGCATCAGGCCGGAAGAGATGTCCGGCGCGAAAATAATGGTGTCGTCCGGCGCCCAGGCGCCGCCGCGGTCCTTTGGTGCGTCGCAGAGCGTCACCGGCTCGCCGCCGGAAACGGAAGCTTTCTTCAATTTGCCGCCGGCAAAAAAACCAATCCATTGGCCGTTGGGCGAGAAGAAGGGATCGTCGGCGCCATCGGTGCCGGGGACGGGCGTGGCGCCGGGGTGATCGAGGCGGCCCAGAAAAATCTGCAGCGCGCTGCCCCGCTCGGCACGGAATGCCAGTTCGGCGCCATCGGGGGAGAGCGCGAGCGGCGCCTCGCTGTGAAAGAGGAAGGAAGCGCCTTCGGGCGGCGCTAGGGAAAATTCAACGATTGGCGGCGGGGCCGACTGCGGCCGCAACTCCCAAACCACGACGCCGACCGCGATGGCCAGTGCGATGCCTGCTGCCCAGGGCAGCGCGCGACGCCGTAGGGGAGCGGTGGGAGCGAGCGCCGGGCTCTCGGCTGGCTCGGGTTTGCCGGCGAGCGTCTGCGCGATGGCGATGCGGGCCTCGCCGATAGCCTGGAGCCGCTGCCGGGGATCCTTCTCGAGGCAGCGGACTAGCAGCGCGCGAATGCGTGGCGGGGTCGAGGGCGGCAGCGCGCTCCATTCCGGCTCCCCTTTGATGATTTCGGCCAGCGTGTCGGTGACCGTTTCGCCGCCGAAGGCGGGTTTGCCGGCGATCATCTCGAACAGGACGCACCCGAACGCCCAGACGTCGGCGCGGCGATCCACGGCTTTCCCCTTGGCCTGCTCCGGAGCCATGTAGGCTGCGGTGCCCAGAATGATCCCCGCCTGTGTAGCGAGCCGGCTCAAAGTGGGAGAGTGGCTGGCATCCGCCTGCGGCGCGTCGCCTTCGAGGGCTTTTGCTAGGCCGAAATCGAGAACCTTCACGGCGCCGTCGGGCCGCAGCTTGATGTTGGCCGGTTTCAGGTCGCGATGCACGACGCCGCGCTCGTGGGCGTATTCGAGGGCCTCGGCAACCTGCCGCGCAACCGGCAGCGCTTCGTCGAGCGGAAGCGCGCCGGATTGGACGCGGTCGGCGAGCGTTGGGCCTTCGACCAGCTCCATCACCAGCGCGCGAATGCCGCTGGATTCCTCGAGGCCGAAGACGGCCGCGATGTTGGGGTGATTCAGGGAGGCGAGGAGCTTGGCTTCGCGCTCGAAGCGCGCCATGCGATCGGGATCGGCGGCAAATTCTTCAGGCAGAACCTTCAGAGCGACGTCGCGGCCGAGCCGGGTATCACGGGCGCGATACACTTCGCCCATGCCGCCTGCGCCGAGGACGCCGGCAACTTCGTAGGGGCCCAGGCGAGCGCCGGACGAGAGGGGCATGCCGCGGGCATTATAACGCCGCCGAAGTGTGGAACCCTACCACCGGTGCCGGTTACCGTAGCGGAATACGGAGCAGGGAGAACGCCGCCTCTTTGATATAGGGCCAGGGCGGGGCGTGGGGAGCGTTGTATTCGTGGTGGGCGGAATCGGGCACGATGAAGACGCGGACCTTGTCGCCGGCGCGGCGTGCGGCTTCGGCGTAGGCCTGGGCGAAGCGCGCGGGAACGGTTTCGTCTTCGGCGCCTTCTATCAGAACTTGCGGAACACCCAGCGGCAGCAGCTCGGCGGGTGAGGCTTGCCGGTAGCGGCCGGGCACTTGCTCCGGCCCGCCGCCGAGCAAGTTGCCGACAACGTCGCCTTCGCAAGGCGTCTTGCCGTAATCGCGGAATGCGGCGAGGTCGCCCACGCCGCCCAGTGCCACTACGCCGCGGAGCGGCAGCGGGTCGGCCGCGTAGAGCGGACTCGACTGCGGCAGGCGGTGGCGCGCCGCGAGCCACAGCGCCAGGTGCCCGCCGGCGGAATGGCCGATGGCAATGACGCGCGTCGTATCCAGGCGATAGCTGGCGGCGATTTCGCGGAGCTTGTCGGCGGCGCGGCCGGCGTCAGCCATCGTTCCCGGCCAGCCGCCGCCGGGCTGGTCTTCGGCGGTGTATTCGACGTTCCAGGTGGCGATGCCCGCATCGCGCAAGGCGTCGGCTAGCGCCGCGGTGTTCTGCAAATCAGCGAATTGCGAAACCCAGCAGCCCCCGTGGAGAACGATCGCCACCGGAAACGGCCCCCGCCCGCGCGGCAGACGCAAATCGCCAAATTCCATTTTGCCGGGGCCATAGCGGATGCGGGCGTCGGCGGGCTTGCTGGGGAGGGCATTGATGTCCGCGGGCGTCAGGTACTTCGCCTGTTGGCCGCCGTCGCCGCCCGCGGACAGCCAGCCCGCCGCCACCAGCACCGCCAGAGCGGCGGCAAGCGTCCCTCGGGCCGCCGCGGCGGCCTCAGGCCAGGGTGCGCCCAGCGCGCTCATTCGGCCGCTTCCGGCGCGAAGGCGATTCCCGCGCGGCAAGGCCGCCTTCCGGCTTCGACCGGGAAACGCATGGGCGGAATTATCCGGCAGGAACGTGGCGAACTTCCTCGCCCGTTCCCCGGCCCGCGGCGGCGGGCTCGGGCCGAGCCCCGGCGGCAGCGTGGCGCCGCGAGCGGTGGGCGTGGGAAGCGCCGATGAATGCGGTGAAAAGTGGATGGGGAGCGAGCGGCTTCGACTTGAATTCGGGATGGAACTGGCAGCCGAGGAACCAGGGATGGTCGGGCACCTCGACCACCTCGACGTAAACGCCGTCGGGTGTGCGGCCGCTGAAGCGGAGGCCGGCGGCGGCCAGCGCGGGCTCGTAATCGCGATTGAATTCGTACCGATGCCGGTGGCGTTCGTGAATTTCCGGTGCGCGGTAAGCCTGCTCGGCAAACGAGCCGGGCTCGAGCCGGCAAGGCCAGCTGCCCAGGCGCATCGTGCCGCCCATCTCCTCGATCCCGATCAGTTCGCGTAGCTTGTAAATGACACGATGCGGGGTGTGGGGATCAAATTCGGTGGAGTTGGCGCCTTCGAGGCCGGCGGCGTGGCGGGCGAATTCGATCACCGCGCATTGCATTCCGAGGCAGATGCCGAAATATGGCACCTGGCGCTCGCGGGCGTAACGAATGGCTTCGAGCATGCCGCTGATCCCGCGCTTGCCGAAGCCGCCGGGAACCAGGATGCCGTCGAGATGAGCCAGGCGGCTGGCGGCGGTGGCGGCGGAATCGATTTCCTCGGCTTCCACCCACTCGATGACGGTGCGCAGGCGGTGAGGCAAGCCGCCGTGAAGGAGGGCTTCGCGCAGGCTCTTGTAGGCGTCTTCGAGCTGGACGTACTTGCCCACCACTCCGATCCGCACCTGGCCCTGGGGATGGCGGATGCGCTCGACCAGGTCCGCCCAGCGCTCGAGATTCGGCGCGGGGGCGTCGAGCCGCAGCAGCCGGAGAATCTGGTCGTCCAGCCCCTCGGCCGCCAGCGCGAGCGGGACTTCGTAGATGGTGTCGACGTCGGGCGCGGAAATCACGCAGGATTCAACGACGTTGCAGAAGAGGGCGATTTTCGATTTCAACTCGCGAGGAATGCGTCGATCGCTGCGGCAAAGCAGGATATCGGGCTGCACGCCGATGCTCAGCAGCTCCTTTACGCCGTGCTGGGTGGGCTTGGTTTTCAGCTCGCCGACGCTGGGAATGAACGGAACCAGGGTCACATGGCAATAAAGGGTGTTTTCCGGGCCCAGCTCCAGCCGCATCTGCCGGATCGCTTCGAGAAACGGCAGCGATTCGATGTCGCCGACGGTGCCGCCGATTTCGACGATCACCACGTCCACCTGATCGGCCACCCGGCGGAAGGCGGCCTTGATTTCATCGGTGACGTGGGGAATCACCTGAACCGTCTTGCCCAGGTAATCCCCGCGGCGCTCCCTGGCCAGAATCGATTCGTAGATGCGGCCGCTGGTCCAGTTGTTCTCGCGGGTGAGCCGGGCGTTGGTGAACCGCTCGTAGTGGCCCAGATCGAGATCGGTTTCGGCGCCGTCTTCGGTGACGTACACCTCGCCATGCTGATAGGGCGACATCGTGCCGGGATCGACGTTCAGGTAGGGATCGCACTTCTGGAGGGTAACGCTGAGTCCGCGACTTTCGAGCAGGCAACCGATGGAGGAGGCGGCAACTCCTTTCCCCAACGAGGAAACCACGCCGCCAGTCACAAAAATATATTTCGCCGCCATCAATCCGGTTCCGAACGTTCCTCCACGGTTCCGATAGGTTCGGGTACTGCACGTCATTTTACCGGAAGGTCGGCGCGCTCACAAGCGCGACGCGCGAAGTTGTGCGCGACGAAAGGTTGGGAGCACGAGCGGCGCGCCGGCCGTTGCGCGGGCGCCCCCGGTGTTCCTCGCGGCTCGGATTCCGGGGCTGATTGCGCGCCGCCGGCGAAGCGGATGAGGCGCTAGCCGCTGCTCGCGAGGCGGGCGAGAACGAGGGGAACGTCCGCGGGAACGTCGACGCTGGGCGAATCGTACTGGGTGACGGCGACGCGAATGCGCAAGCCGTTCTCGAGCCAGCGCAACTGCTCGAGCTGCTCGGTGCGCTCGAGTTCGCCGGGCGGAAGCGTGGGGAATTCGAGCAGGGCCTCGCGGCGATAGACGTACAGGCCGATGTGCCGGAAGTGCCGTGGGGAAGCGGGCGCGGGGTCGCGCACCCAGGGAATGGGGGCGCGCGAGAAATAGAGCGCGTTGCCGTCGAAATCCATCACCAGCTTTACCACGTTTGGATCCATCAGTACGTCCGCCTCGAGGATCGGCGAGGCCAAAGTGGCGACCGAAACGGCTGGGTCGGCGGCCAGCCCTTCCACCGCCAGATCGATCGCCGCCGGAGCGATCAGCGGCTCGTCTCCCTGCACGTTGACGTAGACCGGCGCGCCAGTTTGCACGGCGACTTCGGCCAGCCGCTCGGTGCCGGAGCGATGCTCCCGGCGAGTGAGCACCGCCTCGCCCCCGGCGGCGCGAACGGCGCCGGCGATGCGCTCGTCATCGGTGGCCACCAGAACGCGGGCAATCCACCGGGCCGCACGGACGCGCTCCATCACCCGGACGATCATCGGCTTGCCCGCCAGATCCACCAGCGCCTTGCCGGGGAAGCGGCTCGATTCGTAGCGAGCGGGAATCACCGCCAGTGCGGTCGGATTGGGTGCGGAATCCATCGTTGCCGACGGGACGGACAGCGAGCGATGGTAGCACGCTTCGCGGCAGGGCACCGGCAGCCCGGCTCTGCGGGGTCAGGGCTGCTGCGGCGGCTGGGGCGACAGCGGCAACTGGAAGGTAACGCCCCGCTGGCTGTTGGCGGCGGCGGTGGCCTGAAGATTGAGATGGTCGAGCGGAATCGTTTTCGTTTCGCCGGTGGCGGTGACGAAGTGCAACTGCCAATCGTCACCCAGCCAGCATTGGCTCACGGTCGCGCTGGCGCCATCGGTGAAAACCAACGTCTCCGCGGGACCCGGCTGGGCGCTCGCCCCTCCGAAAGCCTGGGCCTGGGAGGGTGGCCGCGAGGCGGCGTCAATCGAAGCCGCCGAGCCTGGCGTCTCCGCCGCGGGACTCTCCTCGCTGGGCGCCGCTGCCGTTTCGGGCGAAGGCGGCGGAGTCAATCCGGGCAAGCCTCCGCTGGAGATGTAGATGGAAGATTGCAGCGGCGTCATCGATTGATCCGGAGCGCCGTAGCCGATGTCCGGTCCGGCCGGATACTGCTGGAATCCGTAGTTGTCCCATACGTAAGGATTGCTGAAAAACGAGTAGGGATCGTAGTAGGGCGCGTACCCGGCCCACGAGTTGAAGAAAAACGGACTAAACCCGTTGAAAAAGAACGGGTCGAAGCACGCCGGCCCGGCGAAAAACATCAGGCTGAAGGGATCGCAGAGAAACGAATTGCCGAAGAAGAACGGGCTAAACCCGAAACCGAAGAAGGCGGGACTGAAGGCGACGAAGTTGGCGCCCCCGAACCCGGTTCCCCCGAATCCCGGCCGGATGAACTGTGGCTTCCGGAACCGGTTGTTGGGGAACCTGGTGGAGAGCGGCGTAAAAGCGGGGGCCCGCCGCGATTCGGGCGAAAGCGGTACGGGGATAAACGCCGGGCTTGCCGGCGAGCGCGGGATGCCTGCCGGCATGCGCCCGGAAGCGGGCATCGACTCGCCCATGCGAATCGGGGGCTGGGCGAAGACCGGCGGGCGTGCAGGATTCATCGGGGCGCCGGGGCGCGGCATCATCACCGGGGGACGCACGGGCATCGGTTGCGGCAGCGGCCGAGGCATTGGCGCCATGCGCATCGGCGGCTCGGACATCCTCATCGGCGCTCCGCCCCCCATCGGCGCGGCTACGGCGCCGCCTCCGCCTCCACGCACCTGCTCGCCACCGCCACCGCGCGCGGCTCCGCCTCGCTGCGCCCAAGCCGGAGCAACCAGACACGCCAGGGAAATTGCCAAGCCAACTCCAACGCCTCTGTGGAAAAGGACCGTTCGAGCAGATCGCGCGCTCATGGCCCCCCCTTGCACTTCACCTGGTTAGATGCAATCCGGCCGCTACCGTTTCACCCGCTCGGCGGAGCCTGGTTATCGGTTCGATGCCAAGCTACGTTGTCGTGGCTGACAAGCGGCCTGCCGTCCACTATCATCGCGCAATCGGAGGCTGGGAACAACGGAATTCCTTCCCGGGAGGATAGGCGCGGGAAGGGGACGGCCGCCGGGAGGTCCGCCAGTCGGGGTGGTCGGTTTCGTGGCCGCCGGGATTGAGGTAGGATAATACGGAAACGAGCGAAGAAGGCCGGGGTACTGGTGCCCTCGAGCGCCGCAGCCGTGCCGGGGACCGATCTCGCTCGGAGGACGAACGATGGCCCAAACCACGTCTGATTTGATGACGCCGGCAGGTTTGCCGATACCGCTAACCGTCCCGGACACCAACATTCGCCGGAGCCTGCTCGAGGACCTGGCGCTGAAAACGCTGTTCATTTCCGGGGAGCTGTCGGTGCGCGAGCTGGCGGAGCGGCTGCAGTTGAGCCTGGCGGTGGCCGAGGAGCTCTTCTTTGCCATGCGCCGGGAACAGCTGTGCGAAGTGAAGGGGATGGTGGGCGGGATCCACCGGATCGCGACGACGCAGGGAGGGAAGCGGCGCGCGCTGGATTTGCTCGAGCTGAATCAGTACGTGGGGCCGGCGCCGGTTTCGCTGGAAGAATACGTGAAAATCGTGCGCGAGCAGACCGTGCAGGGTGCCGATATCCACCCCGAGCACATCCGCCAGGCGTTTACTCACCTGGTGCTGAGCGATGAAGTGCTCGAGCGGGTGGGAACGGCGCTCGTTTCGGGCACGTCGATTTTCGTCTACGGGCCGACAGGCGGCGGCAAGACGTCAATCGCCGAGACGCTGCCGAACATTTATCCCGACGCGGTGTGGATTCCCTACTCGGTCGAAGTTGACAGCCAGATCATCATCGTGTACGACTCGGCCACCCACCGGCCGCTCGAACAGCCGGCTTGGGGCGACGCCGACACCCGCTGGGTGCGGTGCCGGCGGCCCCGGGTGTTCGTCGGAGGCGAGTTGACGGCGGAGATGCTCGACCTCCAAATCAATCCGATCAGCAAATTCTATTCGGCGCCGCTGCAGATGAAAGCCAACAACGGCGTGCTGATCGTGGACGACTTCGGCCGCCAGCGCATGCGCCCCGAGGACCTGCTGAACCGCTGGATCGTTCCCCTGGACCGGCGGGTGGACTTCCTCACCCTTCGCGGCGGCAAGAAATTCGAGATTCCCTTCGAATTGTTCGTCGTGTTCGCCACCAACTTGAACCCGATGGAGCTTGCCGACGAAGCCTTCATGCGCCGCATCCAGAACAAGATCCGCCTGGGCTATCCCCCGGTGCCGCAATTCCGGGAAATTTTCCGCCGGCTCTGCGATCGATTCGGGCTGGGTTATTCTCAGGACCTGGTGGATTACTTCATCGACCTGCTCGAAACCAGGTACCATCAACCTCTGCGTCCCTGCTATCCGCTCGACGTCGTCCATCAAATCACATGGAGCGCCCGGTACGAAGGCCGGCCGGCGGTGCTCGAACGCGGCTCGATCGACCGTGCCTGCCGCAATTATTTCGTCAGCCCGGAAGACGCCGAGAAGGAGATGCAGCAGTCCACGGCGAAAGGAATCCGCTCGTTCTGAGACGGCCAGGGGTTATCCGGCGCGCGCGGCGGCGCCTTCGGCGGTCCGAAGGTTCGGACTGGGGGGAAGCGTCGCTAGTGAGGCTGGTTGCCGAACACCGAGATGGAAACCGCCGTCGGATAGGTTTCCTTCAACTCAATGGTAAGCTTCTGGTCCTGTCCCGCGGTGATCTCGACGTCGCGGCGGGTGTTCTCCTGGCGCGGGCCGAGCAAGCTCACCTGATGCTTTCCGGGAGGAAGGGAAACGGATACCGGCGCCCGGCCAACGTATTTGCCGTCGATCCACACGCTCGCGTGGGCGGGAGTGGCATCGATGCTTAATCTGCCGCCGTCCTTGCCCGCTTGCTGCTCGAACCATTTCCGGTTGGCTACTTCCGGCGGCGGTCCCGCCGGCTTTGCCAGGAACAAGGACATATTCGGCTGGAGCGCGCCTCCGGGATTGAACACTTGCGGCTTGGAGGCGACCGTGCTGGCGCTCACCCCGGTAGCTCCGGCGTATTCGGCCGCCGCCTGGGCGCGCGCATCGGCAGCCCAGGGGATTAACCATAGCGTGACGACTCCCAAAACCGGCACGCCCCAACGCAAAGCGCCGGTTATTCTGAAATGCGGGCGAGAAGCAAAGCTTGGAGCAGCCACTTTGTCCTCCGCGGAAACGTGGGTGTGGCGGCCCGCTGGGCGGGCCGATGGCAGCATCTGCCTGGCAAGCAGCGTGCCAGAACTCCCGCTGAGTTTCAAGGTAATGCTGCTCACGGGCCGGAACTTGCAAGGGGAAATGGGTGCCGGCGCCCGGGGTGGCGGCGCGAACGCCGAAAGTGTTGCCAAATTCGGTGGGATGGCGGTGTCTATCGTGCACGAAAGTTGACGTGGGGTGGGTGAGTGGGTCGGGAGGCGCCTGGGGCCCGGTGGCCGGTGGCAAGGCGAAGGCAAAGGCGGCCGGGATGGCGAGCGTACCGTGAACCGTGGAACTGGCGCAGGGAATGAACTGAAATTCCTGGTCGAGCGCAAGCCCTTGTTCCGTGGCTGGGGCGGGGCGATCACCGTGTTGTTGAGGGGGCGGGCGCCGCGTCTGGCCGGCTGGATCACTTTCTTCGATAAGAGTCCGATGCGGCTCGACCAGCCGCGTCGCAGCGGGATGCTGAGTTCTTCGGTCATCGCCCACATCCTTTTTTTCCTTCTGGTCCTTCGCATCCCCTGGGCCTTGTTGTTCACCGAACCGAAGGCGGCCGATTTGCCCCTCCCTACCGTCGATTTCCAGCCGCTGATCTACCCCCTGCCGACGCACCGGGTGGAAATCCCTTCGCCGCCCAAATCGCCGGCCAAAGAGGAGAAGCGGACGGCCGAATCGTCATCGAGCAAGGGCCAGCGGAGTCCGGTGGGCTCGGGAGTGAAAACACCGCAGCCCACACCACAATTCACGCTGGTCTTGAAACCGCCGCGGCCCGATAACAACCATCAAACGATCATTCAGGCGGGCACTCCTCCCGACGTCCGCATCAAGCACGACGTACCCCTGCCAAACGTGCTGCTGGCGGGCGTGGTGAGCGCGAAGGATCCCAGGCTCCCGCTCACCGGCATGTCGCCGAAACCGGTAGCCAGGCCGACGGCCGGTGCCGCGGCGATGAAGATCGACCAACCGACGATTCCCGATATGGCGCTGGCGGTGCAGATTCCGGTGAACAAAATGCCGCTGCTACCCAGCCCGGAAGTGGCGCTGCCGGTTCCCGCGCCGCAACAAAGCCTGGGATCGATTTTCGCTTCGAACCGGCAGGGGGCGGCGGAGAGCGGCCGAGGGCTGCTGGTGTTGGGCGCCAATCCCACTCCCCCTTCGGATCTGATGAGCTTGCCCCCGGGCAATCGCTACGGGGAATTCTCGGTTTCGCTGATGGGTTCGAAGGCGGGCGTGCCGAGCGGGCCGGGCGGACCGATGATGGGCGGGGGCGGCACGGCCGACGTGAGAGCCGCCGGCAAGGGAGCCGGCAACGGGCTCGGCAGCGGGAACATGGAGGTTTCAGGCGATGTGGGCGGGGCAGGCAACGGATCTTCGGCGGTGGCCGCATTCGGGCCGACCAGCAACGGTTCGGGCGAGGAGGAAGGCATCCTGCCGCCGTGGATGGTGTCGAGCCTGGTGTACCCGGTGAAAGCGGCGGTGAAGCTGCCCGCCATCAACCTGATTGTGACTGCCGGGCCGATCGGCGGCGGCGGGCTGGGGATGTTCGGTGTATTGAGCTGTCCGGCGATTTATACGATTTACCTTCCGATGCCCGGCAAGCCGTGGGTGCTGCAATATTGCCAGCACAGCGCCGCCCCGGCGGTTGCCCCGGCGGTGAATGGGGGAGCCATTCGCCTGGGTACCGGAATCGCTCCTCCCCAGCCGGAATCGGAATTCGATTTCCATCGGCCGCCGGTCGAGGAATACAAGCGGGACAAGATGATCGTGTTGCGCGGGCTGCTTGGGATAGACGGCCAAGTGAAGAGCCTGAACATTTATCAGGGCGTTTCTCCGATCGCCGATCAGGCGGCGCTCGCGGCGTTTGCCGCGTGGAGATTCCGGCCGGCGTCGGACGAGCACGGCAAGCCGATCGCGGTCGATCTGCTGGTGGGGATTCCCGCGACGGTTCCTTAGGGCCGGGTGCAGCACGACCGCGGCCCCCGGCTGCTGCATGGGAAATTGTTTTCCCTTCGCCGAGGCGAATTCAGGAACCCTTCTTCCCCTCCGCTGCCACCGGCATTCCCAACCTGCCATTAGCCGTCACGATAAACCCTTGCTACCGGGGGGCCAGTCTGGTAGCTTTTTAGGCACACGGCGGCCCGTTTCTATTACCTAAGTGGTTAAGGAGTTGCCAAGATAGACAACAGGCTTCTCTTGGCGGCGGAGCGTGCGCCGCAGGGGGGAGCGGTTGCGTAAGGAGAGTTTTTGTCCCCAGCGGTGTTGACACGGGAAGGAGCTGACGCGCCGTGAACGGGTCGGTTCGGGTTTTCTTCTTCGGCTTGGATTCCAACCTGGCCAAAACCATGGGCAGGGAACTCGGGCCAGGCTTCGAATTCCGCCAATCCGCCAATTTGGAACTCTCGAAAGAAACCGATGAGCACACGGCCTGGTGGGACGTGGTGCTGGTGGATTTGACCGACGTCGGATGCGACGGGAACCAGGACGCCGTTTTCACGCTGATGGGGCAGGTGAATCGTCTGGAATCGCCGCCGCCAATCGTCGCGATGCTGGGCGGGGAAGACCGGCGGCTGGTGGTGAAGGCGATCGAGCACGGCGCTTTCGATACCCTCTCCAGCCCGCCGGACCTGCTGGAATTGCGGATGGTGTTGCGGCGGGCGCACAAGTTCCGGGTTGCCGAGCGGGAACTGGCGCGGTTGCGAAGCGAGCAGACCGCGCCGCGCCAGTTATGCGACCTGATCGGGGCCTCTCTGCCGATGCAGGAAGTGTTCGGGATGGCGGAGAAGGTGGCCGGCTACGACATCAACGTGCTGATCACCGGCGAGACGGGGACCGGGAAGGAATTGCTGGCGCGGGCCGTTCACCGGATGAGTCCGCGGCGGAACGCGGCGTTCGTTGCTTTCAGTTGCGTGAATCTGCCGGAAACGCTGATCGAAGACGAACTGTTCGGGCACGAACGCGGCGCCTTCACCGGCGCGGTGGCGGCGCGGCGGGGGCGGGTGGAGACCGCCGACGGCGGAACGCTGTTTCTGGACGAGATCGGCGATCTGGGACTCGGGCTGCAGCCCAAGCTGCTGCGGGTGCTGCAGGAGCGCACGTTCGAGCGGCTGGGAAGCAACCATCCGCAAACGGTGAACCTGCGCTTGCTGAGCGCGACCAACCAGGACCTGCCGACGCTGGTGCACCAAAACAAGTTTCGCGAGGACCTCTTCTACCGGCTCAACGTCGTCGAAATCAATCTGCCGCCGCTCAGGGAACGCAAAGACGACATCCAATTCCTGGCCCAGCATTTCGTCGAACGCTTCGCCAAACAATTCAACAAGGACGTGCGGCGCTTTTCTCCGTGGGCGCTGCACGCGCTCGAGGAATACGACTGGCCGGGCAACGTGCGGGAGCTCTCGAACACCATCGAGCGCGCGGTCGCGCTCGCCCAGGGCAGCGCCATCGACGTGTGGCACCTCACCCGGTCGGCCCGCGACGTTTCGCGGGCGGCGGTGCTGGCGCGCACCTACGAAGGCGAAGTGCGGGAATTCAAGCGCCGGCTCATTCTGCGAACGCTGCGGGAATGCGGCTGGCGCAAGGCGGAAAGCGCGCGAATGCTGGGCGTCGCCCGCACCTACTTGCATCGGCTGATCAATCAGCTCGAGATCCAGGAAGAGCAACAGTCCGGCAACGAAGTTAACGAGCCGCCGGCGCCGCCGCAGCGCCTGGTGTGAAGGCCAGCGGCCCCATAGGTCGCTCGGTAGCGCCGCCGAACGTGTTCAATCCAAACGAACGCACCTCGAACAACTTCGCCTGCGACGTGTGCCTGCCTTTTCTGCTGCAGGCGCAGAATGCCGACGGCGGCTGGGGTTACCGGCCGCGCCAGGCGAGCGCGACCGAGCCGACGGCCTGGTGCCTGCTGGCCCTGGCGAAAGCCGGCGGAGCCGTGGCGGCGCTTGAGCGCGGCCGGAATTGGCTCGCGGCAGCCCAGCAGGCGGTCGGTTCCTGGCCAACCCGCCCGGAAACCGTGCAAGGCAACTGGGTGACGGCGCTGGCGGGGTTGGCGCTGGGGGCCGCCGGCGGGCCGCGAGAAGCCGTTGCCCGCGCGGCGAATTGGGTTTGCGGCAGCCAATCGCGGACGGGCGGATTCCGCGCCCGGCTGGGCAAGCTGCTCACCCGCAAGGCGGTGACCGAGCAGGACGACTCGCTGCGGGGATGGAGTTGGACGCCGGGTACGGCCGGTTGGGTGGAACCGACGTCGGTGTCGTTGATTTTCTTGCGGGAA
The DNA here is from genome assembly GCA_035946455.1 of Candidatus Acidiferrales bacterium. Classification (GTDB taxonomy): domain Bacteria; phylum Acidobacteriota; class Terriglobia; order Acidiferrales; family UBA7541; genus JAKASX01. Next base: position 167,332 of record DASYZK010000021.1, on the reverse strand, counting down.
TTTGCGCCGCTAGAGCTGGAGGCGTCGGCGGTGGAGCGGCGGCGGATGGGCGAGGCGATGCTCTACAACCGGATGTGCCCGGGAGGCGGCTGGAATACGGGGAACCCGAAAGTGTACGGCGTTCCCGGCATACCGCAGCCCGGACCGACGGCGTGGGCGCTGCTGGCGCTCGCCGGGCAGCCGGGCCGCGACGAGATCCGCCGCAGCCTGGATTGGCTGGCGCGGAATTACGACTCGATCGCCGGAGTGAGTTCGCTGGCGCTCGGGCGCATCGCTCTCCAGGCTTCAGGCCGCCAGCCGCCTCGGCTCGAGCCGAGGCTGGCGACCCTTTTCGCCGCCGACGGATTCCTCGACGATGTCACCGCCTTCGCCCAGGCGACGTTTGCGCTCGGTGAAGGCCCCGATGTCCTGCGAGCGGCGCGGGCAACGGGTTGAGCTGAGCCCCGGCGAACCATGGCACTCTCCACATCTCCGCTTCTGCCGGCATCGGAACGGCCGCCTTCCCTGGTGGCGATCCGGAGAGCCGCCGGCTACAACGGCGAACTGCTGGAGCTGCTGTACGAGACCCTGCGGGAATTTCGGCTGCCGGTGGTAGGCAAGTCGGTACTCCTGAAGCCTAACCTGGTGCAATCCGATTCCCAGTGCGTGATCAATACTCATCCCGCCGTGATCGCCGCGGCGCGGGAGGCGTTCTTGAAGCTGGGCGCCGGCCGTGTAACGATCGGCGAAGGCCCGGGGCACGAGCGGGACACCGCGGCGATTCTGGAGGAGATCCGGCTGCGCGACTGGGTAGGCGGGTTGCGCGGCCTGTTCGTCGACCTCAACGTCGAGGAAGTGCGCGAAGTGGCCTTGCGGACCCGTGCCTCGAAGCTGCGCCGGCTGTTTCTGCCGGCGGCGGTGCTCGAGGCCGATTTCGTCGTATCGATGCCGAAGATGAAAACGCACCACTGGGTGGGCGCGACGCTCTCGCTGAAAAACCTGTTCGGTATCGTGCCCGGCAGTTGCTACGGCTGGCCCAAGAACGTTCTCCACTGGGCGGGTATCGAGAATTCCATTTTGGACCTAGCGACGACCGTGCGCCCCGATTTCGCCATCGTCGACGGCATCGTCGCGATGGAGGGCAACGGACCCATCCAGGGCACGGCGAAAGCTGCTGGAGTGCTGGTGATGGGCGACGATCCGGTGGCGGTGGACGCGACCGCGGCGCGGGTGATGGGCCTGGCGCCGGAACGGATCGGCTATTTGAAAAAGGCGGGCTACGTTCTCGGCAACCTGCGCGAGGAGAAAATCCGCCAAATCGGCGAGAAGCCGGAAAAGGTGCGCCAGAGGTTCGCGGTGCTCGACCGGTTCCAGGGACTTGTGGATTTTCCGGCGGCGAGCAAGAATGCGCCGGAGCAGAGCTGAGCAGGGAGGCCGGCCATGCCGATGAAAAAGGCAAAGATGCCGCCCGGGCGGCCGCAGCGGGGCGGCGATGTGCTCGAAGCAGCGCTGGTCTTGCCCGTTTTGCTGACCGTCCTGCTGGCGGTCTACTCCTTCGGACGGGGTTGGAACGCCTACCAGACGATGACGCAGGCGTCGCGAGAGGGATTGCGCGAAGCGGTGACCACCTTCTGCGATACGTGCTCCGACCCGACCATCGCCGCCAGCCATATCCGGCAGCAGTTCGTCTATCCCGCCCTCGAGAAGGCCAAGCTGGATACCTCCAAGGTGCGAAACTACACCCAGGGATACGCCTGGCTCGACGGCCCCAATTCCCAGGAAGTTTGCGGCGTGTACGTCAGCTTCAGCTATCCCTATACCTTGACGATCCCCTTTACGCCGGTGCCCTTGACCACCATCACCCTTACCACCAAAACCCGGATGCGCCTCGCCAATCATCCGCGCGACGGAACCTGCCCCTGAGGCTCGATGCCAGCTCAGCCCACGTCTGCGGCAGCGGTCGCCCGGGCGCAGTGCGAGGCCGGCCGCTCGAACCAGTGTCCTGCGGCGATTCATCTCTTGCCCGGGGCGAGCCACGCCGGCGCGCCGAGGAGAGCAGGCAGCCCGTCCTTAGGAATTCGCGTTGGCGCTTCAAAGGAAAAGAGTTGACGGATGAGAAAGGGGGAAAGGAGATTGAGGCGGCCGGTTGGCCCCTGAATTGCTCTTGCAACCGCCGAAGTGGTGATTGTGTCTGCTGGTTATGACGATACGGAAAGGAAATCGGCAGCGACCATGGTGAGCGCAACGAACGTCGTGTTGGAAGTCCAGCCGGTCGAACACCGCTTGTCCGGGTCGCTGAAAAAGGTCATATCGTTTCCGGTATTTCTGGCCGCGCTGCTGGTGATCACCGCCGGATTTCAAGCCCATTTGCACATGGCCGACCCGGACACCTGGTGGCACGCCCGCGTGGGACAATCGATACTGGCGACCGGGCATTTTCCCAGACACGACATCTACTCGTTCACCGTCCGCGGCAATCCGTGGTTTGATTACGAATGGCTCGGGGATGTGGCGCTGGGCTTGGCGGGACGATGGGGTTTGCCGGGGCTGCTGACGTTGCTGGGCGGGCTTTCGGGGCTGCTGCTGGTGCTGCTGTACATTTACGGGACTCTGCTCACCGGCAACGTGAAGGCTTCTTTCGCCGCTTGCGCGATCCTCCTGCCGCTGGAGGCGGTTTTCTTCACCCTGCGGCCGCAGGTGATCGGCTACTGTTTCCTGTTGTTCCTGCTGATCCTGCTCGAATTGTATCGCCAGGGACACGAGAGAGTTCTCTGGGCCATACCGCCCTTGTTCCTCGTCTGGGTGAATACCCACGGATCGTTTTTTCTTGGGCTCTGTATTTTCGCCACCTATTGGGCTTGCGGGTGGTTCCGATTCGAATGGGGAGAATTGAACGCGACGCGGTGGACGCCGCGCCAGAGCCGGAATCTGCTGCTGACGATTCTGGCGTCCGTGGTGGCGCTCCCGCTGACCCCTTACGGCGCCAAGCTCGCCGCCTATCCCTTCGAGATGGCGCTGCTGCAGCCGCTGAACGTCGCCAACATTCAGGAATGGCAGCCGATGAACCTCGGCGAAGCCTGGGGCAAAGCATTCCTGTTGATGATCCTGGCCTTGTTCATCGTTCAGATCGGCTGGAAGCCGCGTTTCCGCTTGTTCGATCTGGTCTTTCTGGTGGCGACCATCGGCGCCAGCGCGGTGCATCTGCGATTCGTGATCGTGCTGATTTTCGCGTTCCTGCCCTGGCTGGCGAGATTTCTCAGCCGCTGGCTGACTCCCTACGCTCCCAGCAAGGATCAATACGCCCTGAACGTGGCGCTGATCGGACTGATGGCTTTCGGCCTGATTCATTTCTTCCCGACCACCCCGAAGATCGAAGCGGTGCTGGGCAAGACCTATCCGGTGCAGGCAGTCGCCTATATGCAGGCGCACCCGATGCCCGCTCCCATGTACAACGACTACGGCTGGGGTGGGTACTTGATTTGGACTTACGGAACTGCGCATCCGGTGTTCATCGACGGGCGATGTGATATTTACGAGTACGCGGGCGTTTTCGCCGACTACCTCGCGATTTCCAGGCTGGGGGCGGACACTCCGATGTTGCTGGCCAAGTATGACATCCGGTCCGTCTTCATCCACTCCGATTCGGTGCTGGCCACCTACTTGAGGGCGGTACCCGGCTGGCAGTTGGTCTACCAGGACAAGGTCGCCGCAATTTTCATTCATACCGGCTTTTATCCCCAGGCTCGACCCAGGAAGTCTTAGTCAAGCCGCCGTCTGGAGAATGTTCCCAAGCTAGCTCGGCGCCGGTGGATTGTGTCACCAAAACCAGACATTTCATGCGCCCCGGAACCCGGCCGCTGAGGCCCTGCCGGGGACGAGTGCCGCTAAGTCTCGATGGTTCTAGAACTAAGGGGATGATAGAACTGCTACCCCGCACTGGTAAGCCGAATGCAGCGCAATCGGTGGCGAACATTCGAATTGTAGGCCAGAGCAGCGTTGCTTTTTGCCAGGACGGCGATGCAGGTCCTTCGAGGATGGGGTGGAGGCGTTGGCAGTTCGGAAACGGCGGATTCGGCGGCCCGGGGCGGCAGGCCTTTGGCAGGCCAAATGCTCAAATGACACCCGGACGGCGCAGGCCGACTGTGCCGTTGAACGTCCTCCAAGGAGGGACAATGAAGAATCTGTTCCATCGTTTGTGGCACGAAGAGGAAGGCCAGGACCTGGTCGAGTACGCGTTGCTGGTGGTGCTCGTCGCGTTGGGCGCGGTTGTCGCGATGAAGAGTCTGGCCAGCGCGATCAGCGACGCCTTCCAGAACGCGTCCACCAACCTCACGGCGAACGGAAGCTAGCAGGCTCGCGCAACATCACGTTCGGTTCATCGGGAGGCGAAAGCGCCTCCCGATGGTCCGGGCGGAACAGGCGGCGCAGCGCGGCTGCGCCGAAACTCATGGCTCAAGGAGAACCAGTGATGAAGAACATGCTCCGTCGTTTGTGGCACGAAGAGGAAGGTCAGGACCTGGTCGAGTACGCTTTGCTGGTGGTGCTCGTCGCGTTGGGCGCGGTTGTCGCGATGAAGAGCCTGGCCAGCGCGATCAGCGACGCCTTCTCGAGCGCGTCCTCCAACCTCACCTCAAATGGCAGCTAGGGGAACGATGCAGGAAAACGTTCGGCTCACTGGTAGGCCTGAGAGCTTCGAGGTGGCCCGGACTTCGCCCAACGGCGCAGCATGGCTGTGCCGGACTTCAGAACCCGAGGAGAAGCAGAGATGAAGAACATGCTCCGTCGTTTGTGGCAGGAAGAGGAAGGTCAGGACCTGGTTGAGTACGCTTTGCTGGTGGTGCTCGTCGCGTTGGGCGCAGTTGTCGCGATGAAGAGCCTGGCCAGCGCGATCAGCGACGCCTTCCAGAACGCGTCCCAGAACCTCACCTCGAACGGCAGCTAAAGGACCGACGCGGGATCACAACCAGTCCACTGCTGGCGTTACCCCGCCTCCAGTGGACTGGGCAACAGCCGGCGACGGCGCTTTCGGGCCGCGCCGGCTTTCTCTTTTGCCGGCACGGCTCGGTCATTTCCGCTATCGCCGGCCGCCGGCAGAGCGGCGCCGACCCCCGGCTGGCGTCAAATCCGCCGCCGCGGTTCCTTCCGGCTTCGCCGGCGGGGAGGGGTCCCCCTCCCGTGGCCAAAATGTAAACCTCGCCTTCACGAATCAACGCATGCGAAGCTAGCTGCCGTTACAATGAGTTCCGCACGACAAGGGGACCGATGGGGAAGCTAGCGGCGGCATTCGCGACGGATTTGCCTTGGGTGCTGGCGGTGGTCCTGACCCTCGTGGCGGGACTGTCGGATTTGCGCAGCCGGCGAATCCCCAATCGTTTGACGGTGCCCGCGCTGCTGATCGGCATGGCGGTAAACGCCGGGACGGGCGGCTGGCGGGGATTGCTGCACAGCGTCGAGGGCGCGGCGATCGGGCTGGGGCTGCTGCTGCCGGTGGTGCTGTTGCGGGGTTTGGGCGCTGGCGACTGGAAGCTGATGGGAGCGCTGGGATCCTTTGTCGGACCGAACAAAACGATCGAGATCCTGCTCATTTCGATTTTCATGGCCGGGGGCTGGGGCATCGTCGAGATGGTGCGACAGCGCCGGGTGAAGGCCACGTTGTGGAATCTGTGGGAACTGGTGCACGGCTTCGTAGTTTTCGGCTTGCAGCCCAATCCCAACATCTCGATCGACAATCGACCGCTGATCAAGCTGCCATTCGGAGCGGTGACGGCCGTGGCGACGGCCGTCGCCCTTTCGGCAACTTGGCTGGGGCGATGACGGAAGGGGGACAGGGGAAATGAATCGAAGGCGGCTTCTGATCGGTCTGGCGGCGGCGGTGGTGCTTGCGGTTCTGGCGAGCACCTTCGTGTATAGGCAGATTAAGCAGACTCCCGTTGTTCAGCAACAAGTTCCGCAAACGCAGATCGTCGTGGCGGCGATGCCCCTGGCGCTGGGCACGCGCCTGGACGACCATGATCTCCGGCTGGTTCCCTGGCCGGGGAACGAGCCCTTGCCCGGCATGTTCACCCGGACCCAGGACGTTGTTGGCCGGGCCATCATCACCAGCATGGTCCAAAACGAACCGGTGCTGGAATCCAAACTCGCTCCGCGCGAAGCCGGGGCGGGATTGCCGGCGACGATTCCCGAAGGGATGCGGGCGGTATCGGTGGCGGTGAATGAGGTCATCGGCGTCGCCGGATTCGTCGGGCCGGGAACGATGGTCGACGTGCTGGCGACGGGAACGCCCGGGCAGGGCGGGGGCGATACCGTCACCAAAACGGTGCTCGAGAACGTGAAGGTGCTGGCGGCCGGCCAGCAAATCACGCAAGACGCCCAAGGCAAGCCCCACACCGTGCCGGTGGTGACGCTGCTGGTGTCGCCCCCGGATTCCGACAAGCTGACCATGGCGGCGACCCAGGGCCGAATCCAACTGGCCTTGCGGAACACGATCGACACCAAGCTCGCGAACCCTCCGCCGGTGCTCGAAGCGCAACTGTTCAGCGCCGCGGGCGCGGCGGGGCCGCCGAAGCGGGCGCCGGTGCACAAGGAGCGGGTGGTGCCGCAGGCGCCGCCGCCCTACGTGGTGGAAGTCATCAGCGGTGACAAGCGGGAAACCAAGAGTTTCCCGAATCATTAGAAGCCGGGTGAGGGAGATGCTCAACGCGAAGCGCAGTGCATGGCTGGGCCTGTTGTTCGCGGTAGCTTTTTCGATCAATGTGGCGGCGGGGCAGCAGCCGGCGGCGACTCCGTCGCTGCCGCAAACGCTGCACCTGCTCGTCAATCGCTCCCTGGTGATCACTTCGCCGGTGCGGATCAGGCGGTTATCGATTGCCAATCCGGACATCGCCGAGGCGCTGGTGATCAGCCCCTATCAGGTGCTGATCAACGGGAAAACGCCGGGCGCGGTGACCATGATCCTGTGGGGAGAGAACGGCGAGAGCCAGACGTTCGACCTCTACGTCGACGTCGACGTGCTGGCGCTCAGCCAGAAGATCCACGACGTGTTTCCCGCCGAGCAGGTGCGGATCGAAGCGTCGAAGGACGTGGTGATGCTCACCGGCCAGGCTTCTTCGGCCGACGTCGCCGACCGCATCTACCGCCTGGTGTCGGCGGAAGTGCCGAAGGTCATCAGCCTGGTCCAGGTGCCCACGCCTCCCACCGAAGGGCAGGTGCTGCTCCAGGTGAAGTTCGCCGAAGTCGATCTGAGCACGCTGAAAAACTGGGGTTTCAACTTCTTCAGCTTCCCCGGCACCACCACCCGCACCGTCGGCGCGCTCCAAACCCAGCAGTTCGGTCCCCTCACTCTTCCGACGCTCACCACCAGCGCCACCGGCGCCGCCACCACCGTCAACTTCCAGTTCAGCAGCATTCTGAACCTGTTCCTCTTCCGTCCGGACATCAATATGGGGGCGATGCTGCAGGCTCTCGAAAACAAGAACCTGTTGCAAATCCTCGCCGAACCCAACCTGCTGACCGAGACTGGCAAGGAAGCCACCTTCCTGGCCGGAGGCGAATTCCCGTTTCCGTCGATCCAGGGCGGTGCGGCGGGCGCCGTTCCCACCGTCACGATTCAGTTCAAGGAGTTCGGCGTTCGCCTCAACTTCACTCCCACGCTCACCGCCGACAACCAGATCGACCTGAAAGTGACCCCGGAAGTGAGCACGCTGGATTTCTCGAACGCCCTCCAAATCCAGGGATTCCTGATTCCCGCGCTTTCGGCGCGCCGGGTGAGTTCCGAAATGATGCTGCGCGACGGGCAGACGTTCGCCATCGCCGGGATGCTCGACAACCGGACGCAGCAAATCCTCGAGAAGATACCGTGGATCGGCGACCTCCCGGTGCTGGGAAAACTGTTCCACAGCAGCCAGAAGACCCAGTCCCGGTCCGAATTGCTGGTGCTGGTGACGCCGCACATCGTGAAGCCGTACGAGCCCGGCCAGGCGCCCAAGGGGCCGGCATTTCCGGTGCCGTTTCTCAAGTCGGTCAATCCCGACGAGGCGCTGAAACCGGGACCGCCAAAGAGGTAGAATGGGGGGAACCTAGCCACGGCGGGTGACGGTGGGACGGTGAAACAGACAATCCCATGCTGAGGGCGTTCATTGCCAGCGCTGACATCGCCAGCAGTCAGCAACTCCGGGCGTCGCTGGAACAAACAGGGCTGGTAAGCGACGTCCACGAGTGGCGGGTGGTCCGGGACAAGCTTCCCGACGCCGGGGAGATCCTCGCCGACGTCGTCCTGCTGGACCTGGGCCGCGATTCCGAGCCGTATTTCACTCTGGCGAAACACATCCGCGCGTCGCAGCCTTCGGCGCGGGTGATTGCCTGCTCCACCGAAGCCGAGCCCGACCCGCAACTGCTGCTGGAAGCGATGCGGAGCGGGGTGCAGGAATTTCTGCCCAAGCCGGTTTCGCCGGCCGCTTTCCGGGAGACGCTCGAGCGATTCGTTTCGGAAACCTCGCCCACCGAGCGCAGTTCGAACGAGCGGCTGGTGGTGGTGATGGGCGCCAAGGGGGGCGTGGGGGCGACGACGGTCGCGGTGAATATCGCGGTGCAGCTCGCCCACAAACTGAAGAAGCAGACGGTGCTGATGGATTTCGCGCGGCCGCTGGGCCAGGCGCATTTGATGCTGAACCTCACCCCGCGGTTCAACGTGCGCGATGCGGTGGAAAACTTGAACCGGCTCGACAGCCATTTCTTCGCCGGCTTGCTCACCGACCACCGCAGCGGGCTCCAGTTGCTCGGCGGGGTGACGCAGCCGGAGGAATGGGACCGCATTTCGGTCACTGCCATCGAGCGGGTGGTCAACGTCGCCCAGAGCATCTTCCAGGCGGTGATCGTCGACTACGGCGCCCAATTCTCGGTGGAGTGGGGGCCGGTGCTCCGCTCGGCGCGCGCCCTGGTGATCGTGGCTGAGACCAACGTCCCCGCCCTGTGGGCGCTCGAACGCCACTTGCTCGCCCTGCTCGGGATGGGCATCGACTCCGGCCGCCTGCAGATCGTGATCAACCGCTGGCGCCGCGCCGACCAGGACGCCTTGAAAACGGTCGAGAAAAACATCAAGCATCCGATCTTTTCTGTGATCCCCAACGACTACCGCCAGGTGAGCGACGCGATCAACATGGGCACCCCGCTGATGAGCAACCACAACAACCCGCTGGTTTCGAAATTCGCCCAGATCGCCGCCCAGCTCACCGGAACCGAACCCGCCCGCCAGGGAGGAAAGTCTGGCGGCTTCAATCTGTTCAACTTTGCCTCGAAGAAAGGTGACTAAGCCATGCCGACCACGCGCATGGATTTCTCCGCCGTCAAGGCGGCCATTCATCGCAAGCTGATTCAGAAGCTGGATTTGGAGCGGCTCACCGAGTCGGACCGCGAGCAGGTCCGCCGCGAAGTCTCGCAGATCCTCGAAAACCTGGTCATGGGCGAATCGACCCCGATGACCCTCCAGGAGCGGGAGCGGCTGTCCCAGGAAGTGCTGAACGAAGTCTTCGGCCTGGGCCCGCTCGAGCCGTTGCTCTCCGACCCGACAATCTCCGACATCCTGGTGAACACCTACAAGCAGGTGTACATCGAGCGGAACGGCATCCTCGAGCCCACCCCCATTCAGTTCCGGGATGACCAGCACCTGATGACCATCATCGACCGGATCGTCTCGGCGGTGGGCCGCCGCGTGGACGAGTCCTCCCCGATGGTGGACGCCCGGCTCCCCGACGGCTCGCGCGTAAACGCGATCATTCCACCGCTGGCGATTGACGGACCCTGCCTGTCCATCCGGCGATTCGGCCGGGAGCGGCTGAAGGCGGAAGACCTGGTCCGCAACCGCACCCTCACCACGCAGATGCTGGAATTGATGAAGGGCTGCATCCAGGCGCGGTTGAACATGCTGGTTTCCGGCGGCACCGGCGCCGGCAAGACCACCTTGCTCAACATGCTCTCCCAGTTCATTTCCGACCGCGAGCGCATCGTGACCATCGAAGACGCCGCCGAATTGCAGCTCCACCAGCGGCACGTGGTGCGGCTCGAGACGCGTCCGCCGAACATCGAGGGACAGGGGGCGATCCGCCAGCGCCAACTGGTCATCAACGCCCTGCGCATGCGGCCCGACCGGATTCTGGTGGGCGAGGTGCGCGGCGAGGAAGCGCTGGACATGCTCCAGGCGATGAACACCGGCCACGAGGGTTCCCTCACCACCATCCACGCCAACACGCCCCGCGACGCCCTCAGCCGTGTGGAAACCATGGTGGCGATGGCCAACTTGAATCTGCCCGAAGGCGCCATTCGCCGTCAGATCGCCTCGGCCATCGACGTGATCGTGCAGGTGAGCCGGCTGAGCGACGGCACCCGCAAGCTCACCACCATCGCCGAGGTGACCGGAATGGAAGGGGAAATCATCACCATGCAGGACATCTTCACCTTCCGCCGCAAGGGCATCGGCCCGAACGGCCAGGTGCTCGGCGAGTTCCTCCCCACCGGCGTGCGGCCGAAGTTCGCTGAGCGGCTCATGGTGGCCGGTTTCCGCCTGCCGATGGACATGTTCGAGCGGCAGCACGCGGAGACGGCGTAGGAGCCAACGATGGCCATACTGGTAGCCTTCTTCACCTTCCTCGCGGTGGTTGCCATCATCCTGCTGTTCTGGACGATGGGCAGCGGCACGCCGCGGGAAGAGGTGGTCCGCAAGCGATTCGAGGCGGTGCAGCGGGCCGAGCGCCGGGGCGACCTTACCTTGGGCCTGCAATTGGTCCGCGACGAACTGCTCAGCGACGTGCCCGCGCTGAACCGGCTGCTCACCCGCTGGGGCTGGGCCAACCGGCTGCGCGACTACATCGAGCAGGCGGGCATCCGCAGCAAGCCGGGGAAAGTGATGCTGCTCAGCGCGGTGATCGCCGTCGGCTCCTACCTGATCGTCGTCGCCGTCTATCACTACGTGCTGATCGGCCTGGGGATCGGCATCGCTGCCGGCTTCATCCCGCTGGGGGTGATTGGCTACAAGCGCCGCCGCCGCTTCCGGGAGTTTGAAAAGCACTTTGCCGAAGCGCTCGACCTGCTGGCCCGCGCCGTTCGCGCCGGCCATGCGGTAACTACCGGCCTGGAGATGGTGGGCAAGGAACTGGCGGAGCCGGTGGCGGGCGAGTTCCGCACCACGTTCGAGGAGCAGAATTTCGGCTTACCGCTGCGCGACGCCCTGCTCAACCTCACCGAACGGGTGCCGCTGCTCGACGTGCGGTTCTTCGTCACCGCGATGCTCATTCAGAAGGAAACCGGGGGCAACCTGGCGGAGATTTTGGACAACCTCGCGCGGGTGATTCGCGAGCGGTTCCGCATCCGCGGCGAGGTGCGCATTCGCACCGCCCAGGGCCGGATGACGGCCGGGATCCTGATCGCGCTGCCGCCGATTATGGCGTTCCTGCTGCATACCTTGAACCCCGCCTACATGAAGCCGCTGTTCGAAGACCCGCTGGGCCATTGGATGCTGCTGATCGCCGGCGTCCTGCAGTTGGTTGGGTCGATTCTGCTCTGGAAGATCGTGCATATCGAGGTGTAGTGCCGGAGGACGAGATGCCCTGGATCGTACTGTTCACGTTCGCGGCCACCCTGGCGGTTTGCGCCATGGTCGTCTACGCCATCGCCCAGGGCGGTAGCAGCGAGATCGCCGACCGGCTCTCGCGGCTCTGGCATTTCGGTGCCAAGAACCTCGAACCTTCCTTCCCCGAGAAGCAGAGGCAGCGGGCGGAAAGGGCGCTGGCGAGGGTCGGCCAGATGGTTCCGCCTTCCACCCAATCGGTTTCGCGCACCCGCCAGATCCTGATCCGGGCGGGATTCCGCAGCGAGCAGGCGGTGCTGGTATTGCGCGGCGTGCGCGTTCTGCTGCCGGTAGTCTTTCTGGCGATTGTCTATTTCACCGGCCTCTACCTCCAAAACCCCATTTTCATTCTGGTGATCGCGGCCATCGCCGGCTACATGGGACCGGAATTCTACGTCACCCAGGTGGTTCGCCGCCGCCAGCACCGCCTCCAGCTCTCCCTGCCCGACGCGCTCGACCTGCTGGTGATCAGCATGGAGGCGGGCCTCGGGCTGGATCAAGCCATTCTTCGCGTCGCCACCGAACTCAAGACCGCGCATCCGGAGCTGAGCGAAGAGATGCAGATGGTGAACATGGAAATGCAGCTCGGCAAGAACCGGCTGGATGCCCTGCGGGAACTGGCCTACCGCACCGGAGTGGAGGATATCAAGGGTTTGGTGGCCATGCTGATTCAAACCGACCGATTCGGCACCAGCCTGGCCCAGTCGTTGCGGGTGTTCTCCGACGACCTGCGAATCAAGCGGCGGCAGCGGGCCGAGGAGCAGGCGGCCAAGACGACGGTGAAAATGGTGCCGCCGCTGGTCTTTTTCATTTTCCCCGCTTTGATGGTGGTCATTCTGGGTCCGGGCATCATCGCCATCATGAAGGAACTGTTCCCGGTGATCAGCGGCGGCGGTTAGCCGGCGGGCTTCGATCCGCGCCGTACCCGGCGGGTAGGAGGGCGGCGGACCGAACGCCGGTGGTGCGCTGGTTGCTGCTTGCCGGAGCGAGGCCATCGGCATTCGAGTCATCCCGCGGGCCAGCCGCGGAGCCGTGCGCCGGCGATACCTGGCGGGCGCCAGTGGAGCTTTAAGGTGAGTGCCTCATCGGGTGTGGCAGGGCTCAGTCGGCCAGCCACCCTTGCCGGCGGCGAACCAGCCGCCGCGCCGGGGCGGTTGCCGACGAGAGGGATAAACGGAGGATACGATGGATACAGGAACACTGATCCGAATCGTGGCAGGGGTTCTGTTCGTGGTCGTGCTGTTCATCATCATCAAGCGCCGCCGCAGCAAGGCTTCGCAGTAACCGGCGGTCGGCCGGGGGTGCTGTCCCCGGCAGGGGCGCAGAGGGCACTGGCGTCGTGCGTGAGCGGGACGGGGTGTACGTTTACAATCGAACCCGGCAGACGTTCATCGCCACCGAGGTGGTGGTGGCGGACACCTATCTCCGGCGATTGATCGGCTTGCTGGGGAAAACCCGGCGGTGGGCGCGGCCCGGGCGGGGCCTGTGGATCGTTCCGTCGTGCGGAATCCACACGATCGGGATGCTGTTCCCCATCGACCTGGTTTTCATCGATAAAGACCAGCGAGTGGTGAGCGTGCAGGAGTACGTCCGTCCGTTTCGCATCTCGCGGGTGATTCTGAAAGCAACCAGCGTGCTCGAGTTTCCCGTCTACACCATCCACCGGTCGGGCACAGAAATCGGCGATACCCTCGAGATTGCGCCAGTGCACTAATCCCCCGGCTGGCTGCCGCCGGTTGTTGGGGCGAGCCTTGCTGGCGCTTTTCCCCGCCCAGCCAGCAGCAATTCCAATCTCGAAAGAGCGGGGAGGCTTTCGAGACTCGGCCCGCCCCCCTCCCGGCCGTCGCCCGTTTTACCTCACTTCAATCTCGTCATCGCCGTTCTGGCGAAGCGCAAGAACGGGTGCGACAAGTCGCAATCCATCCACTCCCTTGGTAGGGGCGAGCCGCCCCAGGTCTCGAGCCCGCTGCGGCGGTCCGAGGGGCCACTCGCCGGCCCCGCGTGGGTCGCCACGGCGACTTTCCGCCGGTTGCCCATCCTTTCCAGCCCTACCGGACAGGGTGGCGCTCCCCTCGCACCTGAGGAAGCTTGGCGATAGCAATGCCCGCCGCGACGGCGCATCGCTTCGGCAGGGGCGCGGTCGCCCCACCCGAGCGGGGAGGCCCCGGCCCTTGAGCCGCTTGCCTCAACCGTCCCGAAGCGGCCACTGCAAATCCATCGTCGCGCGGTTGCGGCCGTCGGGCCACTAGTCTATGGTTGGCAGGCCACAGGAGGCGGAAAATGCATGCGCTGAGAACGCGCCGCGCTTTCTTCTTGTTCTTGTTACTGGCGTCCCCGTGGACCGGCATCGCCGCCCAGGGAATCGATCCGCGCCTTTATGATGCCATGCGTTGGCGGCTGATCGGGCCATATCGCGGCGGGCGCACGGTGGCCATCACCGGCGTACCTGGCCGGCCGAACCTGTTCTACATGGGTATGGTGAACGGCGGCGTCTGGAAATCGGACGATGCCGGACGAACCTGGACGCCGATATTCGACGGCCAGCCGACCGGATCGGTGGGCGCGGTAGCCGTCGCTGCCTCCGACCCGAACATCCTCTACGTCGGAAGTGGGGAAGGGCTCCAGCGGCCCGATTTGTCCACCGGCGACGGTATTTACAAGTCGACGGACGCGGGGAACACCTGGACCCATCTTGGCTTGCGCGATGGCCAGCAGATTCCCGCCATCCTGGTGGATCCGCACGACCCCAATCGACTGTTCGCGGCCGTGCTTGGCCATCCCTACGGTGCGAACCCGGAGCGGGGCGTATTCCGATCGGTGGACGGCGGTCGCAGTTGGAAGAAGCTGCTCGATAAAGGGGAAGACGTCGGCGCCGTCGACTTGGCCTTCGATCCCGGGAATTCCCAAATCCTGTATGCCGCGCTTTGGGCCGCACGCCGGCCGCCGTGGTCGGTGGGCAATCCCCTCGAAGGCCCCGGCAGCGGGCTCTACAAATCCACCGACGGCGGCGACACCTGGCGCCAACTCGGCGGCGGCCTGCCCGGCTGGGACCACAAGCTCGGTCGAATCGGCATCGGCATCGCGCCGAGCGATCCCAACCGCATCTACGCCTGGGTCGCCGCCGATGCCGAAACCGGCGGGATTTACCGCTCCGAGGACGCCGGCCAGTCGTGGACGCGGGTCAATCACGAACCCCGCATCTGGGGCCGCGGGAGCGATTTCGCCTGCCTTCGCGTCGATCCCCGCAACCCGGAAATCGTCTACGCTGCCAACACCTCCACCTATCGCTCCACCGACGCCGGCGCGCATTGGGCCGCGATCAAAGGCGCGCCCGGCGGCGATGATTACCATACCGTTTGGATCAATCCGGAAAACCCCGCCATCATCGCCCTCGCGAGTGATCAGGGCGTCGCCATCAGCGTGAACGGCGGCCGCACCTGGAGTTCCTGGTACAACCAGCCGACGGCCCAGTTCTATCACGTGACTACCGACAATCGGTTTCCCTACTGGGTCTACGGCGGGCAGCAGGAAAGCGGATCGGCGGGAGTGGAAAGCCGCGGGGATTCCGGCGAGATCACCTTCGCCAACTGGCATACGGTGGGCGCGGAAGAGTACGCAGCCATCGCCCCCGATCCGCTCCATCCCGGCGTCGTCTACGGCGGAAAGGTAACTCGCTACGACGAAGCCACCCACCAGACCGCCGACGTCTCGCCGGTGGTCTTACGCGACGGGAAGTATCGGTTCAACCGCACCGCCCCGCTGGTTTTCTCCCCCGCCGATCCCCACGCGCTCTACCTGGGCTCCAACGTGGTCTTCAAGACCACCGACGGCGGCCATTCCTGGGAAATCGTCAGCCCCGACCTGACGCGTGCGGACCCGGGGACCCCGGCCGGCCTGGGGATTTTCTCCGCCAGCGATCCGGCCCGCGGCCATCATCGCGGAGTGATCTACGCGCTTGCGCCTTCGCCGCTCGACGCCCATCGGATCTGGGCGGGCACCGACGACGGGCTGATTTGGCTGACCCGGGACGGCAGGAACTGGCAAAACGTGACCCCGCCCCAGCTCACGCCGTGGAGCAAGGTGTCGATTCTGGAGGCATCGCACTTCTCGCCGGAAACCGCCTATGCCGCGGTGAACCGCTTCCGGCTGGATGATTGGCGTCCTTTCATCTACCGCACCAGCGACGGCGGCAAGACGTGGCGGAAAATCACCACCGGCATTCCCGATGACGAGCCGGTGAACGTCGTGCGCGAGGACCCGCTCCGCCGCGGCCTGCTGTTCGCCGGAACCGAGCGCTCGGTCTACGTCTCGTTCGACGACGGGGTCCGCTGGCAATCGTTGCAACTCAACTTGCCCCATTCGTCCAACCGCGATCTGTGGATACACGATGCGGATTTAGTCGTAGCCACCCACGGCCGCTCGTTATGGATTCTGGACGACATTTCTCCTCTTCGCCAATTGACCGCCCAGCTCGTTGCATCGCCCGACTATCTCTTCCGGCCCCGGCTCACCTACCGCGTCCGCCGCAGCACCAATACCGATACCCCTTTGCCGCCCGAGGAGCCCGCCGGGCAAAACCCTCCCGACGGCGCGATCCTCTATTACTGGCTGGGAGCGCAGCCGGCAGGTGCGGTGACGCTCGAAATCCTCGACGCCGCCGGCAAGCTGGTGCGGCGCTACTCGAGCGCCGACCGGCCTCAGCCGATGAGCCTCGACGATTTGAACGTTCCCACGTATTGGGTCCGGCAGCCGCAAACGCTTTCCGCCCTGCCGGGCATGCACCGGTTCGTCTGGGATTTGCGCGCGGAGCCGCCGGAGTCCGTTTTCCACGGCTATCCCATCTCGGCGATTCCGCACGATACGCCACGCGAACCTCAGGGCGTCCTGGTGCCGCCAGGCCGCTACACCGCGCGGCTGCTGGCCGACGGCCGCGCTTACCCGCAATCGTTCGACGTGCGAATCGATCCTCGCGTCCGGGCCACCCAGGCCGATCTCGAAGCGCAGTTCGTTCTGGCGGGCAAGATTGCCGGGGCAATGAACCGGAGTTACGACGCACTCGGCCGAACCCGGGCGCTCGCCGCCAAACTGCAACGAGCGGAAGACCAAGCCCGCCGCGACGGGCAGGGTGAGGCGTCGGCGGCGATTGCGGCGCTCGAGCGGAAACTGACTGTTCTGGCTGGCGGCTCGGGCGGGCCGGCGGAGCCGGGCCGGGCTGCCGGCCAGGGCGGGGACCTGGCGGGACTGAACCGCGAGCTGACGGGGCTCCTCGTCGGCGGCGAGCAAAACGGCGGCGTCGAGGCCGCCGACGTCGCGCCAACCCTTGCCGAGGAACAAGCTTTTGCCGAATTGAACGGACAATTGAGCGGCTTGCTGTCGGCGTGGCGGCAAATCCGAACAACCGAGCTGCCCCGCTTGAATGAACAGTTCCACCTGGGAATAGCGCCGTAGCGCTGTCACCAGCCGCCGACGAGCCATCCCATGAGCCGCGGACTGCGTCGGTTTGCCGGGAAAGAGGCCCATGTCGCTGACGGGGTTGAGGGACGAGCCGGGCTCCGGGTGGATTGGGACGAGCACAGGTTGAAGCCTGTTCCACCGCCGAGACCCCTGTCTTGCGCCGGAGAAGGCCTTCCGCCTTGTGTTGCGTTTCCGCGGAGAATTGCGCGGGGTTTGGTCCGGAAACGACTTGGCAGAAATGGGCGAAAAACATTCGCTCGCGACAGGATGCTTCGCTTCGCTCAGCATGACAATTTCTGCGAAAAGTGACTTCCATTTGAGAAACGCGGCAGTAGCAGGGGGCAGGCCGAGGGTATGCCCGGATGCGAGAGGGGTGGCGGGATTTCGGCACCGTTGCCGGTGCCGGGGACGGGGCGAGCCACAGAAAGGCAAAAAAAAACGGCAGGCCCCGTGCGGAGCCTGCCGATGGCGGCGTGACCCGATTACTTGTGGCCCAGGTAAAACACGATGCCGGTGGAAACCGCGACGTTATCCTGACTCGCGCTCAAAAACCGCGACATCAGGTAGTCGCCTTGCAGCCGGATCGCCGCGCGCCCGCTTTTCCCCAGCTTGAAATCGACTCCGCCACCGGCCGCCATGGCGAATTTGCTCGCTCCCTCGGAGATGCCGAGGAAGCCCTGGCTGGCGTGGATGGCGCCGAATTGCACGTGCCCGAAAGCGGTCATGTTGTGCGCCTTGCGGTAGCTGAAGACGGGACCGTACGTGTAGGTCTGCGCCGACACATTCGTCCCCGAAACCGTGCCGCCCCAGGCATTGAATTCGAGCCGGCCTCCAAACCAGTGGTTCAGATTCTCGGTAAGGGTGGCCGAGCCGCCGTTCAGGCCGAAACTCGAGCCCGTTCCATGGAGGTTCGCTCTCATGTAGGTGTATCCACCGAAGAGCTCCCACTCGGGCGTTTGCGGCGCCTGCGCCCTCGGATAAATCAACGCGAAGTGTGCCCAGGTGTGTCGTATAAGGAAGGTCATATATTGTTGATGGCGCGATGGATTTCGCTCGTCTGGGCCGGCCAATCGCCCGGCCGGAGAGCCGCCGCCAATTCTACTTCACCACTTAGTCCGGTCTATTGCGGTTCCGGCAATCGCCTCAGATCGGCGGCTTCCCCAACGAGCCAGGCCATCAACCCCAGCAGCGGAATCGCCACAACGCTGAATTGGCGGAAATGGAACACGCCGCCGCCCATCCCGTACACCAACACCACTAAGAGCAGCAGCGCGGTTGCCCCGCGATTGCCTGCCAGCCCTTCACGCCGCCGGGCCCCTCGTAGCCCAGTATCGGGAAGGCGGCCACCAGCAACGGCGTGAGCTCGTGCACGAACAGGTGATAGCTGGCGAGCAGCGCGGCGACCGTTGCCAGCGCGAATTCCAGATCGCAGGCGCGCATCTCGGGGTGGGTGGCGCTTTGAACGTGGATTTCAGCCGGAAGCGGGTCACTCTGGCGAGATTGGCTTCGGCATTCGGCGGGGGTTGGCCGCGGTTGGGAGAATTTGACGGGCCAGGCTCGGCGGGGACGACCCGAGATCGCCAGAGCGGGCTCATGCCGCCGTGCCGCGGGCGGGGCGGCGAGTTGCAGCGGGGACCGGCTACCGGCCGGCAGGCGCCTTCACCCTGGCCTCGGGTTGAGTTCTTTTCTGCTGGCGCTTCAGTCCCGCCGGCAGGGAGCGGTCACGCTCACCCCGCTGGTTCGGCAGACACAACGACGGAGGGCGCGGGCCGCTCGTGCCGGAGCAGGGCGATCACCGAGAGACCGTAGATGCCCATCGCCATGTACCCCAGCAGCGTTGTGCCTCCGACCATCACCAGGTTTTCCAGCGCTCCACCCACCACCGCGCCCAGCAGGTTCGCGCCGAGTGCGCGGGAAGGCTGACGGGCTTCTTGAAAGCTGCGAGAGAACACGAGGCCGGAGAAGAAGACCGGCATGCCGATCAGCAGCGCGGCGGCAGCGACTTTGGCCGGCATCGGAAGGCCATTGAGATCCCGATAAGGGAAGAACAAGCTGGCCGCCAGCGACAGGAACAGCACCGGGTAAGAATACTTCCGTGACAAGGGGGTGAAGATCACCAGGGTGTTGGCGGCCAGCGCCATCATCAGAAAGGACGCGATGACGACCGCATTGACGATCCACGTCGAGCCGAATACCAGGGAGAGCTGGGTCACGCCCCTGGTTTCGAGCAGCAGGAAACCTGCTCCCAACAGGAACAGGTGCAGGCTGGCAGGGCTGGCCAGACTGGGCAGAGACTGGGTGTCGCGGAGCAGAACGAAGGCTCCGAGGAGGAACGGAAGCAGAATCAGGAGAATCGAGGAGGGAACCGTCCGGCCCTGCGAATACAGGAAGGGCCAGTGGTCGGTGGTGATCAGCGCGCCGCGGCTGGCTTCCATTTCGGCGCTGATTTCGGGAAAATCGGGGGTGCTGGCAACCCGGTTTCCCTGCGCCTCAACGAGCACGACGCCGCCGAGGTCGTATCCGGTGCGATAGGCTTTCGGGGCGGCGCCGAACGCTTGAGTCAGCGTGGCGAACAAGCGGTCGGTGACGAAGCTGCGACCCGCGTCGAAAGCAAGTACCAGGATTCCGTCGCTCTTGAGGAGACCTCTCGCCTCCTGGAAGCTCTCGAGCGTGTAGACGTAGTTATCGAGGCGCAGGGAAGAAAAGCTCGCGAACAAGGTGTGCGAATCGAGGTAGGCGAATTCCACCAGATCGTAGGAACCCTTCTTGGCGGTCTTGAAGAACGCCCTGGCGTCATTCACGTGGGCGGTTACCGCCGGGGAGGCGTAGGGGTGTTCCGGGTGGTACTTCCTTCCGATGCGGAGAATCACCGGATCGATCTCGACGGCATCGACGTGCTTCACGCGATGACGCAGTGCGGCGGCGACGTCGTTCCCGGTTCCCGCCCCGACGATTAGCACATTCTGGGGATTTCGAAGCAGTTGGTAGGGCAGCTCGTAGGTGGAGAGCGCCGAGCGGTTCGGTTCGGCGTCGGGGAAGCGGGTAACGAACGCGCGCGACAGATCGACGATCTTTTGGTGGTAATCGTGGTTCACCTGCAAGTAGTAGGCGGCGGCACGGGGCCAGCCCGGCGGCGGCTTCACCGGCTGCAACTGGATGTGGTAATAAGGTGACCAGTAGGAATTCTTGCCGGGCACCCCGACCGCCAGCAGGGTGACGCAGAAAAGCAGAATCGCAGTGCCGCTCTTTCTGTAAAACGGCAGCAGCGCGACGAATCCGATCGCGATCCACGCGACCGGCGGCAAGCCGGAAAAGGAGATGGCGGTAAACCCAACGATCCCCGCAAGGCTGCCGGCGAGATTAATGCAATAGCCCCTGAGCGGCGGCTCCGGAGCGAGGCACTCGCCCATAATCTTCCCGAGCGGCAGAAAGAAAGCGACGACCAGCGCCGTCATCCCCAGCATGATCGCCAGGTACCGGAGCGTGCCCAGGCTGGGCGCCAGCTGAACGTTCCCCCCTTGAACGCTCCCCCTTCCCCAGATCACCATGTCGCCAGCGAACGGGACGTGGGTCAGTCCAAGGAAGGGAGCGTAAGCAATCAGGAGGAACAGAGCGGCGGCGAACGGGAGAAGCCGCTTGAGCGGCCGCATCGGCTTGGCAACGATCATTCCGGTGCCCAGCCCAAGGAAGCTGGCAATCAACGGCAGATTCTGCAGGTAGGCAAAATCGCGAACTTCGGTGGACAGGTAGCGAATTACTACCAGCTCGAAATAGAGGGCAACGAAACTCGCCAGGAACAGCAGGGGGCCAGACCGGCCTCGCCCCGTCTCAATGGCCGGAACAGCCACCGGAATGCCAGGCGCGACAGCCTGATCTGCAATTTGTTCCGCCCGCGCGGAACGCTCCCCTTTTCCTCCCAGGAAACCAAGGTAGTTTCGACCCCGCATTCTTCCCTTACCCTAAAGCCGCCACCAACGCCGTGCAAACCCATGTGTCGTTGAAGTCATTTTCCGAGGGAGGGTGTTTCAGGAGGTACCAGTGCGCCCCATTGCGCCGCCGGCGCTCGCCTCAGATGGCTGGCTTCCCCGGCGAGCCACGCCATCAACCCCAGCAGCGGTATAGCGACAACACTGAACTGGCGGAAATGGAACACCCCCCCGCCCACCCCGTACACCAGCACCACTAAAAGCAGCAGCGCGGTTGCCCCGCGATTGCCTGCCAGCCCTTCACGCCGCCGGGCCCCTTCGTAGCCCAGTATCGGGAAGGCGGCCACCAGCAACGGCGTGAGCTCGTGCACGAACAGGTGGTAGCTGGCGAGCAGCGCGGCGACCGTTGCCAGCGCGAATTCCAGATCGTAGGACGGCGCCTCCGGGTGCGCCGCGCTCTGAAACTGCCAGGCTGCCCAGCAGAGCAGCGCGACCGACCCCACAAGCACGGCCGGAAAGAGCAGCGGGCCCGGAATCCACCGGCCGAACAGAGTAGCCACCAATCCTCGAAGGCTGGGCATCGTCGCCGCCTCCGCGATCGTCCCCCAGGTTCCCGCTGCCGCGCCAATTTTCAGCAGGATTCGCCCGTAGGCCATCATGCCTCGCCACCCCACCATGCCGATCGAAACCGCTACCGCCGTTAACCCCGCGGTGGAGAACCCGGCCAGGAACCGCCAGCGGCGGCGGAGAAGGAAAATGAAAGCCAGCGGAAGCAGTATCTCGAAACGGAACAGTCCTAAACCAAAGGCGAGCCCCGCCAGGTAATCGCGCTGCCCCTTCAACGCCAGGTATCCCAGCAGAAACACCAGCGCGAGCAGGAACGTATCCTGCCCGAGGAGCATCACCGCAATCACGAGCACCAGGCAGAGTCCCAGCCACGTCAAGTACTCGTCGGATTCTAAGCGGTAACTGGTGGCGCGTAGCAGATAGACCAGCAGGCACAGCATCGCGAGATTGGCAGCCGCCCAGAGCTCGAGGGCGTGGGGATAGGAGAAGAGGGCGAAGGGAGCGAAGAGCAAAGCCTCGAAGGGAGGATGGTCGAAGGGGAGGAAGGGCCCGCCCTGCGAGTACTGATCCTCGATTTTCTCTTGAAGCACCACGTCATAGAGGTTCCCCGCCATGCCCTGGCGAACGATCGCACCCGCCGTGTACAGTATGGCGAAGTCCAGCGTGCCTCTGCGGTCTCGAGCCAGTGTGCCCAGCACCCAGAACAAACGCGCCAACGTCACCGCCATCAGCGCCATCAGGCCCAGCCGGCGAAGCAGCCCAGACTTCGGCGCGGCCCTGGCCCGCCCCGGTGGCGGAGCGACGCTCGCTCCGGCGCCCCTGACGCTTTCGGCGGTCCCTGGCGGTTTTGAATTCGCTGGCGTGACCTGCTCCTCTTCATCCGGTAAAGCTGCAGGCAGCGATGCCCGGTGGCGCTTCGCCGCGCAGCGCCGTCCATGCCAATCCTCCCATCGCCTGCCTCGCCGCCGTTTCGCAGGCGGGCGATCTGGCTGAAGGATCATTGGCCCCTTTTCGTGCTCTCAAGTTAGGACTTCGCCGCGAGCCGCACAAGCGCCTGTGTCGTGTTCACTATTTCCCAATCGGCGAGCGATCGCCAACCGCCTGCGCTCGCCCTTTCCGCCCGCTCCGGCAGGCCCGTGATCCGCCGGTTGCCCTCGCCGGCTGTTGTATACTCCGCGCCGGAGCGGCCATGATGATTCGGAAACAAACTCAGCGCAAAATCGGTATCGGTATCCTCGGCTTGGCTTTGGTTCTCGCAGCCCGCCCTGCGGCTCGCGCCCAACAGGTGGAGCCCCAGTTCTATGCCGCCATGCGCTGGCGGTCCATTGGACCGTTCCGAGGCGGGCGAGCGCTCGCTGTCACCGGAGTCCCGGGCGAGCCGAACGTCTACTATTTCGGCAGCGTGGGCGGCGGCGTTTGGAAGTCCACCAACGCCGGGCTCACCTGGATGCCGCTGTTCCAGCACGAAGGAACGGCGTCGATTGGGGCGATTGCCGTGGCTCCATCCGATCCGAACGTTATCTATGCCGGCACCGGCGAAACCGACATGCGCTCCGACATCTCGATTGGCGACGGCATCTACAAATCCACCGATGCCGGCCGCACCTGGACCCCGCTGGGTCTCGCCGAAACCCGCCAAATCGCGAAGATTCTGGTCGATCCGCGAAATCCCAACGTGGTGCTGGTGGCGGCGCTCGGCCACGCCTACGGCCCGAACGCCGAGCGCGGCGTGTTTCGCTCGACCGACGGGGGCCACACCTGGCGGAAGGTCCTCTATAAGGACGAGAACACCGGCGCCATCGATCTCGCCTTCGCCCCCGGCAACCCAAGCATCGTGTACGCCGCGCTCTGGCAAACGCGCCGGCCCGCCTGGAGCCAATACGCGCCGCTCGGCGGGCCGGGCGGCGGCATCTACAAATCGAACGACGGCGGCGCCACTTGGCAGCCGCTGGCCGGCCACGGCCTTCCCGCCGGCCCGCTCGGGCGGATCGGGTTGGCGGTCGCGCCGGGTGACCGGGGGGAGCGGGTATACGCGCTGATTGATTGCCACCAAGGCGGCTTGTACCGCTCCGACGACGGCGGCTCGAGCTGGCAGCAGGTGAGCAAGGATCCCCGCATCTGGTCTCGCGATTGGTATTTCGGTGGCGTCACTGTCGATCCCAAGAACGCCAACGTGGTTTGGATACCCAACGTGGCGCTCTATCGCTCCACCGATGGCGGCCGCCAATTCGATGCCGTCAAAGGCGCGCCCGGCGGCGACGACTACCACGCGCTCTGGATCGATCCCGCCGATTCCACGCGCATGATTCTGGGGAGCGATCAAGGCACGGTGATCAGCCTGGATGGCGGGCGCACGTGGAGTTCGTGGTACAACCAGCCCACGGCGCAGTTCTATCACGTCGCCACCGACCATCGAATTCCTTACTGGGTTTACGGAGCGCAGCAGGATAGCGGCACCGCCGGCACGCCCAGCCGCAGCGATTATGGCTCGATCAGCTTCCGCGACTGGCATCCGGTGGGCGGGGGCGAGAGCGGCTACATCGTTCCCGATCCCGCCGATCCCGCCATCCTCTACGCCGGCGACACCTACGGCGCGCTGCACAAGTGGGACGCCCGCACCACGCAGTCGGAAACCATCACCCCCTGGCTGGTTGGCGATGCCTTTGCCTCGAGCATCGACAAGCGCAAATACCGGTTCACCTGGACTTCGCCATTGGCGTTTTCGCCCCAGAACCCGCACCTGCTCTACTACGGCGCGCAGGTGCTGCTCGAAACCATCGATGGCGGCTCCAGTTGGCGCGCCGCCAGCCCCGACCTCACCGTCCTCCCCGGCGCCGCCGCCCAACCCCGTCGCGCCGTCATCTACACGATTGCTCCCTCGGTCGTCCGCGCCGGCGAAATCTGGGTGGGAACCGACAACGGATTGATTCAATTAACGCTCGATGGCGGCAAGTCTTGGAACAACGTGACTCCGCCGGCCGTCGGCCCCTGGAGCAAGATCAGCTTGATCGAAGCATCCCGCTTCGATGCCGGAGTCGCTTACGCCGCCGTCGATCGCCACCGCCTGGACGACTACGCTCCCTACATCTGGCGTACCCGCGATTACGGCAAAACGTGGACCCCGATCGCCGCCGGCTTGACCGCTCCCGGCTACGTCCATGCGGTGCGCGAGGATCCCGCCCGGCGAGGGCTGCTCTACGCCGGAACCGAAACCGGGGCGTACGTCTCGTTCGACGACGGCGGCCACTGGCAGTCGCTCCAGCTCAACCTGCCCCGCACGCCGATCCACGACTTGGCGATCGAGCAAGGCGACTTAATTGCCGCCACGCACGGCCGCGCGTTTTGGATCCTCGACGACCTCTCGCCGCTGCGGCAATTGACGGCCGAAGCCGGCGCTTCGACCGCCCGTCTGTTCAAGCCGCGACTCGCCTATCGATTCCAGCGCAGCACTAATACCGATACGCCATTTCCTCCCGAGGAGCCAGCGGGACGAAACCCGCCCGACGGTGCCATCCTCTATTACTGGCTGGGAGCGGCGGCGCGCGGCCCGGTGACCCTCGAAATACTCGATGCCGCCGGGAAATTGGTGCGGCGCTATTCCAGCGCCGATAAGCCAACCCTGCCGGATGTGAACCAATTCGCCGTTGCTCCCTACTGGATGGAAGCGCCTGCCGAGTTATCGGCTGGGCCGGGAATGCATCGGTTTGTTTGGGACCTGCGATACCCACCGCCAGATGCGGCGACGCACGATTTCCCGATTGCCGCGATACCACACGCCACGCCCCAATCGCCGCAGGGACCGGTTGCGCTGCCGGGCCGTTACACCGTGCGGCTCACCGTCGCCGGCCAAACCCAGACGCAGCCGCTCGAGGTAAGGATGGATCCGCGAGTGAAGACGGCCCCGGCGGGCCTCCAGGCCCAGCTCGCGCTGGCGCGGGAGTTGACGGGAGCGATGGACCGCAGTTTCCTGGCGCTCGATCGCGTGCGCGCCTTGCGCCGCCGGCTCGCCGGGCTCCCGCCGCAGGCAGCAACGGGCCCCGCCGGAGAGGCCGTCTCCGCTCTCGACCACAAACTCGCCGGCCTCGATGAAGGCGAAGGCAGCTTGGCGCAACTCAACGATCGGTTGAGCACCGTGCTCGATGCCGTCGAGAGCGCCGATGCGCCGCCCACCGACCCCGCCCGGCAGGCCTGGGCCATTCTGCGGCAGGAGCTGGACCGGAGGCTGGCCGCATGGCAGGAAATCCAAACCGGCGACCTGCCGCGCCTGAATCAGGCCCTGGGGCAAGCCGGGCTGGGCGCGGCAAGCAGGTAGGCCCGCGGCAGCTTGTCCCGCCTGCCGTGGCACAGTCCCGCTTTGCGGGGCTGTGCGCTTGCAAGCGATCCTTACCGCAGCCGCCCTCCCGAAGCCGTGCAACGGCTTCTAGTGTCGTGTTCGGGAAATATGCGGTATTTGTTTTCGGGGGTCGGAGCTTCAGCTCCGACGTCCAATCCGCTGATGAATCAGGGGTTTCAACTGCTGAAGCAGCCCCTGAGTTCGTGCAGTTATTTCCGGGACACAACACTAGCGGGCGGCAACCGGATTCCCCTTGGCCCGGGTTACGCCCCCTTTTCCTTGCGGGCTTGCCACCGCTCGAAGAGTTTTTCCATCAGGTCGGGCATCTTCTCGATGGTGTGCGCGAGCGGAGCGCTGCGCCCGAGCAGGTGCACCGAGAATTCGTTGCCGTGAATCGCGGCCAGCGCCACCGGAATCACGCGGATGCCGCCTCCGCCTCCGCCGCCTTCGCCGACTGAGACTTTCTTCTCCGCTTCGCCAGCACCTCCGCCGGCGCCGACTCCCAACGACACGCGGGAAATGGGAATGATGGTGAATTCCCCCGCGGTGACCGGGGTGCCAATCACGGTTTCCGTTTTCGCCAGGCTCTTCAGCTCCACGATCAGGTCTTTGAGAATGCTTTGTGCCGGATTCATGGCTCTCTCCCTTGTGTCTCCCATCGTGTCGGTTTCTCCCTCGGCGGGCTCGGGGCTATGCCGCTCGCTCCGAACAGGCGCGCCACTCGCGGAACATGACCCGGTATGGCAAGCGGGCGAGAAACAGCAGCGCCGCCTTCACCAAGCGATGCGGATACAGTCGAATCTCGAAGAACAGGCTGTTCTCACCTTGGAAATTCACCCGCACTCGCGCCTGACCACCCCATCCCGCTGCGGCAAGGCCACCCGCCAGCATACCACTCGCCGCGGGATCGGGCAGTGACACGCTCGCTCGCCAGCGGGTGAGAGCCGCCGAACGCAGCGTCGCTTTCACCAATCGCACCGATTGGCGCGCCAGCGCGCGGCGAATGGTGGAATTGCGCAGGCAACGCATGAAAAAGCGATTGAGGCGCGGATGTTTCCGCCGCGGTTCGTCCCGAGCGAAGTCGAGGGGCGGCTCGAGGGGCGGGCGTGACGCGGCTGCGGCCGGGGCGGGCGGTTTTGGCTTGCGCATCCGGAGGTGAATGGGCTTTCCGGCGACCAGCAGGCGCGGTTCGCCCCTGATTCCCGGCAGCGGGCGGCGATATTCGAGCGCCAGCAGCCAGCACACGCGGATTTCGCGGCAGGCCGAGTCAAGGATGAGGACAACGGGACTCAACAGCGCGGCAGCAGCCAACAAGACGGCCGTGGCGAAAAGCACCGCGAGAACGAGGAGGACGGTCACGGGCAGCAGGGAAGATTGTACCTCAGCGGGGGCGATCAGGTGATTTGGGTCCCGCTGGTCTCCGGCAGCCACGCCGCGCTCACCGCGGCCAAAGCGAAAGCAATGCCGCAGAGCAGGAACGCTCCGGCCAGGCCGTGGCTTTCGCCAACGCGGCCGATGACCAGCGGAGCGAGCGCGCTCAAGCCGCGAGCGACGTTGTAGCTTGCGCCGAGCGCGGTGGCGCGGATGGCGGTGGGGAACAGCTCGCTGCCGACGATGCCCGAGCCGGTGAAGAAGCCGGTGCCGAAAAACGCCACCAGACACGCCGAAACCAGGATCGTCGCCGGCCGGCGCGCTGCCGCCAGCCACACCACCAGCAGCGCCGCGGCGATCAGGTAGCCGATCAGCGGACGCTTGCGGCCAAAGCGGTCGGCGAAGACGCCGAACAGCAGGTAGCCCGGCCACATCCCGATCAAATTCAGCGCGAGCAAAAACCAGGTGGTGCCCAGCAGATTGAACCCGCGCCCGCCCTCGGAAAGCGGTAATTCCAGGTATGCGGGAAGCCACGTGAACAGGCCCCACCAGGCGAACATCCCGAAAGTGTTCATCGCCAGCAGTACCACCAGGTTCCGCCCGCTCGCGCGCCACAGCGGCTTGTTCGCCAGTTGGCCCCGGCGCTCGGACCCGGCGGCGTGCCGCCGCCACACTTCCGGCTCCGGAACGCCGCTCTGCACCCAGAGCGCCACCAGCGCCGGAGCCACGCCGACGAAAAACACCCAGCGCCAGTTCGCCCGGGCGAGAATGACGCCCGCGGTGACGGCCGCCAGCGCGTAGCCGATCGCCCAACTGCTCTGCACGATGCCCAGCGCACGGCCGCGCCATTCGGCGGGCCACGTTTCCGCCACCAGCGTCGCGCCGGTGTTCCATTCGCCGCCCATGCCGAGTCCGAGCAGGAACCGAAGCACGGCGAGAACCAGTATCGTAGGCGAAAATCCGCAGGCGAAAGTCGCCAGCGAATAGGTAAGGATGCTGGCGCTCAGCATGCGCCGCCGCCCGTAGCGGTCGGCGAGCACGCCGAAAATGATGCTGCCGATGGCGGAGGCAACCAGCGTCAGGGTATTGAGCAGGCCGGCGGTTTGCTTGCTCATGCCGAACTCGCGAATCAGGGTGGCCAGCACCAGCGAGTACAGCATGACGTCGAAGGCGTCGAGCATCCAGCCGAGCCCGGCGGCCACCAGCGTGCGGCGCTGCGCCGCGGTGGTGGCGCTCCAGCGAAGAGGCGCGGTTTGGGTCATCTTATTCGGTTACCGGCGCAGGTGTGCGGCCGCTGCGGCCCGCCGGGGACCCAACGGTGAAACAGGGCCCGGTAGGGTTCGCCAAGCTCCAATCATCGCAGACGCAAATTATCCGCACGCACCGGCTCACCGCCAGCACGGTGCGGCACACCGCGCGCTACCCCTGCC
The DNA here is from genome assembly GCA_035946455.1 of Candidatus Acidiferrales bacterium. GTDB lineage: Bacteria > Acidobacteriota > Terriglobia > Acidiferrales > UBA7541 > JAKASX01. The sequence continues at coordinate 138,655 of DASYZK010000021.1, read as the reverse complement.
GCGCCGGCGAGGGATGGCCGCGCCTGGCCTCTGTCCTCGCTTGCTAGAAGACGAACCTGACGGAGAGTTCGGCCTGGGTGCCTGGCTGCGCCGTCAAAATCTCGCCGAAACTGCTGGCGGCGGCAACGTTCACCTGCCCGCTGGTGAAGGGGGCGGGCAGGTTGGTGGTGTTGAACAGGTTGAATACCTGGCAGGAAACCTGGAGCTGCCGCTCGCCCTTGATGGGTATCGCCTTCGAGACGCGAATGTCGAAATCGTTCAGCCGGCTGCTATTGATCTGACTGGACGGAATCGGCGCAAGCCCCAGGGTTGATCGGTAGGCATTAACCGTACCCAGATTGAGGTCGCGGTTTCCCTGGTCGCGGGTCGTCCCGGGCACGTACTGCCGGGCTCCGTCGATGAAAGTGTTCGAGAACGCGCTGAACGGGAGCGTCGAGCGCAGGCTGAACACCCCGGCAACAATAACCTGCCAGGGCAATTGGAAGGAACCGCTGGCCACCAGCGCGTTGCGCCGATCGATCGAGCAGGGGCCCCAATCGAGGTTGGGATTGGTCAAATTGGCGACTCTGCCGGCGGGGTTATTGTCCTTGCAATCGGAGAGGGTGTAGGAAACCAGGTATTGATAGCGGTGGGAGTACCGTTTCTCGAAGCGCAAGTACATCGCCTTGTAGTCGCCCTTCGAGATCGGCTCATGAAGTATGATCTGACCCCATTGCGGAAGGGGGCGTACGCTGGGGTTCGCGGGATTGAAGTTGACGTCCACGTCGCGGTAATCGCGCAGGCTGTGCACGTACACGCCGTCCACGTTCACCGAGAGCGTATCGGTCAATTGCTGGGTGAACCCGCCATTGAATTGCTGGGAGTAGGGATTGACGAAATTGTTCTCCAATTCGGTGATGTTCGGCGGCGCGGTCGAGCAGAAACTCGAGGGGCTTTTGCCGCCAAAGGGATCGGGATAGCTGGGTTTGTTTATGATGATCGAGCACACTAGCAAATCGCGCGGCTCGGCGAACAAGGTAATCAGCGTGCGGATATTGTTGTAATACTGGCCGAAACCGGCGCGAACGATCGATTTCCCGGCGCCGGTGACGTCCCAGCTCAGCCCAAGCCGCGGGCCAAAATTGTTCGTGTCGCCCCGCTTGCTGTAATTGGCGAACGGAAGCGCTTGGGGCAGGGTTGCCGGATTGAAGTTCTCGTTGAACGAGCCGAATTGGCGGTCGTACCGCAAGCCGTAATTGACGTTCAGGCGGGGCAGGGCGCGCCAATTGTCCATCACGTACCAGCCCCAGTAACTCGTGTTCAATTCATCGTTGATGGGCGGGAGGGTCTGGGTGTACTGGATCGGGTTTTGGAGGTTGGCGACGATGGTGGGGTTGTTGGGATCGAACAGCTGGTCCTTTCCGAAGGTGAACCTGCCCGTCAAGTTACCGGGCGAATCGTCCTTGTAGGGGATGTAATCGTACTCGGTGCCGAAGTGCAGTTCGTGAGTGCCGTGGATCGAAGTAACGTCGTCGTTGATCCCGTAGCGATGCTCGGGCCCGAGTTCCTGGAAGTTGGCGCCCCAGGTGAGGCTGGGGAAGCTGAGTACAGTCTGCAATTCGTTCAAACGCGCGGGGGGATACTGGCCGAAAGCCGTCCAGATGGGGAACGCGGGGCTGCCGATCTCATACTCGGAGAAGGCGTATTGGAAGCGGAAGTCGTTCAACAAGCGCGCCGACTTCATCCAGGTATCGCCGAAGACAATCGAAGTGCGCGGAATCTTCTGGCTGAACCCGGCGTTGACTGCGGCGCTGCCCCCGCAATTGAAACAATCCTGGTACTCGCGCTCGCCGGCGTAGCGGACGAACATCGTCTGGTTGTTGCTGATTTTCTGGTCGCCGCGCGCCAGCCACAAAGTCCGCCAACTCGGCTTGGCAAATGTCCCCTCGACCGACGAGTAGAACTGCGGCAAACCGGTGAAAACGGTCAGGGAATCGTTGGTTCGCGTCCGCTCGAACGAGGCGAAGAAGTGGGTGCGGTTTTTGATGACCGGCCCGCCCAGGTCGGCCCCAAATTGGTTCCGGTTGAAGGGAAAGCCCTTCAGGCCGAGCGACTTTTGCTGCGCGGTCTGGAATTTGTTCAGGGCGTTCAGCCGCTCATTGCGCCAATATTCGAAAATATCGCCGTGGAACTGGTTGGTTCCGCTCTTGCTGACCACGGTAACGAATCCGCCTTCGGCTAGACCCAAGTCGGCGGGGAACTGCGTGGTGTAGACCTTGAACTCGGCGACCGCCCCCTCGGGGATGTCCTGCCGCGGCTCTCCTTGTTCCGCCCATGTGTTTCTCACCCCGTCGACGAAGAATCCATTGCCGTAGAAGGTGACGCCGGCGCCGATGGCAACGTTGTTGTAGTACGGCCGCGAAGCGTCCTGGCTGGTGCCCGGCATCAGCAGCGCCAGATTCAGGTACTGGCGGCTGTTGATAGGCATGTTGTTGATTTGTTGGAGGCTGACCAGGCCGGCAACCTCACTCTTGGTGGTGTCGATGGGCGCGCCCTGGGCCTCCACCGTCACCTGCTGCTGCACCGCGCCAACCTTCATCTGCACGTCACGGGTGAGGTTGGTGCCGATATTCAGAACGATGTCATGAATTTCGGCCGACGCGAAACCGGCTTGATCGAATTTCAGGGAATATGTACCGTTGGGAAGATCGGGGAAAACGTAGTGGCCGTCGCTGCCGGCAGTCACGACGCGAGTAACGCCGGTGGCCTGGTCGGTCAGGGTCACCTTGGCGCCCGCGAGCGCCGCCCCGGTAGCGTCGGTAACCGTGCCCGAAATCTCGGCCCCGACGCCCTGGCCTCGTGCAGGCAGGACGCCGGAGAAAACCGACAGGAATCCAAGGGCAAGACAGGGAAGCAACCCCCACATCAGATTCTTCTGGCTACGCATCGTCCCCCCTCCACAAATCTCTTAGAGCTTTAGCTGGATTCGAGCGGATTCGGTGAACCGGAACCACTCCGGGTACACACCATCCCGGCTGCCCACGCGCTCGGTATACGCCAAACCCGAGGCCAGTGTCAACAAGGGTTTTACCCGCGCTCACGGGCGTTCCGAATCCGGCCGCGCGGCCGGCGCGGCGGCGCGGCGGCGCGACGTGGCTTCCAGGTCGATGGCGTAGTGGCTGGGCAGCCGAACCAGCTGGTCGGGCCGGCCGAGGTAGCGGATCACCACGCCGTACTCGCGCTCGGCCGCTTCGAGCGAAACGTACCCGTCAACGACGTCCTGGAAGACGCGTTCGGGGTCCCGTGTGAACGGGTCGCCGTACCCGCCGCCGCCCGGAAGATTGAGCTGGACGCGCGACTCGGGAGCCAGCGTGACGAGCGCCTTGGGCTGCGGACGAGTGCCTTCGTCGACAATCAGCTCGCCGCAGGCTCCTGGCCTGCCGCCCTCCAGCCCCAAGCCCGGATACCGCACTCGATCGATCATCGCGGAAACGCTCCACGGCCTGTCCCCCAAATAACGCATCTCGGTTCGCTGGCCCAGCCCGCCGCGGAACCTGCCCGCGCCGCCGGAATCGGCCCGGAGTTCGCGGTGGTGCTGGATCATCGGCGAGAGCGACTCGATCACTTCGGCGGGCACGCCGCCGACGCCGCTGGGGAAGCCGGTGGTGCTCAAGCCGTCCTTGGTGGCGCGAGCCCCCGCTCCGCCCAGTTGAAACAAACTGAAGGTGAAAGGCTCGGCCGAGCGCGGCAGCGTTCCCCGCCACATCGAAATCCATACCGGCTCGGCGCCGCCGGCCATCAATTGCCCGGGCATGGCCCGGGCCAGAGCGCCGAAGATGACGTTGGGAAGGAAATGGCCGATCAGGTGGCGGGAAGCGACGGCGGCGGGCTCGACGCAATTGAGAATCGAGCCGAGCGGAGCGGAGACGTGCACCGGACGGAAAGCGCCTTCGTTATGGGGCACTTCGGGGCACACCGCCGCCTTGATCGCGAACGAAGCGTAGGCGTGGGTGTAATTCATCACTACGTTGATTCCCCGGTGGCTTTGCGGGGACGAGCCGGCGAAATCGATGTGGATGTCGCGGTCCTCGACGGTAACCGCCGCCTTGATGAGTATCGGCTCCTCGAACCCGTCGCTCCAGGTTTCGTTCGTGTACCGGCCGTTGGGGATACGGGCGATGGCGTCGCGCAATGCCTGCTCCGAGCGCGCGATCACCTGGTCGGCCAGCGGGTCGATGGTTTCCAGGCCGAATTCCGCCATGAACTTCAGCAGGCTCCTCGCGCCAACGGCGTTCGAAGACGCCTGGGCGTACAAATCGCCGACGGTTTCCTCCGGCGTGCGGACGTTGGCGCGAACCAACTTCAGCAACTCCTCGTTCGGCGCGCCGCGATCGAACAGCTTGGTGATGGGAACGCGCAGGCCTTCCTCGTAAACCTCGTGGGCTTCGGCGGAGAGGATGTGGCCGCCGATGTCGGGCGTGTGGCAGGTGCTGGCGAAATAGCCCACCAGAGCAGTCCCGCTGAAAACCGGTGACAGCACCGTGAAATCGTTGATTTGGCCCGCCGTCATCCACGGGTCGTTGGTCACCAGCACGTCGCCGGGCGCGAGCGTCGCCGGCGGATACGCGGCGAGGAAATGCCGCACGCCGGTGGCCATCGAGTTGATGTGGCCGGGAGTGCCGGTGAGCGACTGGGCAATCATGTAGCCCCGCGTATCGAACACGCCGCAAGCCAGGTCCACCGACTCGCGCACCACGGTGCTGAATGCCGTGCGAATCAGAGTCACTTGCTGCTCGTTGCAAACCGAGAGCAGCCGGTTCCAGAGAATTTCGAGCGCGATGGAATCGAGCGTGCCGCTCATGAGAACTCCCGGTAGTGGTTCAGCTTGGCAGTGGCATCCCGCCCCGCGGGACCTGTGCGCCGCCCCAAACCACTCAAATTCCGGCGCTTCTCCGCGTCCCCCAAACGGTGGGGATGTAAATCCCGCCAAGCTGAGCCACTACCGAACTCCACAATCAGGTTGGCTTGGTTGTCCACCCGCCACCGCCCGCCGGGCCCTACGATCGCGGTCGATTCCCGCTCCTCTACAATCGAGGGGCCCTCGAAGCCGGCGCCGGGAGCAACCGCGTAGCGATCGTAAACCGGCGTCTCGACGAATCCCCCGCATTCGGGGAAGTAGGCGCGACGCGCGCCCTTGCGCGGAGCCGAGCCGGACCGCGGCGCGGCGGAGACGCTCGCCGCGGCCAGCGAGACCGGTGGCTTGGGCCCGGTCGAAAGCACCCGCCAGTTGATGAACTCCACCGCAACCGGCGGGCCCAGCCGGCCGTAGAGCTGGCGGTAGGTTTGCTCGAACGCAGCGACCAGGGCGGGCGCGTCGGCCGCCATCAGCTCCTTTTCCGGCAGCGGTACGCGGATTTCGTATCCCTGGCCCACGTAACGCATATCCGCCTGGCGGCGGTGGCAAACGTCGGCGCCGGCGACGCCCGACGCCTCGAGCAGCGCCTCGCCTTCGGCTTCCATTTCCCGCAGCAGCGCGTTGGCGTGCGTCCAGGAGAGCTGATCGAGCCGGATGCGCCATGAACGAACGAAATCGAAGGAAAGCGGCGCCGAAAGAAAACCGACGGTGCTCATCACGCCGGCGCCCAGCGGAGCGATCAACGCCGGATTGCCCAGCGCCTTGGCGATGCCGAAGCCGTGCACCGGGCCGGCGCCGCCCAGCGCGAACAGGGGGAACCGCTGCGGGTCCTTGCCTCGCTCGATCACGTGGACGCGCGCCGCATTGGCCATGTTTTCGTTGACCACCTGGTGGATGCCCCAGGCGGCCTGCTCGATGGAAAGGCCGAGTTTGGCGGCGATCCGTTCCCCGATGGCGCGGCGTGCCCCTTCGAGATCCAGCTTCATCCGGCCGCCGAGGAAGAAGTTCGGATCCAGGTAGCCCAGCACCAGGTCGGCATCGGTGACGGTGGGCTCCTCCCCGCCACGCCCGTAGCACACCGGGCCGGGTTCGGCCCCCGAGGAATCGGGACCCACCTTGAGCAAGCCGAGCGCGTCGACGCGGGCGATCGAGCCGCCGCCGGCCCCGATTTCGACCATTTCGATCACCGGGATCTTGGCGGGCAGGCCCGAACCCTTCTTGAAGCGATACACGCGATCGAATTCGAATTCGTGCGCGATCGAGGGTTTGCCCTGGTCGATCACGCAGAATTTGGCGGTGGTGCCGCCCATATCGAACGAGAGCAGGTCGGGCCAGCCGCCGGCTTCGCCGTAACTTGCCGCGGCGAGCGCGCCCGCCGCCGGCCCCGATTCCAGCAGGCGAATGGGGAAACGCACGGCGGTGTCGAAGATGGCCAGGCCGCCGCTCGAAAGCATCATGAAAAAGCGGCCGCGGAACCCGAGCCGCTCCAGCCGGGCCTCCAGCTCGCGCAGATAGCGATCGACGCGCGCCTGGACGTAGACGTTGGCGATGGTGGCGCTGGTGCGTTCGAACTCGCGGATTTCCGGCGCCACTTCCGACGAAATTGACATGCGCATCTGCGGCGCAACGCGCAGAACGGCGTCGCGCGCGGCGCGCTCGGGAGCGGGGTTGGCATAGCTGTTCAGGAAAGAGACGGCCACGGCCTCGACGCCGTTCGCCGTTAATTCTCTCGCTAGCCGCTCGACGTAGGCAACATCGAGCGGCTCGAGTATCGTGCCGTCGGCGAGCGTCCGCTCGGGGACGTCAAACCGCAGGTGGCGGGGAACGAGCGGCCGAGGCAACTCGAGCATCAGGTCGTAGAGGTCGTACCGGCTTTCCCGGCCGATTTCGACGGCGTCGCGAAAACCGCCCGTGGCCAGCAATGCAGTGCGATCGCCTTTGCGCTCGATGATGGCGTTGGTGATCAGGGTGGTGCCGTGGATGATTTGCCCGATTTCGGCGGCGGCGGCGCCCGCCCGGCCCAGGGTGTCGGTCAGGCCGGTTTCGATCGCCTGGGAAGGGTCGCGGGGAGTGGTCAGCGTTTTGCCGACGGCGAAATTCCCGGTGTCGTCGTTCACGACGATCAGATCGGTGAACGTGCCGCCGATGTCCACACCCACGCGCCAGCGGGGAGCCTGCATCTTCGATTCACCTTCCCCAATCGGAGATAGAGCGGAGCCCAGGCCACCTGGGGCAACCGCCGAGATTATCACAAGCGGCGGGCGAGAGGGAGCCGCGGCGGGCCACCAGCCGCCCGGTGGCACGGCGGGGCCCGCCGCAACCAATCCTTTCCCTCGGTAGGGGCGAGCCGGCGGCTCGCCCGCCCCCACTCAGCGTTCGACGAACGCCTTTAGCCTGGCGAGCGTCTGGTCCCACTGCTCGGAGACGAGTTCGAGGTAGGCCTTGATTCCCTCCATCGGCTCCGGATCGAATGCAAATAAGTTCTCGCGACCCGCACGGACGCCGTGCACGATTCCTGCGCTTTCCAACACGCGAAGATGCTTGGTGATCGCCTGCCGGGTCAGTTGGGAGCCCTTGGTGAGCTGTGAGATCGAATGCGGCCGTCCCCGGCAGAGCTTCGCAATCAGCGAGAGCCGCGTTTTGTCGGCCAGGGCGGCAAAGACGGGTGTTTGAGCCTGCAGTTCGACGGCCATGCGGCTACGCCTTTTGCGCGACATAGCTCTCGAGATTCTTCATTTGCGCCGTCCAGCCGCCGTCGTTCATGCGGAATGCTTCCAGGCGGCGCCCGCTGGGGATTTTGTCGAAGCCGGACTCGCGAAGCAGGAGCAGCGTCCCGTTCGCAGTCTTCTCCAACCGGAATTCGACCAGCGTGGGCGTCTCCTTCGAGTAATCTGTTTTCGGGTCGACCGCATAAGGGTGCCACGTAAAAGAGAAGAGCCGTTCGGGCTCCATTTTCTGCACCACCGCTTCCCATTTCACGTGCTCGTAGCCGGGGTAGGTGATATGGCCGCGCGAGATCCGGCCCGGTGCGAACGGGCCATCCAGTTTCACGCGAAACCATTCCCCGAACTCGCGGTAATCCGTCAGCGCGCGCCAGACTCGCGAAACCGGCGCCTTGAGTTCGATCCGCTTCTCGATGCGAGAATCCATGTTATGCAACCCCCTGGTTGCATATTAGCGCCGCCGCATGAGAAAGGCTACCTGTTTGTTGCTCTTCTCGAGGCAGCACACCCCGGCGCCGGCAAGACGCCGCTCTCGCTCGCCGCGGCTCGCACTCCCAGCCGTGCCGAGCCGTGGGCCAGAGCAAGTCCGGGCCGGGCCATCGCGCCCTAAGGCGCGCCTGCTGGGGGCTCGAATGCCCGCGTTTGCGCCAGGCGGGCGTTCATCTCCGCTCGCAGCTCGGTCCAGCGCTCGATGGCGCTCGCGGTGGGTTGGTCTTCGCTCGCTTCGACGAAGTTGTAGAGAGTCAGCGCCTGAGAAAGCAGCGGGGGCTGGCCCGCCCCGAATCCAGCGCCCGGCGCCGGAACCAACTGCCGCACCAGCGAATCGAGCGCGGCGACTTGGCGGGGATCGCGCACGCGGCTGCGCTGGGAGCGAAGTGTGGCTGCAGCGGCGCGGATTCTGGCGATGGCATCTTCCAGGGTCATCAGGAAACCGAATTGACCCTCGTAGTCCTGTTGGGTGACGTCGCGGAGGCGGGGATCGGGCAGAAGCCGGAACCAGGCGCGTTGAATGGTGCTGCCGGCGGTCAATCGCGCCTGGTAGCTGCCCGGCACCGCCTTCGGTCCGCGCGGCTCGGGCGGGGGCGCGCCGGGCGGCTCGGACTCGACGCGGAAATCCCAGACGAAACGATTGAGCCCGGCGGCGAGGCGAGGCGCGCGGCCGGTGCTGTTGGGCGCGGCGGTATCCACCAGGGTGCGCAAAACCTTGCCGTCCGCGCCGAGGATTTCGAGAGTGACGCGGCCGGAGGGCAGCCGCGGGAAAGCGGCGTCGATGACGACGCCATTGGGTGGCTCCTCGCCAAGGCGATGGCGCTCGATGCGGGCGCCGGAATAGATGTCGCGGGCGTTGCTGACGCAGCAGGCGCCGCCGACGTAGGGCTGATCGTCCTCCTCGGCGGAAGTGAAGGCCCGGTAGGCGTCGCGGGGAGTGAACAGGTGGGGCGCGGAAAAGGAATCGACCGCGAGGCGCCGCAGCGGCGCCACGTCGTCAAGAATCCAGAACGACCGGCCGTTGGTGGAAAGCACCAAGTCGTCGTCGTGGACGATGAGATCGGAAACCGGCGTCCGCGGCAGATTCAACTGGAGCGATTGCCAATGGCTGCCGTCGTCGAACGAGACGTACATCCCGAATTCCGTGCCGGCGTACAGCAGGCCCTTGCGTATGGGATCTTCGCGCACGACGTGAACGAAGTCCGCCGGCGGAATGCCGTTCCGGCCGTCGGTGAGCAGGGTCCACGATCGGCCGTAATCGCCGGTGCGGAAGATGTAAGGATGGAAGTCGTCGAGCTGGTACCGGAAAACCGCCAGGAACGCTCGGGCGGGATCGTGGGAGGACGGCTCGATGGAATTCACCGTGGCCCATGCGGGCATGGCCTGGGGAGTGACGTCCTGCCAGTGGCGGCCGTCGTCGCGCGAGAGGTGCACCAAGCCGTCGTCACTGCCCGCCCACAGCACGCCGCGGCGCATCGGCGATTCCGCGAAAGCGGAAATCGTGGGATAGGGCATGGACTCGGAACCGACGTTGCCGGCGGGAAGCGTTTCCTTGGTCTTGTCGTTGCGGGTGAGATCGGGGCTGATCGTCGCCCACGACTGGCCGCCGTCGGTCGAGCGGTGGACGTAGTTCGAGGTGTGGTAGACGAAATTGGGTTCGAGCGGCGAAAGGAAGATGGGAGCGTTCCAGGTGAACCGGTAACGCAGGCTGGCGGAGGAGAAGCCCGCCTCGGGATAGACGTTGATCCCGCGCAGGAACATTTCCGAGCGATCGTAGCGGGTGATCATGCCGCCGGGACCGCCGGCGTAGACGATCGCCGGATTGCGGGGATCGACGGCGACGAACCCGCCTTCCATCCCGCCGACCGCGTACCAGTGCTGGAGCTGGAGCCGGGCGCCGAAATTCGCGCTGCGGCTGGGCAGGGACAACGCGTCGTACTGATCCTGCTGCGCGCCGTACACGCGATAGGGGAACTGGTCGTCGGCGACCACGCGATAGATTTCCGCCGTCGGCTGATTGAGCTGGGACGACCAGGTCTTGCCGCCGTCGATGGTGATGGTGGCGCCGCCGTCGTTGCCTTCGATCATCACTCGCGTGTCCTCGGGATCGATCCAGAGGGCGTGATTGTCGCCGTGCGGCATCGGAATCGGCGAGAACGTCCTGCCACCGTCGGCGGACTTGAAGAAATCGGTGTTCCCGACGTAAACCACGTCCGGATCCTTGGGGTCGGCGAAGATGTGCGCGTAATAGCACGAGCGGCCGGTGAGCGCGCGGCTGGCATCGAGCCGCTGGAAGCTCTCGCCGCCATCGTCGGAGCGATACACTCCGCTGCCGCCGCCGGCGGCATCGACCAGGGCCCAGACGCGGCTGGGAGCGGCAGGCGAAACCGCCACCCCGATGCGGCCCACCGCCCCGGTGGGCAAGCCGCCGGCGAGTTTGTTCCAGTGGTTCCCGCCGTCGGTGGTTTTGAAGACGCCGCCCTGGATCGATCCGCCAATCAATCCCCAGGGATGGCGCACGCCCGTCCACATCGCCGCGTAGAGGACCTTGGGATTGCGGGCGTCCATGGCGAGATCGGAGGCGCCGGTGCGATCGTCGATGAAGAGCGCTTTTTGCCAGGTGCGGCCTCCGTCGGAGGAGCGAAACACGCCGCGATCGGAGTTGGGGCCGAAGGCGTGGCCCTGCACGGCGACGTAAACAAGATTGGGATCGTGAGGATCGATGCGTATCCGGGCGATCTGGCCGGCGTCGTCGAGCCCGGCGCGTTGCCAGGTGATGCCGGCGTCGAGCGACTTGTACATCCCGATGCCCGGCTGGACGTTGTTGCGGATGCAGGCGGAGCCGGTGCCGACGTAGATGACGCTGGGATTGGAGGGAGCGACGGCGATGGCGCCCACGGAACCTGCCGCGAAGAATGGATCGGAGACGTTTTCCCACACTTCGCCGTCGTCGGTCGTTTTCCAGACGCCGCCGCCGGTGGCGCCCATGTAGAACGTGCCGCGCTCGCCGGGGACGCCGGCGACGGCGGTGACGCGCCCGCCCCGGTGCGGGCCGATCATCCGGTAATGGAGCGCCTGAAGCAGCGAGGGATTGACGGCGGTGACGGCAGCGATGCGGTCGTCGCGTGCGCGCTTGCCGCGGGGGCCGCAGCCGGCGAGAGCCACGAGCGCGAGCAGCGCCATGCGCGAGCCGTTCTTCGGGGAGAAGAGCGGCATCAACCGGCTACCTTCCGGCGATTCCCGGGCCGGGCTGGATCGTCCATTTCTCCGGCAGGATGGGCCGCTGGCGATCGACCGTCCAGGAAACGCCATCGGTGAATTCCTTTTCGGTGCGAGTGATTTTGAATTTGCCGCCGGCGAGATAGGTGAGGTGGACGCGATCGAACGCTAGGCCCATGCCGGCAACCAGGTGCAGGTAAGCCTGGTGAGCGGTTTCGTCAGGCGCTTCGGTGTATCCCTCGTCCCAGGTGACATCGGGGAAGCGGCCCATGAAGCCGCCCCCGCCCGGCGCCTCGCGCTGGCCTTTGAGGGCCATGTAGATGCGAACGCCCTTGTAGAGCGGCTGCTGGAAGCTGCGCGGCTCCCAGCGAACCCCGTACCGCTCGTAACGGTCGTCCATGCGGCTTTCGAGCGCCAGCGCGCCGGGAACCTTGGCGAAGGATTCGGCCATCCGCGCGCGCAGTTCGTAGGCGATGTCCTTGCTCCGGGGGTGGTCGGGGTCGCCCAGGTAGCCGAGGCTGGTGAACCAGCCGCGGGGAATCCACCAGGTGCGGCCGCCTTCAACGCCGGTGCGCCTGGTCATCCAGGCGGTGTAGCCGGAGAACGGCTGCACCCATTCGTGCGACGGATAGCCGTGCGGATTCAGGAACGTATCCGGCAGCCACGCTTCCCAGAGCAGCCGGCGAGTACGCGATTCGGGATAGATGGGATCCGGCTGGGACTGGCCGCTGGAGACGTCGGCGGTGAGCGCGCCGTGATAGCCGGGATGGAGAACGAAATCGGGAGTGATGTGCATCAAGTCGATCGAAAGATTGGCGCCGTCGGGATTGGTAATCGGATGGATGACGACGTTGACCTTATCGAGCATTTTCTTCGTCGCCGGATCGCGCACCAACTGCTCGGCCAAGCGAAGGATGTGGCTGGTGCTCGAAACTTCGTCGGCATGCTGGCGGCCGGAGTAAATGATCACCGCTTTCAGCGTTTCCTCTTTGGCCACCGAACGCAGCGCCGCAGGCGAAGGAGTCATGATGTCCGCCGCCCAGATGTTCTCGCCCAGGTACGTCCGGCCCATCCAATAGACATTGACGCCGGGAAACGTGGCGAGGCGGGCGAGGATTTGGGCGCTTTTTTCGGGGCTGATGGGCTCGTCCCAACTGACGAAATGGCCTTCGGCGTCGTCCGAGACAGGCACCGGGGTGTAATCGGTAATTTGCGGACGCTTGGTGGCCGGCTCGGGCACCGCCCATTCGGCGCGAACCAGTTCCGGCCGGCTGTTTTCCGCGGCGCGCAGGGGCCGCGGCAGGGCGAACTCGATGGCAAGGCGCCTGAGATTCGGATACGCGAGCGAGTCGGGATAGAGCCCGGCGGAATGCATGGCTTCGAGCCAATGCACCTGGCCCTCGCCTTGCTCGGCGGAAAACATCGAGTGCTCGACGAAGTTCGCGCCCTCGAGCCCGATCCAGTCCCGGTAGCGGTCGTCGCGCGCGTCGGCGGGGAGCTGCCAGGTGAGCGACTGGACGCCGGCCTGGCCGGCGTGAACGCGGGCGGCAACCAGTTGCGGCATGCCCATCTGGAGCGCGGGCAAGTCGCGCTTGTCTTCGTGGCGATGGCCGGCGGCGTCGGTCCAGCTCATCGCGACCAGCGGATGGGGACCGTCCTTGGCGTAGAACTCGATGTGGATGTGGCCGTCCTGGCCGTCGGTGGAGGGATAGACGACGGGGATGGTGCGGCCCATGTAATCGAAGATGCCGGAGGAATCGAGCGTGCCGAGCATGTAGAAGAAATTATTGGTGGAATAGAAGGTGTCTTCCTCGAGGGCTTCGAGCGAGGAAATGCGTTCGCGGTCGAGCCCGAGGTTGTAATCGGGCTCGCTCAAATGTATCTGGAGCCGCAGGGTGTCGAACAGCGGCTGGTATTCGACTTTGGGATCGCCGTCGTTCTGCTGCATGACGAATTGCAGCACGCGGGGAAGGGTAATCGTCTGGTAGTGCTCCCAGAACATCTCGATATCGGTCTCGAGCCGCTGATCGAGCAGCGCGTGGCCGGCCGTGTCGAGATGAATCCAGCCGGTATCGACCTGGACGTGATCGTAAGGGACGAAGGTGTTGCTGTAGGGACGCTCGGCGGTATGAACGGTGAAATCGCGCGCCAGCAATTCGCGGCCGCCGGCCGCATAGGCGTGCACCCGGTAGGTGGGGCCGGAAGCGTCGGGAAGTTGCTGGAATTCGATGCTCTTCAAGGGGACGTGGAGCTCGCGAGCGAGCGTCTCGTCGACCGGATAGAGTTCCTGGAGCCAGCGGGCGTGGGAATAGAGCAGGCTGGTGTGCTGGGGATCGGAGTCGGGGGCGAATTCGATGACGATGCGGCTGACCGCCTGGCCCCTGAGCGCGGGGGCGATTTCATCCATCAGCCAGCTATACCCCGGCTTGTAAGCGCACAAGACTTCCACCCGGGTCCGAGCGGGCGCGGCCCCGGCGGATACCAGCACGTCGCGCAATTGACTGGTCAGCTTCTGGCGCATCGCCGGCCCTTCGCTCACTTCGGCAAGCAGGTTCGCCGGCTGGCCGCGTTCGAGATGGGCGGCCGCCTGGCGCACGGCATCGAGCAGGCGCCGGCCTTCCCAGGGAATGGTGAAATCGTCGGTGAAGGTGGGCGCCGCCTGCTCGAACGGATGGAGCGGCGAAACGTAGTGCAGCGGCGGATCGCTGGCGCAGCATTTCAATCCGGCGTGCAAGCTGCCGGCGTGCACGTCCACTTTCACTCCCGGCGCCTGCTGCTCGAGCTGCTGGCGAATGAACCCGGCGAGTTTCGGGTCGGCGCGATCGACGTAGAGGGTGGCGTCGACCGAGGCGGGCTTGGCCGATCCCGCCTGCGCTTGCTTCAGCCAGCGTGAAAGATGGTACATGGCGGCGGCTGCCTGACCCGCGGCCGAGCGCAGGGAGAAGAACCGGTGGATGTCGTAACGCATTTCGTCAATCGACTCCTGGCGCTTGGTGGGTTCCCACAGGTAGGGCAGGCGCCTGGCGGCGTAATCGAGCGCGGCGGCCTGGCCGGCGGCGTCGCCGCGGGCAACCACCGCGGCGTGCTTGGCGAAAGCGTTGTCGATCACTCGCAGCTCGCCTTCGCCGGGCTGGAGCGGCTGGAAAACGGTTTGCGCGAACGTGGATGGAGCGCCGGGATGGGGGGCGGTGAGTTCGCGTTGGAGCTGCTGGCCGAGTGGCGAATCGGCCGTCAACAACGCCTGCGCCGGCACCTGACCAAGCCCGACGCCGGACGGCACAAAGGCGAAGGGCAGCGAAATGCCGGTGGTTTCAAGTCCAATCCGCGCGGCGAGATTGGCCATGGCCACGCCGGCGGTTCCGGCGGGAACGTAGAGGCGCGCAGTCACCGACGAAGCAATCATTTTCTTCGCCGAGCCGCCCAGCAGCCCCTTCATCGTATACAGCTCGCCCAAATCGAGTGGCTTTCCCTCGGGTGCCGCCATCGGCCCCAGCGGGCGCGTGCCGAGAGGATTCGGGTTCAGCAGGTCGACTGGCGGGCCGCCGCCGACCCTCAGAATCAGTTCGCGCACTGCGGCGAAACGCAGCGGCGGCTCGCCTTCGGGCGCCAGCGCCCGGCGCACGGCGGCGGCGTCGGCGGCGCCGGAAACGTCGAGGATGGCGCGGTGGATGGCCTGCTCCTTGTCGGCGTAAGTCAGCCCAACCAGGCGCGCGGTGGCATTCACCTTGGCTGAGGCGAACGCCTCGTTCACTCGCTTCGCGATGGCGTCGAGCGTCTCGCCTGGCGTCGCCCACTGATAGGGCGCGCGGGAGGCGTATTCGCCGGCGGCGGCCAGCAACCCGGGGACGTCGGAACCGACGACCGCGACATCCTGGCCGCTTGAGAATACGCCGCCTTCTCCGGCGCCCAGCAGCGAGACTAGCGGCGCCAGATCGCCGGCGGCATTCGCCGGCAGCGCGCCGCTGCCGACGTAAATCTTCGGACCTGCCGCCGAAGCGGCGGCATCTCCCCCGCTCACCACCACCGGCAGCGTCAGGCCGGTGGTGCCATAGGACACCCGCGCCGCCAGGTTCGCGGCCGCGGTATTCTCCCCGGCCGACGAGTCAGCGGGCACGATGATGTGGCCGCGCAAGAAGTCGGGGACGCCGTCGCCATTGGTGTTGACAATCATCCAGCCCGTAGAGAAAGCGTTCTCGAGCGGGGTGGGCGTAGCGGCGGCCGGAGGCCGCGGCGTGGCCGGTCCGGCGGCGCAAAGGGCGAGAAGAATGGCCAGAACAAAGAGAGGAGTGCTGGAAACAAAACGCTTGCAGACGCGCATCGATACACCTCCCGCACTTTCGGGGCGCAGCAGTCACCCGGCGCCGGCAACGCAAGCGGAGCGCCTGCCGGCGCCGCCGGTCAGCGGCAAGCGCAGGGCAGCGGCGCCTTTACCCGCCGCCGCTCTGCGGTCAGGTTTTGTAACCTAGCGAAAGCCGTGTGCAAAACCACCGGTTTTGCTGGAGCAGGTGCGGCAAGCCCGGCCCCTGCTGCTTGCCGGTTTTGCAATCCCCTCCCAGGAAGAGCTGGAGGTGGCCCGGCCGCCAATCGACGGCGGAGTGATGATTGCCGCTCGCCTTCGGTGAAACACGCCTTGGAGAGGAGGGGTTTCACGTCGCTCGCGGCCGTTGGTACGCGCCGGGTATATTCCAAACCCCAAAACGTGTCAAGCCGTTTTGGGTGCGGTGAATTTGGCGATTGCATTCAAGCAGGTCGGAACGGCGTGCGCGAGCCTGGAGCTCGAGGCAGGGTGTGTGAGCTGTAAAGGTGGCGCCGCGGTCGGAACTTCTCCCGACGTCCCGAGGCTTCGAGATCGGGAGCGCGGCGCCGGCGGCGACCCATCCCTTGGGGCCGGGGTGCCGCACCCTTCGCATTTAAGGGTGCGGATGTTGATTCGATTTTCTGGCGTTTCTCGATCAGCCGGGTCGATAGGAACCCGTCCCCCGAAAGGCGCAAGGGAGACTTTGCTTCGGGCTGGCAATTCAAAATCCGCACGCTGAGATACGCCCGCCCCTCGGCCTGCTCGGGATAAGCCGCCGCTGGTGCCGCACCCATCCCTTCCGGCACTATCGGAAAGGAAGTCCTCAAAATGTCCGGAACAGACGCTTCCAGCGCATTTCGCGCGGATGGATCAAAGTTCTCAAATAGGCCTCGAGGCGCTCGCCGGTGTGCCCCGGCTCCCAGACTGCTCCCGGCGCTCGAACGGAAAGATAGATGAACAGGGGGACGCCGATGATGTCCTTGCGTGGAACGAATCCCCAGAAGCGGCTGTCGTATGAATTGCCGCGATTATCGCCCAGTACGAAATAGTGATCTGGCGGCACGCGAACCTGGCCATTCCTCAGGTAGCTCCGCAGAGTCGCCGCCCATCCGGGTGCGAAAAGCCCGGCGGGCAGGGCGCTCCCCTCGGGCGGGAAATTCTCAATCACGGAATCGTGATCCTGGGGATCGGGGAGAATGTAGGGCTCGGCGAGGCGCTTCCCGTTGACATAGACCCTGCCTTGGCGGATCCCAATCAGGTCGCCGGGCACGCCAATAACGCGCTTGACCAGGTCCTGATTCGAGCCTTCACCCGGCGGCGGTGCAAACACGATCACTTGCTGGCGCTTCGGATTGAGCCAGAGGGGAACCTGAGCGTCAGTAAAGGGAATGCCGGCGGAGTACCCGAGGCGGCTGACCATCAGATGGTCACCAACCAGAATCGTATTTTCCATGGAGCCGCTCGGAATCATGCGGGCCTGGAGCAGCGTTCCTTCCAAGAAGATGAAGGCGAGAGCGGCCCAGAGCCACCAGGCGACTTCCCGACTGATTCTCGAGCCGGTGGTCAACTTCCCGTCTGCTCTCTTTCCGCCTCTTGCCTGTTTCCCCTTCTTAGCGGCCATGAAGCGCCTCCGCCTCCAATCGGAACCTCCATTTTAACTTCGGGAAGCGCCCGTAGGATAGCCATGACCCCTCGCCGACGCAACGGCCGCTCGAGCTGGGCTCAGATGAGTTTCTTGTGGAACCGGCCGGCCTTCATGATGACCGGAAGTTTCTGCCCATTTTGGGTGAGAACGGCGATGTCGCTGAGCGGGTCGCCGTCGACCACCAGCAGGTCGGCGTGAGCGCCGGGAGCGACGCAGCCGAGCTTGCCCGCTTGCATCAGGATCTCGGCGTTGATCGAAGTGGCAGATTGCAGGATTTGGAACGGGCTTTGAACTTCGCGGCGGATGCGGAATTCCTCGCACTGGCGAGCCTGAAGCTTGCCGAGCAGGTCGGTCCCCAGGCCGAGCTTGATCCCGGCGCGCATCATCAGTTCGAGGCTCGAAAGCGCCTTGGCGTGTACCGTGCGCAACTTGGCCATGCTGACCGCCGGAAACCCGAGCCGCTCGCCTTCCTCTGCGAGGGCAAACAGCACGACGAGCGTGGGCACGACGTACGCGCCGCGCTGGGCGAGGAAGGCGGCGGTGCCTTCGTCGATCAGGGTGCCGTGCTCGATGCAGCGGACGCCATGCTCGACCGCGCGGCGCACCGCCTCGGCGCCGTAGCAATGGGCGGTGACGTAGGCGCCGTGACGGGCCGCTTCCTCGACGGCGACGCGAATTTCTTCGGTGCTGAATTGCACGCTTTCCAGCGGGTCGGATGGCGAGGCCACGCCGCCGGAACCGAAAATCTTGATGTGGCGCGCTCCCTTCCTCAGCTCCTCGCGAGCGGCGCGGCGAACGGCGTCGGCTCCGTCGGCGATGGTCACCAGGCGGGAATCGCCGGCGCCGTGGAACACGCAGCCGCAGGGAGGCTGGTCGTCTTCCCATGGCCGGCGGAAATCGCCGTGGCCGCCGGTTTGCGAGATGGCGGCTCCGCCGTAAAACAGGCGAGGCGAGGGGAAAAGCGCCTGGTCGACGGCTTGGGCGAGGCCGGCGTCGGCGCCGGCGACATCGCGCACGGTGGTGAAGCCGTAATCGAGGGAACGGCGGAGTGAGAACGAGCCGAAATGGGCGATGTAAGTGGCGCGCTGGCGCGCGGTGACGCTCAAATCGACCTCGGTGGCGTAGACGTGGACGTGATTGTCGATGAGGCCGGGCATCAGCACCCGCCGCTGGAGGTCGATAATCAGCTCCACCGAACGGCGAATCTCCTTGGCGGAGACTTCGGCGATCAGGCCGTTCTGGACGAAAACATCCGCTGGCTCGAGATAGTCCGGGCTGTGGCCGTCGAAAATCCGCGCGTTGCGGAACAGAATGGAGGCGGGCGTCATTCGTCCTTTCCCCGGGGCGGTGCGTCCGGCGCTGCCTGCCGGTTCGTTTTTTGCGGACGCGCCCCGGTGTATAGTACGGGTCGGCCCGAAAATCAAAGCGGAAATCGAGTACCGCACAGGCTGAAGGTCGCCGCGGCCACCCACAAAGGCCGGAGCGAGGGTGCGTGTCGACGCTGCGGCGTCGAAACCAGGTCAAATGGCGACGGATTCACGCAAGGGCGGAAACGCGGTGCTTCAAGAATCCAGGTCTGCGGAACCGGTGACGCGCCGGCTGGCCGAGGCGCTCGCCGCCTGCCGATGGGAGGATATTCCCCGGGAAGCGATTGGCGAGGCGCAGTGGGCGGTGCTCGATTGGCTGGGCTCGGCGCTGGCGGGCGCGACCGAGCCGCCGGCGCGGATGATGCAGCGTGTGGCTGCAAGAATGGGAACCTCGGTGGAGGCGACCGTTTTCGGCGCCGGCCGCTCCTCGGCGGCGGTGGCGGCGCTGGCGAACGGCGTTGCCTCGCACATCCTGGAACTGGACGACGTGCATCGCGGGTCCACTTTGCACGCGGGCGCGGCGGTGATACCGGCGGCGCTGGCGGTGGCCGAACGCGAGCACGCCGATGGCCGCGGGTTTCTGCTGGCGGTGGTTGTGGGCTATGAAGCGGCAACGCGCATTGGCGAGGCCGTGAACCCGACCCACTACCGCTTCTGGCACCCCACCGGGACGGCGGGCACTTTTGGCGCGGCGACTGCCACTTGCTCGCTGCTCAAGCTGAATGCCGCGCGGATGCTCGATGCGCTGGGCACCGCGGGCACGCAGGCGGCAGGCCTATGGGAGTTCAACGCCGACGGAGCGATGAGCAAACCGCTGCATCCGGGCAAGGCCGCCTTCAACGGAATTCTCGCCGCCGATCTGGCGCGAGAGGGATTCACCGGGGCAACGCGAATCCTGGAAGGCGAGCGGGGATTTTTCCGGGCGATGAGCGCGGCCTGCGACCCCACGCGAATCACCGACGGGCTGGGCCAGCGGTGGAAAATCAGGGAAAACTGCTACAAGCTTCATTCCTGCTGCGCTCATACGCACACTGCCGTCGATACCGCGCTCGGGCTGCGAGCGCAGGCGAGGTGGCCGGGGGCGGAAGCGGCGAAGCGCGTCAGGGAAATATGGATCGAGACGTACCGAACTGGGTTCGAGATCGTCAAGGAACCGAATCCGCAGTCGGCCTATCAGGCGCAGTTCAGCATCGCCTATTGCGTGGCGGTGGCGCTCGCGGAAGGCAAGGTGGGATTGGAACAATTCACGCCGGAACGTTTCGGCCCCGGCGGCGTCGCCGATCCGGCCATTGCCGCGCTGGTGGGCCGCACGCGAGTGAGCGTGGAAGACGATCTGACCGCGAAGTATCCGGGAGCATGGCCGGCGCGGGTGAGCGTGACGTTGGACGACGGCACGGTGCTTCGCGGCGCCGCCGATTACCCACGAGGCAATCCGGAGAATCCGGTACCGACCGCAGCGCTCGAAGAGAAGTTCCTGGCGCTGGTGGCGCCGAAGCTCGGGCCGGACGCCGCCCAGCGAGCCCTGCGGGCAATTCGGGAACTGGAAGCGCGCAAGGATATGGCGGAAGCCTTCGGCGGCCTGTTTCCCGGCTGAAGACCGGCGCCACCGCCCCAGCGCCGACCGGTCCCGAGACCGGCTTTCGATTTAGCCTGTAAACCTTCTGACGCTCGCCGCCATCCATACTACTGTTTGTGTTTCGACGCGACGACCGCGCCTGCGCGGTCCGGCTCCAA
Organism: Candidatus Acidiferrales bacterium; assembly: GCA_035946455.1. Classification (GTDB taxonomy): domain Bacteria; phylum Acidobacteriota; class Terriglobia; order Acidiferrales; family UBA7541; genus JAKASX01. The sequence continues at coordinate 118,287 of DASYZK010000021.1, read as the reverse complement.
TGGACGAAAAACAACACTGCCGGTTTCGACTGTCTCCACGACGATTCATTGCCGGCCTTTTCCTGCTCGCTGCGGCCCTGCCCGCCGGCTTGCGCGCCCAAGCTCCGTTGCTGCCTTCGCCGCCGGCGGCCATTGACCCGCAGGAGCCTCAGGCGCAGCAGGGGTCGCGAGCCCAATCGAGTTCGCCGGGGCACATCTTCTGGGTGGTTCCCGCCTTCAAGGTGGAGTATGGGAAAGATCTCCAGCCGCTGACTCCGAAGGAGAAATTCAAAGAATGGGCCCGGACTGAGTACGATCCGCTGGGCTTGGGTGCGGGAGCGGTGGAGGCGGCGACAATCGAGCATTCGTCCAAAGACGGCTTCTGCGGCTACGGGCACGGCTGGGGCGGTTATGGGGAATGCTTCGGCTCGCTCGAATTGGATGCCGCCGACTCGAGCTTCATCGGTGATTTCGTTCTTCCGGCGCTGCTGCACCAGGATCCCCGCTACTTCCGGCTGGGAGAAGGCGGCTTCGGCCGGCGCGTTTGGTACGCCGTCTCTCGCGTCTTCCTCACTTATGACGATTCGGGCCGCACGGTCTTTTATACGTCTGCGCTTTCGGGAACCGTCATTGCGGCCGGCCTTTCGAATCTCTACTATCCTTCGCAAGACGTAGGTTTCGGCCACAGCGCCACCCGCGTCGCCATCGATCTCGGCAATACCGCCCTCTACAACCTGGCGGCGGAATTCTGGCCGGACATCAAGCACAAGGTCGACCGGGTGTTCTGAGCGGCTGGCCTCCTGCACCCTGCCGCGAGTCCTCCAGCAAACAGGCTTCGTGGAATCCCCCTTCGCGGACTACAATCCCACGGTTGCGCCCGCGCGCGCCGAGCCGGTGTCGGGAAACGAGAATGAAAGACATCAATCCGCGGAGCCATCAGTTCGAGGAATACCGCCGGGCGGTGCGCGAGTTGTGCCGCCAATTCGACGGCCAATACTGGCGGAAGGTTGAGGAGCAGTCAGGCTATCCGGAGGAATTCGTCAAGGCGCTGACCGTGGCGGGGTGGCTGGCGGCGCTGATACCCGGGGAATACGGCGGCGGCGGGTTGGGGATCAGCGAGGCTTCGGTGATCTTGGAGGAAATCAACCGGTCGGGAGCGAATTCGGGCGCGTGCCACGCACAAATGTACATCATGGGGACGCTGCTGCGGCACGGGTCGGAAGAGCAAAAGAGGAACTACCTGCCGGAAATCGCCGCCGGGCGGCTGCGGCTGCAATCGTTTGCCGTGACTGAGCCGACCACCGGAACCGACACCACGAAAATCCAGACGCTGGCGGAGCGGAAGGGCGACCGGTACGTGGTGAACGGCCAGAAGGTGTGGATCTCGCGGGTGCAGCACTCGGACCTGATGCTGTTGCTGGCGCGAACGACGCCGCTGGGGGAAACGGTGAAGAAGACCGAAGGGCTGTCGGTCTTTCTGGTGGACTTGCGGGGAGCGGAGCGGAAGGGGATGCGCTGGCGCCCGATCCGGAACATGGTGAATCACGAAACCAACGAAGTGTTTTTCGACGATTTCGAAATCCCGGCGAAAAACCTGATTGGCGAGGAAGGCAAGGGCTTTCGTCACATCCTCGACGGCATGAACGCCGAGCGGATTCTGATCGCCGCCGAATGCATCGGCGACGGCTACTGGTTCATCGAGAAGGCAAGCCATTACGCCAGCGAGCGGGTGGTTTTCGACCGGCCGATCGGCCAGAACCAGGGAGTGCAGTTTCCCATCGCCCGCGCCTACGCCAACGTGCGGGCGGCGGACCTGATGCGGTACGAAGCGGCGCGGATGTTCGACGCCGGCGAACCCTGCGGCGCGGAAGCGAACCTGGCGAAGCTGCTGGCCGCCGACGCCTCTTGGGAAGCGGCGAACGCCTGCCTGCAAACGCACGGCGGCTACGGGTTCGCCGCCGAATACGACGTGGAGCGGAAATTCCGCGAGACGCGGCTCTACCAGGTGGCCCCGATATCGACCAACCTGATTCTGTCGTACATCGGCGAGCACGTGCTGGGCATGCCGCGGTCATTTTGAGGGCGGCACGGATCGAGCCGGCCCATGAGTGACAACCCCATGCTTCCCTTGAGCGGACTCCGGGTGGTGGCGCTGGAGCAGGCGGTGGCTGCGCCGTTCTGCTCGAGGCAATTCGCCGACCTGGGGGCGGACGTCGTCAAAGTGGAGCGTCCCGATGGCGGCGATTTCGCCCGCGACTACGACGACGCGCTGCACGGGCTGTCGGCGCACTTCGCCTGGCTGAATCGAGGCAAGCGCAGCATCACGCTGGACCTGAAACAGCCGGGCGACCGCGAAATCCTCGCGAGGCTGCTCGAACGCGCCGACGTGTTCGTTCACAACCTCGCGCCGGGCGCCGTCGAACGGCTCGGCTTCGGCTACGAAGCGCTCGCCGAGCGGCTGCCGCGGCTGGTGTGGTGCGGTATCTCCGGGTACGGCCCCGACGGGCCTTACCGCGACAAGAAGGCTTACGACCTGCTGGTGCAGGCGGAATCGGGAGTGGTGAGCGTTACCGGCAGCGCTGAGGCTCCGGCGAAGGTTGGCGTATCGATTGCCGACATCGCGGCGGGGCTGTACGGCTTCTCGTCGATTCTGGCGGCGCTGCTCCGGCGCGAGCGCACCGGGCGGGGCGACCGGGTGGACATTTCGATGCTGGAATGCCTGGCGGAGTGGATGACTCCCGCGCTCTACGTTTGGCAGGGCACCGGAAAGGCCCCCGCGCGAACCGGCGTGCGGCATAACATGATCGTTCCCTACGGGGCCTACCGGTGCGCCGACGGCATGGTGAATTTCGCCGTTCAGAACGAACGGGAATGGCAGCGCTTCTGCGAGCAGGCGCTCGAAATGCCGGAGCTGGCGGGCGACGAACGTTTTCGAACCAACGCCCTGCGCCTGGAGAACCGGGCGGTGCTCGAAGCGGCGATCGAAGCGCGGCTGGGCGAGTTCACCCGGGCGGAGATGCTGGCCCGGCTGGATCGGGCGGGCATCGCGAACGGAGCGTTGAACGACGTCGCGGCGCTCGCCGGACACCCGCAGCTCGCCGCGCGCCATCGCTGGACGCAGGCGGCTTCGCCCGCCGGGGCGATTCCGGCGCTGGTGCCGCCGCACAATTTGCGGAGCGCGCCAGCGCTGGTGGGAGGTGTGCCGGCGCTGGGTGAGCACAACGCCGAGGTTCTGGCGGAACTGGGTTTGAAGCGGGAATGAGCCGATGAGCGCGGGCATCCCCCACGGCGGGGAGAACCGGTGGGGCACTGGGACCGATCGCTACGGGAGAATTGCTGGCTCGCTGCGTGTTTCCGCGGGTGGCAGAAGCGAGTAGGAAGGATGTTGAAGGCCGGTTGGCGGATAAAACTCTTCGTGAGTGAAGCGGAAGCCGAGCTTTTCGAGCAGGTGGCGCGAAGGGGCATTGGCGGGGTGATGGCCGGCGAAGAGGCCTTTCGCGCCGAGAGTCTCAAAGGCGAAAAGGATCACCGCACGGGCGGCTTCCTCAGCCAGCCCTTGCCCCCAGAAGCCCCGCCGGATGTGGAATCCCAATTCATAGATCCGGCCTTCGGGGCGATAGGGGCGCAGACCGCAACAACCGACGTGGAGATCGCCGCCGAGCAGGAAGATGGGCCAGTATTGGACGCCGGAAGCCTCGATCGCCGCGATTTCGCGGTCGAGCCTTCGCTCCACTTCTGCTTCGGAGAATGGGCCGCCAATCAAGCGGGTGACTTCGGGATCGCCCCAGAGTGCCCAGGCGAGCGGCAAGTCCTCCGGCGACCACCGGCGGAAGCCGAGACGCGACGTCTTCAGGAAATAGGTGGCTGGCTGCTGCATGCGGGGGATTCTTTCCCCATCGTTGCCGGGTTGCAAGCGTTTCGGCTGGCCCTCTGGTTTGGGACATGCACGTAAGTCAAAACCCACCCCGGCGTGGGGGAAACCGCCCAGACGAGCGGGAAGCAGGCATCGGTGCGGTCGAGAACCGGCCAGGATGAAGGAAACAAGGAAGTTAGCCTTGCCATCCGGCGATCGAAGGTTCCCTCCTTTGGTCATCGATGTGCTCCTCCTTCTTCTTCTTTCACCTGGTGGCGTATTCTCAATAGGAGCGGGGCTCTCGCCACCGGGAGACGGGTGAAGGGCGGAGCGGGAGGTAAGCGCGATGAACAAGATGGTTCGTCAAGCGATTGTGTTGCTGCTGGCCGAGTTGCTGATTTTCCTGCCGATGAACGTAGGGGCGGGGCCCGGCCGGTCGGCGCAGGCGGCTCCTGCGGGAACTAGTTCGCTGCGGGCCATTTTGCAGAAATCGTATCTCGAGTTGTTCAAGCTGGCGCCGGAGATGGAGTACAGCGCCGGCGAAATCTCGAGCCAGAGGAAGGCGCTGGAGAAGGGCGAAGATTTCTGCGTGGCGCGGTTCAAGGACCAGTCGAAGCGCTTCGGGAAGCAGATCGAGCAGGCGCAGAACAGCCTGAAGCAGAACACGGCGAAGCTGACCGACGAGCAACGGAAGCAAGCCCACTGCACCATCCAGAACCTCGATTTGCTGAAGTCCGAAGCCGACGTCCTCGCGAGCCACGCGATCCCCACTGCCTACGACAACCTGAACGCAAAGCTCGATTTGCTCGAGAAGTGGCCGGCCACCTACCGCGAGACGCGGCAGGAAATCTCCAGCGGAGCGTACGCGAAGCGAACCTACGGAGACGTGAAGGACATCGGGTTTAGGGAAATCGCCGCCGGGCAGCAAGACGACATCAAACGCGGCCAGCAAGCGGTCGAGGAAATGCGGCGGTCGGGACTGCTGCCGCCGGTGGTGGAGAACAAGGCGATTCAGGACTACGTGAACACGGTGGCGCAAAGGGTGGCGCAGAATTCCGACTTGAAAATTCCCCTGCACGTCTCGGTGCTCCAATCCCGCGAAATCAACGCCTTCGCGCTGCCGGGCGGCTACCTGTTCATCGAGCGCGGATTGCTGGAAGCGGCCGACGACGAATCGCAACTGGCAGGAGTGATCGCCCACGAAATCGCCCACGACACGGCGCGACACAGCAACAAGCTGATGAAGCGGGCAACAATCGCCAGCCTGTTCTACCAGGCGGCGCAAATCGCGGCGATCGTGCTGACCGGCGGCGCGGCGGGCATCGGGATGTACTACGCGCTGCAATACGGCTTCTACGGCCTGGGGCTGGTGCTCGACCTGAAACTGTTGGGGGTAAGCCGCGCTTACGAACTGGAGGCCGACCGGTTAGGGGTGCAATACGCCTGGAAGGCGGGCTACGATCCCAGCGGGTTCATTCGTTTCTTCGACAAGATGGCGAGTCGGGAAGGCTACGTGAACGGGGTGAGCTGGTTCCGGACTCACCCGCCGTTCTACCAGAGGATGGTGGACACCGAGCGCGAAATCATGTTTCTACCGGCGAAGGAAAACGCCATCGTGCAGACGGCGGCGTTCGAGCAAATGAAAAAGAACCTGGCGCCGGTAACCCAGGCAGCGGCAAAGGAAGAAGTCGGGAAACCCAGCTTGAAGATGACACGCGAAGAGGGATGCGAGCCGCCGAAGAAGCTCGAGTACAAGCCGGGGCAGCCCATCGAAGAGTTGTGCGCCCAACCACCGCGTACCGTGGCAGGCTCGGGCCGCTGAACCGGGCCGGTTTCGGCGAATCACGAGGCTTTCCCGCTCGAGAGAGAAGGAATGATGACTGCCCCCGCGGCGCAGCCGGCTGAGTTCACTCCCGCAGAAGCGGGCGCCGCACCGCGCGCCGGCGCCAGACCCGGCAAATCGGCGGCTCGCGAGGGGCGGATGCCGCTGGGCGCCGCGGTTGCCGCGGGCGGAATCCTGCTGTATCTCCTGCTGCATTTCATCGTTCACGCGCCGCGGCTTGCGGCGCTCACGCCGCTCTTCCTCGTGCTGCTGATCGAGGGTGTGCCGCTCGTCTTCGGACTGGCGCGGCGGGCGTTGCGTCGGGAATTCGGCTCCGATCTGCTGGCGGGGATTTCGATCGTGACGGCGGTGCTGCTGGGCGAATACCTGGTTGCGGCGATCGTGGTGCTGATGCTGTCGGGTGGCGCGGCGCTCGAGCAGGCGGCTTCGCGGAAGGCGTCATCGGTGCTCGACGCGCTGGCCCGGCGGATGCCCCGGATGGCGCACCGGCGGACCGGGGGCGTGGATGCGGACGTGACGCTGGAAGAAGTGGCCGTTGGGGACCTTCTGACGGTGCATCCGCACGAGACGTGCCCGGTGGACGGCGTGGTTGTGGAAGGCGAAGGAGAGATGAACGAAGCGTACTTGACCGGCGAGCCGTTCGAAACCACCAAGGCGCCGGGATCGGCGGTATTGTCGGGCGCGATCAATGGGGACGCGATGCTCGTCATCCGGGCGGAGAGGCGCGCCGTCGATTCGCGCTACGCTTCGATCATGCGGGTGATGGAAGCGACGCAGCAGCAGCGGCCGCGCCTGCGCCGCTTGGGAGACCAATTGGGCGCCTGGTACACCCCGGTAGCGGTGGGCGTGGCGCTGGCGGCGACCGCGGCGGCGGGGAAATGGGAACGGTTTCTGGCGGTGGTGGTGATCGCCACGCCGTGCCCGCTGCTGATCGCCATACCGGTGGCGATCATCGGCGCGATTTCGCTGGCGGCGCGGCGGGCCATCATCATCAAGAATCCCGCCATTCTCGAGCAACTGGATGGCTGCCGGACCTTCATTTTCGACAAGACGGGAACACTCACCTACGGTCGTCCCACCCTCGAAGAAATCATTTGCGCCGCGGGTTTCGAACAACAGGACGTATTGAGCGCTGCGGCCAGCCTGGAAAAGTACTCGAAGCACCCGCTGGCCAGCGCCATCCTGCGTTTCGCCGAACGCAGCCACGCCCGGCTGGAGCCGGCGTCGGAAATTCACGAGCGACCCGGGGAGGGCTTGCGGGGAGTGTTGGGGCGGAGAACGGTGTGGATCACCGGGCGGAGCGAGCTGCGAACAGAGGCGGCGGAGCTGGCGCCGGCGGCGCCGGGGCTGGAATGCATAGTGCTGATCGACGGAATCGTGGCCGCCGTTTTCCGTTTTCGCGACGGGCCGCGCAAGGAGAGCCGCAGCTTCCTGGACCATTTGCACCGGCGCCATCGCGCGAAGCGGGTGGTGCTGGTATCGGGCGACCGGGCGGCGGAAGTGCGCTACCTGGCCGAGCAAATGGGGATTGGCGAGGTGCACGCGGCGAAAAGTCCGGAAGAAAAAGTGGCGATCGTGCGGGAGGAAGCGCGGCGGGAGAAAACGCTCTTTGTGGGCGACGGAATCAACGATGCTCCGGCGATGCAGGCGGCGACGGTGGGGGTAGCTTTCGGAGCGGCGAGCGATATCACCGCCGAGGCCGGCGACGCGGTGATTCTGGAGCCGTCGCTCGTCAAGGTGGACGAGCTGCTGCACATCGGGCGAAGGATGCGTTCGATTGCGCTCGAAAGCGTATTTTTCGGGATGGGGCTGAGCCTGGTGGGAATGATGGTCGCGGCCGCGGGTTATCTGCGGCCGGTCGAAGGCGCAATCGCGCAGGAAGTCATCGATTTGGCGGCGGTGCTGAACGCGGTGCGGACGGCGCTGCCCCCGGCGCGCCTGACCGACTTCTGAAAGCGGGCCGTGGCGGCCCATCTTCATCGGGAGAAGTAGAGGCCGGCAACCTGGAGGGCGAGGCGGGCGGGATCGAGGTCCGTGCGATTCGAGAGAACGATGACGGTCAGCCCGTCCGCGGGGAAACGCTCGATCGCGGTACGGAACCCGACGCTGCTGCCGTAGTGCCACATGCGCGGGCGGCCGCGATAGGGAGCGAGAAACCAGCCGAATCCGTAAGCCTCCGGCTCGCCATCGGGCCCCTCGGGCGGGTGCGGCGCTTCGGCGGGGAGAACGACAGGGGTGATGGCGGGCCGCATTTCGCTTTCGCTGAGCAGCGAGTGCCTGCGCAGGGCGTCGTCCCAGCGAATCAGGTCGGCCACGGAGCTGTAGACGCCGCCGTCGCCCAAGGTGGCCGAAGTCGGGCTCTCGTCGGTCTCCATCCACTTGCCGGCGACTTTGGTGTAGCCGTAGGCGCGATCGGGCACCCGATTCTTTCCGTAAACGTAGGCGAGGGTGGCGCGCATGCCTAGCGGAGCGAAGATGCGGCGGCGAAGGAAATCGGCAAAGGGCATGCCCGACACTCTCTCGACAACCATGGCCAGGACGCAATAGCCGGAATTGCTGTATTCCCATCTCGTGCCCGGCGGGAACTTGGTGCCGGCTTGCTGTTCCATCAAGGCGAGCACGCCGGCGTCGTCGATTTGGGGAATTTCGTCCGGCGGCTTGCCCGCGTAGCGAGCGGCCCATAGGCCCTCGTAGTCAGCCAAGCCCGAAGTGTGATTGAGAAGGTTGCGAATGATGACCTTGCGGCCGTAAGCGGGGAATTCGGGAAACACCTCGGACAGAGATTCGTCGTATCGCAGTTTGCCGTCGTGGACCAGCAGCATCACCGCCATGGCGGTGAATTGCTTGGTGAACGAGGCGAGCCGGAAATTCGTGCGCCGGTCGATGGGCAGGCCCGAGCGCAAATCGCGCAATCCGTAGCCGCGCTCGAAAACCGTGCGGTCGCGGTCGCGGACGACGACCGCCAGGCCGGGCTCGCGGCTCGAGGTGACGGCGGAAAAGATGGCGCCGATTTGCCCCACGGAGGGAGCGCGGGATCCGGAGGCCGAGGGCAGCAACCCCAGCGCGGCAACCGGCAATGACCAGACGGCAACAGAGCGCATGCGGCTCATGGCGGAGGCCTCTCCGGTGCCGGGAACGCGGCACCTGGACGGCGGGAGGAACTTTGCCTGAAAACGGCACGCGACGCCAGCGGGATATGGGGTGAAGCGAGGCGGTTGCGACCGGCCTGGAGCGAATCTCCACCCAGAGTTTCGTTCGGTACACTGGACTCGGAAAATCAAAGATTTCGCCCGCCGGCTTCCGGCCGCCCCTCGTCTTCGCTCGGGACAAGCCGCGGCGCATTTGCGCCGGCGAAACAGCGCAACTAGCGGCGGAGGCCGGTGGTGCGGACTCGCTGATAAAGCGCTTCGATGAGTTTCTCTGATTCCGGCCAGCCGGGGGCGGCGACGCCGAGCTTCGCGGCGAGGCGAGCGAGGATTTGGGCGGCGAGGTCGCGGCGGAGGTGGGGCTCGAGGGAATCCCGACGGCGCAGGAAGGCATCCATGAGTTGGAACTCCTCGACGGAGATGCGGCCGGCGTCGAGCGTCGGAGGAGCGGCTTGGGAGCCGGGCTCGGGGTAGGGTTTCATGCCTTGCAGGCTTTTTTCGTGAACGACGACGGTGCCGGCGACGTAATCGCCGAGCCGTTTGTGCTGGCGACTCAGGAGCATGGCGACGATGCCGACGGCGTAGATGCCGGGCAACTGATCGACCAGGCGAATCAGGTTTCTGGTGATGGCGCCGTAGGCGCCGATGGGCCGGCCGTCGTCCTTCATCACCCGCAGCTCGGCCACGCGTTTTCCCGGCGTCTGCCCGTTCCAGACGGCTTCGAAGAAGGCGAAGTAGCCGGCGTAGATGGCGAAGGCGAGCACGACGAAAGCAGCAAGGGTCCATTGGGGCGCGACGCGAACCAGCGGAGCGGCGCGGAGGCCCAGCTCGCCGAGCACGAAGAGCAGCAGGAGCGCGGCAGCGGCCTGGATGGCGGTGTCGGCGGCGAGAGCGAGGAAGCGGCTGCCGATGCCGGCGAGCGGGAACTCGAGCGAGGTTTGTTCCGGGGTTTCGATGGTAAGCTTGTCCGGGGAAAGCATCGTTGATTTCCACGCGCTGGCTGGAGAAACGCAAGCCCTATTGGGAGCGGCTCGAACAACTCACCGGCTCGACCGGGCGCCGCAGCATTCGCTCCTTGGCGCACCGGGAAATCCAGGAGTTGGCCTTATTATACCGGCAGGCGGCCTCCGACCTCTCGCGGGTGCGCGAGGACCCGACCGGAACCCAGCTCGCGCTGTATCTGAACCAACTCCTCGGCCGCGCCCACAATCTCATCTACCTGGCGCGCACCGGCGGTCCGCGGGGCATCGCGCGATTCTACCGCGACGAGTATCCGCGAGTTTTTCGCCGGATGTTTCCGAACGTATTGGGCGCATTCGCGGTGTTCGCGGCGGGCGCGGCGGCGGGGCTGCTGCTGACCCTGGCGAATCCCGCCTTCGCCCGCTACCTGCTGGGGCCGGAGATGCTCGACACGATCGCGCGGCACCAGATGTGGACGCAATCGATCGTGACGGTAAAGCCGCTGGCGTCGAGCGCAATCCTGACCAACAACCTTTTCGTATCGTTTTTCACCTTCGCGCTGGGAATCACCGCCGGGCTGGGCACCCTGTGGATGCTGGCGCTGAACGGGCTGCTGTTCGGCGTGGTGAACGTTGCGTGCTGGAACGAGGGGATGCTGTTGCCGCTTTGGAGTTTCGTCGCCCCCCACGGAGTGCTGGAATTGCCGGCGATTTTCATCGCCGGAGGCGCGGGGCTGGAGATTGCCCGGGGAATGTTGTTTCCCGGATGGCTGACTCGCCGGGCGTCGCTCGAACAGGCGGGCGCGCGGGGAGCGCGGCTGGTGCTGGGAGCTATACCGCTGTTGCTGGTGGCGGGGACGGTGGAGGGCTTCGTTTCACCAAGCGACATTCCGGTCGTGGTGAAATTCCTGCTGGCAGCGGCGCTGGCGGCGCTGTTGGCGCTCTACCTGGCGGGGAAGTTTGCGCCGGTGCGGGCCGGGGCCCAGGCTCCCACGCCCGAGGCCGCGAGGGTTTGAGATGCCCCGGCCCGGGTGACATCGCCACTGCGGGAACCTTCACCTGAACACTTTCGGCCCCGCCGGCAAACGGTCATTCTGAGCCCGCCGCGGCGGGCGGCTCGACGCCGCTTCTTTCCCGGAAATCCTGCACTTCGGATTTCCGGATCGTCCCGAAGCTTCGGGACGCGCAGTCGAAGTGCGCCTTTTGCACCCCGGACGGGTCTTCGGGGAATCCCGACGCCACATCGTCGCCGACAAGGATTTCACCGGGGCCAGACAGGTCTAATGCTGGTCGCGATCGTTGTCGGGGTGCTGGTGGCGCCAGCGCCAGTATTCTGCCTGCTCTTCCCGGCCGCGATGACGAAAATCCCTATCCGGGTGGTTGGTTTCTACTTCCCAACGCTGGTAATAGACGATTTCAGCCTGGTTCCAGACGTGATAGTCGTCATAGTCGGGGTCGTAGACCCGGACGGTACCACGAACGGCGCAGCCGGTGATGCCGACCATACTGAGAAAAACCAGGGCCGTCAAAAGGGAGCCGATCTTTCTCCAGTATCTGCGCATGTCATCGCTTCCTTTCCGGTCCCACATTCCCTTTTTGGATTGGATGCGGCACAAGGGTTTAGTGGTTTGCCGCCGGCTCGCCCCTACCAAGGAAATGGATGGATCGCGCCTGGCCGCCCGCCGCGGCGGGGACTGCCAATGCTCATCCGGAGTTTCTAGAGCAATCCCCGCTCCTTTGCTTCGAGATACTGATTGACGAGGGCGGTGGACAGTCGCGAAGGATCGGTTTCGATGGCCAGCGCGCCTTGCTGCCGCAATCCGCGAAGCAGCAAGTCGCGCCGGTGAACGATTTCCTGGGCGGCAACGTAGCGGTACATTTCGCCGGCGGTTTCCGGGTTGCGCGCCAACAGCGAACGCATCTCCGGCTGGCCGATGACTGCCAGAAGCACCAGATGGCGGCGCGCCATTCGCGAAGCGTTTTCGACCACTTCGGGAACGGTGGCGGCTTCGGCCAGATCGCTCAGCCACACCACCAGGCTGCGGGGCTTCTGGAGAGTGAGCAGAGCTTCGGCGGCGACGGCGTGATTGGCCTCGACTTCCTCGCCGCGCACCAACGCCAGGGCGGCAAGCAGCGCCGGCATCTGCCCCGGCCCGCGCCCCGCCGGTACCCGCTGCTGGAGCCGGCGGCCATAAGCCAGCAAGCCGACGGCATCACCGGAATAGAGAGCGACTTGAGCGAGGCTGAGAGCAGCGGCCGCGGCGTAATCGAGCTTGCTCAACTCGCCGCTGCGGGCTCGGAGCAGCCGGCCGGCATCGAGCACCAGCCACACGGTCTGGCTGCGTTCGACTTGATAGACCTTGCTGATCGGCTTGCCCCGGCGGGCGGTGGCGGTCCAGCAGATGTCGCGGGGCTCGTCGCCCTGCCGGTAATCGCGCAAGCTTTCAAATTCCCGGCCGCGGCCGCGCTGGCGCTTTACCCGTTTTTCCATCACCGTCTGGCGGCTCCGAATCAGATACATCACATTGCGCTTGGCTTCGTCGAGACTGGGATAAATGCGTACCGTTTGGGGCAAGGAAGCTTGCCCCCAGCGTTCGGCCAGTTGCCAGGAGCCTCCGTAGCGCAAATAAACGTTTCTCAGCCGCAAGTCGCCGCGCTCGCGGGGCCGAACGCTGTATTCCAAGCGGCTGGCGCCGCCGGCGGGTACTGGGGATCGAAGCAGCGGCGGCTCGTCGGCAAGCGCCGCCGGCAAATCGTCGCGCACCGAAACGACGACGGGGACACTCGATCGATTCCGAAGCTCCAGCACTACGCGGCTTTCGGCGGCCAGGTCCGCCGGTGCTTGCCACCGGCGAGTGATCTCGAGCGCGCGTGGCGGCGGCAATCGGCGCAGGTCCCATGCCCAGGTGCCTAGCACGATCAGGTCCCAAGCGAGCATCCCGTAGAGAAAAACGGGCGCCCACCAGGCTGGAACCGCCCAGAGCAAGCCGATGAGAAACGCAAGGAAGAAGCTTCGGCCGAAGCCAAAGGGAATTCCGGGCGAGGGCTCGGCGGGGGCGGTAACCACCGGCGGCACGAGTTGGTCGGGCGAAATCATGCGGGCACTTCGACCGAGGCAATCACTTCCTCGATAGCTTGCTCCGCAGTCATCCCTTCGAGGTCCGCTTCGGGCTTGAGGATCAGCCGGTGGCGGAGCACCGGCAGCGCCGCCGCCTTGACGTCGTCGGGAATCAGGTAGTCTCGGCCGCTCACCGCGGCGACGGCCTTGGCGAAAAGCATCAAGTTGACGGTGGCGCGGGGGCTGGCCCCGAGGCTTACCGTCGGCCAGTTCCGGGTGCGGCCGGTGATGGCCGCGATATACCGAAACAGCGTCGGCTCCACCCGCACCCGGGCCGTCTCCTGCCGGGCGGCGGCTAGCGCGGCGGCATCGAGGCGCAGGAGACCGGCGCGATCGAGTTGGTGGGGATCGAATCCCTCCTGGAACTTGCGCAGGATTTCCATTTCCTGTTCCGGTTCGGGATAACCGGCGCGGATCTTGACAAGGAAGCGATCGAGCTGGGCTTCGGGCAGAGGGTAAGTGCCTTCGAACTCGATGGGGTTCTGCGTGGCGAAGACGGTAAAACTGGAGGAGAGCGGCTGGCTGGCGCCATCGATCGTGACTTGGCGCTCTTCCATGGCTTCCAGCAGGGCCGATTGAGTTCGCGGCGGAGTGCGATTGATTTCGTCCACCAGCAGAAGATCGGTGAAGATGGGGCCGCGATGCAGGGTGAAGGTACCGGTGTCGAGATGGAAGACGTTGGCGCCCAGCACGTCGGCGGGCATCAGGTCGGGAGTGCACTGCACCCGCTGGAAGCCGAGCTGGAAGATGTGGGCGATGGTTTTGACCGCGAGGGTCTTGGCAATGCCGGGCACGCCCTCCACCAGGGCGTGCCCGCCGGCGAGCAGCACCAGCAGCAACTGATCGAGCGCGTCGTGTTGACCGACAATCACTTTGGCCAGTTCCTTGCGGACGCGAGCAGCGAGGTCGGCAGCTTCGTTGGCCATCAGTTTTCCTTTCGATGCCCGATTTCGAGGCGCGCGATCGAGCGATGGATTTCCCGGACCAGTTCGAGCGCGGCGGCGTCGTCGAGCGCCCCGGCGCCGCCGGCCCGTTCGGAGCGGCTGAGAAGCGCTAGCAGGGCCGGCTCATCCCAGCCGAGCCTGGCGCCCGCGTGCCGGGAAATCTGGGCCGCGGAGGCCTTGGCGGGGAGCGCCAACTGGCGAGTCAGGAGAAAGCGAAGCCGCTCGGAGGCGATTTCGACCGCCGCCCAGCCGGCGCGAGCAGCGCGGTACAAATCGCCCATGGTTTCCACGAATTCGAGCGGGGAGAGCCGCGAAGGTTTCTCCGGGTTGCGGGCCGGGCCCTGGCGGCGGGAATAGGTGGCCAGCAGCGCCAGAAACACCAGCCCGCATTGCAGCAGCATCCAGGGAACCGGTGTGGGCTGGAAGAACGCCCAAAGCGAACCGCGTACGCCATGATCGTACTCGTCCCAAAGGACGTGCGCGGATTCGGGCGAACCAAGCGAATTCAGCAGCAGCGCCAGATTGCCCGGCTGGCGCATTCCGCCGTTGGTGAGCGGGGTGGGCGCCGCCCACCAGACGACGCGGCCGCGCCCGTAAGGGAAAGCCACCACCGCGGCGGTGGAGGCGTCGCCGTAAACCACCACTTCGTCGAGCGAAGGCGGATTCCACTGGTAAGGTGCCTCCATGGTGATCGCCGGCGCGTCGCGAACCAGCGGGGAGGGAATGGTTGCGGGATACGATTGCCAGCCGCTGGCGATATCGCCTTCGAGGAAGGGGGCCGCGCCTGGCAGGAAACGGGCGGCGGCGGAGCCGGTGGCGAGCACCGTTCCTCCGGCCTCGAGGAACTTGCGAATCGCCAGACGATCTTCCTCGCCGGGCGGCATTGTGGGATCGGCCAGAATCAGCACCGTACGGCCGGCCGGGGCGGCAAGCTGCGCCAGGGGCTGTTCCCACCGCTCGACACGATAGCCGAGACTCTCGAGGAGCAGGAACGCGGCCTTGGCGCCGCCCCAGGCGGGCGAGTAGCTCGACGGAAGCGAGGACGACCCGGCGATCTGGGGTGGGCCGAGCAGGGCGGCGATGGCGACGACCACCAGCAGAAGGGCGCCGGCGGCAATCAGGAGCGCGCGATCGCTGCGGTCGAGAGACCCGGACATCCCATTCTCTCCAATTCGGCTCGGGTGTTCAGCCAATCGCCGGCCGAAGGCGGGCGATAGCCGTACCAGACCAATTCGAATCGCGAAGTCAAGTCCGACAATTGTTTGCTTTCCTCGGGGCGGGCGGCGATCAGGCGCAGCCGCTCGCGCGGGGTAAGCGCCCGATCGCCAGGCAACGCGCCGGCATCGATCAGGCAGCCCACCCCAGCCCAATACCCGCAGCGGATCGCCTCGCGGTAATCGCCCTGGTCGGCCGCCGCCAGCGCCTCGCCAAGCCAATGCCGCGATGATTCCGCCGGGGCGCGGCTCGCGGCGGAGATTTCCAGCGGGCTCGCGCGGCCCGCCAGGCTGCGCCACCACCAGAGAACCAGCAGAGCGAGCGCAGCGGCAAGCAGGCCGTAAGCGAGAACATTTCCGCCGAGCGCGTCGAGGTGCAGACGGGCGAGCAGGCGCTCGAGCAACGTCGCGATGCGCAGCAGCAGCTTGCGCCACCAGATGGCGAGCGGGCTGGGCGGGCCCAAGCCGCGGAATTCGCGCCGCTCGAGAATCCCATCGAGCCGCGGACGCGCCGATGCCGCGGAAAGAGCCGTCGCCGGACCGGCAAGCTCGGTCGCCTCTGCCCGGAGGAACGCAAGCCGCCGGACTGCCTGCCGCAGCGCCTGCTCACTCTTGCCGCCCGGTTGATCGAGGCTCGCGAGGGCGACATCGAGCCACAGATTGGAAACGCGGAATTGCGAGCGCCGGGTGCGGACGACCCATTCGCGGGGCAGGGTTTGACGGAAGCCGGCGATTCGGGCAGGCTCGCCGGCGATGCGGGGCAGCTCCCGGGCGCAGCGATCGAGTTCGGCGACGTAGCCGGGCAGGTCGAGCGCAGCGGTTGTTTGCCGCGAGGCGGCTTGCGGGACGGCCACGGGCAGGCGAACGCCGGCGCCGCCGAAACAGAGCAGCGCCGCGAGCAGCCAGGGGAAGCGCAGCTTGGCCATGCGCCGAAGGGTAGCAGAATCAGGCCGGGGAAGCAGAGCCGGATCTGGGCGTTTGCCCCGTGTCGGAATCGAGCGCGGCCATCAATTGCTGCAGGTCGAAGGCCTCTTTGAGAATCCGCTGGTTGTAATAGATGAGGGAAAAGGCGACGGTGGCAATCGGCGCGACGATGACGTTGGAAATCCACGCGGCGAGACTGGCGAGGATTTCGAGCGCGGGGGACATGGCGTGGGGCCGGAACAGCGAGCCCGCGGCGAAGAGGAACGGAGCCTGGAAGATGAGCGCGGCAACGAAACTCAGCAGGAAGTAGAGAACGAACACCAGAAAGATTCCCATCGCCGTTCCCTTGGTGAGCTTCATGCTGCGGGAGATGGCTTCGGTGACGGTGACGTCCTCGAGGGTCGCCGCCGGCACCGCCAGTGCGGTGCGGCACAGCAAAATGATTCCGGGAATGAGCAAGAAAATCGCGCCCACGACCACCAGGAAGCCGGTGAGAAGAATGACGACGATCACGGAGAAAAGCTTGCCGCGGACGCGGGCATAGGATTGCCGGACACTGGCGGCCCGGCCGAGGTACAAATCGGAGACTGCCGCCACGGTGGCGGCCTGGGCGGCGGCATAGGCGCAAAGGAGAACCAGCACGAAAACCAGCATGCCTTCCAGCGCCCCGGCCAGAGCCGCAGTCAACTGCGGGGGAGTGACGGTGGTACCGGGTTGGGAACCGAGCGGGCTGATCAGTTGGCGGGTGGCGAGGGACAGGATGTTGATGGTGAGATAGGGAAGCGCGGCGATGCCGGCAAACAGCCAGAAGCGGCTCTTATAGAGGGAGAAGGTGCGGTCCAGCACCTCGCCGAGACTCATCGGACGCAAGTCGACCGCCGCCACGCGCACCTCCAGCACCGGCCCGCCGTTGGAGGGCGATATAAGCACAAACGGCGTGGAGGAGCAACGGAGAATCGGGCGAGCGGCGTGGTGGAAAAGCGGCCTCCGGGACGCACTGGTTGGGGAACCAAACCGGCGGCGAAAGCGTAGAATGCAGCAGAGGGGAGGCGAACATGGCGCGGCGGCGGTCGTTGGGCGGTCCTCTGGTGCTGATTGGATTGGGCGCGCTGCTGCTGTACAGCAGCATGCGGGCGAACTGGGCTCCTTGGGGGGTGGTGTGGCGCTACTGGCCGGTGATCCTGATCGCTTGGGGTTTGGGGAAATTGCTGGATCACCTGCGATACCGCGAGCAGCCGGGCGCGCCGCCGCCTTCGCGGTTTTCGGCCGGCGAAATCGCGATGGTCGGGGCGGTGGTGGTGCTGGTGGCGGTGGCTTTCGCCCGCCGCAATGAAAACCCGAGCGAGCGGCAAGGAAACTATCACGACACGCAGGCGGTGGAGCGGCAGGGAGCTCAAACGGTGCACGCGCAACTCGAATTGGGCGCGGGGCGGCTGGAGCTCTCCGGCGGCGCGACGAAGCTGCTGGAAGCCGATTTCTCCTACGACCGCCCGTCGCTGAAACCGGAAGTGAATTATTCGGTGAGCGGCGCGAGCGGCGACCTGGAGATCCGCCAGCCGGAGCAGAACCATATTCATTTCGGCACGGGCGGAAGGAGCGATTGGAACTTGCGTTTCAATAATGAGGTGCCGCTCGATTTGGGAATTGAAATGGGGGCGGGGCGAGGGTTGCTGCGCCTGGGCGGCCTGGCCCTCAGCCATTTCAGCGTCGAAGGCGGGGCCGGCGATTTGCAGGTGGATTTGACTGGCGGAAACTGGACGAAAAATCTCGACGGGCGAATCGAAGGCGGCGTGGGAACGGTGGTGGTGCGGGTGCCGGCCAACGTCGGCGTGCGCGTGACAGCCAGCGGTGGCTTGGGTTCGGTGAACGCGCCCGGTTTCGAGCGCGATGGCGACGTGTACACGAATGGCGCTTACGGCAAGTTGCCGGTGACCTTGGAATTGAATATCGAAGGCGGCGTGGGAACCATCCGCCTGGAATCGGTGTCCTGAGGCGCCCCGGCGCGGCCCGGCTTCGGCGCGAGCGATTGCGTCTACAGAGGGACTGGCGAGAGGATGGGAAGGGAGCTAATGGGTGTCGCGCCGGGCGCGCTGCTTGTGTTGATGGCGCGAGCGTCCGCCAGCATATTCGTAGACCAGCGCCACGAGCAGGAGTCCGCCGACAAGGATAGGGACGAGATAGAAGGGGTGCATGGCCCGTATAGTACTTCAGTAATAGAGATTCTGTCAACGATTCTAAGACCTCCGGGGAGGGGTCAGTCGGGCAGAGGCCGGCCGCGGGTTTCGACGCCTAACGGCACCAGCGCCAAGCCGAGGACGAACGCCACCGCGGTGAGCGCGACGGGGATCCCGAGGGAATGGAAATAGGCGGCGCCGGCGCCGACCAGGAACGTCATTCCCGCGCCGGCGAAGCGGCCGACGGAAGTAGCGAAACAAAAGGCGCTGGCGCGGCACTGGGTTGGATATTGCTCGGGAAGCCAGAGAGTGTAGACGGCGAAACTGGCGCCGCCCATTCCGAGAAAGAACAGGCAGACGAAAAACCACGGGAGCGCGTGGGCGGTTCTGTAGAACGCCCAGCCGAATCCGAGCGGGATGAAAACGAGCATGCAGGCGAAAAACAGAGCGAGCGTCCAGCGGCGGCCCCAGCGTTCCGCCGCTGGCGGCATCAGGAAACAGCCGATAATCGTCGCCGCTGAGAGCAGCATCGTTCCCCAGGAAGCAAACCGGGCCGCGCCTCGGGCGGCGTAGCCGGCGCGTTCGGCGAGCTGGGTGACCGCGGCGGGCACGTAAACCGACCCCGCCCACAGTCCGACGATCGACACCGTGACGTAGACCGCGTTGAGGAGCGTGCGCTTGCGATAAACGCGATCGAACAGCATGGCGAACGAGCGCGGCGCAGCGGCGCCGAGCAGGTCGCCGAATTTCACTTTCCAGCGCTCGGGCTCGACCACGCCGTAGCGCACGAAACCCACCATCAGCGCCGGAAGCCCGCCGAAGGCGAACATCGCTCGCCAGCCGTAGCGGCTGCCGATTGCCCAGTTCGCCAGACTGGCGATGAAGGTCCCGACGTAAAAACCGCTGTGCATCCAGCCCGCACCGGCGGCGCGGCGCGATTCCGGCCAATCCTCGGCCACCAAAGTACCCCCAATCGCCCATTCGCCTCCAATGCCGATTCCGGCGAAAAAACGGTAGACGCCCAATTCCCAGACGTTGTGGGAAAAAGCGCCAAGGAGGGTGAACAGGGCGTAGCAGAGGATGGTGAGGGAGAGCGTGCGGACGCGGCCGAAGCGATCCGCGACCGGACCCCAAACAAGCGACAGCCCCCATCCGACGAGGGTAACCGCGGAAAGGATTCCCCCGTAATAACCGATGGCGCCTGGGGTCGGCGCGGTACCGGAACGCGGCAGCAATTCCCGCAACGCGGGCACGAGTACAAGCGCGTAGATGAACGTGTCCATGCCGTCCAGCGTCCAGCCACCCCAAGCAGCCCAAAAGCTGCGAACCTGGTTCCGGCCAAGCGGCTGGCGGACGGCCTGACCCGGCCGGACAACAACCGCATTGGAAGGAGCAGGCATAGTGGAGAACTGGCTGGCTGTCTTGTAAGTCCGGCCGGATGATACACAAACGGGAGCGGGGGCGAAAAGCGAGCCGGGCTGCTGCAGGCTAGCGACCGGCGGGCGACACCACGGTAAACAGAATCAATCAGGGGCCGGGGGGGAATTCCCCATAGTGGAAATGATGGCCACCCTCTACCTCGTTCGCCACGCGCCAACCAGGCTCAACCAGCCGGGCCGCGAGCGGGTGCGCGGGCACTTGGCAGTTGCGCCGGAGCCGGTCGCGCTTCGCCACTGGCTGGCGGAAGTTGCGCCCAAATTGGCCGGCAACAGCGTCACCTTCGTCGCATCGTCCGACTTGCCGCGGGGCAGGGTGAGCGCGCAGGCGTTGGGGGCGAAGCTGGGAGTCACCAGAATCCTCGCAACGCCGGAGCTGGATACCTGGAACACCGGCGCCGCCCTCGAAGGGCAGAACTACGGCGAGGCCGATCCTGTCCTTCGCCGCTACGTCGAAAATCCCCGGGATAGGCCCGAGGGCGGCGAGCCTTTCGCCGAATTCCTGCATCGCTGGGGGAAAGCGCTCGCCAAGCTGAAGGACCATGCCTGGAGAACCGGCCAGAGCGGAGTCATCATCGCGCATGGGAACATGCTGATGACGTTGCCCCATCTGCAAACGGGAGCGCCGGTGGCATTCATCCCCCACGACAGGTTGCCCCGCCCCGGCTCGATCGTCGCCATCCAGATCCCAGCGGAACTCTGAACCCCAAACCTGGAAAGCTCCCTCACGGAGCGTCTTGCGAGATAAACCGCACGAGATTCGCCCGCACGTTATTCGTTCAGATAGAAAACAATCGCTACTTCATTTTGCGCTTCGTTGAACACCAGCTCATCCGCCAGTTGCTTCACCATCACCAGGCCGAAGCCGCCGGGGCGCATCCCCATGCGGCTGCGTACGTCGAAATGCCGGGTGGGATCTTCAGTGGGATTGGCGATGGCGGCGTGGCGGAGGGCTTCGAACCGGAACCCGCTGCCGGGATCGGCAATGCGATAGAGCAGCATTCGGGGGCCGCGCAGGCGGGAAACCAGCACGCTGTGGCCGGGATCGAGCCGCCCGCCCCATTCGATGGCGTTGTGAAGCAATTCGCGAAGCGCGTGGGCGGTCCGTTCGCGAAGAGATTCGGGCAAATCGGCTTGCAGATGGCCAAAAAAACGGGTGATTCGCTCGGCGGCATTCAGATCGCAAGGGATGCGCAGTTCCACCCAGTCCGGCCGGGCGGAAAGGATTTCCACCGGCGGCACTCCGCGGCCGGAAGCAAGAGCGTTCTGAACCACGCGCGCGAGTTCCTTGGGATCGGCCGGATGGAGCACGTAATCGAAGGCGCCGGCCTTCAGGGCGCGCAGCAGGATTTCTGGGGATTCGTTCGAGATCAGCAGCAGGAGCTTGGGTCTGGCTCGGCGGCCGTGCCGCACTCGACGCAGGATTTCGAGGGCGTCCACGCCCGGCATCGTAATCGGCGCGAGCAGCACCCCGAATTTGCGGCTGCGCAACCGCCGCAAGGCGGCCTGGCCGCCGGCGGCGGCGGAAGCCTCGAAACCAGCGGCTTCTAACGCGCCGCACAGGCGGCGGCGCGAAGCGGCGTCCGGCTCGATGACGAGGATTGGCTTCAACGGTCTCGCTGCCGCCGGTTCGGGACGGGCGGGAGCGAACCGATTCTCCGGGGGAAGCGGGCGGTTTGTCGAGGGAATGTATCCTCCGCGTCATTGCTCTTTCGAGGGCGGGCGCGGGGAGCTTCCGCCGATCGCGCCGCACCAGACCGAGCAAGCTACGGCGCGGCCGCACCTTCCAGGAGCTGCCCTTCCTGGCAAATGCGGCGCCAGGCGCGCTCGACGTGGCGAAGCTCGGTATGCGCCTGCCCGACGCAAAGCCGGAGAGTGAAGCGACCTTCCAGCCGCGTGTGAGTGAGGTACAAATCGCCGCTTTGGTTCAAGCGGTCGAGCAGGGCCTGGTTGGCTTCGTCGCCGCCACGATAGCGGAAGCAAACCAGGTTGAGCGGAGCGGGCGCGGCCAGTTCGAACCGCCGATCGGCGCGAACCCATTCGGCGAAGGATTGCGCCAGTTCGACGTGCCTGCGGACGTGGGCGCACAGACCTTCGACGCCGTAATGGCGGATCACAAACCACAATTTCAGCGCGCGAAACCTCCGGCCGAGCGGGATGTGCCAGTCGCGGTAGTCGATGACGGCGCCGGAAGCGCTGGCCTGATTGCGGAGGTACTCGGGCAAAACGGAGAGGGCGCCCACGAGCGCGGCGCGATCGGCGACGTAGAAGCAGTCGCAATCGAAATTGGTGAACATCCACTTGGGGGGATTGAAGCAGTAGCTGTCGGCGAGTTCGAGACCGTCGTGAATCCAGCGGAACTCGGGGCAGAGGGCGGCGGTGCCGGCCATCGCCGCATCGACGTGGAGCCACAGGCCCGCCTGGCGGCATAGCTCGCCAATCGGCCGCAGGGGATCGATGGCGTTTGAGGAGGTGGTGCCCACGGTGGCGGCGACGAAGCAGGGGAGCTTGCCGGCGCGGCGGTCGCGCTCGACGGCTTCGGTGAGGGCGGCGGGGCGCATGGCGAAGCTCTCGTCCGCGTCGATAAGACGGAGGTTCTGGCGGCCCAGCCCGGCGACCCTCACCGCTTTCTCGATCGAGGAGTGGGCGTGAGCGGAGGCGTAGGCGGTAAGGCGGCGGTCGCAGCCCTGCTCGTTGGCTCCGCCGCCGGTGGCCCGTTCGCGCGCGGCAAGTAGAGCGCAGAGCGAGGCGCTCGAAGCCGTATCTTGAATCACTCCTCCGCCGCCGCCGGTAGAGAGGAAGCTCGAGGGCAAACCGAGCATGCCCACCAACCAATCCAGCACGTGGGTTTCCAGCTCGGTGCAGGCAGGGCTGGCGGCCCAAAGCATGCCGTTCACGCCGAGTCCGGCGGAGAGCAGCTCGCCGAGGATGGAAGGGCCGGAAGTGTTGGAAGGGAAAAACGCGAAGAAATTTGGCGATTGCCAGTGGGTGAGGCCGGGAAGGATGACGCGCTCGACGTCAGCCATCATCGCGCCGAAGGATTCGCCGGCGGCGGGGGGCTCGGCGGGCAAAGCAGCGCGGATCTCCCCAGGCTTCGCCCGCGACATCACCGGGAACGATTCGATTTCCTGGTAGTAGTCGGCAATCCAATCCACCATCTCGCGGCCGCGGCGGCGGAATTCCTCGACGCTCATGTGGTAATTCTGTGACTCGGCAGCCATAGCCATTCCCCCGGGAATGTAGCGGTCGACGCCGGCGACGAACTGGCGCCGGAGCGATATCCGGCTGCCGGCAGGCTCGGCCGCCGGCAGTCAGGCCACAGGGTAGCAGGGGGACGAATACAGCGAAAGCGCCGGGTTTGGGCGAGGGGCGACGCCTGATGGCTCTATGGCCCAGCTCCCGCGCTGGGCTCCGCGGGTGATGCTCCGGCGGTTTTCGGGAGGAGGATGACGAGGATGCCCGCCAGCAACATGGACGCCGCGGAAAACAGCAAGCCGCCGCGGACGCTGCCGGTCCTCTTGCCAATGGCGCCCATCACGTATGGACCGAGGAAGCCGCCGAGATTGCCGACGGAATTAACCAGGGCGATGCCGGCGGCGGCGGAGAATCCAGTGAGGAACTGGGTGGGAAGCGCCCAGAAGGGTCCGTAGAAGCTGTAGATTCCCGCCACCACCACCGAAAGCAAAACCAGCGAAAGCCAGGCCGACCCGGCGCCGCCCACACACAGCAGCGCGATGCCGCCCACGATGGCGGGGAGCGAGCAGTGGTAACGGCGCTCGAGCGTGCGATCGGAACGGCGCGAGATGGGAACCATCGCCGCCAAGCCCGCCAGATGAGGCAGCATCACCAGCAAGCCGATCCTGGTGTTCGAATAGCGGCTGGAGAACGATTGAACGATTTGCGGAAGCCAGATGCCGACGGCATACAGCGCGACCGCCATGGCGAAATAGACGGCGGTGAGATGCCATACGCGGCGGCTGGCGATTGCCTGAAGGACGGTGCTCGGGTGAGCATCGAGCTTGCGGCGCTCCTCCCGGCCCAGTTCCGCTGTGAGCCAGTCGCGCTCCTCCGGAGCGAGGAACCTCGCGTCGCGGGGCCGGTCGGGCAGCAGCCGGAGTGTCAACACGCCGCAGAGTATCGCGGGCAACCCTTCGAGGGCGAGGAGCCAGCGCCAACTGCTGAAACCAAGCCAGTGGATATGGTCGAGGATCAAACCGGAGAGGGGTGCGCCGACGATATTGGAGACGGCGATGGCGGTCATGAACAGGGCGACTGCATGCGCCAGGTCGCGCTGGCGAAACCAGTAAGTGAGATAGAGGATGATGCCGGGGAAGAACCCGGCCTCGGCCACTCCCAGCAGAAACCGCAGCAGATACAACTGCGCGACGCTGTGCACGAGGGCGGTGAGCGCGGCGACGAACCCCCAAGTGACGAGGATGCGCGCAATCCAGCGACGCGCGCCGATCCGGTGGAGGATCAGGTTACTGGGAATCTCGAAAACGAAATAGCCGAAAAAGAAGATTCCCGCCAGCAAGCCGAATTGCTGGCTGGTGATGGCCAGCTCGCGGTTCATCGTAAGCGCGGCGAAGCCGATATTGATGCGATCGAGGAACGAGACGATGTAGAGCAGGAAAAGGAAGGGGAGAAGGCGCCGGCGGACCTTGCCAACGGCGCCGGCGGCGAGGGCAACGGGTGGCGGAGCGGTTTCGGCGGCCATCGGGGTTCTTGGGCCGGCGCGCCGGAAGTTACCGGCAGGCGCAAAGCCAGCGGAGTGTACGCCAGTCGGGGACCGCGGGCGAGCGCCGATTTTTCGGCCGGGGTGGCGGGGACTCGGACCTCGGAGCATTTTCGCAGCGGACGCCGCCCCGGGAAAGGGGGATAATGCGCGGCATGAGCGCCGAATTTCGATGATCCGGATGATGTTCCTGCCATGCCGTCGATTTGGATACCAGGTCCAGGCCGGTGGACTTGGGTGTGTGAGACCCGGGCGGACAACTGGTTCCGGGCACCTTCTGCCAGGTGCGATGGCCGGTGCGGCGCACTTACCCGACCCTGTTCGTTCCGGTTTCCTCTGTGGCCAGCGACCTCGAACGGACCTTTGTCATTCGGGTTCGCGAGGGCAAGGCAGAATGGATTGAGGTCAAGACCGGGGAGACGGTGAAAGGGAAAACGGAGGTGTTCGGCGATTTGCGGAACGGCGACATGGTTGTGCTGAACGCCACCGACACCATCCGCAGCGGGGCGGCGGTATCGGTGCGGGGCCAATAAACAGAGGGCCTGGATCGCCTCACGCCTCCTGCTCCGGGCGATTTCCGGGAGGGAACCAGCATGAAGCCATTTGTGGAATCGAGGCGCCGATTTTTGAAGGCGACGGGGATGACGGCGGGAGCATTCCTGCTTTCTCCCCGAGGAATACTCGCGCCGGCGGAGGCCGGGGAGCGAACCGCCGAATCCGTTGTTGCGGCCGGCGAGCCGCAAGCGGCGGACTACACTCTGCACATCCAAACGTCACCGGTGGAGATTGCGCCGAACCGAATCATTTCCGTCACCACCTACAACGGCCAATTCCCGGGGCCGCTGCTGCGCTTCAAGGAGGGCCGCCGCCCGGTTGTGGACGTGTACAACGACACCGACACTCCGGAGCAGATTCACTGGCACGGGCAGCACGTGCCCGCCGCGGTTGACGGCGCGGCCGAGGAGGGCACGCCGTTCATTCCCCCGCACGGAATGCGCCGGATCGCGTTCGTTCCGAAGCCGGCGGGCTTCCGGTTCTATCACACCCACAATCGAGCCGGCGCCAACCTGGCCGGCGGCCTTTACAGCGGCCAGGCGGGGCCGGTGTACATCGAGCCGAGAAGCGAACCCGGGCACTACGACCGGGAAGTTTTTCTCGTGCTCAAGGAATTCGAGCCGACGTTCAGCCGCGGCGGCGACATGGCCCAGGATTTCCTCACTCCGGCGACGGTGATGGCCCTCGAGCAGGACGGGGAATCGGCGATGAAGGCGTCGCTGGCCCGGGGGATGCCGCGCGGCTACGAAGTCGGTTACGATTCGTTCACGATCAACGGACGCATGCTGGGCCACGGGGAGCCGATCCGGGTGAAGCAAGGCGAACGGGTGCTCTTTCACGTCTTGAACGCGAGTGCTACCGAGATCCGCAGCTTGGTGCTGCCCGGCCACTCGTTCCAGGTGGTGGCGCTCGACGGAAACCCGGCGCCGAACCCGGCGCGGGTCCCGGGACTCTGGATAGGAACGGCCGAGCGCGTCTCCGCCATCGTGGCGATGAATCATCCGGGCGTATGGGTGCTGGGCGATCTCGCGAACGACGATCGGCGGCATGGGATGGGCATCGTTGTCGAATATGCGGGCCACGGGGGGAAGCCGCAATGGATCGCGCCGCCGCCGGTTCGCTGGGACTACACCCGTTTCGCGAAGCTGGGAGCGAGCGTACCCGCGCCGGATGAGACGATCGAGATGACGTTCCGGAAAGACAACGCGGCGGAGGCGGGATTCAACCGATGGACGATCAACGGTGCCGCTCACCCGATGACCGGCGCGATGGCGCCGGCATCGTTTCACGTGAAGCAAGGCAAGCGATACCGCATTCGGATGCGCAACGCCAGCGACGACATCCATCCCATCCACCTGCACCGCCACAGTTTCGAGCTGACTCGCGTGGCGGGAAAGCCGACGGCGGGTATCCTGAAAGACGTGGTGATGCTGGGCGGCTACCAGGAAACGGAGATTGATTTCGTAGCCGACAACCCCGGCCTGACGCTGTTCCACTGCCATCAGCAATTGCACATGGACTTCGGCTTCATGACGCTTTTCGACTACGCTTGAGCGGGCGGACCATCGAAGAGCCGCCTCGTACGGTTGCGTCCGCGCGGCGAGCGGATTATGTTGGTTGCCAACCGGGATCCGGGCGGGGGCCTCGGCCAGGAGCATCGCGCTTTCAGGAGGCAACATGGCCACTGCCGCTCAGCCCGACCTGCGCTACCCGGTGGGCAAATTTCAGCGCGTCCAAGCCGTCACCGAGGCCCAGCGCCGGGAATTCATCGCCACCCTCGTCGCTGCTCCCGCACGCCTGCGCGCGGCCGTGACCGGTCTGAGCGACGCGCAGCTCGACACGCCCTACCGGCCCGGGGGGTGGACCGTCCGCCAGG
Organism: Candidatus Acidiferrales bacterium; assembly: GCA_035946455.1. Lineage (GTDB taxonomy): Bacteria > Acidobacteriota > Terriglobia > Acidiferrales > UBA7541 > JAKASX01. The sequence goes on along the minus strand of DASYZK010000021.1, from coordinate 91,531 downwards.
TGGCGCACCACGTCCCCGACAGCCACATGAACGCCTACATCCGGTTTCGCCTGGCGCTTACCGAGAACGAGCCGGCCATCAAGGTGTACGACGAAGCGCGGTGGGCGGAGCTTGCGGACGCGAAATCCTCCCCGATCGAACCGTCGCTCGCGCTGCTCGAGAACCTGCACAAGCGCTGGGTGATTCTGCTGGAATCGCTTTCACCCGCCGAGTGGAAAAGGACCTTGCGTCATCCGGAGATGGGCGTTCTTGCCGTGGATACGACGCTGGCGCTCTACGCCTGGCACAGCCGGCACCACGTGGCGCACATCACCGCGCTGCGGGCTCGCGAAGGCTGGTAGCCGTTCCCCAAGGCGGCGGCAAAGCCTTTCCGGAAATGCGCCATCGTGGACCCGCGGCGGCCGGCGCGCAGGCGATGGGATCGATCCCCCTCCCGTTCGCCAAACCGGTTGGAGGTCACGCCAATGAGACTGCTCTGGCTTGCGGTACTCCTTTGGATTGGTTCGCCGGCCCGCTCCCTGCCGCAGCAAGCGAATCGCCGGCTGCCATCCGTCAAGGAAGCCCAACGGCAGCTGCTCGATCTGGAAAACCACTGGCTGGCGGTGGAAAACGACCCGCAGGCGCTGGATGCGATCCTAGCGGCTGACTTCCTTCACGTGCTGCCGGCGGGAATCATCACCAAGCAGGAGCAGCTCGGTTACATGCGCAGCCATCCCGCGCCCGAGCGGAGCCAAGCGAGCCATTTCGAGCAGATGCGCGTGCGGATCTATGGGAATGTGGGGATTGTGAACGGGATGGTGGTGGCGAGCGGGCCAGGGACAAATCGAAAGACGCTGTTCACCGACGTTTTCGCCTACCGCGCCGGCCGGTGGCAGGCGGTCAACGCGCAGGAATTGCCTGTAGCCGAGAATGCGCGGTGAGGCGGGCTGGCGACGACTCGTCCCGGCCGCTGCTGCTGCTCTGGCGGATCTTCAGGCGCTCCGCGGAAACGTTCGCTCGAGGGGTGGTGACGCAGCCCGGCGGCTTTTAGTGCGGCACCCAGTTCGGGTGCCTGGTGAAGAGGCCGTCGACAATGCCGATCCGGTAGGCGATAAAGACTCCGAAGGCGAGACTCAGCAGTCCCGAGCCCAGTGCCAATGCGTCGTTCAGCCGGGCGGAGCGCCCGAAACTGCGGACGCACGGCACGGCAATGGCTGCTGTAATCAACGTCATGCCGGCGATGGTCCCCGCGCCGAAAATCAGCAGATAAACCACGCCCCAGGCGGGCTTGGGAATAGCGGCGAGGACGAGTAGCGCCACCGCCGCCGAACCTGCCATCCCATGCACTACGCCCACCAGGAGCGGGCGAAGCGCCTGGTACAACCCCAGCTTGTTCCCTGTGCGCTCGACCCGCGTCTGCGACGCCGGATCGCCCGGCCTCGGCGCGAACGACCCCAGCGAATGGCTTTGGCTGCCGGCGGCGGCCGTAAGGGCATCGCGAGTGAAGCGCCGGGTGATCCAGCGAGTAATGCCGGTGAGGTTAAGAACGCCAAGCAGAATCAGCATCAGGCCCACGCACAATTCCATCGACAGACCGATGCGCGGCGGAATCACCACCCCGAACAGGATGATCGCCGAACCGACGCCGAAAATGGTGGCGGTGTGGCCCACGCCCCAAATCGCGCCGACGAACATCGCATGGCGGTAAGAGCGCTGGCGAGCGACGATCGTAGTGACTGCGATGACGTGATCGGGATCGGTAGCGTGGCGCATTCCCAGCAGGAAACCAATGCCGACGATCAAGAACAGGGCGCCCATCGGCCGGGGTTTAGACGCTCTTTTCCACGCTGCGCATTTGGGCCACCCGCATCGCTCCTTTGTAACCCGTTTCCGGGTCACAGGGCAATGGCCGGAGCGGGAGAACGGGGAAGGGCGGCGCAAGGATGAGACTGCGTCGCCGCCAGCCTAGGGATCGAATCGCATCGCTTTGGGCCCGGTGGCGGGGGGTTCGACGGGATGCCAGCCGGGTCCGCGCAGTGGCCGGCCGGCGGCGACTCCGGTGAGCTTGCCGCGATCGAATTCGAGTTGGCCGTTGACGAACACGTAATCGACGCCGACCGAAAGCTGTGCGGGCTGGGTGTAGGTGGCTTTGTCGATGATGGTATCGGGATTGAAGACGGTGATATCGGCGAAATAGCCGGGCTCGAGCAGGCCGCGGCCGGTCAGATGCTCACGCTGGGCTGGCAGGGAAGTGATTTTGCGGACCGCCTCTTCCCAGCTCACCAGGTGCAATTCGCGAACGTAATGGCCGAGGAAGCGGGGCATTGAGCCGAACGTGCGGGGATGGGCGTGCGGGGAGAAGAGCGGGCCGTCGAGCGACATTTCGTTGGCATCGAGGCCGATGCTGGTGAACGGCTGCTCGAGGCCGTACTGTAGATCTTTCTCGTTGGCGATGAAATAGAGCGCGCCGGTGCGGCCCTGGTCGGCGAGGATGAAATCGAACATGGCGTCGAGCGGCTGCTTGTGCTCGGCGCGGGCCATTTGCTCGACGGTCATACCCTCGTATGGCTTGAGATCGGGATTGATGACGTAAGCCAGCAGGACGCCGGAAGGGCCTCCGGAATCGAAATAGAGATTCTCCCAATCGGGGTGGTCGGCGGCCATTTCGGTCTTGACGCGCTGGCGAACGGCGGGATCGCGGAGCCGGTCGAGCAATTTCTGCATGCCGCCGTCGGCCACCCAGGGAGGCAGGGCGGAGGACAAGGCGGTGGCGCCGGCGAGGTAAGGATACATATCGGCGCGAACGTCGATTCCGGCGTTCCGGGCGGTCTCGATTTTGGCGATGATCTTGGGCATTCCGCCCCAGCGCGACTTACCGCTGACTTTCAAATGAAAAATTTCGACGGGGATCCGAGCTTGGCGGCCGATTTCGATGGCTTCATCCAGCGCCTGGTTCTCGCTGAAGCCTTCGCTGCGCATATGAGTGGCGTAGACGCCGCCATACGGGGCGGCGACTTTCGCGAGAGCAATCAGTTCATCGGTTTTCGCGTAGTGGCCGGGGGGATAAATCAGCGCTGTGGAGAGGCCCAACGCGCCGTCCTTCATCGCCTCGGCCACCATCGATTGCATGCGTTCAAGCTCGGCCGGGGTGGGCGCGCGATCGACGGCGCCGAGCACCGCCATGCGCACTTGGGCGGCGCCGACGTAAGTGCCGATATTGATGGGGGTGCCCTGCTTTTCGAGGCGGCGGAAATAGCCCTCGAGCGTGGTCCAGTCGATCGTGAGATGGTAGCGATCGGCGAAAGGCTTCAGGGCGGCGACGGTCAAATCGTCCTGGGGAGCGATCGAGCGGCCTTCACCGGTGATTTCGGAGGTGATGCCCTGTGAGAGCTTGCTTTGGGACCGGTTATCCACCAGCAGCGACATTTCCGACTGACCGAGCATATCGATGAAGCCGGGAGCGACGTCGCGGCCGGAGGCGTCGATCACCCGCTTGGCCGGGGCGTCGCCGAGCTTGCCGATGGCCGCGATGCGATCGCCGCGAATGGCGAGGTCGCCCCAGTACCAGGGATTGCCGCTGCCGTCGAGGATGCGTCCGTTCTTGATAAGAACGTCGTAGGGCGCCGCGGCGCCGGCGGGGGGCCGGGGGCGCAGGCAGCCTAGCTGCACGACAAGGGCGGCGAGAGCGAGAAGCCGCAGGGTGTCGGCCGAGCGCAACGATCGAAACGGTTTCGCGATTCGATTCATGGCCGCTTGCCTCCGTGTTGTAGTCCGCCGGGCGGGTGAAGCCGCATCCTGACCCGCCGGCGACCCGCGACCGAACTTCCTATTTCTCTCCGGCTTCCGCCGGCACCGGCGGCAGGTTTTGCGCCGCGAGGAGTTGATTGAACGCCGCGAGATCGGCGGCGATAGCCTGGCGGAGGATGGCAAGCTGGGCATCGAGTTCGGCCGACAATCGCTCGAACGCGGCGTAGGTCTGGTCTGTGGGCTTGACGTCGGCGCCGCCTTCGATCACCGACATCAGGTGGCCGATCTTGTTATTGAGCTTGATGGGGAAGTTGAGCGGATCCTGATTGCTGCGGTTCTGCACCTGATAGACGGCTTCCTCGACGCCGCTTAGCTTGCTGACGAGGGCGTCGCCGGCCGAATGCACCGCGGCGGCCGGGGACTTCGCCAGCCGGTCGTCGATCTCGCCGCGCAGGCGGCGGACGGTGATCACCGCCTGATTGGCCTGGCTGACCTTGTCGCGCACTTTCACCTCGAGATCGAATTGCGCCTGGAGGTCGGCGGCGCTGGCGGTGACGCGAGGATCTTCGATGATCTGGAACGAGTCCGTCTGGGCGTTGCCGCCGGCAGTCACTCTCACCCGATAGCGGCCGGGAAGGGCGAATGGTCCCTGATCTACGCGCGCGCTCCAAAGCACCATTCCCGGAAAAGTGACGGCGCCGGGATAGCGCAAATCCCAAACGAAACGATTGAGCCCGGCGTCGATGCCCACTTTCGGCGGCGGCTGGCGAAACTCCTCTTCTTCGGCGGGGGCGGGCTTGGCGCCGGGCTTTTCCGGTTGGCCGGTGAAGCTGCGGATGACGTTGCCGGCCGAGTCGATGATGTCGATGGTGACCTCATCGGCCTTGGCGGGCAGGTAGTAATCGATGGCCAGGGGCCACACGCGCCGGACGGCGTCTTCGGGCTCGAAGAGGTGGAGTGCGGCGCCCTGGGCGATTTGGGGAGTGAGCTGGCGAAGGACATCGATATCGTCCAGCACGTAGAACGAGCGGCCGTGGGTGGCGATCACCAGATCGTGATCGCTGACGGCGATATCGGCGACCTGCGTATCGGGCAGATTGAGCGAAAGCGACTGCCAGTTGTTGCCGTCGTCGAACGAGACGTAGATGCCGTGCTCGGCCCCGGCGTAGAGCAATCCGGGCCGCTGGGGATCCTCGCGAACGGCGTGGAGGTAATCGCCCGGGCGGATGCCGCTGACGATAGTTTTCCAGGTCTTGCCGTAATCGTGGGTGCGGTAGAGGTAAGGCGCGCGATCGTCCTGGAGGTAATTGTTTACGGCGACGTAAGCGCCACCGGCGTCGCTGGGCGAAGCGTCGATCAAGCTGACCCGGCCGAGATGGGGCAGGCCGGGCGGGGTGACGTTGGTCCAATGGCTGGCGCCGTCCCGGGTGATGTAAACCAGGCCGTCGTCGGAACCGGTCCAGATGGTTCCCCGCTCCTTGCGGGAGGGCGCGATAGTGAATATGGTGCCGAAGATTTCCGGGCCATTCATGTCGTGGGTAATGGGGCCGCCGGAATCGCCCAGCGTGGCGGGATCGTGCAGGGTGAGATCGGGGCTGATCTTGCGCCAATTTTGTCCGTCGGTGGTGGTTTCGTAGAGGAATTGGGAAGAAGTGTAGAGGACGCCGGAATCGAGCGGGGAAAACACGATCGGGAAAGTCCACTGCCAGCGATCGGGCAGGGTGCCTGCGGCTTCGCCAGAGAAGAAGCGGGGATAAACCTCGATGTCGCGGGTCTGGCCGGTACTGCGGTCGTAGCGATCGATCAACGCGCCCTGGCTGCCGGCGTAGAAGACGTTGGGGTTGACTGGGCTGGGCGCGATGTAGCCGCTCTCGCCGCCCCCGACCGGGTAAAGAGCGGGGAAGGCGGGGCGCCCGCCGCCGCCGAAGCCGCCTGCGACGGCGAGGCTCTGGACGCAGACGGTGGAGTTGTCCTGCTGGGCGCCGCAAACCTGGAAGGGAAAATCCCTGGTGAGGGCGACGTGGTAAAGCTGGGCGGTAGGATAGGTTTCCGGGGTCCACGTCTTGCCGCCGTCGACCGAGACGGTGGCGCCGCCGTCGTCGCTGCTGATCATGCGCATCGGGTCCAGCGGATCGATCCACAAATCGTGGTTATCGCCGTGCGGCGGGCGAATCACCGTATTGAAGGTCTTGCCGCCGTCGGTGGATTTGTAGAAGCCGGTGTTCAGCGCGTAGACGGCATCGCGGTTTTTCGGGTCGGCGAAGATATGGGTGTAGTAGAAAGCGCGCTGGCGCAGCTTGCGATCGCCGTTGGTTTTGGTCCACGTGGCGCCGCCGTCGTCGGAGCGAAACACGCCGCCGTCGCTCGCCTCCACCAGGGCGTAAACGCGGCTGGAATCGGCCGCAGACACGGCGACGCCGATGCGGCCGATGACCCCGCGGGGCATGCCGGGATTCCGGGTGAGTTCGGTCCACGTGTCGCCGCCGTCTGTGGTTTTGAACAGCCCGCTCCCGGGACCGCCGCTGGACATCGTCCACGACTTGCGGTAAGCCTGCCAAAGCGCGGCATAGAGAACGTTGGGGTGGTTGCGATCCATCGAGAGATCGATGGCGCCGGTTTGAGCGTCGCGGAACAGGACGCGCCGCCAGGTTTGCCCGCCGTCACGGGAGCGGTACACGCCGCGGGCGTCGTTGGGGGCGGCAGGATGACCGAACGCGGCGACGTAGACGACGTCCGGATTCGCCGGCTCGACTCGGATGCGGGCGATCGTCTGGGTATCTCCGAGGCCCACGTTGCGCCACGTTTTGCCTGCGTCGGTGGATTTATACACGCCGTCCCCTTGCATGATGTTCCCCCGCAGGCAGGCCTCGCCCATGCCGATATAGACGACGTCGGGATTGGACTCGGCGACGGCGACCGCGCCGACCGAGGAGCTGTGAATCTGGCCGTCGGTCACCGGACTCCAGGTGATGCCGCCATCGGTGGTTTTCCAGAGGCCGCCGCCGACGGCGCCGAAGTAATACTCGTTTGGGCGCGAGGGCGAGCCGGCGGAGGCGATCGAGCGCCCACCGCGAACGGGACCGATGTTGCGCCACTTCAGCGCTTTGAAGAAAGCCGGCGGATATTCATTCGATTGGGCACGGGCGACTCGGGTTCGCCCGGCGAGGGTAACCGCCGCGAGCGCCAGAGCCGAGGTGAAACCAGCGACGGCCACCCGCCCCAACCACCCAGTAGGCCGCATAAGGTCCTCCCAAGCAAGACGCGGAAAATCGGCGGGAGCATACGCTGGCGGGCCGACCGAAGCAAGGGGCGAACGCGCGGAAGATAGAAGGCGGGCAGGCGGGCGCAGGAACACCGGGAATCGAAAGCGGGCGCCGGAGAGCACAGGTCAGGCGCTGCCGCTCCGAGGGCGGGGAACTTCCAACCCGGCCAACCGTTGCATTTGGCGCCCGCCGGAAGTAGATTACGGGAAACCGCCCGAATCCATCGTGGGAATGCCGATCACGATAGCCGGCGCCATCCCACGGCCGGAGAGGCCGTCATGACAGAATTGTGGCGCGACTTGCGATTTTCCTTCCGGGTTCTCGCCAAAGCGCCCGGCTTCATTGCCATTTCCGTTCTCACCTTGGCACTGGGCATCGGCGCCAACAGCACCATCTTCACTTGGGTCAACGCCACCCTGCTCAACCCCATACCCGGCCTCACACACGGCGCTGAAGTGGTCGCCGCAACCCACAATATCGCAGGCTCGCTCTCCTATCCGGATTTCAAGAATCTGCGTGAGCGCGATACGAGCTTTTCCGGGATGACAGCTTACTCGATGGGGCCGATGAGCCTCACGGGAAAGGAAAAACCGGAACGCGTGTGGGGCATGCTGGTGACATCGAATTATTTCCCCGTGCTCGGCGTGCAACCTGTGCTCGGCCGCGGATTCCTGCCGTCGGAAGACACCGCGGCCAACGGGGCTCCGGTGGCGCTGATCAGCTATCGGCTGTGGCAGCGGCGTTTCGGCGGCGACCGGTCGATCGTCGGGCGCACGATTGATATCAACACCCATCCGTTCACCGTCATCGGAGTCACCCCGCCCGTTTTTCAGGGCAGCTACTCGGGGCTGCGCGCTGAATTATGGATGCCGGTGACGATGACGCCGGAACTGGCGCCCGGAGCGGCGAACCAACTGGTCGATCGCGGCACCCAATGGCTTCAGGTACTGGGACGGCTGCGGCCGGGCGTGGACCGCGAACGGGCGCAGGCGGAACTGACCACATTGGAGGGTCAGTTGGCGCGGCAGTATCCCGATTCCCATCGCGGAGAGAACCGAATCACTCTCTATCCGTTGTGGCGCGCGCCCAACGGCGCAAACGCCTTTTTCTCGAAGCTGCTGCCGATCCTGATGGCGCTTGCAGGGGCGGTGCTGCTGCTCGCTTGCGCCAATCTGGCGAATCTGCTGCTGGCGCGCGGGATTTCGCGCCAGCGGGAGCTGGCGATCCGGCTCTCGCTCGGGGCGGGGCGGGCGCGGCTGGTGCGGCAACTGCTGCTCGAGAGCCTGACCCTGTCGCTGGCCGGCGGAGCGCTGGCGCTGCTGCTTACCTTCTGGGCCGCCGGGCAATTCATGAATTTCGCGCCGGTAAGCAATCTGCCGATCTGGATTTCGGTGACCATCGATCGCCGCGTTTTGCTCGCCACGCTCCTGCTATCGATCGTTACCACCATGCTGTTCGGGATGCTGCCGGCGCTGCGCGCCGTGGGCATCCAGCCGGCGAACGTGCTCAAGGAAGAGGCCGGCAGCGTCGCCGGTGGCGGCAGGAAAGCCAGGCTCTCGAACGCCCTGGCCATCGCCCAGATCGCGCTCTCCCTCGGCCTTCTGGTTTCGGCGGGACTGTTCATCCGCAGCTTCCGCGCCACCCACCAGTTCGATCCCGGCTTCGATCCCCGCAATGTGCTGCTCGAGTCCTACGACCTGTATCCCAACGGCTATGCGCCCGCTGACGGAATCGCTTTCCACCGCCAGGTGTTGCAAAACGCCCGCGCGCTCTCCGGCGTCCGCGCCGCCTGCCTCGCCGACTGGGTTCCGCTGGGTTTCGGCGCCAGCGGCATCAGCTTCACGCCGGAGGGCTACGTGCCCGGGCCGCACGAGGCAATCACCGCCGGCTTCGCGCACATCAGTCCGGACTACTTCGCAACCATGCGGATTCCGCTCGTCCGCGGCCGTGATTTCAACACCGGCGATTCTTCCGGTTCGGCGCCGGTGGTGATTGTCAACCAGGCGCTCGCTGGCCGCTACTGGGCCGGGCAGGACGCCATCGGAAAGAGAATGAAAATCGAGGGCCACTGGGCGACAATCGTCGGCGTCGTGCAAACCACCGATTATTACGACCTGAACGAGCCGCCGCACCCGTTCCTGTACCTTCCCCTGTTTCAGTCCTACACGCCCGACGCCGTCCTGCATGTGCGCACCGCCGGCGATCCGCTGGCGGCGGCGGAAACGGTGACCGACGCGATTCACCGGCTCAACGCCGATCTTCCCGTCTACGATATATCGACGCTCGAGGCGCGAACCAGCGCCCGCACGTTCACTCTGCACATGGCCGGGACGTTCGTCGGGGTGTTTGGAGGCCTGGCGCTGGCGCTGGCCGCCATCGGACTCTACGGCGTCATCGCCTACGGGGTCCGCCAGCGCACTCATGAAATCGGCATCCGCATGGCTCTCGGCGCTCATCCGGCCGTCGTCAGGAAATTGGTGCTCGGTCGCGGCGCGCGGCTCACGCTGGTTGGCGTGGGGATCGGCCTGGCGGGCGCGCTGGGCCTGACGCGCCTGTTCCGCAGTGTCTTGTTCGGCGTCGGCGCCGCCGACACCGTGACGTACGTGTTCGTGACGCTGCTCCTGGTTGCCGTGTCTCTGGCCGCCTGTTACATCCCTGCCTGGCGGGCAGCGCGCGTCGATCCGATGGTGGCGCTGCGCCATCAGTGACGCCGCCGCCTCTGGCGCAGGCCCGCGCAATCCGCTCCCGCCCTGGAAATGTCCGGTGTATCGAGCGATATCCGTGGTATAGGCGGGACACAAGCCGAGCGCCGGGGTTGTAACTTGGCTTGGATTGGGGCATCCAATCACCATTGAGGAAACAACACTCGAGCGAACCGGGAGACTGCCTGTGCTCATCAAGCGCGCCGCCGAACTGAGCGATGCCGATGTGACGCCGAAGAGCGTGTACCTGAATCGACGGAAGTTCCTCGCCGAGCTGTCGGCGGCGGGAGCGATTTGGCTGACGGGGCGCAGCCTGGGGAAGCTGGTTTCACCGGGCACGAGCGTTCTGGCCGCCAGCCAATTGAGCGGAGTCGTCAAAGGACCGTTCAGCACCGGCGAGAAGCCGACGCCGTTCGAGGACGTGACTCATTACAACAACTTTTACGAATTCGGCAGCGACAAGGGCGATCCCGCGCGAAACGCGCAGAATTTCCGCACCTCGCCATGGACGGTTTCGGTCGAAGGGGAAGTGGCGAAGCCGCGCAAGTTCGCCATCGACGAGATCCTGAAGCTGGCCCCGCTCGAGGAGCGGATTTACCGCCACCGGTGCGTGGAGGCGTGGTCGATCGTCGTGCCATGGATCGGCTACAGTTTCAGCACGCTGGCGAAACTCGTCGAGCCGACCCCGAAGGCGAAATTCGTGGCTTTCGAAACCTATTTCAATCCCGGGGTGATGGCCTGGGCGCAAGGCACCGGGCTCGAATATCCCTACGTGGAGGGACTGCGGCTGGACGAAGCGATGCACCCGCTGACACTGCTCTGCGTGGGGATGTACGGGCAAACGCTGCCCAACCAGGATGGCGCGCCGGTGCGGATGGTGATTCCCTGGAAGTACGGATTCAAGAGCATCAAATCGATCGTGAAAGTGCGATTCGTGAAGAGCCAGCCGCCAACCAGTTGGAACACCGAGAACGCCCACGAATACGGTTTCTATTCGAACGTCAATCCCAACGTCGACCATCCCCGCTGGAGCCAGGCCAGGGAGCGCCGGCTGGGAGAATTCTTTAAGCGGCCGACGCTGATGTTCAACGGCTACGGGGACCAGGTGGCGAGCCTGTACGCGGGGATGGACCTGCGGAAATATTTCTGAGGCGGCGGCCAACCGGTGAATTCGATTCTCACGAGCAAGTGGACGAAGGCGGCGGTGTTCCTCGCGTGCCTGGGTCCGCTCGGCCTGCTGGGCTGGGAAGCGCTGCATCATGAGCTGACCGCCAACCCGATTGAGTTCATCACCCACGCCACCGGCGACTGGACGCTGCGGTTCCTGCTGATTACTCTGGCCGTCACTCCGCTGCGAAAACTGCTGCGGATGCCCGCGCTGATCCGTTACCGGCGGATGCTCGGCCTCTTTGCGTTTTTTTACGGCTGCCTCCACTTCACCACCTACATCTGGCTGGACCAGTTTTTCGACGTCGCGAGCATGTGGAAGGACGTCCACAAGCGGCCGTTCATCACCGCCGGATTCACCGGGTTCGTCCTGATGATTCCGCTGGCGATGACATCGACCGCCGGCTGGATACGGCGGCTGGGCGGCAAACGCTGGCAGAGGCTGCATCGAGCGATCTACCTGAGCGCGACCGCCGGCGCGATCCACTATTACTGGCTGGTGAAATCCGACGTTCGCCGGCCGCTGCGCTACGCGGCGGTGGTAGCAGCGCTGCTGGCGTGGCGAGCGGGTGTGGGGCTTCATCGACGGCTGCGTCGACCGGGAGCGCCGAGCCTGCCCCGGGAGACGCCAACCACCGCCGAGACGGGATGAGCCAGCGGGCGCAGGAAACAACTGTTTCACCGGCCGCAGAGCGGGCGCGCCCCAGTGGGGGACGAAGGCAGAAATTGTTTGCCTGGGCCGGGAGGGCGTGATACAAAGAATCCCCACCATTCGAAGGGGCATTCCCGCATGCGAGTTGTCCGCGGACAGTTTTACGGCACCCTCCTCGGCCGGCGCCAGTGCACAGGTTTCCTGCTGACCGAGACGGCGTGCCGTTCCCACGAGTTCGTTCCCGAGCATTGTCACGAACTGGCTTACGTGTCCTTCGTTCTGCGGGGATGCTATGCCGAATGCTATTGCGGCAAGACCTGGGAACACAAAGCCGGCCAATTGATCTTCCACGCGCCGGGCGAATCGCACTGGGACCGGGTGCATGAAGATTTCGTTCACTTTCTGAACTTGGAAATTCCCTCCCCGCAACTGGACCGGCTGAAACATTACGGCGTCAGCCCCACCAGCCGCATGGTGTTCGAGAGCGGCTACGTGATCCAGTTGGGGCGGAGACTGCACCGTGAATTGCAGAACTCCGATCCCGCATCGGCCCTGGCGCTCGAAGGACTCTCGCTCGAATTGCTGGCGGAGGTGTTCCGGCCGCAGGCGGCGGGAGCCGAGGACGGAGCCGGGGACTGGCTCAGCAGGGTAATGGAAATCCTGCGGGCGAGATACAACGAGCCGCTGACGCTGGGCGAGCTGGGCGCGCAGGTGGACGTTCATCCAGTATCGATCGCGCGGGGATTCCGGAAACGCTATCTGTGCAGCGTGGGCGAGTACGTCCGGCGATTGCGAATCGAGGCCGCTTGCCGCGAGATTCTTAATTCGGACCTGTCGATCGCTGAAATCGCCGCGCGCACCGGATACTTCGACCAGAGCCACCTGTGCCGGATGGTGCGTCAATACACTGGGATGTCGCCCACCCAACTGCGAGCGACCCGGCTGCTGGCGAGCCGTCGGATCCTGGCATCGAACTGAGGCCCGCCGGGGTCACGCGGGTCAGCGGGCATCCCCCCTCACACTCACATTCCGGCTGTCCGCGAGCACACTATGGCTGCGGCCGTAGGTGGCGTAGACCACGACGCCCGCCGCCAGCCAAACCACGAAACGAACCCACGTTTCTCCCGGCAACCCGCTCATCAGGTAGAAACAGGTGAGCATGCCGGCAACGGGTGTGAACGGGACCCACGGGGCGCGGAAGGGGCGCGGGGTCGCGGGAGCGGTAAAGCGCATCATCAGGACGATGGCGCAGACCACCGCGAACGCCAGCAGCGTGCCCATGCTCATCAACTCCGCAATCACGTCGATGGGGAACAGCGCGCCCAGCAGCATGACCCCGGCGCCGGTGCCGATGGTGGTGACGTAGGGGGTGCGAAAGCGCCGGTGGACCTTGGCCATCGCCTGGGGCAGCAACCCGTCGCCGGCCATCACCCAGAAGATCCTGGTTTGCGCTAGTAGGGTGACCAAAACCACGGTGCTGAGCCCGGCGATAGCGCCGATCTTGATGAGCGGCCTCAGCCACGCGAGCCCGGTGGCGTTGATGCCCACGGCAATCGGATCGGGCACGTTCAGCCGCGCGTAGGGCACCAGGCCGGTGAGCACCACCGCGACCAGGACGTACAAGAGCGCGCACACCGCCAGGCTGGCGATGACGCCAACGGGTAAGTCGCGCTGCGGGTTTTTGGATTCCTGGGCCGCGGTAGTGACGGCGTCGAAACCGACGTAAGCCAGAAAGACGACACTGGCCCCGCGCAACACCCCGCTCCAGCCAAACTGGCCGAACGAGCCGCCGTTGGGGGGAATGAACGGGCGCCAATTGACAACGTGAACGAAGAATGCCCCGGCGAGGATGAACGCGATCACGACCGCGACCTTGACGACCACCACGATCGTATTCGCGGTGGCCGATTCGCGAATCCCAACCACCAGCAGGATGGTGGCTGCCAAAACGATGAGCGCGGCGGGCAGGTTCACAACAGCGCCGGTAAGCCGCCAGACGTGGTGAGCCGAATCGTAGGCCAGCGGAGGGGAAGCGAGCCTGGCGGAGAAACGCAGGCCCAAGTCGCCCAGTAAGCTGACAACGTAGCCGGACCATCCTACCGAGACCATCGCCGGGGCAAGCGAATACTGAAGGATCAAATCCCAGCCGACGAGCCAGGCCACCGGCTCGCCCATCGTGGCATAGGCGTAGCTATAGACGCTGCCGGCGATGGGAAGCATCGTGGCCATTTCCGAATAGCAGAGCGCGGCGAAGGCGGAGGCAACCCCGGCCAGCAGGAACGAGAAGATGATGGCCGGGCCGGCATATTCGGCGGCGGCCTGGCCGGTGAGCACGAAAATTCCCACGCCGATGATGGCGCCCACTCCGAGCATGGCGAGATCGAGAGGGCCGAGGGCGCGTTTCAGGGAGTGAGGGCGGCTCGCCGCCTCCGCCACCAAACGCTCGATTGATTTCGCGCGTGCAAAGACACTCATTTGCCCCTGCCGGTCCCGGGCCGCCGCGGCGGAGGAGCGGGGCTTCAATGGCCCTGCCGCGGCGTCGACTCCGCCGACGGCAAGCCCACCGGGCCGATATGCCCCTGGTCGAGCAGGCGATTGAACGCGGGCAAATCTCCGGTAACGATGGCGCGCCACTTGTCGAGCTGGGGCTGGAGCTGCGAGTCGAGGTAGGCGAGTACCTCGTAATCCTGAGCGGTGGGCGCGTCATCGGTGCGGTCGACGTAGCCCTCGAGAGCAATGTACATGTCGTTCAAGCGGCCGCCGTAGTTGAACGAATCCTTGACGCTGCGTTTCTTGATTTGGAAGAGCTCGCTTTCGACGGCAATGGCTTTTCGGTCCAACTGATCGGCGGCATCGAGGATGGGCTGGTTGCGGGCATCGCCTCCAACGCGCTGATCGATCATTTTCAACTGGGCATCGAGTCCGCGAATCAGATTGACGGTGTGGTGGACCTCGGTGATGCGATCGCGGATCTTGAGCGCGAGTTCAAGCTGCTTCGCGAGCGCCTCGGCGGAGGCCTTGGTGCGGGGATCGCCCTTGACGAGCAAGGGCGCAGTGACGGTCTGGCCGCCGGCTTCGAGGCGAACGGTGTATTCGCCGGGGACGGCAACGGGGCCGGAGAGTTGGCCGCCTTCCATATACACCGCTCCGGGAACACCTTCGGGCGGCGCGTAATGCAAATCCCAAACGAAGCGGTTGAGGCCGGCGCGGGCGGGCAGGGCGACGGCCAACTGCCCCACTGGCCGTTCCGGTTCGAGCGGAGGAATCACCGGCTTCGGATGATTGGAATAGGAGCGAACCACGTTGCCGGCACGGTCGAGAATCTGCAGGGTGATTTCCGATTGCGGCACGGAACTCAAGCTGTAATACAGCACCGCGCCGCTCGGTGGATTCGCTCCGACGGCGCCGCCTCCGCCGCCGAATCCGCCGGCGCCGAGCACGCGGTAGGCCGCGGCGGGCTTGAAGAGGTGAACTGGGGCGGTCGCGCCGGCGGCTTGCCACTGGCGGAGTGGGCTGATGTCGTCCAGTATCCAGAACGAGCGGCCGTGTGTGGCGGCCACCAAGTCGTCGCCCTTGATGGCCAGATCGTGCACCGGCACCGTGGGCAGATTTAACTGGAGCGATTGCCAGTTGGCGCCGTCGTCAAACGAGACGAAGACGCCGGTTTCGGTGCCGGCGAAGAGCAGTCCGCGGCGGGCGGGATCTTCGCGAACGACGTGGAGGAATGAGCCGGAGGGGATACCGGCGGTGATCTTGGTCCACGTCCTGCCGAAGTCGGTGGTTTTGTAGGCGTAGGGAGCCAGATCGTCCAGCTTGTGGCGGTCGACGGCCGCGTAGGCGGTGCCGGGGTCGTGGGCGGAGGCATCGATCAGGCTGATGCAGCTCCATTCGGGAATGTCCTTGGGAGTGACGTTTTTCCAGTTCTTGCCGCCGTCGCGGGTGAGCCAGATGAGCCCGTCGTCCGTACCCACCCAGATTTGGTCCTTCACCGCCGAGGACTCGGCCACGGTGAAGATGGTGTCGTAGTACTCGGTGCTGGCGTCGTCCTTGCTGATGGGTCCGCCGGAGCTCTGCTGCTTGCTCTTGTCGTTGCGGGTGAGGTCGGGGCTGATGGCGGTCCAAGTCATCCCGCCATCGGTGGTCTTGAACAGCTCCTCGCCGCCGAAGTAGACGGCGTGGGGCTCGTGCAGCGAAGCCACCAGCGGTGCGGTCCAATTGAACCGGTGTTTCATCTGCGCGGCGTAGCGGCCGTCGGTGAATTGCGGCCAGGGGGAAACCAATTGCGCCTGGCCGGTGCGGACGTCCATCCGGGTCACGGTGCCGCCGTAGCCGGCGGCGTACACCACGTCGTTATCGGCGGGATCGGGAGCGATGTAGCCGCTTTCGCCCCCTCCCACCGCGTACCAGTCGGTGCGATCGATCGCGCCGTGATCGGTTCGGCTGGCGATCGAGACGGTGGAATTGTCCTGCTGGGCGCCGTAGACGCGGTAGAAGAAGCGGTTGTCGACGATGACGTGGTAAAACTCGGCGGTAGGCTGATTGTCCTGGGTGGTCCAGGTGCGGCCGTAATCGGCGGTGATAGTGGCGCCGCCGTCGTTGCCGAGAATCGCCCGGCTCGAGTCGGAGGGATCGATCCACAAATCGTGGTTGTCGCCATGGGGGGCGACGATGGGATCGAACGACCGGCCGCCGTCCTCGCTGCGGAATACGGAGAAATTCAACACCCAGAGGGTATCGGTGCGACGGGGATCGGCGAAGATGTGGATGAAATACCAGGCGCGCTGCCAGAGGCGGTGTTCGTCGTTGACCAGGGCCCAGGACTCGCCCGCGTTATTCGAAACGTACAGGCCGCCCTTCTCCGCCTCGATCAAGGCATAAACGCGTTCGCCGTCGGCGCCGGCGGCAAGAGCGACGTGGCCGATCGCGCCGACGGGCAGGCCGTGGCCGGCGAGTTGGGTCCAGGTGAGTCCTTCGTCGGTGGACTTGTAGATGCCGCTGCCGGGCCCGCCGCTGGTGAAAGTCCAGGGCTCGCGGCGTTCCTGGTAGAGAGCGGCGTAGAGGATGTGGGGATTGGCCGGGTCGGCAACCAAATCGGCGGCGCCGGTATTTTCGTCCTTGTAGAGCACCTTCTGCCACGTTCGGCCGCCGTCGGTGGTGCGGAAGACGCCGCGCTCGGTGTTGGGCCCGAAGGCGTGGCCGACGGCGGCGACCAGAACCAGATTGGGATCGCGGGGATCGACGATCACCCGGGCGATGTGCCGGGTATCGTCGAGGCCCAGATGGGTCCAGGTCCTGCCGCCGTCCAGCGACCTGTAGACGCCGTCGCCGTAGGTGATGTCGTTGCGCAGACACGCCTCGCCGGTGCCGACGTAGAGGATATTGCGGTCGGAGGGAGCCAAGGCGATGGCGCCGATCGAAGCCACCGGCTCGTGCTGGAACAGCGGCTGCCAATTGAGCCCGCCGTCAGTGGTTTTCCAGACGCCGCCGGCGACGGCGCCGAAGTAGAAAACGTAGGGATCGCCGGGGATGCCGGTGACGGCTTCAACGCGGCCGCCGCGGTAAGGGCCGATTTCCCGCCAGCGGAGCCCGCCCAGGGATCGCGAATCCGGCGGTTGCTGCTGCCTGGCGAGCGCCGAGCCGCCGCCGCCGATCAACAAAGCGGCGACGAGAATGGAAAGTCTTCTCTGCGTCACGAGTTCCTCCCTAACCGGTCGAAGTGTCGATCCGCAGCCGCTCGAATCCCGGGCGAAGCCACCGGAAGAATTCATCCCCCGCACGGCGGCGGCGCCAGATGCCACTGGGTCGCTTGCTCGTAGAGGTAAGCCAGCCGGAACAGGCGGGCCTCCTTGAATGCCGGGCCGATGAGTTGCATGCCGATGGGCAAGCCCGAGGGCGTGAACCCGCAAGGGACGGTAATCGCAGGCAAGCCGGTGAAATTCGCCGCGGGATTCATGCGAATCAGCGACGAGCGCACCGGCTCGCGGTGGGAATTGATGCTCACGGTGGGTCTGCCGATGAGCGGCGCGGGCACCGGAACGGTGGGGGTGAGGATGGCGTCGACGGCGCGGAAAGCGGCTTCGAAATCGGCGCGAAGCACCTTGCGCAGCTCCTGCGCCCGAAGGTAATCCACCGCCAGCACCCGGCCGCCCATCGCCAATCGCTCGCGCACGTCCCTGCCGTATTCCCTGGCGCGTGCGGGGAAGAATCCGGCGGCTTCGTGGAAGTGGGCGGCCTCGGCATATTCCATCTTCATTTCCAGTTCGAGTGCTTCGGCGACGTGCGCGAGCGACACCGGTTTGATCACCCCTCCCAGTTTCTCGAACGTTCGCGCCGCCGCCTCGACCGCCGCTTTCACCTTGTCGTCCAGCCGGTCGAAAAAGAACTCCTTCGGCCAGCCCAGGCGCGGCCGGCGCAGGCGCCGGCGCAACACCGCGGGGAACTTTACCATTTTCTGGCGCACCGACATCGGATCCAGGGGATCGTAACCGGCGACGGCCTCGAGCAGCATGGCGGCGTCCGCCACCCGGCGCGCCAGCGGGCCCACGTGATCGAAGGTCGCCGACAGCGGCACCACTCCGCGGCAACTGACGAGGCCGGATGTGGGTTTGAGACCGACGATGCCGCAGAGCGCCGCCGGAATGCGAACCGACCCGCCGGTATCGGTGCCGAGCGCGGCGAAGGCCATGCAGGCGGCCACCGCCGCCGCCGAGCCGCCGCTCGACCCTCCGGGCACCCGCTCGGTGTCCCAGGGATTGCGGACGCGGCCGAAGTGGCGGTTGCTGTTGGTTACGCCGGAAGCGAATTCGCTCATATTCGTTTTTCCGACGATGACCGCGCCGGCGAGGCGAAGCTTGTGGACGACGGTGGCGTCCGAGGGAGGAATGAAATCAGCGAGGATGCGCGAGCCGGCGGTGGTGCGAACGGCGGCGGTCCAGATGTTGTCCTTGACGGCGACCGGCACGCCGTGCAGGGCACCGCGATAATCCCCGGCCATGATTTCGCGTTCGGCTTCCGCGGCGCGGCGGCGGGCGAGATCGGGCAGGAGGGTGAGGTAGGCGTTCAGGGTGGGGTTCAGCAACTCGATGCGAGCGAGGACATCGGCGAGGACTTCCACCGGAGAGACTTTCTTTCTTGCGAGCAGCGGCGCCAACTGCTCAATCGACAGAAGCGCCAGGGAGGATTTGTTTACGCCAGCGCGCGCCAGTCCCGGAGCCACGGTTGCTCACGCACCTCTACTGGATGCGATCGACGACGACTTTCCCGCCCTTCATCACCCAGCGCACTCCGTGAACCGCGGCGTCGATGTTGCTGAGCGGGTCGCCCTGGACGGCGACGATATCGGCGAAGTGATCCGGGGCGACGGCGCCGAGGGTGTCGCTCATCCCCAGGGCGTAGGCGCCATTTTTGGTAGCGGCGTCGACCGCTTCCGCCGGCGTCAACCCCGCCTTCACCAGGTACGCCAGCTCGTTGGTCTGCTTGCCGAACAAATCGAAAATGGCATCGGAGCCCATCGAGATGCGGACGTGGTCGCTATGGGCGCGGGTGATGGTGGCCATCACCTGGGCGGTGTAATCGTGGAGGGCGTCGATATCCTTCTGTCCCCAGCCGAAGAGCTTGTAATTTTCGGCGTACCAGTCGTTGTGGTACACGGTGGGGTCGTAGGTGATGTCCTTCTGCACCATCATCTGGAAGGTGGCGTCGTCGACGCCGGCGGCGTGCTCGATGGTGTCGGCGCCGGCGCGAGCGGCGTCGCGGGCGCCGGAAGCCTGGTAGCTGTGGACCGCGATTCGCTTGCCGAGGGTGTGGGCGGTTTCGACCGCCGCGGCCATCTCCTCATAGGTGAACGTCTGGTGCGTGACGACGTTGTTGAACCCGCCGGTGGATCCGAACATCTTGATGACGTCGACTCCGGCGGCCACCTCCTGCCGGATCTTCTTCATGATTTCGGCGACGCCGTCCACCTGGCCTTCGCTCGGCAGGATCCACGGAAACACCTGGTCGTAGCGGGGAGCGGCGGAGGTAATCATGAGGGCGGGGCCGGCGACGAACATCCGCGGCCCTTCGACGTAGCCTTCGTTGATCAGATTGCGCAACGCGATGTCGTTGTAATTCCGGGCCATGAGGTCGCGGACGGTGGTGACGCCGATCTCCAGGCACCGGCGCGCGTTCTTCTCCGCGTGGAAGACCAGTTCCTGAGGAAGCATGGCGTTCATTTGCTGCATCGGATTCGTTCCCGGAATGCCGCGCCAGGCGTAGGTGATGTGCGTGTGCATATCGATCATCCCCGGCATGCCGGTGTAACCCGACAAATCAATCACCTTGGCGCCCGCCGGGATGGCCAAGCCGGCGCCGACGCTCCGGATGCGATCACCCTCGACGAGCACAACGGCATCCTTGAGCACCTGGCTCTCGCCGTCCTCGGTGATGAGCGTGCCGAACTTGATTGCGGTGACCTGGGCAGGGGCGGTATGTGCCTGCCGCGCCAGCAACTGCCGGGGAAACAACGGGCACGCCAGCCAGCAGGCGAGCGCGAACAGCAGACCCATTCGTTTTGGCATGGCAGGCGGTTCCTTTGCCTTCTACGGATAACAAGACACTTTTCCGCTTCCGTCGCGCTGGAGGGGGGGCCGCCTGCCTTCCGAGCCTCGCCCCGAGGTGTCGCGGCCCCGGGTGTGGCCGGAAGGCAGGCGGGGTGGGGGCGCGGTCAGAAGATGAACTTGACTCCAATCTGAACCTGGCGCGGAGGCAGGTTCCCATATGCGTTCGAGGACAGTAATCGCGAGAATGTCTTCGAGTCGAAATTGTTGTTGGGCAGGTCGTAGTGGGGCGTATTGGTCAGATTGAAGAACGAGGCGTTGACTTCGAGCCGCCGCGCCTCGCTCCCCAGCGGTATGTCCCGCTGAATCGTGAAATCCACGTTGTGCAGCGGCGGGCCGATCAGATTGTTCCGGCCGAGGTTCCCGAACTGGCCGGGGGCGGCCACGAAGGCGCAGGGATTGAACCAATCGGCGGTTGTGTGGATCTTCGCCGGGGCCACGCAAGTCGGGTTTGCCGCCACCGGGCCGGGCTGGTTGGGATCGCCGACCAGGTTGGGCCGGTCCGAGCCGCCAGTGGGAACGGTGCCGCTCTGAGGGACGCCGCGGGAAACGGTGTAGGGGTGGCCGGTTTGCAGGGTACCGATGGCGCTGATATCCCAGTCACCGACGATTTTGCCGAACAGCCCGCT
This sequence comes from Candidatus Acidiferrales bacterium, assembly GCA_035946455.1. GTDB lineage: Bacteria > Acidobacteriota > Terriglobia > Acidiferrales > UBA7541 > JAKASX01. Next base: position 70,795 of record DASYZK010000021.1, on the reverse strand, counting down.
CTTGAGCCACATCCGGCCCTCGCCCCACGGGAGTTGATAGACGCCGTTGGCCACCCAGCGGTGATTGGTGTTGAACTGGCAGAGGCCGCGCTCGGCGCGGAAATTATCGGGATTCTGCGCGGTGGTGCCGCCGGCCGAACCCGATCCGAAGAAGCTGCCGTCATCGATGCAGCGCGACCAGGTGTAGGCCGAGAGGAAGGTGAAGCCGTGGGAAGTGCTCTTCTCCACCTTCACCTGCAGGGAATTGTAGTAGCTGTCGGCGCTGTTATCGATCACCTGCAGCGTCGGTTGGAACTGGGGCAGAGGGATGGGCTGGCCGGGCAAAGGTTGATTCACGCGGCGGAAGCGGGTGAGCTTCAGGCCGCGATTGCCGACGTAGCCGGTGTCGAGCAGCCACCCGCTGGCGGGCTGGAACTGGAGATCGAAGTTGTACTCCTGCTCGTAGGGATCCTGATAGTTCAGCGCCATGTAGGTGCCGCCCGGAGGAGATTGGGAAGCCGGCAGGTTGAAGATGTTCTGGATGGTGGCGGTATTGGTGGGGTTGAGGATGAACTTGGTGATGCGGAACGGCGGGTTCAGCCGAGCGTTCAACTGGGCGTTGAGCAGGGTGATGTCGTAGAAGATGCCGTAGGCGGCGCGAACGACAAAGCGATCGGAGGAAAGCGGCCGCCAGGCGAAGCCGATGCGGGGAGCGAAATCGTTCCCGTCGCCGAAATAAGTGGCGCGAGGGATGCCGTGGGTTCCGGCGACGAGGAATTCGCAGCCGGGCTTGGGGGTACAGGTGGCGGAATTGGGGCTGAGGTCGGCCACGCTCAGTTCGTTGTGCGCTTCGGTTACCGGGCCGTTGTACTCATAGCGGAGACCGAGGTTGAGGGTGAGGTTGCGGGTGGCCTGGAAATCGTCCTGGATATAGCCGTCGTAGGAAGTCGTGTTCAAGTACATGTTCACTTCGGAATCGACGGTGGTGGCGTTCGAGGGCGTCCCCGCCAGCAATTGTTCCAGCGAATTCTCCGTGGGCGTGCCGTTGAAGGTCCAGACGCCACGGGCGGTGATATCGAACAGCAGCCAATAGAGGTAGCGGCGCGATTCGAAGCCCGCCTTGAACTGGTGCCTGCCGCCCATGAATTCCGGGTTCCAGGCGTAGTTGTCCTCGATGTGAATCGTGTAGGTGGGGTGGTCCTGGGGGGTGTTGGTGGGCTGGCCGATCCCGTCAAAGCCGGCTACCGAAACGTTGGGGAAGCCGAGATCGATGGGGGCGGTGAGCACCTGCGGAAATCCCAGCTGAATATTGTGGTCGGTTCGGTCGGCTTGCAGGAAGATCCCGTGCTCGCCGTTGAAGCCGGCGCGGAATTCGTTCACGATTCTCGGATTGAAGGTGTGGGTCCAGGTGATGCCGCCATTCTGGCCGTGAGTCTCGACGGTGGTGCCGTAGCCGGGCAAATTGGTGAACGGGGCCAGCGGATCGTAAGGATTGATGCGGTAGCCGAACGACAGCGTGTAGGTGCCGGTGATGCTGTTCTTCGCGCTGAAAACGTGGTCGACGCGGCCCACCACGAACGGCTCGTGCTGGAGGATGATCGGCGCGGCGATAAACGAGTTCGACGTCTGCAAATTCGTGCCGGCGTTCGCCGCCGGATACAGATGCAGGATGTTCACCCCCGCGGGATTGCGCTGGGCCGGCGGGATGGCCGCCAACGCGGTGGCGATCTGCGCCTGGGACGGCACGGTGGCGAAGCGCGTCGCTGCCTGGCGCAGTTTCAGATACTCGAACGAGCCGAAGAAGAATGTCCTGTTGTGCTGGATGGGCCCTCCAATCGAGCCGCCGAATTGGCTGCGATCGAAGCCGGGTATCGGCCCGCACGTGCCGGGGATGGAGCCGGCGGCGCAGCTGGGCTGGTCGAAGACGTTCTTGGCGTCCAGATGCCGGTTCCGTAGATACTCGTAGGCGGTCCCGTGGATATCGTTGGTGCCGCTCTTCAGCTCGACGTTGATTTGCGCGCCGGCGCTGCGGCCGTATTCGGCGGAGTAGCTGCCGGTCTGCACCTTGAATTCCTGGATGGCGTCGACCGGGGGCAGGGCGCTGTATTGGTTGATGACCAGGTCGTTGTCGTCGATGCCGTTGATGAGGAAGTTGTTGTTGATCTGCCGGGAGCCGTTGGCGCTGAGCGCCAGCCCTTGGGTGGAGTCGAGCGTGCCCTGGGCGTCGATCTGGACGCCGGGAGCGAGGTAGGCGAAGTTGACGAAATTGCGCTCGTTGAGCGGCAGATTGCTGATCTGCGTTTGGGTAACCACCTGGCCGACGGCGGAGGTATCGGTCTGGATCAGCGGAGCGGCGGCGCTCACCTGCACCTGCTGCTGGACGGCGCCGACGGCAAGCGTCACGTCCACGCGCACCGTCTGATTCACCTCGACGGTGATGTTGCCGTAAACCACTTTCTGGAAACCAGGGGCGGTGGCGGAAACCTCGTAAACGCCGGGATCGAGCAGCGGCACGCTGTAGTCGCCGCTCTGGCTGCTGGTAACGCTACGGGAGACGTTGGTCGCCTGGTTGCGAACGAGGAGAGTGATGTTCGGCACAACCGCGCCGCTCGTGTCCTTCACCGTGCCGAGAATCGACCCTCTGGCGCCCTGACCGTATGCCCCGGTGGGCAGCATGGCGATCAGGACGAGTGTGAGCCCAAGACACAACAAACGCACCTGGATACGCATCAAGCCCCTCTCGTTTTTCGATTTCGACCGCTCGCTGCCCCGAATGCCCGGATGCAGGCGCCGGCCGTGACGCCGGCGCCGAACTACTCAAATACGGCAGGAGGGGAGGCGCTGTCTTGTACCAGGCAAACTCATGTATAGGAATAGCGGGGATTCGGCAGGAGGGAACAGGGGAGCGCGCCCTCAAGTGGCAGGCCAAGACCACAGGGGCCCCGTAACCGATGCCGTGGCCTGCAATCCGCGCCTTCCGGGAAACGGTTTCACTTGGAAGTGGCGCGTCCTCGGAAGGTGGAGTCGACAACGACACACGGAATCGCGGCTATTCACGTGGAATGCCGGATGCTGAAGGTATCAGCGCTGGCTTCAGGATACGGCGGAGCCATCGGGCAGAAAATTAGAAGCCTCCCCGGCCGGCCTGAAGGCCGGCCGGGAAGGCTTCGTGGGAGGGGACTCGATTAATTAATGGTGCGGCCGGCCGCCGCCCCCGCCGCCGCGAGACGATCCGCCGGAGCGCCCGCCGCCACCACCGCCGCCTCCGCCGCGAGGAGCGGAGTAACCACCCCCGCCACCACCACGAGGAGCGGAGTAACCGCCACCGCCACCCTGAGGAGCGGAGTAACCGCCACCGCCCGGATAGCCGCCGCGTCCTCCGCCGTAAGAAGGTGGCGGGCTATAGGATGGCGCGCGGCTTCCGCCGTAGTAGCCTCCGCGATTGCCGCCGTAGGACTGTGGCGGGCTGTAGGATGGCGCGCGGCTTCCGCCGTAGTCGCCTCCACGGCTTCCGCCGTAAGCCGGGTTGGAACGCTGGGTGACGACTGGCTGATGCAGGTTGAGTGGCTGGCGGTTATAACCGGGCGAGCCGCCGCCGTAAGATTGCCGGGAAGGCTGGCTGAAAGTTTGCCAGCCTCCCCGTCCGCGATTGGGAGCCTGCTGGTCCAGCCCTGACCCCGGCGCATTCCTCATCTGGCTGGGAATAGTGCGCGAGGGCTGTGACCGGGCAGGCCCACCCGCGTTACCGTTGGGCCGCGAGAAGCTCTGCCAGCCGGGTCTGCCGGCGGGCTGAGCTGGTGCTTGTGGCGGCCTCGAAGTGAAACCACGATTGGGCTGCGATTGCGGCTGCATGCGCTGAGTCGGCTGCGGCGTTCCGCTCTGGCCGAAGCTGCGGAAGCCTGGCCGAGTCGCAGGTTGCGCCGGCGCGCTAGGCCGTGAAGTGAAGTCGCGATTGGGTTGCGACTGCCGACCCACTCCTTGAGCCGGTTGCGCCGCGCCGCTCTGACCGAAGGTGCTTGTCTGGCCGCTGCGGCTGGTGAACGGCTGGTTCCGGGACGCCTGGATCATCTTCTGCGTCGCTTGCGCCTGCTCGCTGAAGGGGCGCGGAGTGAATGAGGCTTGCGTTTTGCCGAAGAAGCGCTGGTTGGCGCCGACGCCGGCGCGAATGGTGCCCGGAGCCGGGGCGCGATTGGTTGATTGCAAGCTTTGGCGCGTCGGAACGACGGGTACGCGTCCCGTAAAGGCTTGCGCCTGGCGGAAAGTCGCCTGGTCGATCCCGCGCTGGTGCGTGGGGACGCCGGCCCTGCCGAACTGGCTCGCGTTCATCGTGGAGATTCCCGCGCGCAGCCTTGAGTTCTGCATCACCGTGCCCAGGTTGGATGCGCCGCGGATGTTGCCGCTGTGGAACAGCGGCGGCACCGGGCGCAATCCGCCCTCGCGGAAGCGGTCGTCGCGGTCGCCGAAATTGTTGATGTTGGTGATGTTGGTGATGTTGACGACGCTCACGCGGTTGCCGAAACGGCCCCACCAGGGGCAGAAGAAATCGCCTGGACCTATCGGCAGCCAACCGATGCTGCCGAATCCGAAGCCGAACCCGAAGTTCCACCCGCCGCCGCCGAAGCCGAAGAAGGAGACGTAGGCTGGCGCCCAGATCGGGTAGTAGGCGGGATAGGCGACCACGGGACCAGGCCACCACGCCCAGTCGTCATCGTCGTCGAGGAACCAGCGGCCGTAGTGATAGGGTGCCCAGCCCCACGGCTCATAGGAAACCCACGTCCAGCCGTAGTACGGTTCCCACACCCAGCGCCCGTCGCGGTAAGGCGCCCAGCCCGGATCCTCGGCCGGCACCCAAACCGAGCCGTAATCGGGAACGTTGCGCCAATGACCGTAGGCGTCGAGCTCGCCGGAACCGGTGTAGTACGGGTCGGTGTGCCGCCAGCTCTCGGCATGGCTGATTTTCGAGTCGCGATCGCGGTTCCAGTGGTCCCAGTCGTCGTCGCCGGGCGCGGAAGCGGTTTGATACTGGGGATTGTCGGTGCCTTCGACGGTTATAGCCTGGCCCGCCTCGACATTCGTGCTTCCTTCCGGGGTCGAAACTTGCGCTTCGCCGCGGCGAACGATCACCCGAGTCTCGGAATCGGACAGCACTTCGATTCGGTAGCTGCCTTCGCCCAGAGGATGCACCGCCATGTTCGGCGTATCGATTTCGGCGTTGGCGCCGCTGCCTCGCAAAACGTCGTAATTGACCAGGCCTTGGGCCACCTGCACCTGTATCTGGTCGCGAGTGAGGTTGGTGATATTCGCCATCGAGTTCTGATCGAGCCGAATCAGATTGGCGTAATCGAGTTGAACTTCGGCGCGGGAGCCGCCGGCTGTCGAGACCTTGTCGCCCGGCATCACCGGCGTGTTCAGCGTGGCTGCCGTCCAATCGCCCGAGTCGCCCCGCTGGGTCGATACCGCGCCCCTGATGAAGCTGACGTGGCCGACACCCGGCGCCGCCTGATCGTTCTGCTCAGGTTGCTGCGCGTCCTGCGCGTAAGCCACTCCGGTGATCGCCAGCACGATCGCTGCGAGACTTGCGAGAATCCTTCTGCTGTTCATCGTCCACCTCCCGCCGGACCTGCCCGGTCGAGGATTCCGAAGACGCCCTGATACGGGCACGTGTCATGCCAAAGCATCGCCAAAACAGACGATTCCATAATCCGCGTAATTTCACAGGATTAGCGACTTGCTGCAGCAGGACTGGCGAGTAGGGACAGTCGGCGGGGCGGTGGTTTTCGGCCGGGGTGGTGGATTTCGGCCACCGGTACCGGCGTGGGCCGTGGCGATTACGAATGGCCGGAATGGCCTGGGATGACAGGGTGCCGGTTGGCCGTGTCTGTGAAACTTTGCCGCTAGGATTCCTGGTCGGCGGGGTCGGGAACACCCATCTTGGACAGACGATAGCGCAGTGCGTTGCGGGAGAGGCCGAGGGCCCGGGCGGCCTGGCTCTTGTTGCCGTTGGCGCGCCGCACCGCTTCGCGAATGATTTCTTCTTCCCACTGCTCGAGGCTGACGCCTTCGGGCAAAACCGGCGCGGCATCGGCGGGCGCGAGAGGGCGGTCGAGGCGGATATCGGCGGCGTCGAGCATCGCGCCGGCGGCGAAGGTGACCCCGCGCTCGATGATGTTCTCGAGTTCCCGCACGTTTCCGGGCCAGTGGAAATTCATGAGGATTTCGAGCGCGGCGGGCGTGAGTCCCTGAACCGGCTTGCCGGACTCCCGAGCGAAGCGCTCGACGAAGAACTGGGCGAGCGGAGGAATATCTTCCTTGCGTTCGCGCAGCGGCGGAATATCGATGGCGACCACGTTCAGGCGATAGTACAAATCCTCGCGGAAGGTGCCCTCTTCGAGGGCGGCGCGCAAATCGCGATTCGTGGCGGCAATGAGTCGCACGTCCACTTTCAGGGTCTTCGTCCCTCCCAGCCGCTCGAATTCGCGTTCCTGGAGCACCCGGAGCAGTTTCACCTGGATGGCCTGGGGCACATCGCCGATTTCGTCGAGGAAGAGGGTTCCCTTGTGCGCCAGCTCGAACTTTCCCGGCTTGGCGGCGGTGGCGCCGGAAAAAGCGCCCTTCTCGTAGCCGAAGAGTTCGCTTTCGAGCAGGGTTTCGGGAATGGCGGAGCTGTTGATCTTCACAAACGGGCCGGCGGAGCGGAGCGAGTGCTGGTGGATGGCACGGGCGATCAGGTCCTTGCCGACGCCGCTTTCGCCTCCCAGCAGCACGGTGGTGTTGGTGGGAGCGACGCGCTCCACCAGGGCGAGAACCGCCTGCATCTTGGCGCTGCGGGCGACCATGTTGGCGTACTCGTAGCGCCGGCCCAGCGCCTCGCGCAGCGCCCGGTTTTCCTCGCGTAGCTGCCGGGATTCAAGTTCCTTGCGGACGATCAGAACCAGCTCTTCGAGGGGAAACGGTTTCAACACGTAATCGCTCGCGCCCGCCTTCATCGCCTCGACCGCGGATTCCACCGAGCCGAAGGCGGTCATCACCACCACCGGCAGTGCGGCGTTCGCCCGCTTCACCGCTTGCAGGAATTCCAAACCGTTCATTCCCGGCAGCCGGAAATCGGTGATCACCAGGTCGACAGGGTTGTGGTGCAGCAGGTCAAGCGCGGCCTCGGCGTCGGCAGCAGCGTGAATGGTGAATCCCTGCTCGCCGAGATTCAGCTCGAGCAGCCGGCGCATCTTGGGTTCGTCCTCGACGATCAGCAGCGAGGCCATGGCGGCGAATCGCTCCCCCTTCGCTACGATGCGGCCCGAAGATTCTACGCTCGGCCGGCGGCGGGCAGGAACACGCGGAAGCAGGCGCCCCTGCCCGGCTCGCTTTCCAGGCGAATTGCGCCGCGATGGTCGTCGACGATTTTGGCGACAATCGCCAGGCCCAACCCTACGCCGTCCTTCTTCGAGGTGAAGAAGGGATTGAACACCTGCTCGCGAAGCTCGGGAGCGATGCCGGGGCCGTTGTCCTGGACGGCGACTTCCACCCCCGGCCGGCCGTCGGGGCCGGACGCCGCAGCAATCGAGACGCGCAAGCTGCCCGGCCGGCCGTCCATCGCCTGGTAGGCATTCAAGACGAGATTCACGAAGACGAGCTCGCAGAGCTGCTCGTCGGCAACGATCCCGGGCAAGCCGCCGGCGTAATTCCTTTCCACCGCGATCGTCGTGCCGGGAAACTGCTGTCCGACCGATTCGAGAGCGCGATCGACGATCGCGGGCAAGTCTACCGGGGCAAGCTCGAGTCGGGAAGGGCGAGCGAAATCGAGGAAACGGGCGATCAGAAGATTCAGCCGATTGACTTCGGACGAGATGAAGCCGGCCAGTTCGGCGGTCACCGGTGGGCTGGAGCCCAGTTTTTGAGCCAGCATCTCAGCCGAACCTTTGATGACCGCCAGCGGATTGCGGATTTCGTGGGCCAAGCCGGCGGAAAGCTGGCCCAGCGCGGCCAGGCGCTCCGCCCGGCGAGCGTCGGCTTCGGCTTGTCGCAGTTTGCGATTGGACTCCTCGAGTGTTTCGGCGAGCGTCTGGTAGCGGCGCACCTGGCGGCGATTCTCGCCGACGAACTGATTCACCAGGATGGCGGCGAGGAAAAAGAAGAGGATTCGGCTGCTCAGCTCGCTTGCCGCTTCCGCGGTGAACCGGTATTCCTGGAGCGCGGGTATCAGGTAGGAGCAATAGGCGAGGGAAGCGAACGCGGTCCACAGCAGGGTGGCGACGGGACCGTAATAGATGGCTGCGGTGACCACGGGGACGTAGTAGATGGGATAGTAGTTGCTGTTGATCCCCATGCCTCCCGTGTGGCCAATCAGCAGGGTGGCGAGAAGGGTCTTGATCAAGACAGCGTAGAACCGGCCGCGAACCGGTTGCCAGGCCACCAGACGTCCTTCGAAAAGCTGGAACCCGCCCAGCGCCAGCAGGATGAGAATCTTGTGGATTTCGCGGATGGGCGGGAGCAAGGCGAGGCCGGACAGAAAGGCGAGCCAGAGGAGATCGATCCAGCCAATCTTCGCCTCGCGGCGTTCGAGCATCGGTGCGTCCCTCGGGTGAATCTAACACGGACGCAGCAACTTCGCTGCGCCCATTGACCAGCGGGTGCAGGGCGAGGAATCGGCATGGGCGCCGGTGGACAAGTTGAGCTTGCGATCCCCAGGTAACGCGCAAATATTTCGTAGCGCCGGCTTCCAGCCGGCGTCTTGGAATCGATATCGTAGTCCGCCGCCCGACGATCGTCAGGCGAGCGTTCCGGTCAGGACGAGCCCTGGTGGAGATTCACGGTGCTGAGAAACCGGGGCGGCTTGCGGACCTTGGTTGCCTGCTCGAAGGCGTAGGCGATGGCGATCAGTTTCGGCTCGCTCCAGGCGCGACCGAAAATCGAAATCCCCACCGGCAGGCCGAAGACGAAGCCGGCGGGAACGGTGATGCTGGGATAGCCGGCGATGGCGGCGGCGGAGGAGCTGCCGCTAGTGTCGTGGTCGCCGTCGACCCAGTCGGTCAGCCACGCCGGGCCGGCGGTGGGGGCGACCAGCGCGTCGAGTTTGTATTTGTCCATTACCGCGTCGATTCCTTCTCCGCGCGCCAGCCGGCCGTCCAAGGCAAGCGCGTCGAGATAGGTCTTATCCGTGAGCGGTCCCCTGGCCTCGGCTTGCAGGAATTGTTCCTGGCCGAAGTAGGGCATCTCCCGTTCGCGGTTCCGCTCGTTGAACTCGATGAGGTCCTTGAGCGTGTGGACTTGGGCGTTCGGGGCGTACTCGGCGAGATAGGCATTGAGGTTGTGCTTGAACTCGTAGGAGAGCACGATGGCCTCGGAATCATCCCACTTGCCGATGGTCGGGATATCGGCGGGATCCACCACGACGGCGCCCTGGTGTTTCAGGACGTCAAGGGCGGCATCGAAGACTGCGGCGTTGCCCCCCACCCCTTCGAAGTACTTCCTCACGATCCCGATTCTGGCGCCGCGCAATCCGTTCGGGTCCAGGAATCTCGTGTAGTCGGCTCGCGCCTTTCCCCTCGAGGCGGCGGTGGCGGAATCCGCGGGATCGGTTCCGGCCAGCGCGCCCAGCAGGATGGCCGCGTCGGTGACGGTGCGGCACATGGGGCCGGCGGTGTCCTGCGTATGGGAAATGGGAACGATTCCGGCGCGGCTGATGAGGCCGACGGTGGGCTTGATGCCGACGATGCCGTTGATCGAAGACGGGCAGACGACCGAGCCATCGGTTTCCGTGCCCACCGCCACGGCGCAGAGATTGGCGGCGGCCGCCGCCCCGGAGCCGGAACTCGATCCGCAGGGATTGCGGTCGAGGGCGTAGGGATTGTTCGTCTGTCCGCCGCGGCCACTCCAGCCGCTCGAAGAGTGGGTGGATCGGTAGTTGGCCCATTCGCTGAGATTGGCTTTGCCCAGGATCACCGCGCCGGCTTCCCGCAGGCGGCGCGCCACGCCGGAATCCTTCGCCGAAACCGACCCCAGCAGGGCGAGTGAGCCGGCGGTGGTCATCATGCGATCGGCGGTGCCGATGTTGTCCTTGATCAGTACCGGAATCCCATGCAGCGGACCGCGCGGGCCCTTGCTTTTGCGCTCGGCGTCGAGCGAATCGGCGATGGAGACCGCATCGGGATTGGTTTCGATCACCGAGCGGACGGTGGGTCCTCCGCGGTCAATTTCCTCGATGCGTTGGAGATATTTCTCGGTCAGCGAGCGGGAGGTAAATTTCCCCGACTTCATCCCCGCCTGAAGGTCGGCGACGGTGCTTTCGTCCAGCTCGAACGGCGCTACCGCCGGAAGCTCGGCGGCTCGCTCCCCGGCGAGCGCGGGAAGCGCCAGCGAAGCTGCGCCCAGTTTCAAACTCGATTCGAGGAAGACGCGGCGGCTGAACGAGCGAGCGGCGGAAGCCTGATTTTTCTTTGGGCGCAAGGCGTGTTTCCCCCTTCGGCGATGCTCGCCGGTCCGGTCCCGGCACGGGCGGCAGCCCCGATTGTAGGCAAATCCGCGGCGGAATTCACCGCCGATCGCCTGCGCCTATCGATCGGCGGCGGGAACGCCCGCAGAGGGGGAAGCTTTCACCAGCGGAGCGGCACGCCGCGTATAATTTCACCATCCGGCGGCATACGGGAGGGGAGCGATGGCCGAGCCATCTTACGAAGAATTGAAGGCGCGTTTGGCCGAACTGGAGAAGCAGGCCGGCGGAAAGCGGTCGGGATCGCTGGATTTCCGCGTGGGGGAGAAGGGCGGAGTGAGCGTTTACGGCCTGGGCCGCTTTCCGGTGACTTTGTATTACGAACAGTGGGTTCGCCTTCTGGATGCGGCCCAGGAGTTGCGTGCCTTTCTCGAGGAAAACAAGGCGCAGGGCAAGTTGAAGCTCAAGCAGAAATAGATTGGCCGCGGCGGCGGTAGCGCGGAGAGCGGGGCGGGCACTCGGAGGGGAGAACGTGGCAAACGGTCGTGTGCGCGGGCGAGTGGCCTGGGAGGCGTGGTTCCGGCGGATTTCGGCGGCGCTCCTGGCGGTCGCTTGCGCTTTGCTCTCCGCCGGCGCGAGCGGCACGAGGAGCGAGACGCCACCGCCGCGCGCTTCGATGCCAGCGGCGCAAAAAACCCGCGTGGGTGCTCAGGCGAGCGAACGGCGCAAACTGGCGGAAGGCGAGTATGCGATCGTCACCCGAATGAACGAAGGGGGCTTTGGCCCGTTCAACCCCATGGTCTACGACTTTCGCGAAACTTGGACGCTTTGGGGGCGCCCCGATGGCGGCTACGAGGTGGAGGGGGAGCGAACTTACGAATCGCCGAAATACGAGCGGCGCCGCGAGCGGTTCCGGGTGGAACTGACGCGCAACTGGGCACTGGTGCGGATCGCGGACAACGCCAGGCTCCGTTGGCGGCCCGATGCCGGGCCGCTGGCGTGTGAGTTCGAAGTCGCGGCGCTGCATTGCGCGTCGAAGTCAAAAGCCCCCGGTCAAGCGGTGAAATTGGACCTCACGTTCGACCATCCATTTGGATTCCTGTGGCCGATTTCGGCTTTTTCGCTCGCCAGCATCGCCAAGGCGGTGGAAAGAACCCCGGGTGAGGCGACGCCGGTGCAGGTAATCACCGTCGAGGAACCGGGTCCGTCGAACCCCATTTATCCGCTCGTTCTGACCGGGAATCTTCAATACCGGGGATCGGCGGAGACCGAGCTGGCAGGACGCAGGTGGGAAGCGAACGAATTCGATCTCGAAGTGCCTTTTCACCCGAAATTCCGGCTCCTGACGGCGCCGGAAGGCTTTCTGCTGGACTTGATGGTTCCGGGCCCGCGGGGGGAGAAGCCTATCGCCGAATTGAAACTCACCCGTTATCGCCAGTTCGCCTCTCCGGCAGCCGGCCTGGAACGCTGAGTGCGACCGGGCTGCGGCAGGCGCCTCTTTACTCCCGCGAAAACCTCGTAGATGATGCGTGCACCCCATTCCCGCCGCTACCGGCGGATGCGGAGAGAAGACCGATGAGGAAACCGATGGCCGCAGCGGCTGCCCTGCTTGCCGTGATGCTCTCGAGCGCCGGGGGACGCGCGCGGCAGGCCGCTCCCGGCCAGGCCGGCTCGGCGCGGCAAACGGAAACCGACGCTTACACCCGCTACGATTTGCTCGAGCCCGCAAGCGCCAGTTTCAAAATCTATTACGAAATCACCGCCACCACCGCCGGCGCGAAATATTACTTCAATCCGATACGCAAAGGCAGCGTCGCGAGCGACGAGTCGGTTTACGACGCCATGACCGGCCAGCCGGTGAAATTCGAAGTGGTGACCGGGGCGCAGGCGCGGCAGGATCCGCTCATGCCCGCCGCCGATCCCGCGACCGATTTCATCAAGGTGTACCTGGCGCGGCCGGTGCCCGAGGGCGGGCAGGGCAGGATCGTCATCGTCAAGACGTACAAGGATCCGAAGAGCTACTACCGCGAGGGCGATGAAATCGTTTTCAATCGCCCGCTGGGAATCAAGCGGAACAAAGTGGTGCTGCCGGCTGGATACGAGCTGGTGGGGTGCAACGTGCCGTCGCAGGTGTTGCCGGAACCGGACGGCCGCATCGCGATCAGTTTCATGAACGGCAGCGCCGGAGCGGCGCCGCTCGTCGTTCGAGCCAGGCTGGGCGCGCAAACCGGGCCGGGGGCGGCGCCGCGCCCGCTGACGTCGGCGCGCAGTTGGGAATCGCCGTTCCCGGGCGAGACCGAGCGGCAGCGGCTCGCTGATCGCGCCCACCAGGACCGGGACATCGTTTATTTCCTGAATCAGCCGGAGACGCACAGTTTCAGCCTGTATCACGACTACACCGAATCGCGGCCCGGGGCGGACAAGTACCTGAACGTGGTGCGCGAGGGCAGCACCGTATCCAACCCTTCGGCCTACATTCTCGATACCGGCGAGAAGCTCTCGACGCGGATCATGACCGGAGCGGAACTGGCCACGGCGAAAATCGACGCCGGCGAGCCGGTGGGCGTGAAAACGCAGGTGGTGGTGATTCCGTTTCCCCCGGTGCAGAAAGGGCAATCGACCCGGCTGCGCATCTCGGAGACGTACACCGCGCCGGTCAGCTACCGGCTCGAAGGTGACGAGCTGGTTTTCGACCGCAGCTTTGGCCGGACTCGAAACGCGGTGGTGTTGCCGGCGGGCTGGTATCTGACCGCGAACGCCATTCCCGCCACCGTCACCCGGCTGCCCGACGGCCGCATCCGGCTGGATTTCTGGAACGGCCGGCCGGACTCGGTGGACGTTTTGATCAAAGCAAAGCGGCGGGCTGGAGCTTCAGGCAATCGATGAGGGAAAAAGGAATGAAGCCATCGCGCAGCGCGCAACAGGGCGGTGCGGCGCTCGAGGGGACGGCGGCGGCGGAGCCCGCCGAGCGTGCGGCGGGCGCGATGCCCGAGGTGGTGAGCTGGAGCGCGTGCGAGTTGGCGACGGCGATCCGCTCGAAGCGCGTTTCCTGCCAGGAGGTGATGAAGGCTTATCTCGGACACATCGAGCGGTGCAATCCGCGCGTGAACGCTATCGTTTCGCTTCGGGACGACGACGAGCTGCTCGACGAGGCGGCGTGGCGCGACCGGCAACTGGCGCGGGGTGAATGGCTGGGGTGGATGCACGGGTTCCCGCACGCGGTGAAGGACATGGCGCTCACCAACGGCATCCGAACCACCTGCGGTTCGCCGCTCGTGGACCTGGTGCCGGAAGAGGACGATATCTACGTCGAGCGGCTGCGCAACAGCGGCGCGATCATCATCGGCAAAACCAACGTGCCGGAATTCGGCTTGGGCTCGCAAACCTACAATCCGGTTTTCGGCGTCACTCTCAACGCTTACGACCCTTCGAAAACCGCCGGGGGCAGCAGCGGCGGCGCCGCCGCGGCGCTCGCTCTGCGAATGCTGCCGGTAGCCGACGGCAGCGACATGATGGGCTCGTTGCGAAATCCCGCCGCCTACAACAACGTAATCGGTTTCCGACCGTCTTACGGGCGCGTCCCCTCCGGCCCCTCCCCCGAAGTGTTTCTAGGGCAACTGAGCTGTGCCGGGCCGATGGCTCGGAGCGTCGCTGACGCCGCGAAGCTGCTGGCGGTGATGGCCGGCGCCGACGACCGCGCGCCGCTTTCGATCGAGCAGGGACCGGAAATCTTCGCCACACCGCTCGAGCGCGACTGCAAGGGCACGGGGCTGGGATGGCTGGGCGATTTGGGCGGCTACCTGCCGATGGAAGCAGGCATCCTCGAGTTATGCCGGAACGCGCTCGAGGCGTTCGAAGGCATTGGGTGCGTGGTCGAGGAAGCCCGTTTGGAATTCCCTCCCGAAAGGCTCTGGCACGCGTGGGTGACGCTGCGCCACTGGCTGATCGCAGGGGCGCTGGGCGATTTCTATCGCGATCCCTCGAAGCGCGCGCGGATGAAGCCGGAGGCGCAATGGGAAGTGGAAGGCGGCTTGAAACTCGCGGCGATGGACGTGTTCCAGGCTTCGGCGGCGCGCTCGGCGTGGTATCAAGCGCTGCGCCGGCTGTTCGAGAAGTATGATTTTCTGGTGTTGCCCGGCGCCCAGGTGTTTCCTTTCGACGCCACCATCCACTGGCCCGGTGAAATCAACGGCATCGCGATGGATAGCTACCATCGCTGGATGGAAGTGATGATTCCGGCTTCGATGGCGGGGTGTCCCGCGATCAGCTTGCCGGCGGGATTCGATCGCCACCAGCGGCCGATGGGGATACAACTCATCGGCCGGCACCATGCGGATTTCGCCCTGCTCCAGCTCGCCTGCGCTTACGATCAAGCCACGGGATGGGTGACCCGCCATCTGCCGCCGTCGCTGGCCGGCGCGTAATGGCGGTGCCGGCAGATTGAGCCCCGGGGCGGCGATTCTCTGGCTCCGCAAGGCGACCAACCGGCCGCACCGAATCGAGCGTCCTGCCCGCGAACGACGGTTCGACAAGCGGCAAGCGCGTTAGAGGTCAGCGACAGTGAGCTTGACGTCCGCCCCGCGCCAGGCGCGCTCGAATTCCGCCTCGACCCAGGCGGCTTCCCGCTCGCGATGCTGGCCTTCGAGCGCTCGGGCGAGGCCGAACAGGGAGCGCGGATTGGCGGGATTGCGCAGCAGGTCTTCCCGGAATACGGCTTCGGCCGCGGCGAACTGGCTGTCGCGCAGGAGCACCCCGCCCAGGGATTCGCGTGCGGGCGAGATCCAATCGGGCGGCTCGTCGTAGGCGAGCGCGTCCTGAGCGGCGACGGCTTTCTTCCAGGATTCGATCGCGCGCTTGCGATCGCCGCCGGCTTCGGCGATGCGGGCATCGAGGGAGGCGGCAGCGATGGAGAAAACCGCTGCTGCGGAATTGAAACCGTAGGCCGCGCCCGAGGGCAGGGCGCTCGCGCCCGCCTGGAGCGCTTGGAACTCGGCGCGGGCGCGCTCGACGCCGCCGGTACCCGCAAAAGCCATGCCGCGTGCGTAATGCCAGAAAGCAGTGGCGAGCCGGAGTTTCGGATCGGGGAGAGGAAGCGCAAGCACCTCGTTCCAGAGGCGAAAACGCAGCAGCACCGCCGGCTCGACGGGGAGAAACCATTCGGCCATCGGCATGCCCGCGGCGGCGGGAGCCGCCTGAGCGGCAAGGGCCGCGGCGGCTCGCCGCGCTTCGCCCGAGCGGCCGGCCATGGCGGCCGCGTAGGCGAGGAAATGGAGATTGTGGCTGTAATACATCATGCCGTAGAGGCTGTTGTCCGAATGGGTGGCGGCGAGATACGCGCGGTCGGCGGCAACCGCGGCCTGATTCGCGCGCACCGCGTCGGTGTAGAAACCGGTGCGTGAATAGATGTGCGCCGGCATGTGAACCAGATGGCCGGCGCCAGGCACCAGCGTGTCCAGGCGGCGCGCGCTCGCGAGAGCCCATTCGGGATGCGGCGAGGCTTCGACGGCGTGGATGTAGTAATGATTGGCGCCGACGTGATCGGGGTCGCGCCGGAGTACGGATTCCAGTACCGACAGGATTTCGAGAGTTCCCTCTTCGGGCGTGCCGTCGACGCGCCAAAGTCCCCAGGGATGGAGCAGCATCAGGCTTTCGGCGTAGAGGGTGGCGGCGTCGGGATCGTCGGGATAACGCCGGTGAAGCTCGCGCATCGCGGCGACGTAATCCAGCGCGAGTTGGTGATAGTCGGGCTGGGGCTGGTTCGTGTAGCGGCGAGCCAGCGCCCGGCAGTAGTCGAGCTCAACTTGGGGTCCGCCGGCGGCGAGCTCGAGTGCTTTTTGGGAGGCGTCGTAGGCTTCTTTTTCGCGCTGGGGATCGACGTCGAGATTGTAGTTCGGGCCGAGCGCCAGCGCGGCGCCCCACCACGGCATCGCCGCTTTCGGATCCAGCCGGGCGGCCTGCCGGAACGAGCGAACGGCTTCTTCGTGATTGAAGGCGTAATCGAGTGTGAGTCCCTGATCGAACCAGCGTTGCGCCGCCGGGCTGGTGGTGGCGATGGGATGGTTGAGAGGGCCCATGCCGGGGAGCAAAGCCGGAACCCGCGCCGGCGCAGAGGACTTCGCCGGGCGCTGTGGCAGCGCCGAAACCGGGCAGGCGGCGCACACGACAGCACAAACTGCGGCGGCGACGGCAGCAGGACGTGCTCGCAAAGGTGCCTCCAAAACGAACGACGGCGTGCCGGAGATTGTAGCGCAGAGGGGGAGGCAAATCGGGCTTGCGGGCAAGCTTGGTCCGCTGCCTCCGGCCTGGCTCCGCCACGCCGGCCGCCATCACGATGACTGCGCCGAATCGCGGAGGGTAGGGGCGGGTTTCAAACCCGCCCCCACCGAGTCGCCGGTCGGGAGCTTCGGTCTGAGGCGAATCTTCGCTACAGCGACTTCAGAAAAGCGAGCAGGGCTGCTTTCTGCCTGGGCTTCAGGTGCCTGAACTTTTCGGTTGCCTTTGCGGCCTCCCCGCCGTGGCGCTCGATGGCGTCGGAGAGCGTCAGCGAGGCGCCGTCGTGCATCAGCCGGGAGTGGGTTCGCACACCCCAGAGCGGCGCCGTGCGCACCTTGTTGGCGGCAGCCTGCAGTTCCTGGTAGGAGAAATTCGGCCATGCGTGCCGCATGTACGTCTTGCCGTAATGCTCTTGCACGGCGACGGGGATGCCGTCGCCGGTGCCGACGTCGTGCAACAGGAAATCGCCGTAGGGGTGAAACTGCTTGCCGCCGAGCGCAGCGGGAACGGTGAACGTGCCCCCATCGATCGCGGCGCCGGCGGGCGCGGTCACCAGCGTTCGGACGTGGCAAGTGCTGCACCCCGCCTGGTCGAACAGCCTGGAGCCCTCGATCGCTTCCGGCGTTTGCGACAGGGCGGCGTCGTGCGGCGGCGCCTCGGTCGCCCGAATGAAACGCGCGAAATGGTCGATATCCTCCAGGCCGTCCGGGCCGGGAGTATCGTTCGGCTCGGAAACGGTGTTGCAGAGCAGCGTAACCTCGTCCGGTTGCAGCTTGTTGGTGATGCCCATTTCGTTCAGGTAGGCGTCGGCGGCGAAGGAAAGCAGGCTCGCGTGCTGGTCTTTCCAGCCGAAGCGGCCGATCCCGGTTTTCCCCGGCGCTTCCAGAATGGGAACGTAGAGCGCCTGGCCACAAATCCGGCGGTGGGTGGAGCCGCACTGGTCCTTCGCGATGTCGAGAAGCGCTTGGTCGGGAACCGCCTCCACGAATCCGTCGCCGAGAAGGTTTAGCGAGAGGCGATTCGTGCGAATCGTTTCGGTGTCCGGTGCGCGCTCCTGGAGCTGGATATTGGGGAATGCGCCGCTCGGGCAGATCGCCCGGTCGTTCACCAAGGTTCGGCCGGTGATGACGGCTTTGCCATCGTTGATGGGTATGCTGGGATTCTCGAACTGCCCCTTCGCGTTGCGGTGCCCGACGCGAAGCTCGGTCGTTTGAGTCACGCCGCCCGAGGTTGGATTCTGATGGCACTCGCGGCAGGACTGGGCGTTGTAGAGCGGGCCCAGGCCGTCGCTGATCTGTTCGATTTCGTCAAATTTGGCTTGGTCGGCGGTGTGCGTGGCCTGATCCACCAAGCCGTTTGTCTGTCCGTCAAAACCTGCGGGCGCCTCGGGATCCTGCGGGGCGAGCGCGAGCGCCAAGCCGAAGCACAGCCCGAGTCCAAGTCCGGACGCCAGCAACGAGATTTTTCGCATGGGGCCTCCTCCAGCCAGAGGGCGAGCCGAACGGGCAATCCGGTCTGCCTGCCTCGACCATAGTAACGCCTCGAGGGGAGGGAGCAATGCGGAGGAATGCCCTCATTCCGCGAGCGATGCGATCCAGTCACCACAGCCGAAGCCTGCAAGAGACCCCGCGCCCGTGGTTTGCCGATGGCTTGGTATTCGTCCCGCCTCGCCGCCCGCCGGATCATCGCCGTTCTGTAAGAGACGGGTTTTTCGCTCGCGCGGCAGAGCGGCAGTTCCTTGATTCTCAAGAGTGCCGCGGGCAAAGGAGGTCATTCTCCTTGAAGCTCGAGGGCAGGCACCGCAGCGGGCCGATTGGCCGGTGGGCCCTAGTTGACGATCTTAGAACTTGTTCTCCTTCGCTTTCGCGGCTGATTGACCTCTGAAAATGCTTGTGTCCCTTCCTGGCCTTGGCTTGACATAGTAGGAGAAGTAGGTGTAGAAAGGGGAGTAGGAGGAGGTGAGCGTGAGCCCGCAATTCAATTTCACTGTTGGGGGAAAAGCCTTTTCAATCGGCCGGGAGGAAGTGGAACGGAAGCTCAAAGGGGTACAGCCCGAGCCAATTCGCCAATACTGCGTTACTGTAAACGGGAGGGACTACCCTGTTAAGCAGGCCATTGAGGTCTCAGTCGGTCTTCTCAGGTCCGGGTTCACGACGCAGGACGCGATTCGGGTCTTACGAAAACTAGGATTGCCGTTGCGGAAGTACGTGGGTTAGTGAAGCTCGGAATGCGGGGTGGCGTAGAATTCGCGCGATTCTGTGAGGTGATGCCGTGATCTACAAGCGTTGGCAGGACATCCTTGCCCTGCTGCTGTCCCTTTTGGTTGCAACTGGTTCGGTCCGTGCGCACGCGCAAACCAACACCAAGCAGCAATCAACCAAGAACGGTGCGGACCCGTCCTCCACGAAGTGGATTGAGAACAAGGTGTTGGTTCGCGTTGATTCTCCATACCTCTCAGATTCTGGAAACCTCGTTTTGGCATACACTCTGACGAACAAGAGTGGACAGGATATTCAGCTCACCTTCGGCGACAACGCACCGATCAGCCTTGAGCAACATGAACCGCTGCGAGTCTTTCTCAAGTTGAAAAACCCGGATAACTATGCCCAAGTCGCGCCCAAGGACCACTTGCTTTACCTACCAGATACACTGCTGGCCGCGGACTTGCCGGTGTCTTTCCACGTCGTGCTGACTGTTTCTTCGGATGACAAGCCCTCGTGGTTTTCCTCTGAGAGCGCCGAGGATCGCTTGTGGAGGCTGCTGCAAAAAAAGCTCGGCAACACAGAAAGTATTGCGCTGTTCATTCCCGATCGACAGATCAAGATTACACTGCCTATTCCTAGTAGCCAGAGCAAATGATTTCGGCAGAAATAGGAGGGCAAGATGAGAGGGAAGGTTTGGAAGGGTGGTACGTCGGGCATTAGAGCCGGTAAAGCGAATGCTCGTCGGTTTTTCGACATGAATCAGCCCGTCGCAGAGGTGGAGATCGATGGGGAATGGGTTCGTTTCCTTTTGTCCAAAACTTTCTGGACGACGTGCCCCGAAATCCGTGGCAAATCCATCGGCTCATGGCTACGTGCACGTGGCTTGGATTCCTGGATACCGGGGCATCCCCCTGAGGTCGAACTGACGCCGCTTGGCAACAATCGATTCAAGGTTTCCCAGATCTAACCAGAACCCAAAGACACGCGCAGTGTTCTGGCAGAAAACCATGCTTCCGTGTTCCGCGATCTGCTGGGAGGGGTGAACACAGGAACACACGCAGTGTTCACCCGCAAATATAGGCGTTGCGTTCACCCTTCGTGTGCGACAAGACTCCTCTGAAGAACGAACTGGGGAAGTTAGCTCTGCAAAAAGACCGCGGACGAAAACCTCGATTGGGGCCCGCCTCCGCCCTTTGGGCTTCTGCGTGGCAGTGCGGGAGCGGCCCAGGTGTTTCTGCGTCTTTGCCGACAGGAATGCGACACGGGCGGGAAATTGTCTATAGCCTTGCTTTGGCGAACGCGCGGCCCGATCCAGACTTCAGATATTTCTCGAATGCAAGCGCGCGGTCCGCGTCGGCAAAGGCGACATAACTCTTGACGCGCCAAGGTCGATACTTGGCTGTGTGCGTAACCGCGCCCGAATTGTGCGTCGAGAGTCTGGCGTCCAAATCATCCATGATGCCCGTGTAGAAGTGCCCGGGGTTCGCGAGACTCTGCAAGATGCACACGTACTTCATGAGCGGTCCGCCTCCGCCGAGGTTTTGGCGCGACAGCCTTCCGCTTTCGCCAATGCTCCAGCGCAACTTTCGCTTGTAAATGGCCTGCCGAGCCGTAGCTCGCCGATATTGAAGGTCGACCCCGTGCAATGTCAACTTGGCGAGCGAAGGCTGGTGGGCCTGGGGAGACTCGAACTCCCGGCACGCGGTTTAGGAAACCGCTGCTCTGTCCATCTGAGCTACAGGCCCGTTTCCATCATCCTAGCAGAATTGAGCTGATTCCTCGTGCGGGCGGCCGCCGGCCGAGGGGGTGCGGGCGGGTGGCGACAACGTTTCGTGCGAGGCTGCCGGCCGCTAGCTGCACTTGGGCCTCTTCGCTCGTTGCCCGGGAGGCCGGATTCGACAGAGGGACGCCGGCGAATTCCGCCGGTGCGAACCCAGCATTGCAAGGTTGACGGGAACCGGGACAAGGCGGAAAACTGCGATTCGAGGAGGGCCCCAATGCGCAATCTGCTGTTCGCTCTGCTTCTTCTAGGGGTGTTTTGTCCCGCTTTGCTCGCCGATCAGGTGACTCTGAAGAATGGAGACCGCATGACCGGAACCATCGTCACTTCCGATGGCAAAACGCTGGCGCTCAAGACGGATGCCGCTGGCGTCGTCACCTTCCAGTGGGCGGCCATTGACGCCATCACTTCCACCGAACCCCTGCACGTCGGACTCGCCGGCGGCCAGATGATTGTAGGAACGGTTGCCACCAGGGCCGGGCAGATCGAGATCAACACCGAAAACGCGGGTGTGGTGACTGCCTCGAAGGATTCGGTCCAGGTGATCCGGTCGAACGCGGAGCAAGCGGCCTACGACGCCGCGCTCGAACGATTGCAGCATCCGCGGCTGGGCGACCTCTGGAGCGGAACGCTCGATACCGGTCTCAGCCTAACCCGAGGCAATTCGGCCACCCTTTCCTACACTCTGGCGGGCAAGGCGGTACGCCAGGCCGATCGCGACAAAATCAGCGTTTATGCCACCGCAGTGTACGGGAGAAACGACACAACTTCGCCCAGCCAGGTGATCGCCCGCCAAATCGCCGGCGGCGTCCGCGGCGATATCAACATCAGCGCGAAACTGTTTGTCTTTGCCGCGTCCGATTTCAACTCCAACGCGCTCCAGCATCTGGATCTTCAAAACGTAATTTACGGGGGCGTGGGAGACCATCTGATCAAAACCAAGAACGCGCAGCTCGAGGTTTTCGCGGGAGCGGGATACAACCAGGAATTCTTCGGGGCGTACACGCTGCCCAACGCGGCGCCGCCGCCGGCGACTCTGGCGTTCCCGGCAGTCACCCAACGCAACGCGGAAGCCAATGCCGGCGAGCAGTTCGACGCCAAGCTCGGCAGCCGCTCCACCTTTAGTGAGACGTTCAATTACTTTCCCAACCTCAGCGGACCCAGCGGCTACCGGTTTACGTTTAATTCGGTGGTTTCCACGGCGATCAGCAAGTGGCTGGGCTGGCAGTTCAGCTTGAACAACAATTTTCTCAGCAATCCCCCGACGGGCATCAAGCGAAACGACCTGCTGCTCTCCACCGGCTTGCGAGTCACGTTTGGCAAGCCGAGATAGCAACCGTCACGGTCGAAAGCCCCCGTTTGGCGCTCGGGGCATGCCACGCCAAAGTTCGCGGCGCTTCCCAAACGGGAGGAGCGTCGATTTGTAGCCTCGGCCTCCAGCCGGCATCGAAAACAAGAGCGCCGGCAGGATGCCGGCGCTACGAAATGCAGCAGCCGCTCTTTTCCCCACGAAACGCCTATCTCGACCGGAAGTTCCCTGGGCTTGATCGGATCGTGTGAGCTACTATCGTCATCGGCCCGCGTGGCGTTGGCCGGAGCGGGGAGAGGCCGGTGAATCCGCTAAGCGGCTCGACGCATCGTAAACTACCGGAGTAGACTCACGAAACCGCTTGCAGGGAATTGCGGGAACATTCTTGCTGGAACAAGAAGCAAGGGGTTACTGGATGGGAGGATCACCGATGAGACGAATGGCAATTGTGTTGGGCGCCTTTTTGCTGGCGGCGGGAATCATTGCGGTGGCAGCGCCGGCGCCGCGACAGGCGGCGAAGAGCCGCGACTTCGTGGGCGAAATCTGGGATTCGGCTTGCGCCAAGGCGGGCTCGCACGATTCGATGGCCAAGCAAGCGGGCATCGCGCCCGGGCCGGACATGGCCAAGAAGTGCACTCTGGAGTGCGTGAGCATGGGAAGCAGCCTGGTGCTCTACAATCCCGCCACCAAGCGCACCTACAAACTCGACGACCAGGCCAAAGCCAAGGACCTGGCGGGGGAAAAGGTGAAGGTGACCGGCGCCTACGACGTGAAGACGCACACGATTCACGTCGAGAGCATCGCCGCCCGCTAAGCCTGCCAGGCGGCCATCTCGAGCTTCTGCACCGCCGTCAAGCGATCTTCGGAACCAACCTTCCTGAGAATTCGGTGGACGTGGTTCTTTACCGTTTGCTCGGAGAGGCTCAGGTGGGCGGCGATTTCCTTGTTGGTGAGACCGCGCGCGATCAAGGGAACCAACTGCTGTTCGCGCCGGGTGAGTCCATGCTTCGCGCGAAGTTGCGGGCTGGGCATCGAAGCCTGCCGGGCGGTGAAACGGAACAGGGCCAGACACAGCCGCGGTGGGCAGACGGCTTCGTCGCGGGCGGCGGCTCGAACGGTTCTCACCAAATCGGAGGCGGAAGCTTCGCTCAAAAGGTAGCCGACGACGCCGGCGCGAACCGACCGGAGGAAGGTTTCAGGATCTTCCTGCATCCCGAAAATGACCACCCGCATTCCGGGCACGGCGCGCCGGACTTCGGGGATGAAGCCGGCCCAGTCGAATCCCTGCATGGCTCCGTTGACCAGCAGGACGTCGGGACGCAGAGTAACGATCGGTTCGATTTCCAGCGGCGACTGTTCGGAGGCGCCGACGAGCTCGATATCGGCGCGATTCTTGAAGGTATGACTCAGTGCTTCACGGAGGAGTCGGTTAGCCGCCAGGATGTATACGGTTGTCTTCTCCGTCACCGGAAACCCTCACTCGGCAAGGGCCAGCCGCCCCTCGGAGGGAGCCGCGACAACTCGCCTAACTCGGCTGCTCATCCGTTTCGGGGACGGTGGATGCACCCCCTCCCTGCACGAACGAGCAATCACTCCAAATCCTTGGAAACATTCAACTGGCACGACACGAAGCCGCTTTCGCCCGGCGATCCCTCTTGACAGCCTCGCCTTCCGGTCGGCTCGCACCTGCGGGGTGCGGTTTCGATAACAGCACTAGTGCTCCGTACCTGTCAAGTCAATTCCCGCAAAATCAACTAGGTACGACGGGAAACAGAAAACCCTGGTCAAAGCGATGCTGGTCCCCCGGTTCCGAGGGCGGAGGGCCCCGGCCCGCCCCGCCGGCGGAGTGTTCCGAGCTTGGTTCGACCGCTGAAGAGTCAGCGGCAACCACTACGCCGTCATCGAACGCCGGTTACCGCCCCCGTCAAACACCACGGCAAAGTCGCGCAAGACGATGCCGGCAACGCATGCCATATTGGAGAAATGACCACGGAAGGGAGGCCCGGCGGGTATCGGCCCGGATCGCCGCACGGTGCTCCAGCCCCCGCCCACGGCTGCTTTCAAGCCTGCACCGCCGACGACCAATCGAGGCGTGCGCTCGATAGGAAACGCGGGAAGACCTCGGTGCGGCAGGCCATCTCGGTTCGCAACCATTGCCTCGCCGGTGGCAGGTCCGCCGGCCGAACCCGCGCTGGCTGTCACAGATCAGCCAGTCACACCTCCCGAAGAACCCACTGCGGCCTATGAGCGACGGCATTGATGCCAAGCATGTATTTCGGCAGTGCTGGGGAGCCTATCGCAGGCTCAGGGCGAAAGACGGGGGCACGCCAGGCACCGACACCACAAAGCCAAAGATGTCCGCGAGTCCCCACATCCGCGTCAGCTCCTCTGACTACTGCGCAGACTTCGCCGCGATTGGAGCGAAATCGCTCGACCGGCCCTCTTGGGCGAGCCGCCTGGCGTTGTTCCTCAGCTACTACGTCCGGCTCGAGCCGTACGACGAGGCGCGCCGGCGCCTGGGAATCAGCCGCGGGACAATGAACTATTGGATGTCGGCCATCGCCAAAGCCGCCGGCCAGGCGATGCTCGAGGCGGGCCTGTGGCCGCCCGGCCGATATCTCCGGTAGATAGTGTCCTAATTTGAGAAGGCCAGCGCGATTCCGGTGGGAGCGTCGGGCAGTCAGTTCAGGCATGCGTGTCGCCATGCTTTTCCTGCTGCCGGTGCTAGTAGCTATCGTTGCTGGCAAACAGCTCGCGCATCAGGCCGAGTTTTTTCTGTGGCAAGCCGATACCAATCTCGAAGCCTCCCATCATCAGCGGCATCCCGTTCGGAAGCATCAGCGGCCTGTGGCCGGTGGTCATGATCGGGGGACCTTCGACATGGTAAGCGAAGCGGGTCTGATAGATTTCCGGGCCAAAGCTGGGACGGTAGGTGACACAGCCGACTACATAGAGACCTACAAACCTACGTGGCTTAGCTCCCGGAACGGCAACCGCTTGCGACGCGATGGCAGCAGGTATGGCACTGATGTCCAAAGTTGGTTCTGCCGGTGGGTCAGTCGGAAACAGACTGAACCATCCGATTGTTGCGGGCTGCGGATGATCGCAAAGCCTTCCCTGGTTTACAGCGGCATCGGTGGCGACGGGAAGACCAGGAGGGGACGGGAAGAGCTTGGCGTCAACCTGAACATCCTTTGCGATGGACCTCCCAACATTCTTGACAGAGACCTTGATCGGCAAGACCGCTTGCTCGCGGTTCACAAACGACAGGCCAGGCGGCGCCGGTGTGACTTGAACGGAGAGCCAAGGACGCTCCGTAGCCGCAAAAGTCCCGGCACTAATGGCGTTGGCCTGCTGCATCTGACCGATCTGCTGATGAATGAGAACGGCGTTGCAGACCAAGCCAATGAGAGCAAGGAAGGCAATCCCCGTAGCCATGCCGCTGATGAGGTTAAGGCCCTTGGCCTGTTGTATCTGCTTATTCCAATATTCCTGCTCTCTGGAGTTTCTATCCTGGGTATAGGGATTCGGTTGAGCTTTCGCGGGATTGACCACGGAAGCCTCTCCGCCAGCCTCGTCGGGTGGTCGCTTATCGTGATAGGGACTGTTTTCGCCGGGGGCACGGTCCTTATGCTTCTTGCTCAATGGCTTGCTACGCTCCTATAGGCGAATAGCGTAGCACAAAAATACATCTTGACAAGCCGTAGTTATTGGGGTACAGTAAATGCCAGAGACGGAACGGAAATGGCGAACATCCTACCTAAAGAGAAGCAAGCGGCAATCATCGGGGCATTGGCGGAGGGTTCTGGAATCCGCCAGCTTGAGCGCATGACGGGCGTTCATCGGGACACGATCATGCGGCTTGGCGTGCGTGTCGGGCAGGGCTGCGCTGCGGTGATGGACGCCAAGCTGCGGAACCTTTCATGTCGCCACCTGCAATTCGACGAAATATGGGGATTCATCGGAAAGAAGGAAAAGCAGGTGCGCCCGGGCGACGATCCCCAATACGGCGATGCGCGGACGTTCTGCGCGATTGACGCCGATACGAAGCTGGTGCCTTCTCTCAAGGTGGGCAAGCGAGATACTGCAACCGCGAATGCCTTTGTTTCGGACGTGGCAGGACGCCTTAATAATCGCGTGCAAATTTCCAGTGATGCGCTGAGAGCATACGTGGAGGCGGTTGAGCAAGCCTTCGGGGCGGATGTGGATTTCGCGCAGATCATCAAGACCTACGAGCTCGGCAACACTGAAACCCCGGAGCCGCGCTACAGTCCGCCCGAGGTCGTCATAACCGACAAGCGTCCTGTCTCCGGGCGTCCCGATATGGCGCTAGCCTCTACCAGCTACGTCGAGGGGCTGAACGGCACAACCCGCCTGCACATGCGTCGATTGACCAGGCTCACCTACGCCTTCAGCAAGAAGCGAGAGAATTTCGAGGCGGCGGTTGCGCTGTATTTCGCCTATTACAATTTTGTTAAGCGGCACAACACGCTAAGAATGACACCCGCGATGGCAGCGGAAATCGAACGGGATTTCTGGACGGTCGGTGATTTGGTGGAGACGGCAGCATGAAAAGTCGATTGCAGACAGCAGAGCCCTACCTCATCGAGTGGGAAGATTCCTACCGCTGTTCTTCCAGATGGGAGGACATTGCAAGCGATGGTGAACCACGGGCTTTAGTCTGCCGTTCCCTTGCGTGGGTAATGCGCCAGAGCAATCGATTCGTCGTGTTGATACCTCACTTAGCGAGAAACGATAAGCTCGACACAAATCAGGGTTGCGGCGACATGGCAATACCGCTCGCCGCGATAATTCGAGTGAGGAGACTAACTGTCTGTGATTAGCCTTTCAGCTGGTCCTTTTGCCGCCGCCCCTTTTCGGACGTCTCTTGGCTTGTGCCAGGTCCGAGGCAGCCACACTGCGAACTTTGGGGCTTTTGCTGTGCATCAGCCTACCAGCTTCACTTGCATCTTTCTTGGAGGTAGTCATTGATGATTTTTCTCTCCAGTGAAACGCGACATGGTCGAAATTATAGGACTTTAGGAAGTGGGTGGCAATTGTGACTTATATCGAAGAACTGCGGGACGCGATTCGCCGCTTGCATGGTGTCGAAGCAACGCATCTGGAAAGCGTGCCGGTTACAGAGGCGTTTCAGGGCAAGAGGATATGGGAGGGGATCGTAGAGGTTTTCGAATTGATCGGGCACCAGAAAGCGCCAAAGGTCTACGCCTGGACGCACGAAACCGACGACCCGAAGAGTCCGAGACGCCATGTAACCGTGCTGCACATCGCGCCCGTCATATCGGCCGTTCTGGCCGTGCGGGCGGCAGTCGTTCAAGAGTTTAGAGAAAGTGAACCAGAAGCCGAAGCGTAGGAAGGCGGGTAGGCCGCCACTGCCCAAGGGACAGGCGAAGGCTGGAACGCTGCGCGTGCGCGTCACACCTTCCGAATTGCAGGCAATCGAGGCTTCGGCCAGAGCCAGGAGGCAGACAGTTTCGGAGTGGATTCGGAGCACGCTGAATGCCGCAGCCAGCCGATAGCGACGGGCTTTCCAGATTAGGACGCCACTGCATCGAGTGGCCCATAGGTCCGGAGCCGGGTTTCTGGTATAGTTCCCAAACGGAATGCCCGGGCTTGCGCCGTTCCCGCGGTGGGAAGCGAAGCCGGGCCGCCACCCTCACGGCAGGCTCGCGGAGTCTTTCGGTGACTCGACCGGCGGCCACGCGCATCCCCCACGCTCGAAAACGAAACGATGCTCTTTCTGATCGAGTTGGAACCGCATTGAGCGGTCGACGCTGCCCCGACAGGAGCCGGCAATGAACAGGATTACGCTTTCGGTGATCAAGGCCGACGTTGGCTCGATCGGCGGCCACACCAAGCCCTCGGAAGCAATGCTCAAGGTCGTGCGGGCGCGCATGGCCGAAGCCACAGGCAAGCTGCTGATCGACGGCACCGTCACCTACACCGGCGACGACATCGCCCTCATCATGAGCCATCGCCACGGTACCGGCGCGCACCCGGTGCACCGATTTGCCTGGGACACGTTCCTCGCCGCCACCGAACAAGCCCGGCAGGGCGGCCTTTACGGCGCCGGCCAGGACCTCCTGGTGGACGCGCCCTCGGGCAACGTGCGCGGCGCCGGTCCTGCGGTGGCCGAAATCGAATTCGTGCGCGACCCCCGCAGCAAGCACCGGCCGGCGGAAGCGTTCTTGGTCTTCGCGGCTGACAAGTGCGGGCCCGGCGCCTACAACTTTCCGCTCTACACCCTGTTTTGCGACCCGATGCATAACGGCGGCTTGCTGTTGAACCCGAAAATGCATCTCGGGTTCACCCTCACCATCATCGACATGGACCATCACGGGCACGACAGCGACCGGGTGATCCGCCTGGACGTGCCAGAACGCACCTGGGACGTCGCCTGCTTGCTGCAGAATCCCGACCGGTTCGCCATCGAAGCGGTGCACTCCCGCTACCAGCCTGACGAGCAGGTGGCGTCGGTATCGGCAACGCGGCTGCACAACATCGCCGGCAAGTACACCGGCAAGGACGATCCCATCGCCGTTGTGCGCACCCAGGGCATTTTCCCCGCCCCCGAAGAGGCGGTAGAGCCATGGCTGCTGGGCCATTTCGTCACCGGCGACTGCCGCGGCTCGCACGTGATGCCGATCATGCCCGTAGCGATCGATACCCCGGTGGCCGGCGCTTACTGCCTGCCCATCGTTTCCTGCCTGGCCTTTTCGATGGACGGCGAGGGAGCGTTCACCGCCGAAGCGATCGACTTGTTCGGCAACGTCGCCTGGGACGGAGTGCGGCTGAAGGTACAGCAGAAAGCCGACGAGTGGCGCCGGCAGGGTTTCGTCGGCGCCACCATGGCATCCCACGCCGAACTGGCCTACACCGGCATCGTCGAAACCCTCGACTCGCTCGACAAGCAGTTCACCCTTCGGAAGGAAGCCGCGGTCGTCACCCCAGCCTGAGTCCCGAAGGATGGGAACCGCCGAGGAGCGAACAAGGAAACGGCGCTCCGCGCGCTCCCCTTTTTCATTTAGGGCGGTTCTTCGGGGCGGTTGCTATCGTTTGCCGCCGGTTCCTGCGCCCGGAGCGCGGTACTTCACCGTCTTGCGCGCCGCCTGATCCACTTCCTCCGGCGTCAGCAGAACCGTCGTCCTCAGTTGGACGGCGCCGCTGGCGTTTACCGCGAGCGCGACCGCCACCGCCGTCGCATTGTCGGGCGCATCCATCAGCAGAACGACGTCGTGTTTTCCGAAGGCGAAGTACATCGCTTCCACTTTGCCGCCAAGCGGTTTGACCAACTCCTCCACCGCCGCCCGGCGGCCGGTTCCCCCGTCTTTCAGCAGTCCCCTGGCGCCTTCGGCGGTGTACGACGCCTCCACCAGGAATTTCGCCATGGCCCACCTCGCTTCGGCCGGCCGGATGCCGGCAGGGAAATGCCCGCAAGCCTATCACCAACCGCAACGCTCGCCAAGCCGAGGCGAAGAAGTCCGGACGCGAGACCGGCGCTTTCGGCACCCGCTCGTTCGCGACCAAGTCAAGACTCGCCGGTCCATAGCGCCGCGGGCTTCAGATTACCGCCAGGCCACAGCCGCAGTTCCCGTTGCTTGACGCTCTTCGGTCCCTGCAGCTAGCCTGCTCGCATGCCGGACCCCCGCATCGCCGGACACCCCCCGAAAATCGATGGCGTAGCAACCCGCACGCGCTTGCCACATCATGCATTCCGGCGCCCGCAGTGACGCCCGAGATGGCCGCGAACGCCCGGTTTCGGCCGCCGCATCCCCCGCTATGTTGACCCGCGCCGCCACCTTCGTCTTGCTCGGCGCCGGTCGCGAACCACGCTCCTACCACTACGCCACCGACACCGTCGAAGCGATGTTGCGCGGCGTTTACAGGCTGGAGGAAAAACACTTCGTCGGCCTCTTCAACCTCGGCAGCAAGCAGCGCATTACGATTGGCGATCTGGCTCGGGAAGTGATCGCCGTATCGGGGAAGGAAATCGAAACTGCGTGGGACACCAGCAAGCCGACGCTGATCTGGGGGCAGGTGCTGAGTTGCGAACTGGGCAGGGAATTGCTCGACGGCTGGCAGCCCGCCGTCAGCCTCCGCGACGGCTTGGCCGCCTGCTACCAGCATATCGCCGCCCGCCTCGGCGGGCTCGGGCCCGTGAGTCCCGCCTCGCGGGACCGAACGGCATCATTCGACCTTCGCGGTTCCTGCGTCCGTTCCTTTTGCATCCCGAATGGGTCTGCGGGACCGGATGCTTCTACGGGAAAGGGTGCGGATGTTTCCCTGCTTTTCTTCCGCCGCCGCAGTTCGGCGGATACTTTTTGCTTCAGCACTTACAAGACCTTCGAGGGGGTAGCGCCCGCCGCCCTGCCCGCCGTAGCCCACCGCGGCGGGGCGAAGGCGTGGCTCCCACGCCCCCGCCCCGCGAGGCCCACTCAACCGCGCTCCAGCTTCGCGATGAAATGAAGCTCGCGCTCGAAAACCCAGGAGGCCGGAGCGGGATAGAGCCCCAGCTTCACCGTCATCTTGGTCGCCGTGATTCCCAGCTCTCGAAACGCCGTGCTCCACTCCGCTTTCGACCAATAGTTGTACGGCAGCGCCACCCCATGATGAGCGTTCCCCACCCAGTCCATCAGTCGCAGCGTCGGCGCCGCCAGCAGCCCCTCCTGCAAGTGGTCCTTGACCAGGATTGCCCTGCCCACCCGCAACGCCTCCCGCAGCAGGATGAGCGGGTCGCCGGCGTGGTGCAAAACGTCCACGAACATCACGACGTCGAAGCTCGCTTCGGGGTAGGGAATCACTCTGCCGTCGAATGCCTTCACCGGAATGCGAGCGCTTGCCCGCACCAGCACGTCGATTCCCTCGATGGCTACGTCCGGCCGGAGGCGGGCAATCAAGCAGTCGATCGTTCCATCCCCACAGCCGACGTCGAGCACCCTGCCGCCGGCAGGAATCAGAGCTGCCAGATGGCCCGCAAGCACGCTCGTTCTGCGTCCGAAGACGAATTTCTCGTGAACGAAGCCGGCAACTTCGCCCAACTCCCTTCCCCCCTGACCCTGCTTCGCGTCACTTGCGCGACAGGCCAAGCAAACTCAGAAAAAAGCTGGACAGTATCGTCTGAACCCCTAGCGTGAGCGCCACCAGCCCGGGAATCGCGAATCGCAGCGTCACCTCGGGGTTGAGCGGCCCAAAGTGGTGACGCCCCCAATAGCCCAGCCCCAGCGCCCAGATCCCCACGCCCGCCGCCAGCAACAGCGCCCCCACTGCAAGCCCCACCTCCAGCGTCACGTAGCGAAACAGCCGGCTGAGACGGGGGTCTTCCGGTAACAGCCCCTCCGAAATCGCAAAAACCTTGCCGTACACCGCGAAATTGATCGACTGATAGCCCACCAGAATGGCCATCGCCGCAAAAAGCAGCGTGTCGTAATCGAACGTCACCCGTCCAACCGTGCGCTGCCCAGGAAGCAACCATGCGCCGGCCCCGAGTCCCAGGACGAACAGCGCTATCCCCGGATAGAGAAACAGCCACCGCGGGCTGTAAAGTAAAAGGAAGCGCAGATACCGCCAACCGTCTCGCCACGTCCGCAGATGCGGAGGTCGACCGCGGCCGTCGGGAGAGAGCACCGTCGGAATTTCCGCTATGCGCAGTCCGAAAAGCGTCGCCTTCACCACCATTTCCGTCGAGAACTCCATCCCTGTCGTTCGCAGCTCCAGCCGGTCGATCGCCTCCTTGCGAAATCCGCGCAAGCCGCATTGGAAATCACCCACGGGGCAACCGAAGAATACTCGGCCCAGCCAACTAAGCAGGGGGTTGCCGAGATACCGGTGAAGGAAGGGCATGGCGCCGGGTCGGATGCCGCCTTGGAAGCGATTGCCCATGACCAGGTCGTACCCCTCACGCAGCCTCAAGAGGAATGGCCCCAACCGGTCAAAGTCATAGCTGTCGTCGCAGTCCCCCATGATCACGTAGACGCCCCGCGCCGCGGCGATTCCCCCACGGAGAGCACCCCCGTAACCCCGCTCCCCGACCTCCACCACCCGCGCCCCAACCTCTGCTGCAAGCTCCTGAGAGCCGTCGCTGCTTCCGTTGTCCGCGACCACGATTTCGCCTCGGATGCCGAGCCGGTCCATCGCCGCGCGTGCTTTCCGGACGCAACGCCCCACCGTCAACCCCTCGTTCAGGCACGGCATGACGACCGACAGCTCAACACTCGTCCCAGCCTCGCCTGCTGTGCCCTCGCCCGCCGGTCGCGCCTGTGCATCTACAGAACTCAGACATCCCTCCGGTTCGCTAGTCTAGGCTACGGCCCGTCGGCCGTTAACCGCAATCGGTTGCGTCCATTAGCGCGGGCACCTCCTGCTCGGCGCAGCGCCGGCAGGGGGTGTTAATTGCCTCTAGAAATCTAGTCCAGCCGGGGCCTGAATGGCGTCCCCGGGACGCGATGTGTTTCGGAAGAGTACCCGCTCCGGGGGAGAAATCTCGTCATGTCCGGCCGGTCCATGTCCACTCCGTGCCCGCCAACCGTCGGATAGCTTACCCACACGTTCAAGCCCCGCTCCTGGGCGGCCCCCGGATTGAGATTACTGGCAAGCCACCATCGGGATCCGACGGCTTGACGCTCCTCGGTTCCTGCCGCTAGGCTGCTCGCATGCCGAACCCCCCCATCGCCGGACACCCCCCGAAAATCGATGGCGTAGCAACCCGCACGCGCTTGCCAAATCATGCATTCCGGCGCCCGCAGTGATACCCGAGATGGCGGCGAACGCCCGGTTTCGGCCGCCGTATCCCCCGCCATGTTGACCCGCGCCGCCACCTTCGTCTTGCTCGGCGCCGGCCTCGTTCTGCTCTTCTTCAGTTTGGATTTCGTAGTCCGCCACCCGCAAGGTACGCTGGACTTCGCCAACCTCTACACCGGAGCGACGATCCTGCGGCAGGGGCATATTCGCCAGCTCTACGACCTCGGTTACCAGGAGAGAATCGAGCGCCAGTTCATCGGCGACGGGCACTTCCTGCTCTTCGAACATCCTCCGTTCGAGGCCTGGCTCTATCTCCCGTTTGCCTACCTGTCTTACCGCCGCGCTTTTGTGGCTTGGGCGGCATTTAATCTGTGCCTGCTGGGCTTGATCTTTTATCTCATTCGTTTCACCGGCTATCGGCTCGGCGACGCCAGCCGGTACGTTTGGCTCGCGGTCTGTTTTCCGCTCGTCGCCGGCAATCTCGCCTTGGGCCAGGACGCGCTGTTGCTGGCGCTGGTGTTTCTGCTGGCGTATCTCGCGTTGAAGCAGCGGCGCGAATTCGCTTCCGGGCTGTTGCTGGGCCTGGGCCTGTTTCGCTTCGAAATCACGCTGCCCTTCGTGGCCATTTTTTTTCTTCGCCGCCGATGGCGCTTGCTGCTGGGCTTTTCCATCATGTGCCTGCTGGCGCTGGGCTGCTCGGTGACGATGATCGGCTGGAGCGGCATCGAACAGTATGCGCGAATCATCCTCGCCGCAAGCCGGACGGGCGGCAGCGCGGAGAGCGCCGATGTGGGCGCGATGCCGAGCCTGCGCGGGGCGCTGGTGACGTTGGCTGGCGGCGCCATGCCCGCACCCTATCTCTTCTCGGTGGTCCTGGCGGGGTCGCTGTTGCTGCTGGGTCTGGCGGCGGCGCAATTCACAAGCGTCGCCCGGCCGGAAGCGCGGGCATTCGACCTGGAGTTCTCGTTGAGCGTGGTCGCGACGCTGCTCGCCAGTTATCACTTGTTTTCCCAAGTCACCACGCCGCTCATCCTCGCCGCGTTCCTCGTGCTGGGCTACGAGGACCAGGCGCCACCAGGGGTGCCTTGGGCCGACCGCAAGGGAAGCCTGTTGTTCCTGCTGTTCACCCTGGTGCTGATCGCCGGGGGCATCGCGCACTTCCGCGAGTACAGCGTTCTGGCGGTGGTGCTCTTGGGCCTGTACGTATGGCTGGGGCGGGAAATTTCCCGCCTCCACAAGGGGCGCGCCCCGGCTTGATTCCCGCCCCGCTTACTGCCTGGCCGGGGCGAGCGTAATCGCTGCTGCGCCGGCGGCGGTGAGCTGCTGGTTGAGCGCCGGCAAATCGACGCTCTTCAACTGGTTCCATTGACCGAGCAGGGCATCGAGCATCCGGCTTGACTCGTCAAACAGCGACTCGGCGGTAGCAGTCGGAGCGGCATCGGCGCTTTCCACCACTCCGGCCAGGCGCGCCAGCCGCGACCGCGCCTCGGCGAAGCTTCCGGCGGAGCCCGATTGCGACTCCCCGCCCACCAGTGCGGCTACCTTGCGATCGAGGGCTTCGGTGGCTTCCAGCGTCGCCGGGGCGGCGGCCACATGCTCGCCGCGGTCCTTCAATTGAGCGCGCAAGTTGCGCGCTTCGCCCAGCGCGGTTCCCGCCGATTCCAACCGCGCCTGGATTTTCATCGCCAAGTCGAATTGCTTCTGAAGATCGGCGAGGGAAACTTCCACCCGTGGATCGATGCGCAGCGCAAGCGGCTGGGTATACGCCTGCCCGTCGACGGTCAGCCGCACTTGATATTGCCCCGGCACCGCCCACGGCCCGCCGGCGCCGCCCCGGAAGCCGAAACCTCCCGTTCCGCCCGGGGTGGCGGCGTAGCGCAAGTCCCAAACGAACCGATGCATGCCCGCAGTCGCAGGAAGCGGCTCCGGCGCTTTCACCCAGAACGCAGGAAAGGGAAGCGAACTGGGCGAAGGCGACGCCGGTCGATCGGCGCTCGAGTAGCGGCGAACGACCTGGCCTTGGGAGTCGAGGATTTCCAGCGTTATCGCGCCCCGAGAAGCGCCTTTCAAGAAGTAATCGATGATCGCTCCTTCGGGCGGATTCTCTCCGGCGGCGATTTCCGGCGGCAGCGGCGTGCCGTGCTCGTTGCCCGGACGGACGCGCAAAGCGGTCCGGGGTTGGAAGAGGAACGCGGCCGGAGCGGGGGCCGCTTCGGCGGCCTGGCGGAGCGGGGTAATGTTGTCAAGTATCCAGAAGGATCGGCCATGGGTGGCGATGACCAGGTCGGTGGCGTGAATGGTGAGGTCGCGGACCGGCGTCGCGGGCAGATTCAGTTGCAGCGATTGCCAGTGGTCGCCGTCGTCGAAGGAGACGTAAACGCCGGTTTCGGTGCCGGCAAACAGCAGTCCGCGATGAGCGGGATCTTCGCGCACACTGTGTACGTAAGCCGGCGCCTCGATGCCCGCGTTTATCCGGGTCCACGTCTGGCCGAAGTCGTGGGTGCGATAGATTGAGGGAGTGTAGTCGTCCAGGCGATGCCGGTTGACCGCGAGGTAAGCGGTGCCGGCATCGAAATGGGACGGTTCGACCAGCGCGATGCGGCTCCAGGGCTCCATTCCGCGCGGCGTCACGCTGGCCCACGTCTGGCCGTTGTCGCGACTGACGTTGACCAGGCCCGTGTCGCTCCCCACCCAGATCAATCCATGCTCCACAGGGGAAGGCGCGATCGAATTGATCACCCCGTAGCCCCGCTGCCTGGCGTCTTCCGGTGTGGGCGCTCCGCCGGCTTTCGAAACGCGAGCCGGGGCAGCGGCGCCGGTCAGATCGGGGCTGATGACCTGCCAACTCGAGCCGCGGTCGGTGGATCGAAACAGCGCCTGGGAGCCGAGATAAAGGGTGTGCGAGTCGAATGGATCGAGAGCCAGGGCAGGCGTCCACGGGAAGCGGTATTTCGCGGCGGAGATATCGGTGGCGGCGCCGCCGGCGGCACGGAAAGGATAAGGGGCGATATCGAGCGCCTGCTGTGTGCGGCGGTCGTAGCGCTCCACTCCGCCGCCGGTGGTGCTCGCGTAGATGGTGTTGGAATCGTTCGGGTCGGCGAGAATCCAGCCGCTTTCTCCCCCCCAGCCGGGAAACCAATCGCGGAAACTGATTTTGCCGTAGTCGCTGCGGCTCAGAATGGACATGCCGCCGGAATCCTGCTGGGCCCCGTAGATTCGATAGGGGAAATCGTTGTCGGTCGAAACGTGATAAATCTGGGCGGTGGGCTGGTTGTACCAGGAACTCCAATGGGCGCCGCCGTCGACGGTGAGCGTCGTGCCCTGGTCGCTGCCGGCGATGATCCGGCCGGGATCCTCAGGGTCGATCCACAGATCGTGGTAGTCGTCGCCTCCGGGAGCGCCCTTGAATGCCTGCCAGGAGCGGCCGCCGTCGGTCGAGCGATAAACCGACGTGTTTGCGACGTACACAACGTCGGCGTGTTTGGGGTCGATGAAGATACCGCCGAAATACCACTGCCTGCCCAGCACCCTCGGGTCGGAGCCGGCCAATTGCCAGGTAGCGCCACCGTCATTGCTGCGATAAACGCCGTTCTTCGCTCCGCTCACCAGCGCGTAAAGGATCTTTCCTCCGCCGGAAGGGGCGACGGCGATGCCCACCCGGCCCCAGGGCTTGGGCGGCAAGCCGCCGGCGTCCATCTCCGTCCAGGTCATTCCCTCGTCGGTGGAGCGATAGAGACCGCCACCGGGGCCATCCGTAGGCGCATAGACGCTCCACGGCGGCCGGCGAGTTTGCCACAATACCGCGAAAACGTTGCGGGGATTGGCGGGGTCGAAAGCGATATCGATGGCGCCGGTATTGGGGTCCTTGTAAAGCACTTTCTGCCAGGAGCGGCCGCCGTCGGTCGTGCGAAACACTCCACGCTCTTCGTTGGGCCCGTAGGCGTGGCCGAGCGCGGCCACCAGCACCAAGTCGGGATTCGACGGGTCGACCAGAATGCGGGCGATCTGCCGGCTGTCGTCAAGGCCGATGGGGGTCCACGACTTTCCGCCGTCGGCGGACCTGTACATGCCGGCGCCAATCGAGATATCGGCCCGCATATCGGCCTCGCCGGTACCGGCGTAGATGACGTCGGGTTTGGAAGGGGCGACGGCAAGGGCGCCAATCGACCCGATCGGAACGCTATCGAATATCGGGTCCCAGGTGTTGCCGCCGTCGGTGGTTTTCCACACGCCGCCGCCCACTGAGCCGAAATAATAGATGTTCGCCTCGCCGGCGATGCCGGTAACCGTCAGCACGCGCCCGCCGCGGAACGGGCCCGCCAGTCGCCAGCGCATGCCCGTGTAAACGGTGGGATCGATTTGGGCGCGGGCGCCGGAAGCCAACACCAGCGCCGCACCCAGCAGGAAAGTGGCCAGCCGGCCATTCGTCCAGGCACGCATTCGAAAGCCTCCTCTCGTCCACAGGAACTGAGAAACGTCGGCGGAACTAGAACCCGCTGCCCGCCCGCACTCCCACTAAGGACACGCCGCAGCGCCCCCGCCCGGCGACGGGAAACGCGCCACACCCACCCGAACGATCGTGCGCCGGTTCTCGTGCCTGCGTCCGGAGGGTGGATTGGCGCCCGAATCGCTTGGTGCTTCCTCGGTCCAATCGCCGTAGACGCACCCGTTGAACGCCGTCAGGCCGGAATAGTCGCCGATGAAATCGTCCGCCGGGTCGAACGGCGTCGTGGTCCAGGCGTAATTGCGGAACGTGCGTCCGCCGTCGGCCGAACGCGCCAGCACGAGCACCGCCCTGCGATTCGCCGGATCGGCACGCCGATCGTAGAACAGGACGTAGAGATCGCCGCTCACCGGGTCGACCGCTGCCCACTGCATGAACTGGTCCGCGCCGTCATGCGCCGGATCGTCATTGACCCGTACCGGTGGGTCCCAAGCGTGGCCGTGATCGCTCGAAGCTGAGCTGAACACGTCGATGTCGCCGTTGCGGTAATCGGTCCACACCGCGTACAAACGGCCGCCGCGCTTCCCGCCGCGCGGATCGATCGCGATTTGCGGGAAGCCGTCGCCGCGATCGACGCCGTCGGGCTTGAAGTAGGAAGCCTCGGTCGCTAGTACGCGGCGGGAAGGACCGAAGTGACGCCCTCCATCTCGCGAGGTGGCCAGCGCCAGGTGCATTCCATCGGACCACAGCGCGTAGATTTCACCATCCGGACCGATGGCGGCGTCGAAACCCTCCACCGACCCGGTGTCGTCCCGCGGCAAGCCGGGCTGGGAACTGATGGTGAGCGGCGCGGACCAGGTGAGGCCGCCATCGGTGGAGCGCGAGAACAGGATAGTCGAATCCTCCAGCGTGAAATGGGTCCAGCCGACGTAGAGGTTGCCGGCGTAGGGCCCGCCCGTATCGTCGGCGACCACGTAGGGTTTGTCTTCGAAGGGAATGCCGGGCGCGGTGGCGTGCTCGATCACCGGAATTTGCCGTGCTTCCCAGGTTCTTCCGCCGTCGAGCGAGCGACGGATGAAAATTCCGTTCCGAGTGGCGTTGTGAGCCCAATAGTCGGTCGTGCCCAGCTTATCGAAGGCGATGTAGCACAGGAGTGCGCGCCCGCGGTCGTCGTAGGCGACGGAAACGTCCCCGGATACCGCGTAATTGGACGGCGCCGTTCCGGTGGACGAATTCCAGCTGCTGCCGCCGTCCCGGGAATAGGACACATGGGCCGGATCTTGGAATGCGGCGACGATTTGGCTGGGTTTCCGCGGATTGACGGCGATTGATGGCTCGCTGTACCAGCCGGGCTCCGGTGTCAGCGTAAACACTCGGGCAACGGGAACGACCGGCGGCAGGGAAACGGGCCTTGCCGCTGCCTGTCCTGCGAGGCCACGTGTTCGAGCTCTGAGGCCGCCGGCAAGTCTCGCCAGGCCGAGCAGACAGAGTGCCGCTGCCGCCCACCGCCGAAGATGCGAGGAATGGGGCGAGGCAATCGGCCGGGAACCCAACTGCCTCGCGACAGGATCCAACTTTGCCTCCTCCTCACCTTTGGCGGTTGCCGATCGTCCTAGGGTCTTAAGTTGTATCAGAACCCGGCTGATTCGGCGAAGGGTGAAACCAGAGTGCCGCCTTCCGGCCGCCGCCGGCCGGTTTCCCTTCCGCCTAAGGGAGTGTCATCGCCGGGCGAGCGCGCGCCCGGTTCTAGAACCGGGACGATACAGCTACAGCCGACACCAGCAAGCCAACCCCTTCACCTTGACGCCGCTTGGATTCGGGGTTCACTCTCTTCTCATCGTCACCGAACTGCCTCTCGCGGGCGGGGCAGAAGATTCTTCTTGGGGAGGAGACAGATGCACCGGTGTCGATCGATCCTTCTAGCCTTGCTCGTCGGGTTTGGCTTTGCCCTTGGCTGCGTTGCCCGCACCGGCGCGCCAGCCGTCGTGGATTGGGAGGCAGTCGACAGCTCCGTCGACTTGTTGATTCACCAGGAAGGCTTGGTGGGAGTGTCCGTGGCAACCGCCAGCCAGGGCCAGCTCCTGATGGCGAAGGGATACGGGAAAAGCTCGCTCGAGACTGGCGCGGCGGTTACCCCGGACACCCTTTTTGCCATCGGCTCGATCACCAAGCAGTTCACCGCCGCCTGCGTCTTGCTGTTGGCGGAGCAGGGCAAGCTTTCGGTCGACGATAAAGTATCGAAATTCTTCCCCGGTTTGACCGGCGCAAACCAGATCAGCTTGCTCGACTTGATGAATCATGTCTCCGGCTACCGGGACTACTACCCGCTCGATTTCCTCGATCCCCGGATGCTCAAGCCGATTTCCGCCGATCAACTGATCCACGACTACGCCACACGGCCCCTGGATTTCCCTCCGGGCACTCGCTGGTCGTACAGCAACACCGGCTTCATTATCCTGGGGCGAGTGGTGGAAATGGTCTCCGGCCGGCCGTTTGGGCAGTTCCTTCGTAGCCGGATTCTGCAGCCCCTGGGCATGACGCACACGCTGTTCCAGCCGGCGCCGGGAACCGCAGGGCTGGCCGAAGGTTACACCTCTTTCGCGCTGGGCCCGCCGGTGCCGGCGAAACGGGAAGCGGACCAGTGGCTCTATAGCGCCGGCGGACTCTATTCCACCGCGAGCGATCTGATGAAATGGGATCTGGCGCTGGTGGGCGGTCGGGTGCTCGCGCCGCGTTTTTACCGGTTGATGACCACACCGCGGGTGTTGTCCGACGGACGAACTACCCGCTATGGCTGCGGCATCGCTATCAGCGTCAATTCAGAGGGAGAAACCGTGCTGGAACATACCGGGGCGGTCAGCGGATTCATGGCCTCGAACGTGATCGTTCCGGAAACGCAATCCGCGGTAGTGGTGCTGATGAACAGCGAAGCCCTCGAGGGTCTCCGTGACGTCCAGGCCCGCATCATCAAGGCGCTCTTTCCCGCACGCTCGGGCGCGCCCACCGTCTCCGGGCCGCCGGCGCTCGAGGCCGCCCGTGCCATGCTGCAGAGCTTGCAGGAGGGCCGGGTGGATCGCAGTTTGCTGGGGGACCCATACAACTGGTTCCTGACCGACGCGAAGCTGCGGGAGGCGGCGGAGTGGCTTGCTCCGCTGGGCGAGCCGAGCGCAGCCGAGGTGGCAAGGGTTGGGGAACGCGGTGGCATGGAAACCGCAACGATCGTGTTCACGTTCGGCTCGAAGCGGGTGCTGACGATGATTCTTCGCAGCCCGGACGGCAAAATCCAGCAATTCCTGCTTTGGCCCGATTAGTGCGGCTCCGGCTCGTCGGGTCGCATTTGCTCCGAACCCTTGGCCTGTAGCTTCAGCTTGCTCGGCGACGCTCGCCAGCAGCTCGACCCCGCCGGCAGCGAGGCCTATAAAGATCTGGAACCCCAGTAGCGGCGAGCGGGAACCCCAGAGGGTGAGCATACCCGTCACCTCACCCCCCCTGGATACCGCCGTCCGGGCGATCGCCGTGTCCCGCCCGGCCGCGGCAGGCACAGACCCTCGAAGGGATTCGAGGGGGAAATTACAGCGCCGACTAGCTGTTGCCGGTTAGGTTGGCGGACGCGGACGAGAACGCGTCGCTGATCGCGCTGGCCAGGCTCTTCATGGCGAGGACCGCGCCCAAAGCGACCAGAACTAACAGCAACGCATATTCGACCAGGTCCTGCCCTTCCTCGTCTCTCCACACATGCCGCAAAAGGTTCAACACGGAGGGCCTCCTTGTGGGGGGCAGTCTACCTCTGTTGGGCGTCGGAATCTGCACCTCTTCAACGCTTGGCGGCGGGTCCTGCATTAGCTCGCCCATCATTAACACACCTGTAAGAGTCGCACTCCTGACGGCGGCTGCCACCGTCGTCGACAGTCCCCAAGCGCGCGCAAAGCGTGGGAGTTGTGTAGCTTGCAGCCGCCACCGGCGCGTGCCCGCAACCATCGCCGCCCGAAGGCGAGCCCGCTGGCAACCAACTCGCCAGTCTGCCTGCCTCGGTGGAAGGGCTAACCAGAGCGTCAAACGCCCCGCCGCGCCAGCCCGGCTGGTTGCAGGGGGTCGTGCGGTCGCGCGAAGAATGGGCCCACACAGCGGTAGGAACCCGCGGCGCCAGCCTGTGAGCGCGCCACGATCTGGCCGAAGCTCATTCGCCGGTCGGAATCCGCACGATTTCCACCGAGCAGGGGGCATGCCGAGCGACTGCCTCGGCTACGCTGCCCAGC
The DNA here is from genome assembly GCA_035946455.1 of Candidatus Acidiferrales bacterium. GTDB lineage: Bacteria > Acidobacteriota > Terriglobia > Acidiferrales > UBA7541 > JAKASX01. The sequence goes on along the minus strand of DASYZK010000021.1, from coordinate 29,366 downwards.
AGAAAGCGGGTGAGCCCCTTCCGCCCGTGGGAACCCAGCAGAATGAGATCGGCTTCCCACTCGGCTGCCTGGTCGACGATCCTTTCCCGGACGTCGCCGGTCTCGACGATGATTTCGGTTTTGAATCCGGCGGCCTGGAGAGTTTGGGCGGCCCGATTGGCCAGCGCCTGCGCTTCGCGGACTTGATCCCTCAAATCGGGAATGTAACCAACGGCCATCTGTTGGGGGGCGGAAAGGGCCGCCGGCTGGACGACGGTCAACACGCGCACCTGGCAGCCTCGCGGAGCAATCTGCTCGATTAACCGCCGGACCGCCGCCTCGGCGTGCTTCGATTCGTCAATGGCGAGCAGGATTCTCATTCTTCCGCTTGGCTCATGAGAGCTCGTTCCTGATGGGCATCGGCCCCGCCCGATCGGTTGGCCCCCGCGCGCCCATGAGGATGCCATACCCGGCGCGTTATAGCGATGCCGGCAATGCTCTCCCCGGCAGGCAAAGCAAGGCCGACAACCAAATCGTCAAGCGCGAGGACGTATTGGCTCAACCAACGCGTGTAAATTCCCGGCAGCTGGCAGGCCCTCTCACTAGCCGGTCGCGCGAAATACTGCGCGTCTATTCCCCCTCGCCCTCGCGGAGAGGCCTGACGCCTCCGCGATTCACGCGCCGCCTTCGGCGACGGCGGCGTGGCGCGCGACGACCCTCGATCGGCCAGCTAGCTGGATGCCGCCGGCCTCTCCGGCCGCGGCATTCATGTATTTTGCGGAGCTTTGTGGAGGGCGAGCGCAGCGCTGCGCCCGAGGAGCTCGATCACTTCCTCATCGGATACCGGCGTGAAATCGTCATAAAACTGGCCTACGGCGTAGAAATCTTCGGGTTGGCGCAGGCACAGGAACTCATCCACCTCATGCCGGAGGCGCTGGCAAGTCAGCAGAGGAGCCACCGGAACCGCGACCACCAGACGGGCGGGGTTCATCTGGCGAAGGGCGGCGATGGCGGCCTTCATACTGGAGCCGGTGGCGATCCCGTCGTCGACCAGAATCACGCTCATTCCTTTCACGTCGACCGGCGGTCGATCGCCCCGGTAGAGCCGTTCGCGGCGATCCAGTTCCCGTTTTTCCACAGCGGTCACTCGTTCGATATCCAGCTCCGAAAGACCGGTCGCCTCGACGACCTCGGTATTGAGAACGCGCACGTGGCCGCTGGCAATCGCTCCGAAGGCAAGCTCCTCCTGCCAGGGAACGCCCAGTTTTCGCAGGATAAACACATCGAGCCGAGCGCCCAGCGCCGCCGCAACCTGAAACCCAATCGGAACTCCGCCGCGTGGAATTGCCATCACGACGACATCCTGGCGATTCGCGTAGCTTTGCAGCTTCGCCCCTAGTTGGCGGCCCGCCTCCATTCGGTTCGGAAATGACATTGTTACCCCCGCGTGCCCCTGCTGTGGGACCCCAATTACTCCGGCGCCCAGGTGTAACCGAGCAGTGGGTTTTGCTCGGCCTCTTCGCTCAGCTTGCGTTCGATCTCCCTCAACAATTTCTCTTCCAGGGTAATGTGCTGCCGGAGAAAGGCGGCTAGTGTCGTGTCACTGAAATACCTTTATCACGGCCCCACACCTGTCATGCTGAGCCCGTCCCGCAGTGCGGGAGCGAAGCATCCCGCTGCTAGGACAGGCTTTTCTGCCGGCTCACACGCCACCCCGCCGCCGAAACCCTGTGTCACTATCTTCAGTTACACAAGGCCAGCTGCCGGCCGGCCGCTTGCGCGGCGTTCACTTGGTCCAAGGTCGCGAAGCGCAGCTCGATGGCCCACGTGCTCGCCAGCCTGCCCAGTTCTTCGTGGTCCTGTTTCAGCCGGCCGAGCTGTCCTTTCCGCAGATAGCAGCTGTAGCGTAGCTCGACGTTGCGTTCTTCGGAACTGCAATGATTGCGGATGCCCCGAACTTCCTCCTCCATCTCGCGAAGTGTCTTCAAGCCCTGCAAGCGCTGGTGGTCCTGCCTGCTGGCCAGTTGGGCGACCGCTGGCGATCACGGGCGCGTCACCACTGGAATTAGTATGCAGGGGGACTTCCAAGGACGCCGGTGGCGGATCGATGCTAAGTAGCTTTTGATTGTGAAGATTCCAGGTAGCTCCGCCCGGGCGGCGCCCGCCCAAGCGGCATTGTTTGTGAGTTTTCGCGCTGGAACGTGGGTTTTTTCTAGGGCGCTCTTGACGACCCCGCAGCCCGCCCCGGATAGCGCTCCGGGGTCGGCAATTGCCTGGCCTGCATCCCTGCCGTTCGGCGAGACGGCACGTCCTCGCGTGAATGTCTCCAGAGTGCCTGGGAACGCTGCCCGAATAATCGTCGACGCCAAGGGTCGGTAGTGAAAATTACGAGAGGCTGGTGCCACCGGGAGCCGCCCCTGGCGGCGCGCAGAGATCTGTTGCGGACTGCCCAGACCAGCGGCTCTCCGCCCCGTGTGTTCCGTTGCCGCTTGCCTACCGGGGGCTAGCTGGCTCGGACGGTGCTGCGGCCAATCGCCGCCCCGCCGGGCCCATCCGAGCGGCAGTCGGGGGCGGGGCTGGTTGGGCGAAATGGCGGTCGTACCAGGCGATGCTTCGGTTCGTGTCGTCGATAATGTGGCTGGTTTCGCGAAGGCCGTGGCCTTCGCGCGGGTAAAGAACCAAGACGGTCTCGACCCCGACCTCTTTCAGCGCAATGTAATACTGCTCCGCCTCCTCGGTGGGAACGTCGTTGTCGTTCAGCCCGTGGATGAAGAGAACCGGAGTGCGCACGTTGGCGACGTAGCGCATCGCCGACCTCTGCCAGAGAAGATCCATCAGGTTGCCTTGTTCCGGGTATTCGCCGAACTCCGCGGCCAGGTAGTCGTGATAATACGAGAGGAAGTTGAAACTGATGAGATTCGAGATGCCGTCGCCGGGGATAGCGGCACGAAACCGATTGGTTTGCGTAATGATCCAGTCGGTGAGCTGACCGCCGTAGCTGACGCCCTCAATCCCCATACGCGCCGGGTCGATCCACGGGAATTGTGCCAGGGCCACATCCACGCCGGCGAGCACGTCTCGTGCCTCGGCGCCGTCCTGATCGCCGAAGATGGCATCGGCGAATTTCTGGCCGTAGCCTGTCGAGCCACGGTAGTTGACCATGAGCGTTGCGTAGCCGTGGCTGGCGTAGATCTGCGCCTTTAGGTTGAATTCAGATCCCTGGGCGCCGTGCGGACCGCCGTGGATGAGCACGATCATCGGGTATTTCTTGTTCGGGTCGAGTGAGGCGGGCTCGGTGAGGAAGGCTTCGGCCGGCAGGCCGTCGAAGCTCGGGAAATCAACCTTCTCGACCGGGGCGAGGACCCTGCCGGCAAAAACCTCGGCGTTCAACTGCGTAAGCTGGCGCGTGGAATCGCCTTGCCTGAGGTAGAGTTCCGGCCCGTCTGCGGGCGTCGCGCAGACGTAAGCCAACGCACCGTTCTTCGCGACCGACCAGCCGGTCGAGCCGAAGGAGCCGATTCTGCCGCTGCCGCCAACGAGCAACTGCGGCTGGGGTTGGCCGCCGCTGAGACCCAGGCGATAGAGATGGGTGTCGCCGCCTTCCTGAACGCTGAAAATGACCGAGTTGCCATCGGGCGACCACTCAGGGGTGCCCTGTCGGTTATCGATTCCTGCGCCTACTTCCCGGCGGTCGGAGCCGTCGGCATTCATGGTCCAAATGTGGGTATCTTCCATGGTCGTCTCGGAAGATGTCAGGGGACGTTTCGTTCCCTGGAACACGATCTTGGTTCCGTCGGGGGACCAACGGGGACGGTATTCCGCTGCCTTGGTGAAGGTAAGTTGGCGGACGGAGCCGTCGCCGACGTGGACCGTGAAGATGTCGTAGTTGAATTTCAAGTCGGGATCGGGCTCGTGGTTCGAGACAAACAGGATTTCATCTCCGCGACGGGACCAGTCGATGGAGTGTTCGTAGTAGTTGCCGGTGGTAAGTTGGCGGACCTGCTTGGTGGCCAAGTCGGCGACGAAAATGTGGGTGCGCCGGTTGTCTTGGAAAGGCTCGACGCCTTCGCTGGCGGTGGGCTTGTAGAGATAACGGGTAAAGACCATGGGATCGCCGGTCGCCTCGGCGGTCTCTGGGCCGGGCGTCGAAGATACGAACGCGATCCGGCTGCCGTCTGGGGACCAGGAGATTCGCTCGCCGGTCGAGGGCAAAGGGCCATTCGTCCAGTGAAGTTCGGCTAACGACTGGGGATCCGATCCGTCCGTATCGACTACCACCAGTTCACTTTTTCCTTTCAGGCCGCGAATATAGGCGAGATGTCGGCCGTCAGCCGACCAGAGTGGATTGCCGCCCGATTCGTTTTCGTTGCCGACCCGGCGAGAGTTGCCAGTGGCGACGTCCATGATCCAGAGTTGGCTCGAGGGGCCCCGCGGGCCGCTGCGGGTGACGATCGTATAGGCGATCTGGCGACCGTCCGGAGAGATCTGGGCATCGCCAACATCCCGGAGCCGGTGCAGGTCGTCGCTGACAAACCCGCCCCGAGCGCCGGAGAGCTGGCGGGTAGCCGCAGGGATTGGAACGAGCATCCAGGCGAGCGCGATCAACGCAAGCAGACAACTGGGCATTGGCTTCTCCCTTCCTTTGGGGTTCGGGATACGGAACGGCTGATTCTCAAAAGTGGAACTGGACGGCCAGTTCCAGTTCGCGGGCCGGGCGGGCGGTCAGGATCTCTCCAAATTTGCTGGACAGGGCGTTGGTTACTCGGCCGGCGCCGTACTGGGCTCCGAAGTTGGTGGTGTTGAACAAGTTGAACGCCTGCAAGATCCCTTCAAGCTGGTATCTTTCATGCAATGTGAAGGTCTTGCTGATTCGCGCATCGATGTCATCGATGCGCGAACTCAGGATCTGGGAAGCAGCGATCGGCGCCAACCCGTTGAGCCCTCGCCAGGCGTTGACCGCCGCCAAGTTCAGGTCCCGGCTTCCGGAATTGCGGGTGGTACCAGGCACAAAATCGGAATTGAAACCGTCGTGGTTGAGGTCCCGTCCAGCCAGCGGGTTCCATGGCAGTTGTGAGGCCCATGTCCAGATCATGCCGTAGGTGAAGCCGTAGGGCAGCAAAACGCTTCCGCTGCCGACGATCTTATGGCGTCGCTCGCCGCTTGCCGGGCCCCAGTCCTCGTGCTGGTTGAATGGATCGACGTACCGCACCAGCGGGTTGTTGTCGTACATGTGCGTGTAGGTGTAGGAGGCCAGGAACTGTGTGCGGTGACTGTAGCGCTTCTGGAGCGTCACGTAGAGGGCCTTGTATTCCATGTTGCCCGACGGCTGCTGCTGATCGACGCGTCCGAAGGTCGTATTCGGGCGGATGCCGGTCACCGTGTTCTTGGGATTGATGTCCTGGATCTTTCGATCGTGCTGCCCGAAATTGTAAATGCCGCTGATGTTCAACGCCAGGTCTTGGGTGAGTTGGCTTCCGAAGCTCAGGCTGGTCACCTGGGCACGTGGCTGCCGGTAATCGTTCGCTTCCACGAGGATGTTGGCGGGAGCGGAGCTGATGAAATTGAAAGGGTTCTGGCCGTGGTAAGGATCGGGATAGGCAGGATTGCTGATGGTGATATTGAACTGCTTGTAATTGCGGTATTCGCTCAGGTTGCCGAGGATGCGGACGTGGCCGTAATAGAGGCCGTAGCCGCCGCGAATGACCGCTCGGCCGGTCCCGGTTGTGTCCCAGGCGAAACCGAGCCGGGGAGCGAAATTGGTCCAGTTGCCGCGCTTGCTCACGTCAATGTACGGGATACTCACCGGGAAGATCGAGGTGTCCAGGCCTTCGTTGCAGCAGCCGTAGAGCCGTTCCCAGCGAAGGCCCAGGCTAAGGGTCAGCCGCGGCTTGACGTTCCATTCGTCTTGAACGAATCCGGCGTAATACTGGGTACGCTTGGGAGTGTGAATGGGCGGCAGCGAGGCGCTGAAAAGAATCGCCCCGGTCAGGTTGGCAATCGAGGTGGGATCGTTCGGATTGAAAGGCTGGTCCTTGCTGAAGATCCACGTGCCGAGCGGGTTGCCGGTGTTTTCCTCGAAATAGTTCATGTAATTATATTCCCCGCCGAATTTGAGGCTGTGATTGCCCGCGATCAGGCTGTAGGTGTCGCGAAACTCGGCGCGCGACTCGTTGCTGACCTCGTCAAAGCTGCTTCCCCACGTAAGCGAGGGAAATACGTAGGTTACCCGCAGGCGATTGATCCGCGCCGGAGGAAAGCTTCCCGGGTTCGTCCAAATCTGGGTGCCGCTCGGCGCAATGTAATAGCCGCTCCCCCATCCGGCGTATTGAAAACGGAAATCATTCACGCGGTGGGGGCTGATAAGCCAGGTGTGGCCGACGACCAAATCGCGTCGTGGAACATACTCGTCGAAGCCCGCCGCTTCGGCGGTGCTCCCTCCGCATCCCGCGCAGTGGGTGGTTTGCGATTCCGATGCCCATCGGGCGAACAAACTTTGGTTTCTATTGAGCTGCCAATCGACCCGGCCGTCGTACATGTTCACCCTGACCGGCGCCGCGAATGTCCCTTGGACCGATGAATAGAATTGCGGCAGGCCGGTCGTGACTGTGAAGTAGTCGTCTTCTTGGGTCCTTTCAAAGGCGCCGAAAAAATGGATCTTATGTTTCACGATCGGGCCGCCGAAGCTGCCCCCAAACTGATTGCGCAGATAGTTCGGCTTGGCCTGTTCAAAGGGGCCCCGGGCATTCAAGTCCGCGTTGCGGAAGTATTCGAACGCGTCGCCGTGGAACTGGTCGGTGCCGGATTTGGTGACGACCTCGACCAAGCCGGCGGTAGACTCGCCGTACTCCGCCGAGTATTGGGCATTGCTGATTTTGAACTCCTGAATCGCATCTTCAGGGATGTCCTGCCGTGGCTCGCCGTCTTCGTCCCAGTTGTTATGCGTGCCGTCCACGATATTGCCGCTGCCATTGAAGGAGTCGGATCCTCCCACATTTACGCTGTTGAAGAACGACCGCGAGGAGTCCAGGGAAGTCCCGGGCTCCAGCAAAGCCAAGGACAGGTACTGGCGGGAGTTAATCGGCAGCGTCGCGATCTGTTGTTGCATGACCACCCCTGCGACTTCCGGCGTTTTGGTATCCACTGTCGGGGTTGTAACGCTAACGGTCACCGTCTGACTCACCGACCCCGGTTTCAGCGTCAAATCGCGCGTCACCTGCTGGCCGATTGTCACTACGATTCCGGTGGTTTCGAACGGCGCCATGCCAGACGCCTCCGCTCGCACCGAATACTGGCCCGGTTGCAACGCCAGGAAATGGTACCCTCCCGAAGAGTCCGTTTTCGTGCTGACGACGATCCCGGTCGCCACATTGCGCAGCGTCACCGTCGCGTTGGGAAGGACCGCCCCGCTCGCATCGCGCACCGTGCCGTCAATCTCAGCGCTCACTCCCTGCTGGGCCATCAGCCGCGCCGAACACGCGAGGGCCGCCAGCAGAAGGAAAACCCTTAGGCCAGCCTGCCTTTTGCCAATTCCCATGGACGCACCTCCGGATTGCCATGCTTCGAAGCACCTTGCTTGAGTCGCGTGGACACCTCATTCCGCCAAGGCGTGGATTCCGGCGCTGCACTGAAATGGGCGGCGGTGCGCCGATAAACCTGGCTGCTGGGTCACCTGTGTCCCGCCGGGATAGGCGCAGGAACGGCGGGTGTTATACACCTGGGGGTTCCGGGCTGCAACAATTTTCTGACGCGGGATCGTCAGTCGATGAAACGTTTGTTTCCACCGCCCGGCGTGTCCGCGAACTAGGGCGCGGAATCGCTCGCGGGTGTGTCTTCCGCCGTGGAGTCGATTCGGGACTGGTAATAGAGGATGATGGCGACTGTGCCTGCAAGGGAGAATCCCACCAGCCAACTCACCGCCATCGGCTGCCGCCGATCGTGCAGCGCGTGAATCGTTTCACGAATGAGGAATACGAACCCCAACATGAGCCACGCAGCCACCCAGCCGCTCATCGCCCACAGCAAGGGAAGGATGCGAGCGCGCTGAGAGGGTGAGTAATCGGCAAGGCGGCATACACCCAGATGGATTTGGCCGGGAAACAGCTGCATCAGCCATGGAGCCGTCAGAAAAAGCGCCCCCAGCACCACCTGAACGGCGAACAAGCCCCAAAGAGTCGAGGCGAGAGCCGCGGCTCGAGTCACTCCGTCGTGCCCGGATTGCAGCGCGATTTCCCCGGCTAGTTTCGGGACAGCCGCTCGGACCAGGAAGTAGGAATAACCGGCCAGGAGAACGGCGAGTGTGCGCGGCATGGCTGGCGTGATCCTTTGCCTGGATCTTACACCGAGGCGCGGAAGCGGCATTTAAGGTGGCGGTTCCGTCGAGGACACCGCCAAGCCGTGCTTGCGGCGATGAAGAGTATCCCTTCGGGCCCCGGGGGTGCCGGCACCGGGGTTCCATGCGTCCGAGACAGTTCTCGAACTCACCGGAGAGGCTTGATGCCCCTCCGGGGGCTCGAGCCGAAAACGAGCGAGCCGGCTGACGCTTTCCGGCTCCTCGGATCAAAGTGGAACCGCGACCTCATCCCCCTTGTTCGAAGGCCAAGGGATGCTTCCGCGGTTCGAGCAGCAGTGCGACTAGCTGTTGGAGGTGAGGTTCGTCGACGCATTCTGGAACGCGTCGCTGATGGCGCTCGCCAGACTTTGCATCGCTACCACTGCACCCAGGGCCACGAGAACTACCAGTAGTGCGTACTCGACCAGATCCTGGCCTTCCTCCTCACGCCACAAGTGACGGAGACGGTTCAACATTCGAGGTTCTCCTTCAGAGAGGGACTTTCGGCGCCACGTCCTCGCCGAGTTCGTTTTATGCTAGCAGAGCGCTTGTGGTATCGGCCCGGAACTAGCACTCCCTATAAACAACTAGTAAATAGCAATCATGCCAAGCTTCCGCGAGCGCTCTTCCCAACGTGCCGTCAGCAGCGCGCTCACTGCGACCGGCGGAGCGTCCCAGTGCCCCCACCCATACCACTAACCCGTGCATTCACTCCAAGAAGCGAGCCATTTGTTTCAAGGTTTAGTGACCTTCGACCGGGAATCGCAAAACAGGTAGTGATAGATGACATCGGCGGCCAGGGCTGCTTCGCGGGCGAGTTCCGGTGTTGTCACACCAGCACCCCGCGCCAGCAGCGACCAGAAGTGGCGGTCCATCATGCGCGCGAAGGCGGGCAAATCCCTGCCCGCCAAGGCATCGGGGTGCCTCTGTAAGTGTTCGAAGAAGCCCAGCACTCGAGCTTCGGTCCACAACTGAATTTCCTGCTGCATTCGGTCGAGCTCGGCATCCCCAAGCGAGGCTTCCTGCCACGCGCGGACCACGCCGAAATAGGCGGAATCCACGCGAAAAGCATCGGTGAGAAATTGCCGCAGGCCGGTTCTCAAATCTGTGGCGGGCTTCGGACGGAGCTCCAGATGACCGAGCCGGTCGATGAATTCCTGCATCAGAACGATCAGAAGATGCTTTTTCGAGGGGAAATGCTGGTAAAAGGCCCCCGAAGCGGCGCCGGCGCGAGAGGTAACATCACCGATGGATGTTGCCCGGTAACCCCTTTCGCCAAATAGTTCGCGGGCGGCATCAAGCAATCTGATCCGCTTGGCGATGCTCCGGGCCTGTTTCGGAGGAGCTGGCTCGCGTTCCAATGTTCGGAGCCGGGGAACTGCCGGTTTCATCGCATCGGGCATTCTTTGCGCCTGCGGCTCAGCAAAGCGGTGAGGCGCGCCGAAACCAGCGGAAGGTCATTTCGCTGCCGGCGCGTCGGCCCGCAGGTCTCGCGTCGTCGCGATCCAGACTCCCGCGACAATTCCGGCGCAACACATCAGCAGCCATCCGCCGAACACCCCGGCGGCGCCTGCATCGATGTTGGGAAAAACGGAAGGGAAGAAGGCGGCGGAGAAGGGATCGAGGAGGAAAGTGGGGAGCATGAGCAGGGCGGCGGCTTGGAACCACAGGCCTCTTTCCAACCGAAGCCCTAGGCAGATGCGCGGAATCACCCAGGCCATCAGGGCGAAACTGGCGGCGTAGAGGCTGATGGTGCGTGCGGGTTGGTGGGGAAGCAGGAGCCGGCCGCCGGCGAGTCGAAGGCCAACGGTGCCGATGGCCCAGAGAGCGAAGCCGTAGACGAGTGCGCGCCTCATATCCGAACGTGGGTTCATATTCAGGTATCTGTTGCTCCCTGTCAAGCTCAAAAGCGCTGCCCCACGCACACCCCGCCTCCCCGGCCATGAAAGCCCCCTGTCGGTGCCGGCTGGCGTCGCCTCGGCAGCATTGGCATTACGCCGGTCGTGTGACCCGTTTGAATTCCGAAAACCAGCGAGCCAAATGCGGCGCTCGCTCGGGCTGTTTCGCCAGCAGCTCGCGTGCCCGAACAAAATCCCTCTGGCGATCCAAATCGAAGTCCCAAGGCAGCAAACGGTGGGCGGCGCTTGCTCGTTCCAGGCCGCGGCGGGTGGCTTCGAGCACTCCCGCGGTGCCCCAGGGGATTCCGCGAAATAGCGCCGGCACCGGCCGGCTGGCGCCCACCAGGTAATAGCCGCCGTCGGTTGAAGGACCGAGAACGACCTCGTCACGAGCGAGCCAGGCCAGGGCGGTAGCCAGCCGGCTCGCACCCATCCACGGTGTGTCGGTGCCGATCACCAGGACTTTGTCCGCTCCCTGGCGGAACGCCGCGGTCATCGCGTGCTCAAGCCGCTCGCCCAGGTGGCGACCGCGCTGTCGCCGCGCGGTCCATCCGAAGCCCGGCTGTGGGTCCGGCCAGAGCGACCGGCCGGTTGCTTGGGCAGCGATGAACAAAAGACGAGTGCAGCCTGGCAACGAGCCGGCAAGTTCCTGGGCGTCCAAGGCGCTGGCGCGATGAAGCGCGGCGGTTTCGGCAGGACTCAGCAAGCCGAGCAAGCGAGTCTTCACCTGGCCTGGAACCGCCGGCTTGGCGAACACGATGATGGTGGACTGGTGAGACACGATGTCAGGGAAGCCGAGCCTCGCCTCAGGAAGGACCAAACGGCCGGCAGGCGGCGGCCCTCAATGACCCAGGCAGAGCGGCGGAGGGAAGCGCGGGGCGGCGCCGGCGGCGCCGGCCCGGATCAGATGAACAAGCCTTCGTCTTGCGATTCACGGCGCCGCTCGGCGATCCGGCTGCGGCCACGAAAGAAATCGATGCCCGCCTGGACGCCGCGAATCAGCGCGGTGGCGTTGCGCACCGGCTCGATTACCGATTTCCGCAATTCGGCGCCGGCGTCCTCGATGGTTTCCAGCGCGCCGGTGAGCAGACGATCGGCGTGCAGGATCTGGAGCCGGAGCCGGTCGGAGGCTTCGTCGAGCAATCGGTCGAATTTCTGGCCGTTGGTTTTCACCAACCGGACGATTTCAGCGGTATCGGAAACGATGTCGGTTAATTGTCCTTGGGAGTCTTCGAGCAGGCGATGGAGCCTGCTGAGGACCGGGGTGAGGCGGGTCTCAATGCTTTGGGCGACCTGGGAGAGCGTTTGGCTCAAGTGGCGGAACTGGAAGTAAAGCGCGCACAGCAAAGCGCTCTGCAGCGCCAGCGCCACCGCAGCGATCACCACGAAGATGCCCACCCAGTTCTGCACGCTTCGCCGCGCCTCTCCGCGTCAGGAGTTGTGGGTCTTGGAACGTTCCCGCTGATAGGCTTCCTTGCCCGCATCGATGGCGGCGCCGATCGAGCCCTTTTGCCGGTCCACCACTTCCTTGCTCCGCTCGATCAAATCCTCGGCGCGTTCGCGCAATTCGCGCGCTTTGCGCTGGGCGTAATCGCGGCCTTCCTCGGCTTTCTGAGCCAGGAATTTGCGGGTTTCTTCGCCCGACTGCGGCGCGAACATGATGCCCACCAGCGCGCCAATGCCGAGTCCGGCGAGGAAATAGGTAAACTTCGATCCGGAGTTTTCGCTCATGGGAGAGCCTCCAGGTTCAACGTACCATAGCTCCGCGGGCGCAGCAAGGCAAGCGGGTTCCGGCGGAAGGCGTCAGTCTGGCGAGATTCGAAGCTGCGAGCTCATGTTGATGCGGGGGAAATGCGGAGATTGGAATGCCGTGCGGTTCATCGGCCCGCCGCCGCTTGTCCCGAGCCCGCCGTGGCGGGCCGAGGGGCGGGCTCGAGTCGGTGAACGCAGGCCGAACCCCGCCGCGAAGGCATGGCTGCTTCTCCCGGCGCCAAGCCGCCACTCCCTCCGCTCCAGGCCACGCGCACCCGGTGGGGGAGGATTCCTTGACGCGCCGGAGTCCTGCCTGTAGATTTAGTTTTTAGCCCGTTTTATGCAGGCTGCTTACTTCCACGTAGCTTCCTCGGGCCGCCCATCCCGCCGCGGAAGTCTTGCGAGCGGGATGGCCGGCCGGCTTGCCGCCCGGTGGAAAACTGTGAATCTGGCGGCAGTGCTGGCCGGGCTGGCGCTGGCCGGGACGGCCGCAGCCGCGGCGCAGCGGCCGGACGAAAACCCGAATGCGATTCGGGTTGAGCCGAGCGTGCAGCTTTTTGCCACGCTCTGCGCGGTTTACGCGGCTGGCTATCCCGTCGCTCCCGGTTCCGTTCCCCCCGCTTTCGGCGCCCTGGTAAGGCGCCTGGCGCTTTCGAATGGCCCGGCGGTCGCCAGCCTGCGCGAATTCTATAAATCTCACGAACTCGATACTCCGGCGGCCACTCTGGCGCGTTACGTCTCGTTCGCGATGGTCGCCGGCCCCCCGCCGGCCTTCGACTTCCTGGTTCCCGAGGAGGGGCTGCCACCCGACGTTCGCGCGCTCGACGGCTTCAGAAGGGTGCTGGGCGACTTTTACCTCGACCAGCACATCGACCGGCTTTGGGCGCAGGCCGCCCCGGCGTACGCGAACGGCGCCTTGCGCCTGCGCGGACCGGTATCGCAACTGGTGCTGGTTTCGCGGGCCTACATCCGGCAGATGAACGGGCCGCAGGGCGGGCGGTCGTTCAGCGTCTACGTCGATCCGCTGATCGGTTCGGAAACGAATTTCCGGATTTACAGCGAGCGATACGGAATCGCGGTGAACCCGGGCTCCCCCGGCGCGCTCGCCCAAATCCGTCATGCTTACCTGCATTTCCTCCTCGACCCGTTTCCGTACGACAATATGACGGTGGTCGATTCCCGGGAATACCTGTTGAACGTGGCGGTGCGAGCGCCGCGCCTGCCCCAGGAATACCAGGACGATTTCGTGGCGTTCACCGACGAATGCCTGGTTCGCGCCGTCGAGTTGCATCTGCGCTCGCTTTCCGCGGCCGACCTCGGCGCGCTGCTCGACCAGAACGACAAGGACGGGTTCGTGATGGTACGGCCCCTCTATTTTGGCCTGGAAAATTACGGCCGGTCGGAGAGCACGCTCGAATCCTACTTCCCCGATTTGATCAAGGGAATCGACGTGAGAGCGGAGGCCGCCCGCGAAGAGCAAATCGTTTTTTCTCCGGCCAGCGGCCGGCCGGAAACGCCGGCCGAGGCCGAAGCGGACCAGCTCGAGCGATGGCTCGATGAAGGCGACCGGCAAATCGCCACTCGCGACGCCAAGGACGCGGTGGCCACGTTCGGGCGGGCGCTCAAGCACGATCCGCAGAACATGCGGGCAACCTACGGACTGGCGGTGGCGCTGGCTTTGAGCGGCGATGGCGAGCGCGCGCGGCAGCTCTTCGGCAAGATCGTGCAAGCTCCGCCCGAGGGCGCCGTCGATCCGTCGTTCGTGGCTTGGTCGCACATCTACCTGGGAAGAATGAGCGATCTGGCAGGCCGCCGGCTCGAAGCCCTCAGCCAGTACCGCGCCGCCCTGGCTACCGCCGGCGTTCCGGTGGCAGCGCGGGAAGCGGCCGAGCGCGGGGTGGAGAAACCTTACACACCGGCAGGAACCGATCCCGGTGGCAGGATTCATCGGTGAAACCGGGAGGCAGGGCAGGGGAATCGAAGCCTTTGAGGAGAGAATCGCCATGAAATTTCTCGTCCATTCCGCACTGTTTGCCGGCTTGGCAGTCGCCATAGCCGTTTTGCCCGCCGGGGCCTCTCCGGCCCAGGGTCAGCAGCAGCCGCAGAAACCGCAGACCGGGCAACAACAACCGGCACAGCCTCCGGCCCAGGGTCAGGCCGCGCCCGGCCAGCCGGCCGCAGGCCAGGCGGCTGCCCCCAAGGGCAATCCGGAAGAGGAGAAGGCGTATAAAGAGTTCTACGATCTCAAGCCGGACAATCCGCAAGGGATCGTGGCGAGCGGCGAGGCTTTCGTGCAGAAATTTCCGGACAGCAAGTACCTCGGCTCGGTGTACTCGAAAATGACCACCGCCTACCAGGAAACGGGCAACGACGCCAAAATGTTCGATGTGGGGCAGAAGGCGCTCCACTTGAATCCTGACAACGTCGACGTGCTGGCGATTCTGGCCTATAGCATTCCCCGGCGGATCAACCCCGACGAGCTGGGCAGCGACGACAAGCTGAATCAAGCGGCGGGCTACGCGAAGCACGCGATGGACTTGCTGGACAAGATGCCGAAGCCGGCGAATATGACCGACGATCAATTCGCGGCCGCGAAGAACTCGGAGCTCGCCTCCTGCCACAGCGGCATGGGCCTGGTCGAGTACTACCAGCACAACATACCGGGGATGGTCACCGATTTGGAAGCGGCGGTGAAGCTCGAAGCAGCACCCGATCCCAGCGACCAGTTCCTGCTCGGGTTTGCCTACGCGCAGGCCGGGCGGTGGGCGGATGCCCAGGGGGTGCTCGAGAAGTGCAGCGCCAATCCGACCCCGATTCAGTCGCGGTGCAAAACGGTGCTCGACCAGGTGAAAAAGCACGCCAGCACTCCCCCTTCCAAGTGACAACATGACCGACGAAGAACGCGTGGAGATCGAGCGGGTCGCCGGCCACCGCTTCCAGCGGGCCGCCCTGCTTGAGTGCGCCCTCACCCACCGGTCGTTTCGCGCCAACGACGCTTCCATCGATTACAACGAGCAGATGGAATTCCTTGGCGATTCGGTGCTGGGACTGGTGCTGAGCGACTACTTGTTCCAGCGATTCCCCGCCTGGGGCGAGGGGCAGCTCAGCAAAACCCGGGCGCGGCTGGGCAGCGCTCGATCGCTTTGCGAAGCCAGCCGCCGGCTGGGACTCGGGCTGTTTCTGCGGCTGGGCCCCGGCGAGGAGAAAACCGGCGGGCGGGAGAAGCGGACGCTGCTGGCGAACGCCTACGAAGCGCTGGTGGCGGCGTTGTTTCTGGATGGAGGGTTGGAAGCGGCGGCGCGTTTCGTGCGGCTTTCGCTGGTCGACCCGGCTTTCGAGCGGCCGGCGGAGGCGCTGGCCGTCTCCGACCACAAGTCGGCGTTGCAGGAATGGCTGCAAGCGCGGGGCATGCGGCTCGCCGAATACCGGGTGGTGCGCGAAACCGGCCCCGACCACGCGAAGACGTTTCTGGTGGAGGTCGCGGCGGGAGGCCGGGTGCTCGCCAGTTGCGAAGGGTTGAGCAAGAAAGAGGCGGAGCAGGCGGCCGCAGCGCGGGCGCTCGCGCTGCTGCAACAGGAAACTCCGGCGGAGACCGTGGCCCGTGGCTGAGACGGCAATTGCGGCCAGCGCAAGCACGGCAGCCCAGGCGAAGGGGCAGGCCGCTCAGCGGCGCGCCGGCTGGCGGGAATCGGTGGAATCGCTGTTGGTGACCATCCTGCTGGCGCTGTTCGCCACCTGCTTCGTGGTGCAGGCATTCAAGATTCCTTCGCAGTCGATGGAGCCGACGCTGCTGGTGGGCGACCATCTGCTGGTGAACAAGTTCATCTTCGAGTCCAATGGGGCGTGGTACGACCGGTTTCTCCCGTATCGAGCGATTCGGCACGGGGACGTGATCGTCTTCAAGTTCCCGTTTCAGGACCACACCCACTACGTGAAACGGGTCATCGGAGTGCCGGGCGACCGCATCCGGATCGTCAATTCGCAGGTCTACGTGAACGGCAAGGCGCTCAGCGAGCCTTACGCGGTTCACGACGCTTCCGCTTACGATCCCTTCGCGGAAAACTTCCCGCCGGCCGACCAGAACTTTCTGGACGCGGCGGTGCTGCCCGAATGGAAAGCGGAGATGGTCCGCTTCATCAACCGGGAAGGTGAACTGGTGGTGCCACCGGGTCATTATTTCGCGATGGGCGACAACCGCGATCACAGTTGGGACAGCCGCTACTGGGGGTTCGTCTCGCGCGACGCCATCATGGGACGGCCGGTGGTCATCTACTGGTCGGTGAAGGAATCCGCGCAAGCCGACGCCGACGATTCCGGTGGGTCGCGCGCCTGGATGTTCGGCGTTTTCGACACCTTGCTCCATCTGCCCGGCGACACCCGCTGGCGCCGGATGCTGGCCGAAGTTCACTGACCGCGACCTCGCATCGCCCAAGGCTTCGGCCACAATTTTCCAGACCTGAGCCGCCGCGACCTTTCTTTAACTGAACGCGCCGGCCCGGCGGAGGTCGGCTCCACATGCGCCAGCCCACTCGATGGTTGCTGGGCGCCGCTGCCGCGGTGGCCCTGGTTGCCGTCGCCGACACGGCGGCGTCGGTCTACGTCCGGAGCGCGCGGGCGACCAGGGTGCTCACCCGCCGGCTGGAAGCAGCCTTCGGCAGGCCGGTGGAAGTCGGCCGGTACGGTTTCACCTTCTGGCGGGGCACGCGCATCGAAGCCGAGGAGGTGACCGTTGGCGAGGATCCCCGCTTCGGCTCGGAATATTTCCTCCGCGCCCAGAGCGTCACCGCAACCTTGCGCTGGCGGTCGCTGGTCCGGGGTAAGATCGAATTCGCCACTTTTTCCTTCTCGCAGCCCAGTTTGAACGTCGTGAGCGTCGGCGGCCGCTGGAACCTCGCCGATTGGCTGCCGCCGGCTTCGCCCGGCGCCGCCGGCCCCGGCAGCCAAACCCCCCTGCTCTACCGTATTGAAGTCGATCGCGGGCGGATCAATTTCAAGCGTGGCGAAGACAAATTGCCCTTTGCGCTGGTGGACGTCCGCGGCAGCATCGACGAGCGGGCGCCGGGTCGTTGGGCCATCGCTCTCCAGGCGCGCCCGATGCGGGTGGCGGTGAATTTGCAGGACGCGGGCATTCTGACGCTTGCGGGAGATGTCGGAGGGACCTCGGCCCGGCTGCGTCCCGCAAACCTTCAGCTCCACTGGCCCGACGCCTCGCTCGGCGATGTGTTGCGCCTGGCCCGCGGCTACGATTACGGCGTCCGCGGCCGGCAGGACCTGGACCTGCGAGCGAGCAGCACCGGCGGCGTTTGGCGGTTCGAACTGGCGGCGAGGGCCCGCGACCTGCACCGCTGGGACATGGTTTCTCACCCCGGCGATCCGGCGCTGAATCTTCGCTTGGCCGCTACGTGGCAACCGGGTACGGGAAGATGGGAATGGGAAGGGGGGCGAATCGAAGGAGCGGAATCCCTGGTGGGAGTGAGCGGGGAAGCGGAGTGGCCGGCCGGCCCTCCGAGGGCCATGCCGGTGGATGACCGCGGCCCCCGAATGAGCTTGCAGCTCAGTTCTGCCGGCGTGGGCGCCGCCGACTTGCTCGCGTGGTACCGCGCGTTTCGTCCTGGCGTCTCACCCGGCTTACACGCCTCGGGCTGGCTGCAAGGCTCGCTCGAATTGAGCGGTTGGCCGCCGCGAATCACTCGGGGAACGCTTTCGGCGGCGGGCCTCCGCCTGGAAGGGGCCGCGCTTCCCGCGCCGATCGCCTTGGCGGCGGCAAGCGCCGAAGTTTTCCGCAATCGCGCCAAAGGCTCGCTCACCGGTCTCGATTTCGGAAGCAAGGTGGGCGCGTTTGATATGGAAGGCAGTGCCCGGCGAGATCGCCGCTGGAAGTTCCAGATGGCAGCACGGGGAGCCACTCCCCAGATCGTGGACTTGGTGGCCGCCACGAAAGCGCTCGGCGCGAATCCGCCGGCCTATTGGAACCAATTCAGCGGCCCTGCCGACCTCCAGATTGCTTGCGTCGGCGGCCTGTCTCCCTTTGAGAGGAGCTTTCACGAATCGGTCGAATTCCATGACGCGACTTGGCGTGAGGAATCGCTGCCGGCGCGGGCTGTGCTGTCCGATGTGCGTCTGGACGCCAGCGCAAGCCGCTTGCGCATGGAAGTCCGGCATGCCCAGGCTCTGGGTGCGCACTGGAGCGGCTGGCTGGAGCGCCCCGCGCCCGCGGGGACCTGGCGATTCAGCTTGAGCGCCGACCGCTTGGACATTCGGCCATTGGCGGCGCGGCTACGAACCCAGCCGCGCCAGCTTGGCCTGCTCGAGCGGATCTTCCGTTCGGGGCGGGCAGCCGGCTCGCCTCCTTCTTGGCTTGCTTCGTTCGAAGCGAGCGGCCGGCTGGAAGCGCGCGAGCTGACGGCGGCGCCGCTGGCGCTCGAACGGGTCGATGGACGCCTGGCGATCCGCCACAATGCGCTCGAGCTGAGCGAGGCGCGAGCGCGGCTGGCCGGCGGCGACGTGCGCGGCGGGTTCGTTATCTCCGTCTTGGATCGGACTCCGGTATGGCACGTGACTGCGCGCATCGCCAACGCCGATCTCGCCAGGCTCACGCACGCGCTGGGGGGAACTGCGGAGCGGCGATTCTCAGGCCTGGCTTCGGCGACGATGGATCTGGGCGCTCGGGGCGCCACCGCCGCTGCCCTGCGGGATTCGGTTTACGGCACCGCGCAAGTGGCGATTCGCGGTGCCACCGACCGGCAAGTGGATTGGCTGGCTACCCTCCGGGCCGGACGCGCTACCGCCGGCCGCAGCTCGTTCGCCAGCGTCACCGCCCGCGTTCGCCTCGCCGGCGGCAAACTCACATTCCGGGATCTGCGGCTTTCGGGTGAGGGGGGCAGAGTGCAGGCGACCGGCGGCATCGATTTCAAGGGGGCGAGCGGAGCTGTGCTCGCCGTCGAGGCGCGCTTATCCTCTTATCCCGGCGGACCTCCGGGCTACCCGGCGAGTGTCGAGCGCACTTTCCAGGTCACCGGCAGCACCGCCGATCCCCTTGTCCGCCTGCGCCGCACGCCCAATCCGCCTCCGTCGCATTGAACCACGCGCGGCCTTGGGTGGGATGGCCGCCGGGCGTAGGGTCGTCCGGTTGCCGCCCGCAGTCGGGCGTGCTAGTGTCGTCTAACTGAAATACCTTTACCACGGATCCACACCTGTCATGCTGAGCCCGTCCCGCAGTGCGGGAGCGAAGCATCCTGCTGCTAGGACAGGCTTCTCCGCTGCCCCGCACGCCACCCCGCCGCCGAAACCCTGTGTCACTTTCTTCAGTTACACAACACTAACGTCGGACAAAATGGTATTTTCCGGCGCCAGGACGCACGCGGCGGCACTGGTCGTTGTGCTGGCGGCAGCGGCTGCGGTTTCGCTCGGCGCAACGTGCGGCCAACCCGCTGCGCCTGCCGCGGGGCTGGATCCCGGTGAGTCGCTGCGCTATCGGGTGGAATATCGCAGCGGAATCCATTCCGACAGCAACGGGCCCATTTACAATCCCGAGCAGGCGCACAATCTCACCATTGCGGTCACCGCGGTGTTGCGGCTGGAGGTCCTCCGGGTGGATGCCGCTTCCCCGGCTGGGTGTTCGATTCGGCTCCGGGCGACCTATGAGTCCACCGATGCCCGCGTCCAAAGCGACGCCTACGATCCCGGCGCCGATGCGCTCGAAAAGCGCTATCGCGAACTCCAAAACCATTCCTTCGAATTCACCGTCAATCCTCAGGGTGCCGTGGTCCAGGTTGCCGGGCTCAATCGGTTGGAGCCCGACGAACGACTTCGCAATTCAATTCGCCAGTGGCTTTCGACCCTGACCCTGCCGCTGAGCCTCTGGAAACCCGGGATGAAGCCCGGCGCGAGGTGGCGGACGGAAACGCCGCTGGTAGACTCGCCGCTGGCCGGACTCGCGTGGCGCACCGAGACCGCTTATCGGAACGACGAGGCCTGCCCGCCGGCTCCTGGCGCCTCCGAAGCCGCGGGCGCCGGCCGGTGCGCGGTGATTGCCGCCCATTTGCGCGGCGTGCAGCGCGTTCCCCGCGGCGGCGCCACTCCGGCGGAATATCGGCGCCAAGGGTTGCGCACCAGCGGTCAATGGAAGGCGCATGGCGCGAGCCTCAGCTACGTCTCCCTGGCAACCGGCCTGGTGACCAGCACGACCGCCAGCGAGCACGACGACATGGACGTGACGATCGTCCCGGCGGCGGGCGGCTCCGAACTCCGCTACGATGGCCAAACCGACAGCGTGTCCCAGATCACGTTGATCGCCGTCACCCTTCCCCCAACTCGCAAGGCGGCCGGGGCGGCCACCGGCCCCCGCCACCAGCACTGAAGCGGCCCCCGGTTATACTGTTGGATCGGGGGCGCCCGGCGGGTTTCCCGCTGGTCCCCTCAGCCGATGAATTTCCAACTCAACAGCAGTTTCCAGCCGTGCGGCGATCAGCCGGAAGCGATCGAGCAACTCGCGCGAGGAGCGCGCGAAGGCCTGAAGCACCAGGTTCTGCTCGGCGTCACCGGGTCGGGCAAGACGTTCACCATGGCCAAGGTGATCGAGCAAATCAACCGGCCGACGCTGGTGCTGGCGCACAATAAAACGCTTGCCGCGCAGCTCTATCATGAATTCCGCGGCTTTTTCCCCCGGAACGCAGTCGAGTATTTCGTCAGCTACTACGACTATTACCAGCCCGAAGCCTATATCGCTTCCACCGACACCTACATCGAAAAGGAATCCACCATCAACGAGGAGTTGGACAAGCTCCGGCTCGGCGCGACCCGCTCGCTTTTCGAACGGCGCGACGTGGTGATCGTCGCCTCGGTGTCGTGCATCTACGGACTCGGGTCGCCCGAGGCGTATTACGGCATGTTGCTGCTGGTGGACCGGGGGCAATCGACTCCCCGCGAAGCCCTGCTCCGCAAATTGATCGAAATCCAGTACCAGCGATCGGAAGAACTGCGCCGCGGCACGTTCCGCGTGCGCGGCGACCGGATCGAGGTGTATCCGTCCTACGAGGATTCGGCCTACCGGATCGAGTTGTGGGGCGACCAGGTCGAACGGATCGAACGGATCGACCCGCTCACCGGCGAAACCTTCGAGCCCGCCGGAGTCGAGCGCCTGGTGGTCTATCCCAAGTCGCACTATGTGTTGCCCGCCGAGCAGCGCGAGCGGGCCATCCAGGCGATTCTTCGCGAACTCGAGTGGTGGAAAGGGGAACTCGAGCGCCAGGGCAAGACGATCGAGGCGCAGCGAGTGTGGCAGCGTACCCGGTTCGACGTCGAAATGATCCGTACCGTGGGCTACTGCCACGGCATCGAAAACTACTCCCGGCACCTCTCCGGACGCCTGCCCGGGGAAGCGCCGCCGACCCTGCTCGATTATTTCCCCGCTGATTTTCTCTTCTTTGTCGACGAATCCCACCAAACGGTTCCCCAACTCCACGGGATGTACCACGGTGACCGATCGAGGAAGGAAACCCTGGTCGAGTACGGATTCCGGATGCCCTCGGCGCTCGACAACCGCCCGCTCACCTTCGAGGAATTCGAGCACCGCCTGAACCAGGTGGTTTTCGTTTCGGCTACGCCCGGCCCCTACGAACTGGAGAAAGCAGGCGGCGTGTTCGCCGAACAGGTCGTGCGCCCCACCGGGCTGGTGGACCCGGAAATCGAAGTGCGGCCGGTACGCGGGCAGGTGGACGATCTGCTGGAGCAAATCCGCGTGCGGGCTGGACGAAACGAACGCGTGCTGGTGACGACGCTCACCAAGCGGATGGCGGAAGACCTGGCGGAATACTTCGCGGAGATGGGGGTACGGTGCCGGTATTTACACTCGGAGATCGATACCCTCGAGCGGGTCCGCATCCTGCGCGATCTGCGCCGCGGCGCCTTCGACGTGCTCATCGGCATCAATTTGCTGCGCGAAGGGCTCGATCTGCCGGAAGTGTCGCTGGTGGCGATTCTGGACGCCGACAAGGAGGGCTATCTCAGGAGCGCCACCGCGCTGATTCAGTCGATCGGCCGCTGCGCGCGGCATATCAACGCCCGCGCCATCTTTTACGCCGACCGGATCACCGATTCCATGCGCCAGGCGATCGAGGAAACCGACCGGCGGCGGGCGAAACAATTCGCTTACAACAGCGCCCACGGCATCACCCCGCAATCGGTGCTGAAGGCGGTGGATATGGAGCTGGCGTCGATCGTCGAAGCCGATTACGTTCACGTCCCGGTCGACGATCCGGTGCTCGATCGGTTCGCTACCGAGGAGCAGTTGCGCGAGGCGGTTTCGAGTCTCGAAACCCAAATGCGGGAAGCGGCGAAAAAGTTCGAGTTCGAGCAGGCCGCCCAGCTCCGCGATCGCATTCGCGCGCTGCGCCAGCGCCAGCTTGAAATGTTCGCCGGGTCGCCCGAGCCGGACCCCGAGCAGGGTACGCCGGCTGCAAGCCCGGCAGCTGCGGCCGCCGAAACCGCGGAGACCGCTCGCGGCCTCGCCCCGGGCCGGCCGCGGCGCAGGGGCTGAGAGCCGCGCCTGTCCCTTCTGTATGCGGCGTTCAGGGTTGATCGAGCAGCCGGCGGACCTTGCGCGCCAAATCCTGCCAGGTGTATGGCTTCTCGATGAATGCCGCGTTCAGGTTGCCCGTATCCAGTTCCTGGGTCACCTTGCCCGCGTAGCCCGAAGTGTAGAGCACCTTCATCTCCGGCCGCTCGGCCAGCAAACGGCCGGCGAGTTCCTGTCCATTCATTCCGGGCATCGCGAGATCGGTCAGGAGCAGGTGAATCGTGTGCCGGCAGTGTTTCGAGGCTTCCATGGCCTCGGCGCCGTCCCCGGCGGTGAGAACCGTGTAGCCGATCTGCTGCAGGAATTCCCGGGTCACCCGCCGGAGCAGGCCGGCATCCTCGACCAGCAAAACGGTTTCCGTGCCCCGCGGCAACTCCTCGAGGGAATCCGCCTCCCAACTCGCTTCTTCCGCGCCTTCGATTCGAGGCAGATAAATCTTGAACACCGTGCCCCGGTTGCGCTCGCTATAAGCCCAGATCGTGCCGCCGCTCTGTTCGACGATGCCGTAGACGATCGCCAGTCCCATGCCCGTGCCTTGCTCGCCCCGCTTGGTGGTGAAAAAGGGCTCGAAGATGTGGCTCAATGTTTCCTGGTCCATTCCCGCGCCGTTGTCGGACACCGTGAGCAGGACGTGCGGTCCCGGCTGCGTCCCCGGATGCGAAGCGGCAAACGACATGTCCAGATCGACGTTGGTCGTCGCAAGCTTGATTTGGCCGCCCCGCGGCATCGCGTCGCGGGAGTTGACGATCAAGTTCAGCACCAGTTGGAGAAACTGGCTGGGATCGGCCCGCACCAGCCCCAGATCCGGCTGCAACTCGAAAATCAGGTTGACCGCGGGGCCGAGGAGCCTTTCGAGCATCGTCTTGAAGCTCGTCAGGCTGTGGTTGAGGCTCAGAACCCGCGTTTCCAGGAACTGCTGGCGGCTGAATGCCAGCAACTGGCGGGTGAGGGAAGCGGCCCGATCCCCGGCTTCTCTGATTTCCTCGACGCAGGTTCGTTGGGGAGCCTCGAGCCTCGCGTCGGCCAGCAGCAACTGGCTGTCCCCAAGAACCACTCCCATCAGGTTGTTGAAATCGTGAGCGATGCCGCCGGCAAGGCGTCCGATCGCCTCCATCTTGTGCGCCTGGCGGAATTGAGCTTCCAGCCGCTTGCGCTCGGTGACGTCTTCGCCGGAACTCAACGTCCCGAGGATGTTGCCGACCGGGTCTCTCACCAGGCTGTTGTACCAGTAGACCAGTCTTTCCTCGCCGCCTCGCGTCAGCACCGGCCCTTCCCAGTGCTCCACCAACTCGCCGCCCAGCAGCTTCTGAAATGTGCCCATCGCTTCGGCGCGAACGTGCGCCGGCATGCAGGTCTCAAACCAGTTCTTGCCGAGCAATTCTGATTCGGAATAGCCGAGAAGCGTCTGCCCTCTAATGTTGATCAGCGTGATCCGGCCGGCCCGATCGAGCGCGAGCAGCGCCACTCCGGCAATGTCCAGATAGCTCCTGGCGCGGTCGCGTTCCCGGGACAAGTCATCCTGCGCCCGGCGGCGTTGCGCGATTTCCTGTTCGAGAGCGCGATTGGCGCGGACGAGCTCCGCGGTGCGCGCCGCCACCCGCGCCTCGAGGTCCCTCTGGGAGAGACGCAGGTCCTCCTCGAGTCTCTTTCGATCGCTGACATCTCGAATCGCGCTGATCACCCGAAGCCCAGCCTCCGTTTGCACCGGGCTCAGGCTGATCTCTACGGGGAATTCGGTGCCATCCTTGCGAACGCCCTGCAGTTCCAGCCCCAAGCCCATTGCCCGCACGCGAGGATTGCTCTCATAGGTCGCTCGGTGAGCCAGGTGGGCGCTGCGATGGCGCTGAGGAACGAGAATCTCGATGGATTGGCCTAGCAACTCTTCCCGCTCGTACCCGAACAGTCTCTCGGTCTGATGGTTGGCATGGATGATCCGTCCCCCGGCATCGACGATCATCATCGCGTCGGGTGCGGCATCGAGCAGCACCCGAAACCGGTCTTCCATGGGCTCGGCAGGCAGGTGCGATTTTCCCGTTTCGCCTTGGTTCGGAGGAGCAGTCATAGGCCGGGCTCGGCCCGGTTACCTTGGCAAGAGTCTAGGAGCTTGCCGGACCACCGTCAACCCGCGCGTGGACTGAGCCGTAGTGGCACGGGCACTCCTGCCCGTGCCGGATGCCCGGCATCCACATCCGCCTGGCCTACACCATCCCCCGCCGCAGCTCCTCGAGCGGGTAAAAAGTGTCCCGCCAGATGATGCCGCCCCGCCATAACGTTACAATCGCCGAGCGAGCGGCGATCCAGACAAATACCAGCGCTCCCAGGGGATGGGCGGCGGCGTAGGCCGGTGAGGCGCCGCCGCTGCCTGCCAGCACCGCCGCGTTGAAGCCGATCGCCCCGGCCGAGCCCGCCGCCGCGCATACCAGCGCGGCGCCATGGGCGAAGCCCAGCGCGACGAAGGGCAGCACGCTCAGCAGCAAAACCCCGAAAATAGTGGCCAGCGCCTTCCACGAATGAAAACTCATTCCGGCGAACATGTTTTTGGTGAGCCCGCGAATGATGTTGCCCAGCCCTTCTTGCCAGCGGACGACGACGTAGCGGTTGGCGATGCCGACCGCGGAGCGGTAGCCGCCCCGCTTGATCAGCTTGCCCAGCTTCATGTCGTCCACTACTTCCATCGCCAGCCGGCGATGCCCGCCGACGGCGTCGTACGCGGTCCGGCGCACCAATTGAAAGGCGCCGATGCCCATGTAGCTTCCCGCGCCGGCCTTGCCCACCCGCCACGGGCGGATGCCCAGCAGGAATGCGAGCGAGATGTAGCTGATGGCGACCGGCTCCCAAAACCCGCGCATATCGAGCGAAGCAACCAGGGTGAGGTGATCGAGATTCCGCGACTGAGCCAGATGCATCGCTCGGGCGACGGCCTCGGGATCCATCCGCACGTCGGCGTCGGTGAACAGCAGCCATTCACCACGACATTCGCCATAGGCCGCGGCCAGCGCATGCGTCTTGCCAAGCCAGCCAGGCGGCAACTCGCGAATGTGCAGCGCGCGCAACCGGGGATCGCGCCGGGCGAATTCGTCCAGCAGGGCGCCGGTGCCGTCCTGCGAGCGATCGTCCGCGAAAACCACTTCGTACCGGGGATAGGTCTGGGAAAGCAGAGTGGGCAGCGCTGCCGGCAGGCGCTTGGCTTCGTCGCGGGCGGCGACGAGCACCGATACCAGCGCGCCGGAATCGGCCGGGCGCGGCGGAAAATCCTCGAGGCGGGGGATGCGCCGCACCTGCACCAGGCAGTAGACCCCGTAGGCGATCCAAAACACGGCGATGCCGCCGAGAAGAATCGTCCAGAACAGTTGCACCCCCGTTTGGCGGAAACAGGAAGCGGGTTATGCTACCACAGCCATGAAGAACACGGTCGCGATCGTCGGCGCCGGACGCGTCGGACGCGAGCTGGGACGCCAGCTTGCCGCGCGCGGCTGGAAGGTGGGCGTGGTCGCAACACGGTCGCCGGCAACTGCCCGCGCGGCGGTGCGCGCCATCGGCCGCGGGCGGGCGCGCGGACGCCTGACGGCTGAGGTTTTCCAGAGCGACTTGATCCTCATCACCACGCCGGACGACGCCATCGCCTCGGCAGCGCGGCGGCTGGCGGCATTGGCCCGGCATTCGCTCGCCGGCAAGGTGGTGCTGCATGCCAGCGGAGCGCTCGCCAGCGATGCGCTGGCGCCGCTGCGGCGGCGGGGTGCGGCGGCCGGCTCGATGCACCCGTTACAGGCGTTCGCCCATGGTTACCGGCCGCAATTGGCCCGCGCTTGCATTGCCATCGAAGGCGATCCTGCGGCGCGGCGGCTGGCGGCGCGGCTCGCTCGCGAGATGGGGGCCATTCCCGTGGAAATCAAACCGGGCGCCAAGGCCGCCTATCACGTGGCAGGATCGTTCGCTTCGCCGCAACTGCTGGCGGTAGTGGCCGCCGGCGCGCGGATGCTGGAAAGAGCGGCTGGATTCCGAAGGCGTGACGCGGTGCGGGCGCTGGTGACGCTCGCCCGGCAGACGCTCGAGAACTACGAGCGTCGCGGGCTGCCCGCGGCATGGACGGGACCGGCGGCGCGAGGCGACCGAGCGACGATTCGCCGCCACTTCCAGGAACTGCGGCGCTGGCCTCGCGAATACCGCGATGCCTACGCCGCCCTTCTGAAACTGCAATTGCGCGTGCTCGGATGATGATGTCATCCCGAACCCGGCCCCGCTTTACGGGGACGGCGGTGAGGGATCTGCTTTTCTGGAGCCGTCCCTAAAATGAGCCGAAACTACACCGTCTACATCTTGGCCAGCCGGTCGCGAAACCTCTACATAGGCGTGACGGGTAATCTCGAGCGCCGAACGGCCGAGCATCGCCGCGGGCCCGAGCCGGCGCCCCGACCCTGGTGTCATCCCGAACCCAGTCCCGCTCAGCGGGAATGGCGGTGAGGGATCTGCTTTTCTGGAGCCGTCGCTAAAATGAGCCGAAACCACACCTTCTACATTTTGTAGCGCCGGGCTTTAACCCGGCATATGGTGCTTGAAGGTTGTGGATGCGAAGTGAGGCGCGAATGCGGCGGGTCCGAGCCGGCGCCCCAACCCTGGTGTCATCCCGAACCCGGCCCCGCTTTACGGGGACGGCGGTGAGGGATCTGCTTTTCCTCGCGGCGCGCAAACAAACTCGCCGAGAGTAGTACATCCCGGCAAGCCCCGTTAAGTGACCTGGGATCCAGCCAGCATGACGAATCTCCGCGACAGGGCGGTCACCGTCGAGGACGGCCCGGCGACCGACATTCGCCTCCGGCATGACCACGGCAGCCAGTACCTGAGCGACGATCCCGCTTGGCGGGACGGAAATCGCTTTCCCGGGCATGGAATCTTCACCGGCCTTCGTGCGCCAGCCGGAATGCCACGCTGAAGCGTCTGCTTGCCAGCAGCAGATAGGGCTTCGACGGCGGTCCGTCTCCAGTGATTAAGGACCCTCAAAGTTTGTGAGGAATCCCGAAGACGATGGAGGCGTAGGAAGGCGGGTAGACCTCTTGGCAAGATCGAATCGATGTCAGCCAGGGGATGACCCGGTCCCGGCCCTTCAAACCTACTTGACAGAGCGCCGCGCGCAGACGTCTCGGCTTCTCGCGGAGAAGGGGGTCGTCTTGATTGAGCCGGTGGGACTGCGACGCACCGTTCTCTGGCCTATTGGAGGGACATGATTTAAAATGACAAACATCATCAAAGTTGGGGCTCCGGATTGGCGCGAGCCGGGCAAATGCCAGCAAGGCCGACGTGATTTGAGTCTGGAGTCCCTGGGGAGGAAATCCATGACAAGCCTGAAACTTTTCGCCAACATCGCCGTGATGGCGGCGGCTTTTGGCTTTGCACCCAAAGCAGCGGCCCCAAGTCAGCTTCCCGTGAATCTTTCCGGCTACGAGTTCTTGCTCGGCACCAGTTGCACGATCGATGGGCAGCCAGCCACGTGCGGCGTGGAATTCGGCGGCTGGACGGGCGGCGGCGGGCAGGTGGCCAATGGCTGGACGCCATTCCCGGGAACTGACGAGGGCTTGTGGAAGGCAAGTGTGGATCGCACGGGGACAGCGGCCTTCGGCGGCACGTCCAATCTGGTTGGTGGCAGCTTCTACGTCTTGTTCACCAACGGAACGGTGATATCGGGCAAAGTCGATGGCGGCACAGTCAATTGGCCGGCGACCTCTACGGCCGACATTGGCTGTGGCACCGGAGTGGCCAAGGTATCTGTGGACCTTTCGTTCAAGGGTGGAAGGGCTGGAACGTTTCAGGGCTGTTTGCACGATCTGCCAGCCGGCAGCGTCATCCCGCCCAAGATTTGGGGCACGCTTGAGTAAATCTTGATTGGTGGTCTGCCGCCTCCGCGAGTCAATCCGGGGCCAGCGGCTCATCGGGACGCAACCGGCCCGCCAACGCCGCCATCCGCCCAAATACTCACCGCTCCCGCCCATTTACGCTTCGGCCAACGTCGCCGCACCACGATACAAAATCACCCCCCAGCCGCGGCAATCTGGCCAGCATCGGAACCGCGGGGCGTCCGACCGGCCCAACCCAACTCGGACACGACTGCACCGCCCCGCTACCGCGCAACGCAAACGGTTTGGTAGGGGCGCGTTGCTACGCGCCCACGGCGGATGTCGCAGCCCTCCGCCCCCGCCGCAGGGGCGAAAAATCTTTCGCCCCGCCATCGCGCAACGGAAACGGTTGGTAGGGGCGCGTTGCTACGCGCCCGCTGCGGATGTCGCGGCCCTCCGCCCCCGCCGAGGGCGGAAAAATCTTTCGCCTCGTGGAGAAGATGGCGCGGGCGCTCGTTTAGCAAGCTCACATTTGACCTTGACAAGCATTAGAGTACGAGCGTACTCTTAAGTCATGCGATACTCGCCGGAACACAAAGCGCAGAACCACGAGAGGATTCTTTCCATCGCCGCCCGCTCGTTCCGCGAGCACGGCGGCGATAGCAGTGGCATCGGCACAGTGATGAAGAAGGCAGGCCTGACAAAAGGGGGCTTCTACCGGCATTTCAAGAGCAAGGACGACCTCTTCGTTGAAGCGGTAGCGCGAGCGTTCGAGGAGATGGGAAGCGGCATCCGGGAGGCTGCAAAGTCGGCGCCCGAAGGTCAAGCTCTGCGCGCCATTATCGAACGCTATCTGAGCGCAAGCCACGCGAATTCGCCAGGAATGGGTTGTGTGCTCGCCGCCCTCGGGCCAGAGCTCGCACGAAAGCCGTTGTCCGTGCGAAAACGGATTGAGGCGGTGCGAGAGGCGTATCGTGAGCGTGTACTGCCGTTTGTGCCTGGCC
>DASYZK010000020.1:0-126029 GCA_035946455.1 Candidatus Acidiferrales bacterium | reverse complement strand
TCGAGGATGATGCCCAGCGCCAGCAGGGCCACCACGTCGTTGGCGACGGCAGCCGAGATGATTCTCCGGCCGATGTCGCTCTGCAGTTGTTTCAAATCCATCAAAATGCGCACGCTCACCGGCAGAGCGGTGATCGCGACGCACAGCCCGATGAAAACCACTCGTGTGGGATCCAGGCCGAACAGCCTGGCAACTCCCATGCCCAGCAGCAGCGGCACGATGAAGCCCGCTGCGGCAACCCAAGCCCCGCGGCCGCGGAAGGCGTCTCGCAGCGAGTCGAGCTCCATCTCCATTCCCGCCAGGAATACCAGCAGAAGGACGCCAACGTCCGCGAGCGTCTTTACCTCGGGAGTGAAGCGCACCAGATGGAGCACCGAAGGCCCCAGGACAACTCCGGCCGCAATCTCCCCAATCATGGCCGGCTGGCCATAGCGCTCGGCGAACTCCCCGAGAACGCGCGAGAAGATCAGGAGCAGCAGGAGCGTTTCGATGACCGGCGCACCAGCTCTCCTCCAAGAATCCGGGCCCGGCCCGATGGTGCGCTTCCGCCAGCTTACACCGGCTCTGCGAGATGACTGCGAAGAAACGCGGCCCAAGGCGTGTGTACCGGGCCGCCGACTGCCAAGTATGGACGAATCCAGCTGCCGCAGGTCCGCAGCCGGCCCCTTAATCGTGGCGCCTGCCCGAAATCGTCTGCCCCGGCCAGATGCGCCGCTATAAGGACCAACGCCCAGAATTGCAATAGTGACGCCGAGGAGTGCGTGCCGGGTTGCCTGCAGGCAAGCGAGCGGGGGATGTTACGCGCCGGCGCGAAGCGCCTCGATGCCTTCCTTGGCCACCAGGGGCAGCATCACCAGCGCCGCCACGGGATCGCTCCACCACCAGCCCAGCCAGGCGTTCAGCGCGAGTCCACCCAGCAGGATCACCGACAGATAAGCGCAAATCGACGTTTGCCGGGAATCTGCCCTGAGCGCCGGGCTGCCAATCCCGCTCGCGACTCGCCGCTTGCCGCGGGCAAGCAGCGGCATCACGATCATCGAAGCGACGGCGATGGCCATGCCCAGGTAGCTGCTTTCGGGAGCGTGCCTGTCGATCAGCAGGTGGGCGGCTTCGCCGGCGATGTAAGCGGCCAGGACGAAAAAGGAGATGCCAACCAGCTTCAGCGCCATCGCTTCGCGCCGCTGGCGGGCATGATCTTGACGGTCGGCGAGCAGCAGCCAGAGCAACACGCCGCCGGAGCCCACTTCGATCACCGATTCGAAGCCGAAGCCGACCAAGGCGATACTGCCGGCTAGAGCGCCGGTGGCGATCGCGAGCACCGCTTCCAGCGCGTTCCAACCGACGGTGAGGTATTCCAATTGCAAGCCGCGGCGCACCGCTCGTGCGCGCTCGGCGGCGGTGTAATCCACGGCCGCTGCACCGCGAGCATTCATGGCGCGATCACCGCCAAAACGGCTCCTCCGAGCCAGTATCGGCGAGCGCCAACCCCGGGGGCAAGCAGCCACCGGCCGAGCCAAACCATCTCCGGCTGCATTGGAATCTCCGCCTTTTCTTGACACTGCGCGGAGGTTCTGATATATCAACATCGGAATAGGGGGCTTTCGGCAAGGTGCCGGGGCAGCAGTTCTCGTGGGTCCTTTCCTCCCCCTTTAGGAGGAGGCGGCTTGGGGGCTTGGGTCGTTTTCCTTCCGACATTCTCAACGATGCCAATTAGTGATTAAGGAAGAGGTGCGCAATGCGCGTACGGATAGGTGTGGTCGTGCTGGCCCTGGCGGCGCTGGTGGGCGTCAGTGCGCGGGCACAGGTAGGGACATCATCGATCACCGGCGTGGTCGCCGACGCGAGCGGCGCCCGCATTCCCGGGGCGACGGTGACTGCAATCAACGAAGCAACCAACGCCACCAATCGGAGCGCCACCTCGGCGGCGGGCACGTTCGCGTTCCCATCGCTGCCGGCCGGCTCGTACACCATCACGGTGGAATCGCAGGGATTCGAAAGATTCGTGGCCCAGCACAACGTGCTGAGCGTCGGTTCGCCGCTGGTACTGAACGCCGCCTTGAAGGTGGGCGCGGTCAGCCAAACGGTCCAGGTGGAAGGCACCTACGAGCGATTGCAAACCACCAACGCCACCTTGAGCGACGTGGTCACCGGGATGGCGCTCCGCAACCTGCCGCTGAACGGGCGCAATCCGCTCAACCTGATCGTGTTCGAGCCGGGACTGGTTCAGCAATCGAACGGAGCGGCGGGATCGGACACGCACGTGAACGGCTCGCGCGACCGCGCTTTCAACGTCACCCTGGACGGGATCGACATTAACGAGCCCTCGGTGCCGAATCCCCAGTCGAACGTCTTCGGCGTGAACAGCGACAACATCGCCGAGTACCGCATCATCACCCAGGATCCCACCCCGCAGTTCGGGCGCAACAGCGGCGCCAACATCGTCCTCACCACCCGCGGCGGCACGAACGACCTGCACGGCGACCTCCACGAATCTTTCCGGAACCCAGTGCTCGACGCCAACGACTGGTTCTCGAACGCGCTCGGCTCCCCGCGCGCCGCGCTCAAACTGAATCAGTACGGCGCCCAAGTCGGCGGACCCATCCTGAAGAACAAGCTGTTCTTCTTCGGCAGTTGGCAAGGAGCGCGATTCTCGAATTCCGAATCGATTGCCGACGCTTTCGGCATCCCCGGCGTGTACACCGCATCGGCGCGCCAGGGCCTGTTCCGCTACGTGGTGGGCACGGTGAACGGCACCAGCCACAACACCGCCGCACTGGTGGATGGTCAAGGCAATCTGCTTCCAGGCATCAATCAGTGCAGCGCGACGATCACCACGAACTGCATCGCCACCTACAACATCCCCGGCAACGATCCCGCGCACATCGGCCTCGACAAGACGATGAGCGCCTTTGCCGACGCCGAGCCGCTGCCCAACAGCTTTACCGCCCGCGGCGACGCGCTCAATACCGCCGGCTTCGTTTGGAATCCGACCCAGACGCAGCCCGAAGCCGATTGGCTGGGCCGGGTGGACTACACCATCGGACCCAACGACAGCGCCTTTGCCCGCTACCTGATCAGTTTCCGGGACACCCTGGGCGGCGACTTCCTCAACGGACGGCCGGTGCTGTTTCCGGGCTTTCCGCCGCTCGGCGGCGTGAAGAGGCGGCCGAGCGGCCTGGCGGTAGGCTACCGGCACGTTTTCTCGCCCCAGGTGGTGAACGAATTCACCATGGGCTATGGCCGGTTCCTGTTCAACTTCCTGTTCGCCTTGGCCAACCCGAATTTCCCGAACATTCCTCCGTTCAACACTTCCAACATCAGCTCGCCATTCAACACCGCGGGTTCGCAGACCGCCCGGACCCTCACCACCATCCAGTACGTGGACAACCTGAGCATCAACCACGGGTCCCATTTCTTCAGCCTGGGAACGAACATCCGCTTCCTGCAGCACAACGACGTGCGCTCTTTCGTCGGCGGCGTGATTGCCGCGCCAAACGTCAATTTCAGCGGCAGCGCCCGCCCGCCGGAGAACCTGGGTTTCGCCTTTCCGGGGAACATCAGCTCGACCGATTCGGGCACGCTGGCCCAGGCGATCGACGAACTTGTCGGCTTGCCGTCGAGCGTCACCCAGGCCTATTTCGCCGACGGCTTGTCAGCTTTCGATCCCAACGGCAATTACGTCCGCGGGCCGCGCATCCACCAGTACGATTTTTACGCCCAGGACCAGTGGAAGGCCAAGTCGAACCTCACCGTCACCTACGGCCTGCGTTACGAATACAATGCTCCCGGCACCGAAGCTCGCAACCTGATCCTCGGCCCCAACGGCGCCCCGGACCAGTTCAGCACCAACGGTCCGCTCACCTTCGTGCCGAAGAGCAGTTTCTGGAGCCGGAGCAACGCCATCGGCCTGCTCCCGCGGATCGGCGTGGCCTGGGATCCGACGGGTAAGGGGAAGATGGTGATCCGGTCGGGCTTCGGCATGGCCTTCGACACGATCTCAACGTTCCAATTAGTGCCGATCCTGGGACTGGTGCCGGGGACCAGCGCCGCGTGCGCGGTCTCGATTTCCGACAGCTCGGGCGTAACGACGGCGAAGAGCAGTTCGTCGTTCTGCACGATACCGGCGGGGGTGACCTCGCGGGTCGCCGGCGGCTTCCCGCTCAGCCTGCCGCAACCCACCGCTGCGCCTTCCACCTTCACCTCGCCGGCGGCGCAGGGCTTCCGGACGGCGCCGCCTGCGGGCGGCGTGGACCCGAACCTGAAGAATCCGGCCGTCTACCAATGGGATGTGGACATTCAGCGGAGCATCGGCCACGACACCGTGCTCGACGTGGCCTACGTGGGCAACCGCGGCACTCACCTGCTGCGAGCCTACGACTTGAATCAGGACATCATCAACCACGACGGCTACCTGCAATCGTTCGCAATCGCCCGGCAGAACTTCATTCAGTGCGGCAACCCGAACGGCACGGCAGGCTGCGGGCAGGCGCCGGGAATCCTGTCGTCGCTGTTCGGCGGCAAGATTTCCACCGTCAGCACCGTCACCACCGACCTGTTGTTCAACGCCGCCGGCGCTCTGGCCAACTTCATCGACTCGAACGATTTCAACTCGATGGTGGCAGCCACCGGCCGGCCGAATTTCTTCCGGCCGAATCCGCAATTCAGCTCGTTCTTCTGGCTGGATACGGGCGGCGACTCCTCCTACAACGCTTTGCAAATCCATCTGCGGCGGCACGAGGCGAATGCCGATTTCGGCGCCGCCTATACCTACGCCAAGTCGATTGACGACATGTCGGTCGATCCGGTCGGCGCGACCTCGGGCGGCGGGCTCTCCTCGACGAACTCCCACACCCCGACCGATATCTACAACTTCACCGCCGACCGCGGCCGATCGGCCTTCGACCGCACCCAGGTGCTTGCCGGCTATTTCGTCTGGAACCTGCCCTTCGGCCACGGGCAGCGGTTCGGCAGCCACGTCTCGAGCTGGGCCAACGAAGTGATCGGCGGTTGGACCGGGACGAGCATCGTTTCGGCGTCGTCCGGCGAGCCGTTCAGCGTGCTGAGCGGCGAACTATCCAATTCCAATACCCACGTTTCCTACGCCGACGTTATCGGCCCGGTGCCGAACGCCAGCCTCGTGTTCGGCGCTCCGCGCGTCACTGGGCCGGAAATGTTCAACGTCGGCTCGCTGATCACCAACAAAACGGATCCGCACGTGGGCTGCGTCCCGGTGAACGGCGGCCAGTCCTTCTTCTGCGTTCCCCCGCCCGGCTCCGACGGCGGGCTCGGCCGCGACATCTTCAACGGGCCGAACTTCTGGAACGTGGACATCGGCCTCGCCAAGCGGTTCCCTATTACCGAGCGCGTCGGGCTGCAATTCCGCACCGACTTCTTCAACGCGTTCAACCATCAAAATTTCGACAATCCCGTCGGCGCGTCTTCGGGCAGCCCGCGAATCATCAGCAGCGTCTTCGGGCAATCCTGCTGCTCCGCGGTGAGCGTACCGAGCGACAGCAGCGTCCTGGCCACCGGCGAGCCGTACCGCGTGGTACAGTTCGCGCTGCGGCTGAGTTTCTAACCCGGCGCCGGAACCGGAACAGCTTTGACGAACGGGCGGCCCCTTGAGGCCGGGACCGCCCATTCCGTTTTTCTCCGGCTCTGCAAATCCCCCTGAGGGCGGAGGAAACCGCGGTGGCTTACCTAATCTGGGTCGT
Organism: Candidatus Acidiferrales bacterium; assembly: GCA_035946455.1. Classification (GTDB taxonomy): domain Bacteria; phylum Acidobacteriota; class Terriglobia; order Acidiferrales; family UBA7541; genus JAKASX01. The sequence goes on along the minus strand of DASYZK010000020.1, from coordinate 120,315 downwards.
CATTCTGGGTATCGTCGCTGGCTGGCTGGCGGGCAAGATCACCCGCGGCAGCGGATTCGGACTCCTGGGAGATCTCGTCGTCGGAGTTGTCGGTTCGCTGGTGGGGAATTTCGTGTTCGGCTTGCTCGGCCTGGGAGCCTACGGGTTGATCGGCCGGCTGGTGGTCTCCGTCGTGGGCGCCGTCATCCTGCTCTGGTTGATTCGGCTGATCAAACGAGTGTAGGGTCTCCGCGATTCCGCGGTCACCGGCCAGGCGCCGGGGGCTGGCCGATCACCGAGACTCCCGGCGGCGGCTCGAACTCGAAGAGCGACTTGGGCAGCGGCAGATTCTCCTGCCAGTTGCCGAATCTCACTTCGGTGGTGACATCGGCCGCTTGCCGCACCGTCACCCGCACCAGCCGGTCGGAGGAATCCACTTCGATCAGCGCGTCGAGGATGCCGTTTTCCCCACGGGCCGCTCCTCGCGGGATGCAATCCAGCACCGTATCACCTGCGGGCGGCGAGCCCGGCCCTCCCTCTGAAGGTACCAGCGCGAGCCGGCGGCACAAATCCTTGAAATGGGCCTTGCCGGTCAATAACGCGAACGGGGTTCGCCAATCCTCGCTTTCGCGCACCGGGCTCCGGCTGGCAGTGTGGTCGGTGGGAATGTAGAACCACACGTTGCGGCCGTCGATCAGGAACAGTTTGGCCGATGGCGACTGGTAGTCCCAGCGCATGCGGCCCGGGCGCTGGAAGTACACCGTACCCGATTCCAGGCGCACGTCATCCGCGCCGGCGCGATACGTTTCGAGGAAAACCGCCTTCAGGGATTGCGCGCGACGGTAGTGGGATTCGATCGCCCGAGCGACGCTCCAGGCGTCGCGGAGTTGTGCGGAGGGGGCGGCACGGATGAGCAGAATGAGCAGCAGTGCGAGCATCCCGACAGTGTAGCAGCCCCCATGCAGCCGGAGAGTCGCGCCCGGGGAAGCCGCGGCGGGCTAGCCACCGATTGGCGCGTCGGTGGCGGTGGCGGGCTGGGTGGTGTTGTAGCGAATGGTGCCCGAGGGATCGGTGAAGAAGCTGCGCTGGCCGGTAGTACCCCGGGTGATGGGGTCGGCATTGATGGTGTAGGAATTGAAGCCCGGAGTCGAACATCCCTGGGCGGGCGCGGAAACCGGATTCGAGCCGGTATAGGTGTAGTTGTACCCGGTCTTGTGGCCGGTTGCGAGGGCGCTATCCAGCAGGTTCGACGTGTCGCAACTGGAATTGTTGCCGCCACCGGCCGGCGGCCCCAGCGCCGCCAGGCTGGGCGGGTAGCCGTTGCCGTAAGTAGCGGAATAAGTGGTTGCGGCGGTGAAAATCGTGCGCAGCGATCCCACCGCAGCGGCTTCGTTGGCCAGCATCTTCGACCGCATCAGGTTCGGAATCGCAATGGCCATGATGATCAGAATAATGGCAACGACAATCAACAATTCGATGAGGGTGAACCCGCGCTTTCCGTGCCCGATCTTCATCTCCGCTCCCTCGATTGCGGGCCTCAAAGCCCGCCCTGGCTGAATATCATAACCCAGTTCCGGCGGTGATGTTCGGCTTCTGGAGCGAAGTTGTCGGCAGAATGGCCCGGGCAGCGGCGTGAGTTTTGGGCAACGGGTTGGCGGCGGGTGGCGGGCAGGGGCATCGTTGCTGAGCGGTTCCGTTGTCGCTGCGGAGCCAGAGGTCGCGATTCGGGCGCTTCTAAGACGTTCATTCCAAAGTAGGCCATCCACGGGTCGTTCGCTGTTTGTGGATCGCGCCTCTGGCTGGCGGGCGAGCGATGTTCTCCTCATCCAATGGACAGGCTGGCGGCGGAAAGGGATTCGGTTTTCCCGCGCGCCGCGTTCACACCGGCTGGCGAATCTTTTTTCATCCGCGCCCTGTCACATCGGCAGAAGTAAGAAATCGGTCCTCGCTGATGATCGATCCACGAGGGCTGAGCTTCGAGACCGGCATCCCCGGCGGGATCAGTTCGGGGGTCGCTCTTCCGAACCGGGTGACACCGGCCTCGAGATCGCCCAGACACGACAAAAGGAGAAAAAAGTGAAAACGAAATTTCTGTTGCTGGTATCCAGCCTCGCACTGACGGGAGTATTCGCCGCGCCAGCGTCGGCGCAAGAAAGCCGAGTGGCGGTGGAGAGCACCCATTCGTACGAACAGACCGTCGACAAGCTGAAGGAAGCCGTCGGCCGAGGGGGGATGATGGTCATGGCCCAGGTCGACCAGGGCCAGATGCTCTCGATGACAGGTCTCAAGCTAAAAGCCACGCTGTTTCTGGTCGGCAACCCGACCGTCGGCAAGAAGCTGTTCGACCAGAATCACGGCGTTGGCCTCTACGTTCCGCTGCGCGTCTTCGTGTACCAGAGCGAGGACGGAAAGACCTTCGTGAGCTACGACAAACCCTCGTCGCTGTTGAAGCAGTTCGACAACCGGCAAATCGACATGGTAGCCGGCATGTTGGACCAGAAAATCCAAGGCCTAGCCCAGATGGCTAGCCACTAACAACTCCTCTCAGACAACGGGAAGGGAGCAGATGCTTTCCGCTCCCCTCCCTTTCTGGAGTGCGGCATGGCGAACTCGATTTCGGTGCAACGGTTTCGGCCCTTGTTCCTGATCACATTGGCGCTCCTCGCTGCGGTCGTGGGGCCGTTGATTTTCCCCGCTTCAGAGGCGGGGCATGGGAGCCTTAACACGCTCGCAACCCGGCTCTTGCTGCCCGCCGTCGCTGTTCTTGCGGCCGTCTCCATCCTAAGCCGAAAGTGTGAGCCGACCATTGCCCGGTCGCTCGTTTGGAGCGCGCTCGCGGGCGCCCTGGCAACGATCCCGCTCGAGGCCATTCGATTATCGGGATATCGGCTGGGTTTTATGCCGGGGAACCTCCCGCGGCTCATGGGAGTCTTGCTGCTCGACCGGTTCGCCCTGGGGCCATCGCCTGCTTCTGACATTGCGGGATGGGCCTACCACTTCTGGAATGGCGCCAGCTTCGGGATCATCTACGTGGTATTGTTCGGCGCGGCACGGCGCTGGGCCGGCGTGCTCTACGGCATCGCCGTAGGATTGGGATTCATGGTGAGTCCCGTCGTGGTTGCGCTCGGGGCCGGCTATTTCGGCTTGCAATTCTCGGGGTGGTTCCCGGCCACCGTTCTCGCCGCGCACATCGCTTTTGGTCTTGCGCTGGGTTTCCTTGCGAAGCGATTCCTGGCTTCCCAGCGCAGCCTGCTGCGCGCCGCCTTGCACAGCGGTTTTGCTTTTGCGATGCGCCACGCAGGCCAACCGGGCTCCCGGAGCGGAATTCCGCGGAACAGCCGCTAAACGCGGCCTCGAAGCGGTCCGCCGCCAAGCGTGTGCGGCCCGTGCTTCATTCATGCTTCGGGCACCCCGGGCACGCCCTGTCGTTTCCGGCCACGCTCTCATGAATCTTTTTCCGGAGCGACCGGTCTTATATGTCGGGAATGACAGAAAACCACCTAACTGAAGACGGTCCATCCCAGGACGATTTTCTGCTGGTCAAGCGGGTTCTGGGCGGCGACCGCAGGGCTTTCGAATCCCTCGTGCGGAGACATGAACGCCGCGTATTTCGTGTGACTCTGGCCGTGCTTGGAAATGTCGAGGATGCGGAAGAGGCGATGCAGGACGCCTTCACGAAGGCCTTTCGTCACCTCGACCAGTTCCGGAATGAAGCGCGTTTTTCGACCTGGCTTACGCGCATTACTGTGAATCAGGCCATCGAAAAGCGCAATGCGCGAAGACAATACGTGCCCCTGGTGGAAGCTGAAATGGCGGAGGGGCCAGTCACGCCCAGGCGGTACGAACCCTGGAGAAGCAATCCGGAAGAGCTTTACGGGAAACAGGAAATCCTGCGCATGATCGAGGCAGCCATCCAGTCCCTGCCGGAGATTTACCGCGAGGCGTTCGTTTTACGGGACGTTGAGGGTCTCAAGGCGGAAGAGGCGGCCGACGTGCTTGGGATCACCGTGCCGGCGCTGAAATCGCGGCTGCTGCGCGCTCGCCTGATGATGCGCGAGTCCCTGGCGCCCTCGCTCGAGCAGCCGCCAACGCTCGGCAAGAAGATTCTGCACGCCGCGCAAGACATGGGAACGGCCGTGGCGATGCGGATGATGAAAGCAGCCGGAAAGTGAGGAGCCGGGCATGCCGATGATGGATTGCAAGGAAGTGCTATCCAATCTTTCGAATTACGTCGACAACGACGCCTCCGCGGAGCTGCGAACAGCGATCGAGCAGCACATCGGAAGATGCCGGCGCTGCCGGGTGGTTTTCGACACCACGGAAAGGGCTTTGAAGATGGTGATCGACGTCGAACCGTTCGAGGTTCCGCTGGCGGTCAGCGCGCGCCTTTACACCAAGCTGGAGAAGCTCTTGTCGGGCGCCTGAGTGCCGCCGGCGCGCTTGCCTCGGCGCCCGAGACGCGGCTTCGAAGACAGCCTGCGGCCGGGTCGTTCTTACCGAAGGCTCCCACCTCGCGATCGAGCGTTGGGTGCTGGAATCTTCTCCTGCCGCAATGGCTTTCGGGCGTGTCTTGCGCCGGCAGGACGTTTTCAGTTGGTTGCGGCGCCGCTGCATTGCGCTACCATGGCCAAGCCTGTTTGCGCGTCGCGACGATCTTGTGATGTCGCAGCCGGGCGGGTGAGCCTCCGGCTCACACCTGCCAGCGGGATGGATGGATTGCGGCCGGGTGCGTTGTGCCATGGGAATCAAAGGCCTACGGTCAGAAAACCGCCGACTGTGGCTACTAAGACTTGCGACAGGGCGCTTCCGAGGGCTCACCCCGATGATGTTCCGCGCAGCGACGGTCTTCGAGAGACTTTGAGGAGCGCTTGAGAGGCGGCGAATGGCGGACACATTCGATCTGGTGGCGATAGGAACGGGCTCCGCTGCGTCGGTAGTAACTTCTCGGTGCCGTGCAGCGGGTTGGCGAGTGGCGGTCGTCGATTCGCTCCCATTCGGAGGGACGTGCGCCCTGCGCGGATGCGACCCCAAAAAAGTGCTCGTCGGGGCTGCCGAGGCTATCGACTGGATTCGACGCATGAGCGGCAAGGGCATCCGCTCTGAGCAAGCCCATATCGATTGGGAGGAGTTAATCCGGTTCAAGCGCTCCTTCACGGTCCCGGTCCCCAAGAACAGAGAAGATAGCTTCCGCAAGGCGGGGATCGAGGCGTTTCACGGGCGCGCGCGATTCGTCGGAGCGAAAGCCATCGAGGTCGCCGGCCGCGTGCTGGAGACACGTTTTGCCGTCGTTGCGGCCGGGCAACGGCCGGCGGAATTGGGGATCCCCGGACAAGGGCATCTTACGACCAGCGACCAGTTTCTAGAGCTCGACGAGCTGCCTCGCCGCATCGCGTTCATTGGAGGGGGCTACATTGCCTTCGAATTCGCTCACGTCGCCATACGCGCCGGCGCACAGGTTACGATTCTGCACCGGGGAGCGCGCGCCTTGCCGCGCTTTGACCCGGACCTCGCCGCGCTGCTGGTTGAGAAAACGCGAGACCTGGGCGCCGACGTGGAGTTGCTTACGGAGGCGCAAGGGGTGGAGAAGGTTTCCGGTGGACTGGCCGTCCATGCATCCAGCGGGAGCCGGATGCGGGTGTTCGAAGCCGACATGGTCGTTCATGCCGCCGGGCGCGTGCCCGATCTGGCAGATCTGCACCTGGAGGGCGCCGGAGTGGCCTGGGGCCGGAGAGGCGTGACGGTGAACCAATACTTGCAAAGCATCTCGAATCCCGCCGTTTATGCGGCAGGCGATGCCGCCGACACCGCCGGACCGCCGCTGACTCCCGTGGCTGGCTACGAAGGCACGATCGTTGCTTCGAACCTGTTGAACGGGAACCACTGCACGGCCGATTACCGTGGAATTCCAACCGTTGTCTTCACCGTTCCCCCGCTGGCTTCCGTGGGGTTGAGCGAAGAAGCAGCCCGCCAGGAAGGCTTGCGATTCAGAATCAAACACGAGAGCACCTCGAATTGGTATTCCTCCCGAAGGGTCGGAGAGACGGTCTCGGGATACAAAGTGCTGGTCGAGGAGGGCACCCACCGGATTCGCGGCGCCCATTTGCTTGGAATCCATGCGGAAGAGGTCATCAATCTGTTCGCGCTGGCGATCCGCGCGGGAATGGCAGCCCAAGACCTGAAGCATGCGCTGCTGGCGTACCCAAGCCAAGGCTCGGACGTGGCTTACATGTTGTAAGCGGAGAGATCGCGGCCGGTCGCTATTCTGCAGTCTGACTTGGCGGACGCCTTGATGGAGATGCTGTTCGTCTTGGCGGTCGGTCTGCTGAGCTTCGCGACCGGCGCAAATCATGCCTGCCTACATCCACAACGCACGCGCTTGCCGGCGCGCAACGGCGCGAGCCGCCCCTTCGGCAGGCTCGGGACCTGGCGGCGGCTCGCCACTATAAATCATTTGCCGCGTGAAGCTGGTGCGGGGCTGGTATGGCGCTAGGTTTTTCGCGCCAACCAACGGCCTCCGCCGCACCATCGACCACGACATCCTGCCCCCCGCTGCGGGTTTGGGACGCCCTGCGAGGGCGAGAGATTTCTCGCTCCTACGGAGGGTGGCGGGCGGGAGAGCTGTGAAGGGAGTATTTCGGGGCGCGGCGCTTGACTCGGCCGCGAAGCGGCCGCTATCTTTCGAAGCAAGATGCCCCCGGCCTCGCCACTCTCCCGCCCCGCCACGGCCGTCCCGGCGCGCCCGCCAAGCCGACCGGCGCGACATGCGCTGGAGGCGTATTACGACGCGCTCGACGAGCGGCTTGGACCGCAACACTGGTGGCCGGCGCGCACGCGGTTCGAGGTGATCGTTGGCGCGATACTCACCCAAAGCACCGCCTGGAGCAACGTCGAACAAGCCATCCGCGCCCTGGCGCGCGAGCGGCTGCTCGAGCCTCGCGCGCTTGGCCGCGTGCCGCTCCGACGGCTCGAGCGGCTGGTGCGGCCCTCGGGATATTACCGGCAGAAAGCCCGGAAGCTGAAGGCGTTCGCCAGCTTTCTCGACCGTGAATTCGGCGGCTCGCTCGGCCGGATGGTTCGCACGCCCACCGCGGCGCTCCGCGAAAAGTTGCTGGCGGTGCACGGCATCGGGCCGGAAACCGCCGATTCGATTCTGCTGTACGCCGGCGGCCACCCGGTGTTCGTGGTCGATGCCTACGCGCGGCGGATCCTGGCGCGGCACGGCCTGGCCGACGCCCGCGCCGGCTATGAAGAAATCCAAAAGCTCTTCGAGCGGAACTTGCCCCGCCGCGCCCCGCTTTTCAATCAATACCACGCGCTGCTGGTGGAGACCGGCAAGCGGTGGTGCCGGCGGAGCGAGCCGCTGTGCGGCGAGTGTCCGCTCGGCCGGTTCCTGGGGCGCGGGGCATGAGCGGGCGCACGGCGCAACGGGTGTGGCTGGCGCTGGGCGGGCTGGTGGTGGCGCTGCTGGCGGCGGCGGTATTCACGCTGGGGTCGCTGAACCTGCCAGTATCGCCGCAAGGGCGGAGCCTGGCGGTGCTGTTCGCGCTCTCGACGTTCATCGTCGCGGCGCTGCTGGTGTTCGGCCTGGTGCTGGCCCGGAGCCTGCTGCGGCTGTGGACCGAGAGCCGAGCCCGGCAACTCGGTTCGCGATTCAAGACGCGGATGGTGCTGGGAGCGATGGGCATCTCGCTGCTGCCGGTGATTTTCCTGTTTTTCGTCAGCTACGCGCTGATGAACCGCACGCTCAGCAAGTGGTTCCCGCGGCCGCTCGAGATCGCCACCGAGCAGAGCCGGCAACTGATCGACCAACAGGCGGTGATGGCCTGCCGGGAACTGGACCGGCTGGCCGCCTGGGCGGCCAAGGGCGCCACGGCCCAGGAGCAATTGGAGCGGGCGACGAGCGCCGGAGCAGACGTCGCCTGGCTCGCCCGTGACGGCCGGCCGCAGGCGACGCTGTGGCGCGGCCAGGGCTCGGGAACGCCGCCGCAACCCGATAAGGTTCTTCCCGGCGGGGCGGAATTGTGGCAGGCGGGCGACCGGCTGTATTTCGTGGGGCGAGCGCCGGCGCCGAGCGCGCTGCTGGTGGTCGCCCGGCGCGCGCCGGAAAGCTTTGCCACGCGGCTCGCGCAAATCGACGCCTACACCACCGCCTACTGGCAGGAGCAGCAATCGCTGCGGGCATACAAGAAACAAATCCTGCTGGCGCTGCTGTTATTCACGGTGCTGGTGCTCTTTTCGGTGACGTGGGTGGCGCTGTTCCTCTCGAAAACGGTGACGGTGCCGATCCAGGCGCTGGCGGTGGCCACCGGGGAAATCTCCCGCGGCAATTTCGATCACCGGATCAGCGCGCACGCCCAGGACGAATTGGGCGCTCTGGTTGGGTCGTTCAACCAGATGGCGGCGCAGCTTGGCGAGAGCCGGCGCCAGATCGACGCCTCGACCCGGCACCTGGAGCGGGCGCTCGAGGAAATCGAGCGGCGGCGCGACTTGATGACCACGCTGCTGGAAAACGTTCCCACCGGCGTGCTGCTGCTCGATGCCAACGGCCGCATCGCCCAATCGAATTCCGCCGTCGGCCGCATTTTCGGCCCGGGCGCCCGCGCGGCGCAGAACCTGGCGGATTTGCTCGGCGAGGAAGCGGCGAGGAGGGTCAACCGGCTGGCGCACCGGTCCCGGCGCATCGGCGCGGTATCCGAGGAGCTCGAATTGGGCGCCGGCGGGCGGCTGCTGCACGCCGCCGTCACCGTGAGCGCGCTGGGCCCGCCGCGCTCGGAACGCGGCGTGATCGTGGTGATCGACGATTTGACCGAGCTGCTGCGGGCGCAGAAGGCGGCGGCATGGCAGGAAGTGGCTCAGCGCATCGCTCACGAAATCAAGAACCCGCTCACGCCGATCCGGCTTTCCGCCGAGCGGCTGCTGCGGCAAGTGCGGCGAAGCGAAGCGGCTGGCGACGCCAGCGCCCTGGGAAGCCTGGCGGCGGAATGCGCCGGCCTGATCGGCCACGAAGTGGAAACGCTGAAATCGCTGGTTGACGAGTTCTCCCAATTCGCCCGGTTCCCCGCGGCGCGGCTCGAGCCCGCGGATCTCAACGACATCGCTCGCGGCGCCCTCGACGTGTTTCAGGGCCGGCTGGACGGCATCGCGTTGCGAGCCCAACTGAGCGGCGAGCGGCCGCTGGTGAACGCGGACGGCGAGCTGCTGCGGCGGGTGGTGGTGAACCTGATCGAGAACGCCGCCGAGGCGATGGAGGGCTCGCCGCTGCGCGAGCTTTCGGTGGAAACCCGGTTCGATGCCGACGCCGACACCGCCGAGCTGGTGGTGGCGGACACCGGCCACGGCATTTCCCCCGAGGACAAGGACCGGCTGTTCCTGCCCCATTTCTCCACCCGAAACCGCGGCACCGGGCTGGGCCTGGCGATCGCCAGCCGCATTGTCGCCGAACATCACGGCACGATCCGGGTGGAGGACAACCAACCGGCGGGGACGCGATTCGTGATCCGGCTGCCGGTGGCGAGCGTTCCCAGCGAGGAAAGCGGCCCGTGAGCCATTCGATTCTGATCGTCGACGACGAACCGGGCATTCGCGGCTCGCTGGGATCGATCCTGCGCGAGGAAGGCTACCGGGTGGAGGCGGTGGCCACCGGGGAGGAATGCCTGGAGGCGGCGCGCCGGCGGCCGTTCGATCTGATCCTTCTGGACGTGTGGCTGCCGCAGATGGACGGCCTGGCCACGCTCGAACGGCTGTTCGAGCAGCCGTCGCCGCCGATGGTGGTGATAATCAGCGGGCACGGCAACATCGAAACCGCGGTCCGGGCGACGAAGCTGGGCGCTTTCGATTTCATCGAGAAGCCGCTGGCCCTGGAGAAAACGATCCTGGTGGTGAAGAACGCGCTCAACCACCTCCGGCTGGAGGAGGAGAACCGGCGGCTGCGAGCCGAGCTCGAGCGCAGCTACCACATCCTGGGCGACAGCATCCCGATGAAGGCCTTGCGGCAGGTGATCGCGCTGACCGCGCCAACCAACAGCCGGGTGCTGATTTACGGCGAGAGCGGAACCGGAAAGGAACTGGTGGCGCGGGCGCTGCACGCGCAAAGCCCGCGCGCGGTCACGGCGTTCGTCGAGGTGAATTGCGCCGCCATCCCCGAGGAGCTGATCGAATCGGAATTGTTCGGTCACGTCCGCGGCAGCTTTACCGGGGCCACCGAAAGCAAAACCGGGAAATTCCAGAAAGCCGACGGCGGCACGATGTTCCTCGACGAAGTGGGCGACATGAGCCTGAAGACCCAGGCCAAGGTGCTGCGGGTGCTCGAGGAGCAGCGGTTCGAGCCGGTGGGTTCGAGCGAGCCGGTGCGGGTGGACGCGCGGGTGATCGCGGCGACCAACAAGCGGCTCGAGGAGGAGATCGCCCGCGGCGCTTTCCGCGAGGACCTTTTTTACCGGCTGAACGTGATTCCGGTGGCGGTGCCGCCCCTGCGGGAGCGGACCGAAGATATCGCGATCCTGGCGGCGCACTTTTTGGCGGAATACAGCGCCGCGTACGGCCGGCGGCCGAAGGAGTTGGCGCCGGCGGCGCTGGGAGTGCTGCTGCGGTATCCGTGGCCGGGAAACGTGCGGGAGCTGAAGAACGTGGTCGAGCGGCTGGTAATCATGTGCCCGCAATCGAAAATCGAGCCGCACCATCTGCCGCCCGAATTGTTCCGCGGGGCGGCTCGGGCGCCGCAATCGGCGGCGGCCACGCTGCAGGAAGCGCGGGCGACGTACGAGCGGGAATTCATCCTACGCAAGCTCGAAGAAAACCAGTGGAACATGACGCGGACGGCGGCGGCGATCGGGCTCGAGCGCAGCCACCTCTACCGCAAGATGAAGTCGCTGGGGATTTCGGCGGAACCGGCGTAGAGCCGCAAGCCGCCGGCAGGGTCAGCGCCGCCGAACGTCATGTCGAGCGGCGGGCGGCCCGGAGCCAGGGTGCCCATTGCCACTCCTGCGGCGCAAGGCTACAATCGCCACGCGGCGAGCACGTCAGGATTTGCTTCTCCACCAAGGAGGCGATATGAAAGCAAGAACGATGGCGCTGACGCTGGCGCTCTGTTTTCTGGGGTCAGCAGTGTGTTTCGCTCAAGGCCCCCAGATGGGCACCTGGAAACTGAACGAGGCCAAGTCGAAGTTCGGCCCGGGAGCGACGAAGAACGCGACGGTTGTCTACGAAGCAGCCGGAGACAACGTGAAAGTGACCGTCGATGGCACCGATGCCAGCGGCAATGCGGTGCACAACGAATGGACGGGTAAATTCGACGGGAAGGACTATCCGGTCACCGGCGATCCCACTTCGGATTCCCGGTCCTACAGGAGAATCAACAGCCGAACCTTGACTCTCATCGCAAAGAAGGGCGCCAAGGTCACGCTGACCGGACGGGTTGTGGTGTCGGCCGACGGCAAGACCCGCACGGTGACCACAACCGCAACCGATGCAAAGGGGATGAAGGTCCACAGCACCGCGGTCTTCGACAAGCAGTAGCGTGACGGCCAAAGGCGACGGAGTTCGGCTCGCCTCCATCGGGTGGCGCAAAGCTGGACGCCGCTGGTGTGCGCCGATTCTCTGGCTGCTCGCAACTGCGGCGGCCAGTGGCGGGGTGCGGCTCGAGGGCCAGGCGGCGCCGGGGGCCCGGTGGGGAGCCGCCAGGGCTGCCGGAGTAAGGGCGCCTGCCGGGGCGCAAGAAGAGAAATTCGCCCCCGCCCACACCACGCTCGAGCGCATCCTCAGCCGGTACACGCGGGAGCTGGGCGGCATGGCGGCATGGCGAAAGGCGACCAGCATCGTCAGCCGCGGCGAATGCCAATTCGAGGGCTCGAATCTCGCCGGCACCGCCCTGCTCTACCAACGCCCGCCCAATCGGATGGCCTTCATCCTGAATCTTCCCGGCGTGGGCGTGTCCCAAATGGTGATCGACGGCGTTCACGGCTGGCAATCGAATCCCCGCCAGCCGGTGCGCGCGCTCCACGGCGCCGAACTCGAGCAATACCTCTGGAACGCCGATTTCTACCACGAAGTGCGGCTGCGCACCCAGTTCCGCGCGATGAAGCTGCTGGGCATCGCGAATCTCGACGGCCCTCGGGTGTACGTCATCGACGCCCTGCCCCGGGCGGGCAAGCTGCAGCGGCTGTATTTCGAAGTTTCGAGCGGGCTGCTGGCGCGAGTGGACGTGATGCTTCCGAACGGCTCCCCGTCGATCGTCTACTACGCCGATTACCGCAATTTCCGGGGATTGGTGATCCCGGTGGTCCAGCACATGGTGACTCCCGAGTACACGATGACCATCCGGTGGACGAGCGTTGAAGTCAATCGGCCGATGAGCGAATCGGTATTCAAGATGCCGGTCGAAAGGCGGTAACGCCGGCGGCCAGCACGCGGGAAAGAAGGTGGGGTCAGGGGAGGAAGGCGAGGGTGGGCGAGGAGAAGTTGGGCAGGTTGGGGAAAATCGATGGCAAGTCGGCAGCGGCCACGCCGAACCATGTCGCCAGTGTGGCCCCGTACTGATCGATAGAAGTGGTGGGAATCCACCGGCCGTTGCTGCCGACGTCGTTCGGGCCGCCCAGCGCGAATTCGGGGAACTGGCCGTAGATGTCGCCGCCAAGCACCGCGCCGCCGAGGATCAGGTGATTGCCGCCCCAGGCGTGATCGCTGCCGCCATTCGAGCCGGGCTGGAAGGTGCGATTGAAATCGGAAAGGGTGAAGGTGGTGACCTGCTGCTGGACGCCCAATTCGACGGTGGCGTTGTAAAAAGCGGCGAGCGCCGGATCGAGCTGGGAAAACAAATTCTGCTGGACCGGAAGCTGATTGCTGTGGGTATCGAACCCGCCGAGGGAGCAGAAGAAAATCTGGCGCTGCAATCCCAGCGCCGAGCGCGCCTGGATCACCTGGGCAATTTGCTTCAGTTCGCCGCCGATGGAGGTAGTAGGAAATTGCGTTTGCAAGGCCGGCAAGCCGTTGAGCGCCGCCGCCAGGATCTTGCCCTGGGCGAGCGACCGGGTGGTGACGGCGCTGGCGTCCTGGACCAGCGAAATGCCGGTGTCGAAAGTGAGCAATTGCTGGAAGGCGAGCAGGCGGGCGCCGGCCGCGGCGGAGCTGTCGTAGCCGGTGAGCCCCAGTTTCGTGTTTCCCGGGGCGAGCGCGTAGGGCTCGGTTTGCTGGCCGACGCAGAGAATCGATCCGCCGGCGACCGAAGTGATGGGCGGGAACTGCGCTCCGGCATTGAGCGGCTGGAGCACGTCGGCGGTACGGCCGGCCCAGCCGGTGCTGGCGAACCCGTTGAATTCGGCGGTTTGCATCTGCGCCTGCTGATCGGCGTGGGAGAAGAGGTTGACCGGGAGCGCGGGGCCGCCTTGCAGGTACTGGGCGCGGGTGAGGGGCTGGGGGAGCGTGCCGACGTTGGCGAGGAAAGCGAGCTGGCCCTTATTGAACAGGTTTTGCAAGCCGGGGAGCTGCGGATGCAGGCCGTAGGGGACCTGGCCGGTCTTGGCGACGATGGGCAGCAGCGAACCCTGGGGCAGGGCGAGGTTGGCGCGGATGCTGGCGTAGCTCTGGTAGCCGGCGGAATCGGCGGGGACGATCATGTTGTTGCTGTCGCTGCCGCCGAACAGGAAAACGCATACCAGCGCCTGGTAGCCGGTGGAAGGAGTGGCGGCGAAGGCGTGAATCAGATTGAGCCGGCCCAGCGCGGCGGAGATGGCGAAGGAAGCGGCGGTACAGCAGCTCCGGCGAATGAAGTTTCTGCGGGTGATTTCCTTTTCGCGAGCCATCGGTTCCTCCCGCAGTCGAGGCATCGGCCGGCGCATCAGCGCTGCACCTGGTATTGCGACGACGAGGCAATCAGATATATGGCGGTTCTCGCCTGGTTCAGCGCCTGATTGGTTCCCGCGGGCACCGCTTTCATCGCGGTAAGAATGCCGGTTTGCATCGAGCTGGACATCGAGCCGTGCATCAGCAAGGTGTCGAGCGAATCGAGCAGAGCGGCGGGATTGGACGCCTGGGCCGCGAAACTCGAATAATCCACTTTCGTGCCCGTGCCCAGCGAACCGAACGCCAGCGCATTCACCCAGTTCGCCCGGGCGAGCGCCGTCGAGGTGGTCAAGAGCTGGAATTCCGGCCCGACCGTATGGGTGCCGGGAATCACGAAATTCGGCGAATCGAAATTGAAGACGCTCGGCGGGAACAGCGCCGTTTGGCCCATGCTCGCGCCCTGGCCGGCGAGACCGGAGCCGTCGCTGGTGGCGCCAAAGACGCGCAGCAAGCCGGTCATGAACAGGATGGGTTCCTGGAGGTGGCCGTCGGCGGGACTGGCGGTGGCGGGGTCGTCGCCGCGGCGGGCTTCGGGATCGAGCAGAATCGCGGTGACCACTGCTTGCATGTCGCCGCGAACGCCAGCGCCGTTATTTTTGAAGACGGCGGCGATGCGCTGGATGTAAGCGGGGCTGGGATTGCTGGTGACGAGGCGGCGGATGAGCTGGCGGGAGACGAAGGCGGGGACGTCGGGATGGTTGAAGATATTGTCGAGCGCGGCGGTGAGATCCTGCCCGGCAGTCTGGCCGCTGGGGGCGAGGCCGCCGTTGGCCGCGCCGGGATACTGGAGGAACTGCTTGGGATCGGTATCGTGATTGGAGTCGAGGGCAACCATCGGGCCGTCCCAATAGGGCGGATTGTGCTTCTGGGCGGTGGCCCCGGGCTGGGTGGGGTAAGTCCAGCCGGTGTAGGCGCGGGCGAAGGCGACGACGGTGTCCTGGGTGTAAGTGGGAATGGGATTTCCCGAGCCATCCAATTGCAGCGAGCCATCGTCATTCAGGAACGACAGGCCGATGGTGAAGAGTTGCATCAGCTCGCGAGCGTAGTTCTCGTTCGCGTGGGTGCCGAGCGCCGGATTCGGCTTGTCGTTGTTGACCATGTCCAGGTAATGACCCATCGCCGGCGACAGGGTTACGTCCTGCATGATTTGCCGGTAATTGTCGAAAGCATCGGCTTCGAGCAGGCGCAAGTAGGGCGTGAACGCCACCGCCGTATTTATCTTGTCTCCGGCAATCACGAAAATCTGGCTCAGGGCGAAGGCGACTCGCTGGCGCAACTGGTCGGGAGCGCCGAGCAGCTGGAGGAAGAACCGCTGCTGGAGCGGCCCGAGGCCCATCTCCCCCGCCGCCGGATCGGCGTACGGCGACACCGGCAAATTGAACTGGTTGGCGAGAAAGGTCTGCAAGCCCTCCTGCTGCACCTGGGCGATCAGCGCCGGGGTGGGGCCGAAAGTGGTTTGCTGGAGGAAGCGGTCGGCGACATCGGCGCTCACCGCCGTGCCGGCAGCCACCTGAGCCGAGTACACACCGGAAACGGCCGATCCCGGATCGGGATTCGTCACCACGATCGGCACAGCGCCGACTTGCGAGGCGCCGGCGGTGCCGCTGGCGGTCAGCTCGGTGCTGGAAAGGAAAGTGGTGGCGAGCGCCGTTGAGCCGAAATTGACGGTAGCGCCGCTGACGAAACCCGCGCCAATGACGGTGATGAAAAAGGGGCCGGCGTTGACGGGCGAGGGAGAGATGGCGGTGATTTGGGGAATGGGATTGAGCAGGGTGGCCTGGGCGGCGGCGGCTACGGCCGGGTCGACGGTCACCTGGGCCTGGATGGTGACGGTGTTGGGCGAGGGCACGGTGGCCGGAGCGGTGTAGACAGCGGAGGTCAAGCTGGTCAATACAATCGTGCCGATAGCGGCATTGCCGCCCGGCGTGCCGTTGACCAGCCAAGTGAGATTGGGATCGGTTTCACCCTTCACCGCGGCGGTGAACGATTGGGTGGCGCCGGCGCGCACAGAGATGGTTGGCGGGGAAATCGTGACGCCGGGCGGCGCGGGAGTCGACGGCGCTGAGCCTCCGCCTGAACAGCCTGCGGCCAAGCCGCACAAAGCGAGAACAACCAGCGTGATTGCCCAGCGGCGCATGTCACCCTCCATGCGCTGAGAGAAGCGGACCATGTGAGTTCTTTACCCCGGCGGAGGCGAAAAGTTGCAGCTAGTTCGATTCCCTGCCCCTCGCCTGGGAAAATGCCGGAGGGGGATTCTAGCACGGGAGGGCTGTGGGAGCTGGTACTGTTACCGGCTGCGCCGTGATTCGGTACTCGGCACGCCGGCGCAGCGGCAAAGGGACTTACCCGCCGGCCGGCTGGTCGCCCTCGCGGCGCCAATCGAGCTCGCCGACGACGGCGGGATTGTCGCGCCAGCCGGGCCGAATCTTGACGAACAGCTCCAAATAGACCTTGGCGCCGAGGATCTGCTCGAGTTCCTTGCGCGCCATCATGCCGATTTGCTTGATCATCGCGCCGCCCTTGCCCACCAGAATGCCCCGCTGCCCTTCCCGCTCGGCCAGGATGGTGGCGTAGATGCGCACCAGCCGGCCGGATTCCTCGTAGCGGTCGACGACGACGCCGATGCTGTGCGGCACCTCTTCGCGCGTCAGGGCAAGCGCTTTTTCCCGGACCAATTCGGCCGCGAGGAAGCGCTCGGGCTGGTCGGTGTACTGGTCCGGGGGGAAGTAGGGCTCGCCCGGAGGAAGATAGCGCTCGAGCTGGCCGATCAGCACGTCGAGGCCTTCGCCGGTGAGGGCGGAAATGGGAATGATTTCCGCCCAGTCGTGCTGGCGGCGAAAAGCGTCGATCAGGGGCAGCAGCCGCGTTTTCTCAATGCGATCGATTTTGTTGAGCAGCAGGAAGGCGGGGCCGCCGAAGCGCTCGACGCGCTCGATGGGAAACCGATCCTCGCGGCCGAAGCCGCGAGCGGCATCGACAATCAGCAACACCAGGTCGACGCCCTCGATGCCGCGCTCGATTTCCTCGGCCATCTGCCGGCCCAGCACGTTGGCCGGGCGGTGTAGGCCGGGAGTATCCACCAGGACGATTTGGGCGGCGGGGCGATGAACGATGCCGACCACCCGGTTGCGGGTGGTTTGGGGCTTCGAGGAAACGATGGCGACTTTATGGCCGACGAGACGGTTGATCAAGGTGGACTTGCCGGCGTTGGGCAGGCCGATGAGCGCGGCAAAACCGGACTTGAAAGGAGGTTTCGCTTCCTGTTTCGCGGGCGAAGCGGCGGGCTTGGGCGTCTGTTTGGGTTTCACAAGTTTCGCCGCGATGGCTGGGTGGCGAAGGCGAGCGGCCTACCGGCGGCGCCTGGAAAGCGAATTATAGCGGTTCGGCGATGACGGAATCGAGCTAATGTGGCATGACCGAGGTGCGTCTCTGGCCCAGAGAGCTGTCATCCTGAGCGGAGCGAAGGATCCCGTCCCTACACGGGGTACGTACCGCCAAGCCATTCCGGGTGCACCACCCTAATCGGGCGGTGCAGCGCCAGGCGTGGGCACTGGAAAAGGCTTCGGAAGCCGAGGCGGCAATGTTTGGCGGCCGGCCAAAGCCGGTGGCGAAAGATTTGCCGCCCCTACGCGGGTGGCGAGAGGCGGCGGGCGCGGAGGCGGAGAACCTTGCGCTGATTGGCTTCGAGGATTTCGAAGCGGAGGCCGTCGGATTGGACCACTTCGCCCGGGCGAGGAACGTGGCCGGCGAGGTGGTTGAGCATGCCGGCGATGGTGGTGGATTCGCCGGCCGCTTCCCCAGCGAGGTCAACGCCGAAGAGCTCCTCGAGCTTCTCGATGGCGACGCTGCCGCGAAGGACCAGGGCGTCGGCGCTTTCGCGGACGACGTCGGGCAGCGGCCGGCGATCCTGCTCGCCGAGTTCGCCCACGATTTCCTCGATGAGATCCTCGGCCGTCACCAGGCCCGCCACCAGGCCATACTCGTCGATTACCACCGCCATTTGCAGGCCCTTGAGCTGCATTTCCTTTAGCAGTTCCGAGCCGAGCTTGGACTCGGGAACCAGCAGGGCGGGACGCATCAATTCGCGGACGGTACGGGTGCGGCTGTCGCGTTCGGGAACGGCAAGCACGTCGCGGGTGTGGACGATGCCGACGACGTCGTCGAGCGTGCCTTCGTAGACGGGCAGGCGGGTGAACTTGGTTTCCACCAGCAGCCGGCGCAATTCGTCGACGGTGGCGCCGGCGGCGATGGCGACCACGTCGGGCCTGGGCGTCATCACGTCACGCACCCGCTTGTCGCTGAATTCCACCACCTGCTCGATCAGCTCGGCTTCGTCCTTTTCGAGCAACCCTTCCTCCCGCGCGGCTTCGACGAGCGCCTCGATCGCCTCCTCATGAGCGCTCTCGGGGCTGGGCTCGGTTTCCTCCTTGAGTTCGGCTACCAACCTCCCCAGCGAAACGGCGGTTTCGAGCGGACTGGCGACGGCGAAGAAAAACCGGACCACCGGCGCAAGCGGCCTGAGCCACCGGCCCTCGGAGCGAGCCAGCAGCACCGACGGCACCAGGTGCAGGGCGACCACCACCTCGGCGCTGACGATGAAGACCAGCTCGAGAACCGCCCGCCACATCACCGGCTCGCGCCGAACCACCGCCAGCAGCGTCACCGCCAGCAAGCCCGCCAGCCAAAGGTGAGTCACCAGGCTCGCCAGCGAGCCCGCCGTACGCCGGTCGAAACCGAGCCGGGCCTCGATGGCGGCCTCGAAGGCGTCGAGACGTTGCCGCAGGCGGCCGGTGGCCACCCGGCCCAGCTCGCGATAGACGCGGTCGACGTAGGCGAAAATCGAGACGATTGCGACGAGAGCCAGAACGCCGAGCGTCCAGAATAGGGTAATCATCGCGAGTCCAGCCCAAGGCGGCGGCGAAGCCGCCTCTCGAGCCGATCCATTTCGCCGCGATCGGTTTCGTGGTCGTGGCCGGCCAGGTGGAGCGCGCCATGCAGAATCAGGATCCGAAGCTCGCGCTCGAAACTGCGGCCCAGGCGGATGGCGTTGCGCCGGGCCACGGCGGGCGCGATGGCGATATCGCCCAGGTAGCCGGAACCGGCCGAGCCGTTGGGGCCAGCCGCCGCGGGCAAGCGGGGCCGGCCCCCCGGCTTCGTTCCGCCGACCTCAGCACCGGCCGCTCGCGCCAAGCCGCGGCGGGCGCGCGGGGAACCGGACCGCCGGTCCCCGGCGGGAAACGACAGCACGTCGGTGGGACCGCGTTTGCCGCGGTAGGCGCGATTCCAGCGCGCGATCCGCGCGTCGGGAACCAGGCAAATGGTGACCGAATCGCGGGGGAAGCGGAGCGCCCGGCGCACGCGCCGCCAGAAGCCCTCGAGCCCAGGAAGGTGAACATCGACCCGCCGCTGTCGATTCAGGATCATACTGGCTGGCGCATCCGCCGCCCGGGCTAGTCCTCCGGCGCGCGCCGGGCCGACGGCGCAGATGCGGCGAGCGGCTGCTTGCCCTCGAATTCCTCATAGGCACGGATGATTCGCTGGACGAGGCTGTGCCGGACGACATCGCGCTCGTTGAAGTGCACCTGGGCGATGCCCTCGATTTTGCCCACCACGTCGATGGCCTCGACCAGGCCCGAGCGCCGGCCGGCGGGCAAATCGATCTGGGTGACGTCGCCGGTGATCACCGCCTTCGAGTTGAAACCCAGGCGGGTGAGGAACATCTTCATCTGCTCGCTGGTGGAGTTCTGAGCCTCGTCCAGAATGACGAAGGAATCATTGAGGGTGCGGCCGCGCATGAAGGCCAGCGGCGCCACCTCGATGATCCCGCGCTCGAGGTAGCGCTCGAGTTTGTCGGCATCGAGCATGTCGTACAGCGCGTCGTACAGCGGCCGCATGTAGGGATCGATTTTTTCCTGAATCGTTCCCGGCAGGAAGCCGAGCCGCTCGCCGGCCTCGACCGCCGGCCGCACCAGGATGATGCGGTTCACCTGCTTGGTGAGCAGGGCGGACACGGCCATCGCCACCGCCAAATACGTTTTGCCGGTCCCGCCGGGGCCGATGGCGAAAACCATGTCGTGTTTCTCCATCAGCTCCAAGTAACGGCGCTGATTCGAGCTGCGGGGAGTGATGGACTTTTTCCCGAACACCCGCGGGCGCGGCGGAGCCAGCACGCTGCGCAGCGAAACGTCGGGCTCGGCCAGGGCGAGGCGCAACGCCGCTTTCACTTCGCCGTAGTCGAACGCGCGGCCTTCGCGAATCAGGTCGTTGTAGCCGTCGACGATGCGCGCGGCGCGCTCGACCGATTCCGGCTCGCCTTCGATTTCGAGGTGGTTGTCGCGCAGCGCGGTGGCGATACGGAGCACCGACTCGAGCAGCTTCAAGTTCTCGTCGCGGGTGCCGAATAGCTGCTCGATACCACCGGCCAGCGGAACGCTTTGTTTCATCGGAACGGAATAGCGGCGATGAGGGGTCTCATCGTCCCTTGAGCGTACGCTGCAGGCGGGCCGGCGGTCAAGGCAGCTGAACCTGTGGTAGTGGGCCAGTTTGGTAGTGGCACAGGCACTCCTGCCTGTGCGCCGCCCCAACCCTCTCAAATTCGTGCGTTTTCCCGCACGACCCGAACCATGCGACTGCACATGTTGCCAAACTGGCCCACTACCGAACCTGTCCCTAACCAGTTACAGGAGCGTCCGGAGAGGCGGGCAGCGAGCGAAGCGGGGCGAGCCGAGGCTGGTGGCGGTGGCGACTTGGGTTGAGGGTATTGGTGGCAGGTGCACGTTGGAAGGCATCGAAAGGCCAGTGGTAAGTGGCAGGTGGCTAGTGGCTCGTGGGGTGATGTAGGGGTCGCTGTCTGTAAGGAATGGGGAATAAAGCGGTTGCATGGGGGCGGGGTCAATAGTGAGTTTCAAACTGGCATCTTATTGACGGTGAAGGACTTAGAAGTGCAGATTTTCAGCTTTTGATGGCAGCAAGCCGCAATCAAAGGGAACTGTAAGTCACTTTTTAAGAATAACTTACATTTTTCTGATCGCAACAGAACAGCAGTCTTCAAAATCGTTGCGTTTGGCAAACATAAGGGGGAAAGTTGTCGCGTCTCCACATTGGACCCGATCAGCTTCATCGGACTCGGGGAGGCACGGGCTCGTGAAGGCACAGCGAGCGGGGTCATGGGGGAAGTGTAGGCTGGAAAATGGCTCAAGGGGAGGGCGAAGTTTACGGTAAGCAAGCGCGCGGCGGGGCCAAAAAGGGTTTTGAGCCGCTGGCGACTGGCGGGCGGATTCCTGGACTTCTGGTTGCCCGAAGGGTTTTCCACACGGATGACGTTATCTATATAGAGGGGGCTACGACGCCCGCAGGGGCGCTCGCCGGCCGAAAGCGCCAGCGAGGGCCACACGCGGGATGGCTTGGGCCGTGGGCGGCGGGACGCATTGGAGAGGCGTTCCTCATGACGTACGAACTGCGCGGCATTTTCCACGAAATTGAGAGGGAGCTAGCTTCCGCTCCGAGTCTCCGGCTCTTGGAGATCGCCAATAGACTGCGCGTGAGCCGGAGCACGGTTCAGAGGGCCGTTTTTCTGAGGACTGGAGAAACGTTCGAGAACTGGAGAGGGAGACTGCTCATTGGGAGGGCAGGGGAATTGCTCGGATCGATGCCGTCGACGTCGCTGAAGGAGATTGCGGCGACGCTGGGCTTCGACTCCGCACGCTCTTTCCGACGGTTCATCAAGACTGCGACGCGCTCATCGCCTACCGCCTTGCGCCGCGTAATATCCGCGCGGCGTGAAGCCACGCGTGCCCCATAGAAGGCCCGGAGCCACGCGGGCGGCTTCCGAATCGGGTTCCGATGTCTCGTTGATCCCTGACAGGCCACTTTTGAGTCGGCGTGTCCTCTTTTGCGTCGAGGTGTCCCCTTTTGAGACTTGTGACGCAGCAGGCGTGCGCCGGAAAATCCCCGCCATCGGGCGACAGGGAGCCTCGATCTGGACATCGGGGAGCGGCCCGGCTCGGAGCGTGCGACTCGACATCGAGGGGCGCGGACAATCACGCAGATTGAGCCGAGGAGCTTAGCTCTCTCACCGGCACCCGGCCGAGCCGCCGGGCGGCGGGGTCCGCAACGCTCGGTGGATTAGGCGGCGGCCCGCGGGGCCCCGAGAGTCGCCGCTGTTGAGACAGGCGGGTGATGCCGCGACGCGGGAGGTGTGCCGTGGGAAGATTCCAAAGGCTCTGGGCGATCCCCGCGTTCCTGGCGGTGGTCTTCGCGGCCAAGGCCCGGGCGCAGACCACGTATCACCTCCACGAGGAGAAGTCTGGCTCCTATTACCTGCTGAAGACGACCGGGCCGGACGCCGCGGCGACGACGCTGAACTGGAACCTGTCCAACTGCTCGGGCTGCGACACCTACCCAGGCACGTTTCTCTCGCAGTTCACCTACGGTTACGACATCGTCTCAGGGACGACGATCACCTTCACGCTGTGGGTCGGGATCAGTTCGAGCACCGGAACCTATTACCCATGGGCGGAACTCGAGTATCAGGACTCCCAAGGCTTTTTGCACGCGTTCTGCGTGGCAACGGGATCGAGCGCCGTCACCACGGCGGTCAGCAGCTTCCAGATCAGTTGCAGCACGACGGCAGCGTTCAGCGCCGGAGGGTACTTGTTCCTGAACGCCGGGCTCGACCAAGCCACCGGTCCCGGAAGGAAGAAGGTGAGCGGCGAGCTGGGAGTCGAGGGAACCCTGAACGGCGCTAACGATTCCCAGTTCACCATCCCGGCGCCTCCGGCCCCAAGTATCACCAGCCTTTCCCCTACAAGCGGGACAGCGAACACCGCTATTACCATGGCCGGCTCGCACTTCGGCGCGGCTCAGGGCTCGAGCACGGTCGCATTCAACGGCGTGAGCGCATCGGTGAACAGTTGGGCCGACACCAGCGTAACCGCTTCCGTGCCCGGCACCACGACAACCGGGAACGTGGTTGTGACGGTGGCGGGACAGGCTAGTAACGGCATCAGCTTCACCGTCGTCCCAAGCCTGACGACGCTATCGCCGACCTCCGGCGGGGCGGGCGCCTCGGTCACGATCAATGGGTACGACCTCGGGTCCGCCCAGGGGTCGAGCACGGTTACGTTCAATGGCACCGGCGCCACGCCAACCAACTGGAGCGCGACCCAGATCGTCGCGCCCGTCCCCGCGTCCGCGACCAGCGGCCCGGTAGTGGTGACCGTGGGCGGCCAGGCCTCCAACGGATTGGCATTCACAGTGACGGTTGTGACGCCCAGCATCAGCAGCCTCTCGCCTGCTTCCGGCTCTCCCGGAACGTCGGTAACGATCGCCGGGAGCGCCTTCGGCGCAACGCAGGGCACAAGCTCCGTAACTTTTAATGGCGCGCCAGCCACCACGACGAGTTGGAGCAACACCTCAATCGTTGCCTCAGTCCCGACGAACGCCACGACCGGCAACGTCGTCGTCACCGTGAGCGGGGCGGCGAGCAACGGCGTGTCGTTTACGGTTCCCCCCGTCATCAGCGGCATTTCTCCAGCCTCCGCGGGCGTGGGTGCCTTCGTTTCGTTAAGCGGAACGGGGTTCGGTCCCGCGGCGGGCTCAAGCACAGTGAACTTCCCAAGCTCAGGCGGCTATGCCGCCGAGCCAAGCAAGTGGAATGCGACAGCCATCGTTCTCCCCGTTCCCGGCAATGCGACCTCTGGCACGGTCACGGTCACGATAGGCGGGGTCACCAGCAACGGGGTCAGCTTCACCCTGGCAACCGCGGGAACGGTCAGCGGCAGCGTCACCAAAGCATCGGACGGCAGCGCCGTAAACGGCGCCGCAGTGGAAATATGGCAGGGGGGCGTGGTGAAGGGATCCACTACGTCGGCGTCCAACGGCTCCTACTCGATAGCCGGCGTTGCGCCCGGGACCTACAACGTCGAAGCCTTCGCCGCTGGTTACGCGAACGCTTCGCAAACCGGCGTCGCAGTCATCGCCGGACAAACAGCGACGGTGAATCTATCGTTCGGCAGCGGCCCGGCCATTTCCAGCCTGAGTCCCAGTGCCGGGCCGGTTGGGGCAGTCGTGACGATCAGCGGTTCGGGTTTCGGCTCGACGCAAGGCGGGAGCGCGGTGAGCTTTGACGGCGCCGCCGGCGCGCCCACCGCCTGGAGCAGCTCGCAGATCGTGGTGCCCGTTCCGCAGGCTGCGACGACGGGGCCGGTGCTAGTGGTCGTCGGAGGGGCGGCGAGCAATACGATGAACTTCACCGTTGGCACGGGCGCAATCGGCGGCGCCGTCACCCAGACAAGCGGAGGCGGCGCCGTGTCCGGGGCCAGCGTCCAAGCTCTGCAATCGAACGCGGTGCAGCAATCCGCGACCACCGATGCCAATGGAAACTACACGCTCCAGCCGCTGAATCCGGGGACCTTCGACCTCCGGGTCTCAGCAACCGCTCTCGGGACGGTGGTGCAGACCGGCGTTTCCGTCGCGGCCGGCAGCACCACCACAGAAAACATATCGATGCCCGCGGCGGGAACTTTGTCGGGCGCGGTGACGGCGTCCGGCGGGTCAACCCCTATTACGGGTGCGGCGATCGCCGTTTCGGCGGGGACGGACACGGTTGCAACCGGCTTTACAAACACCTCCGGGAATTACAGCATCGGCGCCCTGAGCGCCGGAAGTTACACCGTGGCCGCATCGGCCTTCGGTTATGCCGTTGCGACGCAGGCCGGGGTCTCCATCACCGCCGGAAACACGACGACCCAAAATTTCAGCCTCACCGGCCAGGATGTGATTTCGTACGGTTACGACGATTTGGGTCGACTCGTCTCCGCTTCCGACGCGCAGGGAAACACCGCCGTGTACGGCTACGACGCCGTCGGGAATCTGCTTTCCATCGCGGTGAATCCCTCTTCGAGCGTTTCCATCGCCGGCTTCTCGCCAGCCAGCGGCCCTGCCGGGACCGCCGTCACCATTACGGGAACGGGATTCAGCGCGGACAGCGCGCAGGATACGGCGAGTTTCAACGGGACCTCGGCGACCATCACCTCGGCAACCGCAACCCAGCTTCAGGCCACGGCGCCGAACGGCGCCACAACCGGCACGATCAGGGTCACGGCACCCGCCGGCTCAGCCACCAGCAGCCAATCATTCAACGTGACCGGTTCGAGCGGCGCCCCGAGCATTACGAGTTTTTCGCCGGCGATCGCAACGCCGGGCAGTGCGTTCACTATCACCGGAACGAATTTCGACCCGACCCCGGCGAATGACAGTACACGCCTGAACATCACCGCAACTTCGCTAAGCGCGGCGTCTTCGACGAGCCTTTCGGCCGCGGTCCCTCTGGAAACAACTTCGGGTCACCTTTCCGTCGCCACCGCCCTCGGCAATGCCTCGACGAGCGGTTACCTGTACGTGCCTCCTCCGCCCTACTCAGCGGCCAGCGTGGAATTCGCCGGTCCGGTCCAGCCGGGGAACGCGGGCTACCCCTTTACCATCAACACGGCGACCGGAATCGGCCTGGTGGTCTTCGACGGAGCGGCGACGGGCTCGCACGGAGCAAAGGTAAGCGCGTACATGCAGAGCGGGAATTTCGGGGTCTGTGGCTTGGGTTTCGCTCTGCTCAGCCCGACCGGATCGACCCTTTACAGCAGCAACTGTTTCACTCAAGGCTCGTTCCTCGATGCACTCTCTCTGCCGATAAGCGGAACGTACACGTTTTTGCTGGATACGGGCGCCGGCGGCGGGCAGACGGGAAACGGGACGTTGGCTTTCTACAGTTTCACCGATCTGCTGGCGGCGGTTACCCCCGGAGGCCCGGGGACCTACCTGCCGGTAAGCATCGGTACGCCGGGTCAGAACGCGCGGTTCACCTTCTCCGGAAGCAGCGGGCAACGCGTCAGCGTGGTCGTCGGCACGGGCACGGGCTGGTCGCTCTGCGGGATGCACGTTTCCCTTCTCAACCCGGATGGTACGACACTGGCTTCGAACGGTTGCGTGGATACCGGCGGCAATTGGATCAGCCCGCAGACGCTTCCCCAGGGCGGAACGTATACGGTGTTCATCGACCCCCAGGGAGCCAACACCGGAACGACCTCGCTCGAGGTGAATTTCGTCACCGACATCACCGGCACGATCACCCCGTCGTCTTCCGGAGGCGCGGCGACGCCGGCGCCCAATATCACCATCCCCGGTCAGGCCGCCCTCTACACGTTTTCCGCGACGGCAGGCCAGCAGGTGAGCCTCTACCAGCAGAACGTCACGCTCCCCGGCGCCTGTCCCGCAAGCCTCTATATCCTGAACCCGGACGGCTCCCAGGCGTACTCGAACACCTGCGCCGGAAGCGGGTTCTTCTCCGGGGCCCTGACTCTCAACCAGACCGCCACTTACACCCTGAAGTTGGTGCCGAACGGGTCCGGCACGGGCAGCGCCACGGAGACGATGTATCTGGTCCCCGCCCCCGCCACCGGCTCTTTCACCCTGAACCAGCCCGGGGCGACGGTCACCACAACCGTCCCGGGCCAATCGGCTCAGTTGACTTTCAGCGGCAGCGCGAACCAGTTGATGACGTTGTCGGCCAATAACAACTCGATGAGCTGCATCACCGTGAACGTCTACCCGCCGGGAAGCCAGACCTCGCTGTACTCGACAAACAATTATGACTGCTACGGGAGCAATTTCCTCTTTCCCCAGGTGACGCTGCCCTCGACGGGGACCTACACCGTGATCGTCACCCCGGGCACCGTCAACACCGGCAGCGTCACCATTAGCGGCACCAGTCCATAGGGACCCGCGGAGGGCTCAAATGAAACCGCGCTTCGGCTCTTACCTGATGTGGGGCACGCTTGCAGCCGCGGTCGCCGGCTTGGTCCCGGTTACCGACTTCGGGGGCCGCACACTGGTCCCCCGGCGGCCCGCCGCGGCTCAATCGGGCGCCGCCTCATCGTCAGGCAGCGGCTTGCCCGGGCAGACGGCGACCGCGCTTCCTGACGGGACGGTGCTGTTGCTCGGCGGCGAAGGGCCGGGTGGGCCAATCGCAATCGCGCGAATACAGAACTCGCAATCCGCCGCGCCCGTACTGCTCCAAACGGCCCTGCTTCACGCGCGGGCCTGGCAGAGCGCGACGGTCCTGCCGGACGGCAAGGTGCTGATTTTCGGCGGCGTGGGCGCGGATGGCCAAGTCGTCAGGATCGCCGAGCTGTTCGACCCCGCCACGAAGCAGTTCGAGAATCTTCCGCCGCTCGGAATCATCCCTCGCGCCCGCCACACCGCGACCCTGCTGACCGATGGCACGGTGTTCTTCGCCGGGGGCACCGACGACAGCGGCCACACGCTCCGCTCGGCGCAGATTTGGGATCCGAGGACGAACTCCGCAAGCGATGCAGCGGGCGGACTCCTCATCCCGCGCAGCGGCCAGGCAGCCACACTCGAAGCCGATGGCACCGTGCTGCTGTGGGGCGGGAACGACACAACGGGGTCCGCGCTGAATCACGGCGAGACCTACGACCCGGCAACCCAAAGCTTTCAGATGCAAAGCGTGCTGCCACCCAGCCCGCAGGGGCCATTCGGGGTGACGGCTACGATCCCCGGAGACGGATCGGAGAACGTTCCCGCGAACGCGCTCGTTGCCATTCGATTCTCCGCGCCTATTCTGATGCCATCGGCAAATGCCAACACGATCGCTCTCTCCGGTCCCGAGGGAAGCGTGGCTACGACGGTGGTGGCGGCCGAGGACGGCATGCTGGTATTCGTCACCCCGAGGGATAGCCTCGCGCCCGGAACGGCCTACGCTGCCGACCTAACCGGCGTCAGCGCGGCGAGCGGGTCGGTGCTGCCGGAATTCTCCTTCAGCTTCACAACGGCCGGGCAGAATCCCTCTTCGGGCGGGGAGATTGGTCTGCCCAGTTCCGCGAGCTGGCTTGGCGGGCCAAAGAATTCTCCCTATCTCAAGCTGCCGGCGCTCGAGGCGCCTCCCGGCGTGACGGCCATTTCCGGCCAAGTTTTGCTGCAAAGCGGGTTGCCGCTGAAGGGCGTCACCCTGCGCGTTGGCACCGATGCAACCGAGACGGACGGCACCGGCCGCTTCCTGCTGCGCGACGTCCCCTCGGGCCATGATGTCATGGTCATCGACGGCCGCAGCGCGAGCACGAAGGTGGCCACCTACGGGGTCTTCCCCGATGGCGTCGATGTTGCTGCCGGCCAAACGAACGTGCTGAGCTATACGATCTGGATGCCCGCAATCGATACGGCCCACGCAGTGACGATTCCCGTTCCCACGACGGCGGAAACGGTTGTCACCACCCCGCTTATCCCCGGGCTGGAATTTCACGTCCCGGCAGGAACCACAATTACCGACATCGACGGCAAGACGGTGAATCAGGTGAGCATCACCCCGATTCCCGTTTCCCAACCGCCATTCCCGCTGCCGCCGGGCGTCAACGTGCCGACCTATTTCACCATCCAGCCCGGGGGCGGCTGGATCTGGACGAGCGATCCCAATGGTCCGGAGGGCGGCTGGCTGATTTATCCCAACACTTACCACCTGCCTCCCGGGTCGCCTTTCGATTTCTGGAACTACGGTGCGAAGAAGAAAGGCTGGTACGTTTACGGCCATGGCAAAGTCACCAAAGACGGCACGCGCATCGATCCCGATCCCGGCGTCGTTTTCTACGAGCTGACCGGAGCGATGACCGGTAACTCGGGGCTAGGCCCCGGGGGCGGTGGCGGGTGCGTGCCTTCCCCGACCAACCCTTGCACGGGCGAGCCGGTGAACCTCGGCACCGGGCTTTTCGACTACCAGAAGACCGATCTCTACGAGCCCGACGTGATCCCGATCGTTCTCACGCGGATGTATCGCCAGAACGACGCCGCGTCACGCGCTTTCGGCGTCGGCACAAACCATCCTTACGACATCTTCCTGGTGGGCGATTCGTTCCCCTACACGTATTTGGACCTAGTCATGGCAGATGGGTCTCGAGTCCATTTCACGCGCACCTCGACCGATACCACCTACACCGATGCGGTGTACGTCGCCAACTCGGATCCTGGGCCGTTTTTCGGCGCTACGATTGTTTGGAACGGCAACACATCGCAGTGGAACCTCACCCGGCGCGACGGCACTGTCTACGTTTTCCCCGACAGCTACCAGAAAACGCGAGGGCAGCAGGGGGCGGTGCTCAGCATCACCGACCGAAACGGCAACACGCTCACGATTACCCGCGACTCGAATTCCAACGCGACTCAAATCACCTCGCCCAACGGCCGCTGGATCGCCTTGACTTACGATTCGAATTATCGCATCACCCAGGCCAGCGACGAATTGGGCCGCACCGTCCTCTACAGCTACGATTCCGGCGGCCGGCTCACCCAGGTCACCGACGCCAACGGCGGCATCTGGAAATACACCTACGACGCCTACAACAACATGACCAGCATCACCGATCCCCGCACCATTACTTACCTGACGAACAAATACGACTCGAGCAATCGTGTGATCGAGCAGGACCTGCCCTACGGGGCGAAATACCTGTTGAGCTACAACGCCAGTGGCTGCGCCGACACCCCTCCGGGCGCCGGCGGCTCAGGCCAGGAAAGCGTCTCCGGGGTTTGCCAGACCACGGTCACCGATCCGAACGGGAACGTCGAGACGGTTGTCTTCGAGGCCGCGCCAAGCTTCTTGAGCGGTTACGTCACCGGGGGCACGGCGAGCACGGCCACGATGGCGTCGGGCACCTCGATCGCGGAAACAACCACGACGCAGACCGGTCCCGGCGCCAACTTGCTAACGAGCTCGACCGATGCGCTGGGCCGCACCACAACCACCACGTACGACAATCTTGGCAACTTGCTCAGCGTGACCCGCCTGGCCGGCACGCCCAATGCCGTTACCACCACGTTCACCTACGATTCGACCTATAGCCAACTCACCAGCCTCACCGATCCCCTTGGCCACGTAACCAGTTTCGCTTACGACGCGGCCGGCAATCTGACTTCCGTCACCGATGCGCTCGGCAACGTAACGAAATTCACCAACGATTCCCAGGGGCGAGTTGTTTCAGCCACGGATCCCGCCGGCGAAACCACCTCGTTCACCTACGACGGGGCCGATCTGGCCAGCACCAAGGATCCGCTGGGCCGCACCACCTCCTTCATCCACGACGCCGGCGGACGGCTGCTTTCGGTCACCAGTCCGCTGGGGCAGCTCACGCGCTACGCCTATAACCCGCTCGACCAGATCACGAGCATCACCGATGCCTTGAGCGGCGTCACGTCGTTCACCTACGACGGAAACGGGAATCTTCTGACCGTCACCGATCCGAAGAACACCTCGAATCCGACGGGATACGCCTACGACAACATGGACCGCCTCCAGACGCGCACCGACCCGCTCGGCAATTCCGAAACCTACGCTTATGACGGGAACAACAACCTCACCACGTTCACCGACCGCCGGGGCAAAATCACGACGTACAATTACGACGCGCTGAACCGGCTGGCGCTTGCCGGGTTCAATACGCAGCCCGGGCCCGTCTACGACAGCACGATCGCCTACACCTACGATTTGGGCAACCGGCTCACCCGTGCAGCCGATTCCATCGCCGGCACGTTCAATCGGACGTATGATGGTCTTGACCGATTGACACAGGAGCAGGGGCCGGAAGGCACGGTGGGCTATGCTTATGACAACGCGGGCCGCCGGACGCAACTGACGGTTTCTGGCCAGTCGAATGCTGTGACTTACGCTTACGACAACGCAAGCCGCTTGACGGGCATCACGCAGGGCACCGCCGGCGTATCGTTTGGCTACGACGCCACGGGCCGCCGCACGTCGCTCACTCTGCCGAACGGGATCGTCGTGGGATACAGTTATGATCGGGGATCGCAGTTGACCGGGTTGACATATTCGCTCAGCGGCAGCACGCTCGGCAATCTGGCTTATGCGTACGACGCCGACGGTCGCCGGACTCAGTTGGGTGGCACTTGGGCGCGGACCGGGATCCCGAACGCGACGACGGGCACGGCCGCGTACAACGTCGCCAACCAACTCACCGGCTGGAATGGCGCGACGCTCACATACGATTTGAACGGAAATATGACCGGCGATGGGACGAACACCTATTCTTGGAACAGCAGGAACCAACTCGGCGGCATCTCTGGAGCCGCGAGTGCGAGCTTTGCATACGATCCCTTTGGGCGCCGGCAGGGCAAGACAATCAACAGCACCAACACGAACTTCCTGTACGACGGCCTCAATCCCATCCAGGAGCTCTCGGGCACCACCGTCAACGCGAATATGTTGACAGGCGGCGTCGATGAGTATTTCACCCGGACTGATGCCTTGGGCACCTCGAATTTCCTCCCCGATGCCCTTGGCAGCACGCTGGCTTTGGCCGACACGACGGGCACTGTGCAGACTTCCTACACCTACCAGCCGTTCGGTGGCACGACAACCCAGGGCGCTTCCAACGCAAATTCTTACCAATTCACCGGCCGCGAGAATGACGGCGATGGGTTGTATTTCTACCGAGCGCGGTATTACAGCCCGACGTTCGGGCGGTTCATAAGCGAGGATCCGTTGGGACTTCGCGGCGGCTTGGAGCGCTACGCCTACGCTGGTGACGGGCCCACCCTGTACGTGGACCCGCTGGGGATGTACTGCATCACGGTCTGGCGTTGGACGTCGAACCACAAGTCCGTCACGAAAATTTACTCACCTTGGAGGCTTATCGCGGGCGGCGCCACGGGGCCGGAGAATGACGAGAACAACCAGACGCCACCCGGGGTTGGGAGGATGGGCGCGCCCTGGGGAGTGCTGAGGTGCGCCTACGAGCGGCAGGTCGTCCGGAAGGAAATCGACCAGTCGGTCACTCACACCAAGAAGCTCTGCTATACATCCGGATGCAAGGGCAGCAAGGTCTGGACGGAGGATGCATACTCCTCCTCGCAACCGACCGTTTCCACCACAACGTATACCGGACGCACTGGGATCAGTGCCCCCACAGCCCCCCTAGGGCTAGATTTCGGGAAGGGGTGCCCGGCGATCCCGTTCTAGGTGTCGTCACGCGTACGGCAGGCCGAAGGAGGTCGCGTGAGCGTTCCAGGCCGGGAGGAATAAGGTGACCACGCCGAGGAGAAGGTCTTGGGCGGGTGCGATGTTGGCCGCAGGATGGTTCGCCGCCTGCCTCCTGGTGTCCCTCTTCATCATGGTCTGGGTAGAGGCGAGGGGAACCCGAAACTGCGGGACCAACCCGGATGCATGGTTGCACCCAGTCCGGGTATGCTCGCCGTTCGGAAACTGGTTCAATTACGATCCGGGCCAATACCTCGCCGAGTGGGACTTGCCGGTTTACCCCGGATCCGTCCTGGCGGCGCTGGCGACCGACTACGCCGGGTTGCCAGCCGAAAATGATCGCGAAACGCCCGCGTTCCTGCGCGTTATTCACTACCGGGCGGCGAGTCTCCCGCCGGATGTCCTCGGCTGGTACAGAAACCACCTTCCCGCCGATTTCCTAGAGGTGCGAATCACCGGGTCACGCCCGGAACTCCTCATTCAACACTGGGTCCGGCGGACGCTCGGGACGTCTCCCCCCAACGCGGTTGTGCTTGCCCGTATTCGGGGCCGCGAAGCCACAGGACTCGCGTTGGCGCCAGGCCCGGGTACCTCGGAAACATCTGTATGGCTTTTCAGGGAGGTCAGGGCCAGCGGTGAAAATTAGGTCGATCCTCCTCTGGTCGCTTGCGCCCACGTGCCTGGCCGGGCTCGCGGTTTTTACCGCGGGCGGGCTCCTCAACCGTTACGCGAGGTTGGCCACCGAAATAGGTCCGGGGCACAGATGGGTAGCCCTTACGGTCCGCTGGCGGTTTCTTACCTTGGTGAGGCGACCCCCTGCCTACAAGTCCCCGATGGAGGCTGTTTACCGGGGGACCATCCCCGAGGGTGGACTGTTCGTTCAGTCCTACTCGTGGGCCTCGCCCCGGCCGAGGAGGGAAGCCCAGCTCACGGTTTCGCGGAGCCGAACCTGGGAGCCCCCCGGTACCGTGTCGCGTCGACTCCGGCGCAGGCTGGGACCGGCATTCAGCGAATCAGAGGGATGGCCACCCTCGGAGGGTGCCTGTCCCGGAAGGTGGTGGGCACAGATTCACCGCTCGCCCGACCCTGAAGCGCGGGTGCTTTGCCAAGCCTTGCCCGGTGTTATCGAAGGCGCGCTCGTAACAAGGGGTCAAGCCCGGCAAGACACCTGGATTTACCTGTTCGAGGTTCTGACGTGGCCGCAGGCCGCCCCGTTACAGCAGCCATCGCGCCCGTAGGGGTTATGCCGCCTCTGCCTTGCCGCTTCGACGCCGGCGTCCCGAATGACGCCACCGGCACGGTCGTCTACAACGCGGCCAACGAACTGACGAGCCGGAACCGCGCGACCTTGGCTTACGATTTGAACGGGAACATGACTTCCGACGGTACGAACACCTGTTCTTGGAACAGCAGGAACCAACTCGGTGGGATCTCTGGAGCCGCGAGTGCGAGCTTTGCATACGATCCCTTCGGGCGCCGGCAGGGCAAGACAATCAACAGCACCAACACGAACTTCCTGTACGACGGCCTAAATCCGGTGCAGGAACTTGCTGGAACGACCGTGACCGCCAATTTGCTGACGGGCCTTGGCACCGATGAGTATTTCACTCGGACAGATGCCTTGGGCACGTCGGATTTCCTCACCGGCGCGCTGGGTTCGACTCTCGCCCTGGCCGACACGACGGGCACGGTGCAGACCTCCTATACGTACCAGCCGTTTGGAGGCACCACCACACAAGGGGCCCCGAACGGGAACTCGTATCAGTTCACCGGCCGAGAAAACGACGGCACCGGTCTCTACTTCTACCGCGCCCGGTATTACTCGCCGAACTTGCAGCGGTTCGTGTCAGAGGATCCGCTGGGTATCAGCGGAGGCGGGCCTGACCTCTACGCGTACGCCGCTGACAGTCCGCGCACCTTTGTCGACGCATTCGGCCTAAGTCCGGCGGCGGGCCGTGGCCAGTGCTCCCAGACGAAAAAATGCGAAGGAAAGGCCAGGGTGCTCAAGGGAAACCCCAGGACGGTAGGCAGGCCTGGCGGCTTCGGGACGCCCGTCCAGGCGGGTTCGACGGCAGTGAGCCCGAACCAATGGGGCGGTAAGTCCGTTCTCGGACCTGTTCTGGGCGAAATCAGTGGGGTGTTCCCGGGTACCGATCAGTCCTTTAACGGAATATCGGACGTAATCGGAAGCAATGTCGTGCCCAACGTGAGGGATGTTCTCCAGACGGACAATCCGGGCCAGTTGCTTCTCGAGCTCCCTACCGGACCCGATTTGGGAGGGCAGGTACCGGTCATTCTCACCGTTCCCGCATCGCTGCCCTGCCCCCAGGGCACTCACGAGGTAAGTAGGTGAGACGGCGCTGGGCCGTTATGGTGGGCCTCGGAACGATGCTCGCAGGTATTCTCGTGCCACCACGCGCGGGGCGCGGCCAGGTGCGATATGGCGCTTTCAGTTGGCCGGCGATTACTCCGCTGAGTAGGAGCTTCTACGTACCGAGTGTGGCTAAGGCGATGATCGCAGTCGTCATCCGCGACCTGCGCGGCGCACAGCTCTACCGGCTTCAGTGCTATGGGTGGGAGGCTGACCGCAGCGCTGACGACCCGTTTCCGCAAGAGCCCTACTCGGGCGTGTTTGACTGTCATCTCCAGCCGCCACCTGCGGAGCGATGGACCACGCTGCTGAGCGATCAATGGGACCTGGGCGAGCAGCACACGCGCGCCGTTGTTCAGCCGGGTCAAATTTTCGGGCGTTGCGCCGAGTACCCCGAGTGGGGCAATGTTCGCCATTTTCGGCTCCGGGGGATGGGGCTGACTTTGAAGTATGGCGATGTACGTTGGTCGGAAAAGCCGGATCCCGGGCATCCAAGCGTGAAACTCCATGTGCCGATTTCCATGCGGTTTGGCGTTGTAGCCATGCGGGATCCCACGGCAGTTTCCATGATTGCCGAGCCCGTTCCCTATGCGGAGCCTCCTTGGGCACCTACAGAGGATCCCCAAGTTGTGATTGAGGATTGTAGCAAGGTGACTCGTCAACATGTTCCTGGGCAGGTGACTCCCGACTACATCCGACGCTACCACCTCGGACCACCCTATCCCAGTGTGCGAACGGTGGCGATGGAAAAGACCCTTGCTGCTCGCCGGAGTGCCTCACTCCAGCTTCAGGTTAGCAGCACCGACGGGAGACCGGGGTATCGGCTCGCCTGCTCGGCATCGGTTGGGCTGGCCGGCCCGGATCGGTGGGCGATTCTTTGCGAACTGCATCCGGCGGGCAGCGATTTCGACCTGCTCGCGGATGCAGTGGATCCTTACAGCCGCATGAACCCGGCGCTGATCGTCCCGGATCAACTCTTTGGAGATTGCTCGCGCTACCCTGAATGGGGTACGCGCCGTCTGCTTCGCCTCAGGGGGTTCCGCCTTACACTCGATCTGCAAGATATCAACTTTGCGAGCGCGCCTCCGAACTATCCGCCCGGCCTTGTTGTCCCCCAGTATCTGCTGAACAGCTTGCTTCTAAGGGTAAGTGTCGAACCCGACCCAACTGCAACGTTCCCGGTGGCCGAGCCACCCAGGCAGATTTACTGGCTGGTTTCCCCTGATGCTGATCGATGTAAGGAAGCTCTCGCTCCCCTCGCTACCCTAGTACTAGTGGGTCATAAACTACACATTCCCCTGATTTTGTGAGGGGGGCTCTCCCCTGGACTGGTAGTCTGGGCGGATGAGCGCCTCCTCTCCAGCGCCAGGCGCGCAGCAACAACTCCTTGCGGCCTATCTGGACAGCCTGGCGCGTGCCGCAGGGCACGCCGACCGAGCGGCGCCGCCGCAGTCCTACTGCACCGGTCTGCTGCTTCCCGGCGAATGCAAGAGCGTCGAGCCGATGGCCGCGCGGCTGGCCCCACAGGATGTGCGGCGCGTCCATCAGTCCCTGCATCATCTCGTCGCGAACGCGCCGTGGAGCGACGGGGTTTTGCCGGAAACGGTGCGCCGGTACGTGCTGCCGGTGATGGAGCAGAAGGGACCGGTGGTGGCTTGGATTGCCGACGACACCGGTTTCCCGAAGAAAGGCACTCATTCGGTTGGAGTGGTGCGGCAGTACTGCGGGCAGGTGGGCAAGCAGGAAAATTGCCGGGTCGCGGCGAGTTTGTCGGTGGCCGCCGAACAAGCCAGTCTGCCGATTGCCTGGCGTCTGTACCTGCCCGGGCTTTGGGCCCAGGATCGAAAACGGCGCGCCGAGGCCGGGATCCCTCAAGAAGTTTCCTTCGCCGCCAAACCGGCGATCGCCCTCGGGCAGATTCGCCAGGCGGTGGGAGAAGGGGTTCCCCAGGCGTCGGTGCTGGCCGATGCGGCTTAGGGCAACGACAGCCAGTTTCGAGAAGGGCTTACTAAACTGGGCTTGGAGTACGTCGTCGGCATTCAAAGTTCGACGACCGTTTGGAGGGCGGGCGAAGCCCCGCTGCCGGCCAAGCGGTGGATAAGGTCGGGGACGCCCGCCCAAACTGCTGCGTCGGGATAAACAGCATCAGCCGGTCACGGTCAAAGAGCTGGCGCAGGGATTGCCGCCGCGCGGCTGGAAATCGGTCCGTTGGCGCGGGGGCAGCAAGCGAAAACTCTGCTCACGCTTCCCCGCCCGGCGCGTGCGAGTCGCCCATCGGGACTACTGGAGAAGCAAACCGCCTCCGGAAGAATGGTTGCTGATCGAATGGCCCGCAGGCGAGAGCGAGCCGACCAAGTACTGGCTCGCGACGCTCCCGGCCGATACCCGACCGGCGGAACTAGCGAAATTGGCCAAGCATCGCTGGATCATTGAACGGGATTACGAAGAGCTCAAGCAGGAGTTGGGGCTGGGGCATTACGAGGGTCGCGGCTGGCGCGGATTTCATCATCACGCCACCCTGTGCATCGCCGCCTACGACTTCCTGGTGGCGAAAAGGAGCCGTTTTTCCCCCCCTGCCCGCGCTGGCTGGCTAGAGCTACGCACCCCGAAACTTCCGCCCGACTTCGTCCCTCGCGGCAGGCCGCGCGCGCGTCGACCGGCACAACCCGGCCTCGATCGCCACCCTCCGAATCCGGCTCGCCCGGTTCCTGCTCAGACGGCTTACCCACTGCCCGTTCTGCTGCAACCGCCGTTTATGACGCAGTAGTACTAGATGCTCCAGGTGCCGCGAGCCGTGACTTGCCCTGATGTCCCGAGCGGCCGGCCGTGCGGCACTGGGACGCGACCAGCATCACCGATCCGCGGCGGATCACCTACCTGACGAACAAATACGACTCGAGCAATCGTGTGATCGAGCAGGACCTGCCCTACGGGGCGAAATACCTGTTGAGCTACAACGCCAGTGGCTGTGCAGACACGCCTGCGGGGGCGACCGGCGCCGAGAGCGTTTCGGGGATTTGCCAGACCACGGTC
This sequence comes from Candidatus Acidiferrales bacterium, assembly GCA_035946455.1. Classification (GTDB taxonomy): domain Bacteria; phylum Acidobacteriota; class Terriglobia; order Acidiferrales; family UBA7541; genus JAKASX01. Next base: position 83,041 of record DASYZK010000020.1, on the reverse strand, counting down.
ACCGACCCGAACGGGAACGTCGAGACCGATGTCTTCGACGCCGCGCCAACCCTTTTGAGCGGTTACGTCACCGGGGGCACCGCGAGCACGGCCACGATGGCGTCGGGCACCTCGATTGCGGAAACGACCACGACGCAGACCGGTCCCGGCGCCAACTTGCTAACGAGCTCGACCGATGCGCTGGGCCGCACCACAACCACCACGTACGACAACCTGGGCAACGTGCTGAGCGTGACCCGCCTGTCCGGCACGCCCAATGCCGTTACCACCACGTTCACCTACGATTCGACCTATAGCCAACTCACCAGCGTCACCGATCCCCTTGGCCACACGACGAGTTTCGCTTACGACGCGACCGCCAACTTGATTTCGGTCACCGACCCGCTGGGCAACACATCGAAATTCACCAACGATTCCGAGGGGCGAGTTGTTTCGGCCACGGATCCCGCCGGCGAAACCACGACATTTGCCTACGACGGGGCCGATCTGGCCAGCATCAAGGATCCGCTGGGCCGCACCACCTCCTTCATCCACGACGCCGCCGGACGGCTGCTTTCGGTCACCAGTCCGCTGGGGCAGCTCACGCGCTACGCCTATAATCCGCTCGATCAGGCCACAACGATTACCGACCCGCTCAGCGGGGTCACCTCCTTCACCTACGACGGCAACGGCGATCGCCTCAGCGTCACCGATCCGAAAAACACCTCGAATCCGACGAGATACGCCTACGACAACATGGACCGCCTCCAGACGCGCACCGATCCGCTGAACGATTCCGAAAGCTACGCTTATGACGGGAACAACAACCTCACCAGCTTCACCGACCGCCGGGGCAAGGTCGCGACGTACACCTACGACGCATTGAACCGGCTGACGTTTACCGGGTTCAATACGCAGCCCGGCCCGGTTTACGACAGCACGATCGCCTACACCTACGATTTGGGCAATCGGCTCACCCAGGCCGTCGATTCCATCGCCGGCACGTTCAATCGGACGTATGATGGTCTTAACCGATTGACACAGGACCAGGGGCCCGAGGGCACGGTGAGCTATGCTTATGACAACGCGGGCCGGCGCACGCAGATGACGGTTTCCGGCCAGGCGAGTGCTGTGGCTTACGCCTACGACAACGCAAGCCGCTTGACGGGCATCACGCAGGGCACCGCGGGCGTATCGTTTGGGTACGACGCCACGGGCCGGCGCACGTCGCTCACGCTGCCAAACGGCATCGTCGTGGGATACAGTTACGATCAGGGATCGCAGTTGACCGGGCTGACGTATTCGCTCAGCGGGAACACGCTCGGCAATCTGGGCTACGGTTACGATGCAGACGGCCGCCGGACTCAGTTGGGCGGCACTTGGGCGCGGACCGGGATCCCGAACGCAACGACGAGCACGGCGTACAACGTCGCCAACGAGCTCACGGGCTGGAATGGCGCGACGCTGTCCTACGATCTCAACGGGAACATGACCTCGGACGGCACGAATACTTACTCGTGGGACGCACGGAACCAGCTTGCATCAATCTCCGGCGCAGTCAGCGCCAGCTTCGAATACGATCCGTTCGGTCGCCGGCTTGGCAAAACGATTGCCAGCGCAACGACGAATTTCTTATACGATGGCGTCAATCCCGTGCAAGAGCTTTCGGGAACCACGGTGACCGCGAATCTGCTCACCGGCCTCAGCGTGGACGAGTATCTCACCCGCACTGACGCGTTGGGCACGTCCAACCTCCTCACCGATGCGCTGGGGAGCACGATAGCTCTGACGGACACGACCGGGGCGGTGCGGACTGCTTTTACCTACGAGCCCTTTGGGGGGACGGCGACCCAGGGCGCGGCGAACGCAAATTCCTATCAGTTCACCGGGCGAGAAAACGATGGCGACGGGCTGAACTTCTACCGCGCCAGATATTATGACCCCCACGTCGCCCGGTTCGTCAGCCCGGATCCAATCGAATTCAATGGAGGGCTCAACTTTTACAGCTACGTTGACGGAGACCCGACAGACTACCGGGATCCCTCAGGGCGGATACCGGTTTGGGGCTGGTGGTGCGGCCCAAATTGGACCGGAGGGCGATTTGAGCAGTATAACCCAGCGCACGCGAAGCTATATAGAGAGCCCATCGATCAGGCCGATGCTGTTTGCAAGGAGCATGACATCTGCTACTACCAGTGCCGGAAGAACCATCCTTGCGATCCGAAGACGCGGGGCGGCTGCATGAACGACTGCGATGCGAGGTTGATTCTGCACATGCCGACAACTGGGGTGGGGCCGATCATCGGGGCGGGGATAGATTTCTTCAACGATCGTCCGGATGTAGGCCCGAACGACAAGAACTGTCCGACCTGTAAAACCCCAAAAAGGTAACGGAGGGCGCGAATGGGCGAGCAGGCCAAGTCGAGCCCCGCAAGGCCCGCGAGGTGGGTATATCTGCTTCCCGCTATCCACCTGTGCGCCTGCTCGCTAGCCCTGCTAGGATATGTCGTGCCTGAGTTTCAGTTCATGGGGATAGTATGGACCGCGGTAATGGTGGCGGATCTCCCCATCTCTCTGGTAGCCTTCGGGCTGTCGTGGAGGCACGGTTTGCTCGCGGCACTGTGGATCGTCGGAATCGGTACCCTGTGGTGGTACCTGCTAGCACGCGGAGCCAAGTTTGTGTTCCATAAATTCAAAGGTCGCCCGCCAGGCGTTCAAGGGTTGATCTCCAAAGGCGATGCGGACGGACCCTCTCGCCGGCAGGCTTGACCGCGGGGCGCGGGCGAACCTTGTCGGCCGCAGCTCCGGGCACGACGCCCGCGGCCGGGGGCTCCCGAAGACCATCGCGAGCGCGAGCGCTCCCCGCCAGTGCATGCCGCCGGGGTGGCCAGCAAACAGGATTTCCCCGAAGGCCGTCGCGAACGCGAGCAGGCCCCGCCGGTACGACGGCGTCAATCCGATTCAGGACCCTTCGCGGACGACCGTGAACGCGAACCTCCTCGCCGGCCCCAGAGTAGATGAGTACCTCACTCGCACGGATGGGCTGGGCACGGCGAACCTGCTTGTTGGCCCGCTCGGGAGCACCGTGGCCCTGGCAGACCCGACGGGAACGGTCCAAACCTCGTACACCTACGATCCGTTTGGCGTGACGACCGTCCAAGGCGCGTCGAATGGCAATTCGTACGAGTTCACGGGGCGGGAAAATGACGGCGACGGACTCTACTTCCTGAGGGCCAGGTATTACAGCCCGGGCCTGGAACGGTTCACCAAGCAAGACCCGGTCCAATTCGATTCGGGCGACTGGAACCTCTACGCCTACTCCAGGAATAGCCCGACCCTCTACCGAGACCCCACGGGGAGGTTCCCGATTTATGGCAACTGGTGCGGCCCCAACTGGACCGGCGGGCGGGTCGGGACATACCACCCCGAGCTAGCCTTCCTGTACGCACCGCCGATCGACGCGGTCGACGAGGTTTGCGAGCACCACGACATCTGCTACTGGAGCTGTAGGAACCAGCATCCGTGTGACCCGACGGGCCGCTCCAAGTGCTTTGCAACCTGCGACCAGCTTTTCCTCGAGGAAATGCCGTGGTCCCCGACCATATATGGAACTATAGCTCTGGGGCTGGACGCCGCCATCCAGACGCACGAGTGGTATGGGCCGGATCCAGAGCAGAACGCCCCAAGCTGCAGGGGTTGCAGCGGCGGCGCGCCACCGCCCGTGCCCCACTGAGCGTCCGAATGCCAATCGCGAGCCTAAGGAGCGAACGGTGAGGAGGCCGAGCGCACCCTTCTTGCTGCTGCACCTTGCGCCCCTGCTGCACCTCTGCGCCTGCTTCGTGATCGCCCTGGCGGCTCCGGTGAGGGGGTGGCAATTCCTGGTCCCCGTCGACTTTCCAGCCAGCATACCGATAATTGCACTGCTCTATAACCACGATCTGCCGCTGCCGGTGTTCGGAACTGTCGGCACGGCCTGGTGGTACTTCCTTGGTTACGTGGCCCGAAAGCGCTGGGTCGAGCACTACTCCCTGGGGAAGGGGGGCGGCGCCCGCCCCGGCGGGCAGGCCCAGCGCGCAGGAGACGGTTCCGTGAGTGGCCAGCCGTGGCGAATCCCACGGTCAGAAAAGCGCTGACTGCGGTCACCAGGGCCTGCGGCCGGCAGTACCAATCGCCGCCACGCGTCAACCGGGGCTCGGGCCGGGCCCCGTTCGGGGGATCTACCATCGGCCCAGCTAAGGGAAGCCGCGAGCTCCCGGCGGCTGTCCGAGAAACGCGGTCATGAATGGCTACCCCTACGTGACGAACGGTGCAGACCGGGGACGCGCAGCCTCCGTGGCGTTCCTACTTCTGGCTGTGCTCATAGTGACAGGGCTTCCACCGTGGATTCCGTTTATCCGGAGGAGGCCCCTCTCTTGGCCCCTTAAGATGTCCCTCACCCTCACCGGGGCAAGCCAGGCCTTCCAGGCCGCGTTCCTAGTGAGCGCGGCGGTCGCCCGGGCCCGGTTCGGCGCTTCCCTGGGCGGCGCCATGCCCGCTGTCCCGCTTTGCGTGCTGGGCGCACTTTTCGCGATCGGCAGCATCGCCGAAGACCGGGTCGGCGCGACAAGCCTCGTGGCCGCCATCTCCTCCGCCGCGCTGTGGCTGATTATGATCGGACTGCACTGACCGCGGAGACCGAGGTCCGATCGGAGCTATGATGGTCTTGACCGATTGACACAGGAGCAGGGGCCGGAAGGCACGGTGGGCTATTCTTATGACAACGTCGGCCGGCGCACGCAGATGACGGTTTCCGGCCAGACGAATGCCGTGGGATACAGCTACGACAATGGCGATCGGCTGACCGGCATCACGCAGGGAAGCGCGGGCGTATCGTTTGGGTACGACGCCACGGGCCGGCGCACGTCGCTCACTCTGCCGGACGGAATCGTCGTGGGATACAGTTACGATCAGGGATCGCAGTTGACCGGGTTGACGTATGTGCTCAGCGGGAACACGCTCGGCAATCTGGGCTATGCTTACGATGCAGACGGCCGCCGGACTCAGTTGGGCGGGAGCTGAGGCCGCACTGGCATGCCAAATCCGACCACCAGTACTGCCGTCTACAACGCGGCCAAGGAGCCGGGCGGGACGGGGACGGCAATGGCTGGAAGTTATTAAGGAATAGGGGGTTAGGGAACGGCGAGGACGGGCAGGGCTGAAACCTGTTTGGCTCTGGGCACTTGGAAGATTCCTAGTGGGTTGGGACGGGCGGAGGATTCGGCGCCGGGGCGGAGGCCGGGAACTGGAAATTGACGCGGGGCGCCTGTTCGGCGCCAGGAGCGGCGTTGAAATAAGCGTTGTTGCGCTGGAACCCGGCCCAGCCGGCGGCGACATTGTTGGGGAACAGGCCGATGTAGGCGTTGTAATCGCGGAGAGTTTCGTTGTAACGCCGCCGAGCCACGGCGATGCGGTTTTCGGTGCCTGCCAGTTCATCCTGCAACTGGAGGAAATTCTCGTTGGCTTTGAGCTGGGGATAATTTTCGACGATGGCCAGCAGGCGGCCGATGGCGCCATCGAGTTGGCCGTTGGCGGCGATGCGATCGGACGGGGTGCGGGCGTTGAGCAAGGCGGCGCGGGCGGCAGCGACGTTGTCGAACACCGTTTCCTCATGCTGGGTGTAGCCCTTGACGGTGGCGACGAGATTGGGAATCAAGTCGGCGCGGCGCTGGAGCTGGACGTCCACCTCCGACCAGGAGGCCTTCACCGTCTCGTTTTTCTGCACCATCTGGTTTCGCCGGCTGACGAATGAGCTGCCGAGGATTAACACCAGCACCACCACGACCACGATTACCGCCGTCGCTTTCTTCATGGCATCTCCTCACAATCCTCAAAAGCACACGCTCCCCCGAGCCGCGAAGCAAACGCTCAGCCCTCGGCCGGTTTGGCCGCAGCCGCCTCGGCCAGCCGCCGATCCACTGCCTGGGCGGCGCGCTCGATGGCGTCCAGATAGGCGGCGAAGACGGCTTCCCAATCGAAGCCGCGCTCGTTCCTGCGGCCCTCGCGCAAATCGAGCAACCCGTCAATCGGCTTCGGGTCGAAGCCGGCGAGCGCCGCCAGCCCGGCGACGGCTTGCCGGCGATCGCTCGGCAGCGGCTGGCCCAGCGCCAGCAGCGCATGGCGAAAAAGCACCGCTGCGGTGCTTGCCGATGCCAGCATCAACCGGCGCACCGCGCGAGGCGAGCGCCGAGCCGCGAGATAGTGCTGGCGCAGGCGCACCAGGCAGTGGACGAGTTCCCGCTCGACGTTGATGGGGTGAAGCTGCATGGGGATTTCGAGCCGGGCAGCGATGTTTTCGCCCCAAAGCACGCGGCTGGCCGCCTGGATATCGAGCAGCTCGATCGCGAAGACGTCGGCGGAACGCCGGAGTTCCTCCTCGGTGAACATCATCGGGCCGGGATGGCCCTTCGACTGCCACCAGCGAACCACCGGCGCCAGCCGGTCCAGTTCGGCAGACCCGAGCCGGCGCACCACGCAGAGAACGTTGAGATCGGAATGCTTTTCCTGATAGAGGTTCGCGGCGGCCGAACCGTAGAGCACGACGCTGCGGAGATTGGCTTCGGCCGCCGTTCGCAGCCGCTGGACCAGTTCATGCAAAAGTTTTTCCATGCCACTCCTCTTTTGCGCGCTGCGCGCGGCGGCGCCGCGATGGCGGCGGGCCGCCGCAACGTCTGCCGCCGGCGCGCCGCGCTACCATCCGCCGCTCGCTCCCCCGCCGCCAAATGACCCGCCACCGAAGCCGCCGAAGCCGCCACCGCCGCCCCACCCGCGCCCTCCTCCGCCGAAGCCGCCGCCTGCCCAGGTGCCGGGAAGATAGCCTCCGAGGAACCAGGGTGCGCGACCCGCGTACATTCGCCGGCGGCGCGGATTGAACAGGGCGCCGGCGAAAAGCAATGGAAGCAGCCAGCCGAGCGCCGGGGCGCCGAACACCAGGAACAAAAACACCAGCGCGCCGAGGGGAAAGCCGGCGGGGCCGGGTTCGTTCCCGGAGGGCGGGGGAAGCGCCGGCTCGGCGGCGAGGGTGACGCCGCGATCGGCGGCGATGACCCCAGCGACGCGGCTGGTCATCAGCAGCAGCGCGCGGGAATAATTTCCGCCGCGAAGAAGCGGCACGGCTTCGCGGCCGATCCCGCCCACTTTGCCGTCGGGCAGAATGCCTTCGAGGCCGTAGCCAACCTCGATGCGGTAGCGATGGTCCTGGACCGAGAGCAGGATCAGCGCGCCGCGGTCGCTGCCCTTGCGGCCGACTCCCCAGCGCTGGGCCAAGTCGATGGAGAAATTCTCTATCGGAACGCCTTCGGTGGAATAGATGGTGACGACGGCGAGCTGGGCCTGGGCCTTGCGATCGACCTCTTCGCACAGCGCGGTGAGTTGCTGGCGCGTTTCGGCATCGAGCACGCCAGCGAAATCGCTGACGTAGCCTTGAGGCTTGAGCTGGTCCGGCTTCTCCGCGCGCGCGCCGATGGCACACACCGCCAGCGCGGCGAGCAGGAGCAGAACGACGGCGACCGACCGTCTGAGCCTTGCGAGCAGGCAGGTTCCCCCCGGCGGCTTCGGCGGCCCGCCCGGCCGCCAAAATTGACAAACCCGCCTCGGTCCACTACTCTACCAAATCGCCGCATGATTCCTGGCGGCAGAATTCCCGAAGGAGCCACGGATGCCGGTAGGCACGCCCGTCAAGCCGAAGAAAAAGAAAAAGTCGATACTCAGGAATATCCGCCATGCCGCCCGGCGGACCGTCATCAACCGGGGAAACCGCACGGCAGTGAGCACCGCGGTGAAGAAACTCCGGGCCCTGGTCGCGGCGGGGAAGGTTGACGAAGCGCGGAAGCTGCTGCCGGAAACCTACGCCATCCTCGATCGCGCTATCCAGCACAAATCGCTGCACGAGAACACCGCCAATCGGTACAAGTCGCGCCTGGCGCTGGCGATCGCCGCCGCGCCTGCGGCGGCACCCCCTGCCAAAGCCGGCTAGGGCCTGTTGGGCTCTGTTGGCGTCCTCCCCGCGCCCTACGTTGGGAAAGGTTTCCCCGCAGACCAGTCCGGGGCGCAAAAGGCGCGCTTCGACTGCGCGTCCCGAAGCTTCCGGACGACCCGGAAATCCGAAAGGCAGTATTTCCGGGGAAGGAAGAAGCGTTGGTCCGCTCGCCGGGGCGGGCTTAGAATGACTTGTTTTTTGGCGGCGTGTGCCGCACTGCTGCCCGCTAGGGGCGGGGTGGCGAAGCGCCGGGGCGGCGCGTGAGGCGGGCGAGGAGGAATTCCAGAACGGCGCGGTCGTCGGCGGAGGCGGATTTCAGGCGGTCGTCGGCCTCGGCGAGCGCGACCAGGCCGCGGCGCAATTGGTCGCGGGGGATTTTGCGGGATTGCTCGAGGGCGGCGGCAGCCGCGGCGGGGCGCATACCGAGCTGGCGCGCGGCCTGGTATTCGTTAGTGTGTGCGGGAAGATCGGCCGCTTCCATCAGCTTGCGGTACATCCAGGCGAGCGCGCCGACCAGCCGCGGACCGGACTCCCCTTTGCGGAGCAACTCATTCGCCAAATCGAGCGCCCGCGCCCGTTCTCCCGAAGCGAACAGACCGGCGAACTCCCACACTTCAGCAGCGCCGTCGGGAACCACCAACTCGCGCACATCCGCTTCGGTGATCGGCGGCCGGCCAGCGGCGTAACAGGCAAGCTTTTCGAGCTCGGCGGCCATGCGAGCCGCCTGGCCGGCGGTGGATGCCGCCAGCAGCTCCGCCGCCGCCGGCTCGATTTCCGTTCCCAATTCCCGCGCCATTTCCGCCGCCAGCCGCGCCGGGCCGGCGCCAGCGGCGTCGAGCTCGACGACGAGGGCGCGCTCGGCGAGCAAACGAGCGAGCCGGGTGCGCTGATCGAGCTTTTCCGCTTCCAGGACGAGGACGGTGAACGGGGCGGGGTCGTCCAGGTAGGCGGTGAGGGCAGCAAGGGTATCTTTGAGCGCGTTCTCAGTACCCGTTTCCCAGGCTTCGGCATCGGCCACGAACAACACCTGGCGCGGGGCAAGCATCGGCTGCATCTGCGCCCGGGCGACCACTTCGCCCGCTTCGGCTCCGGCGGCGGATATCGTCGTCACCGCCCACGGGCGGGCTTCGACGGGCACCAGCGCCTCGGCCAGTTTTCGCCGGCACAACCCGCGCCAGTAGCTGTCGGCGCCTAGCAGCACCACCACCGGCGGCAGCTTGCCGCGTTCGAGCTGCTCGAGCAGGCGTTTGGCGGGAACCGCCACCATCAGAAATTCTCCAGGATGCCGGAAACCAGCGTCGAGGCGAAATCGCGAGCCATGCGGCCGAGCGCGGGATCTTCCTCCTCGAAGAAGCTCCTGGGATCGGTGGTGAGTTCGTATTCGTCGCGAAACACGAACTGGTCGTTCTTGTAAATCAGTTTTTTCGTGGCGCGGTCCTCGAATTGAACCTTGAGCTGGACGGTGACCAGCATCATCGTAGCGCGGCCGGTGGTGGAATCGAAGAGCACGGGAACGGCCTCGATCGAGGTCATTTCGCCGCGCAGGACGGCGTCGGCGGCCGAAGGGTCGGGGATGATCCGGTAGGTGGTTCGCGCCTCGAGTTCGCGGACCACCGCCTGGGTGAACCGCTGCTCCAGCCGATAGCGCAAAGTGCGATTGACGAAAACGGGGACGGCGACCGTGCGCCAGGATTTCGGGAGAGCCGACTGGCGCCCGGCGACGTGATAGCCGCACGCGGCGCCAGCGAGCGCCAGCGCGGCAATTCCCAGCCTACAAAAGAATCTCGGCGATCGCCACCGCATTTGTCGCCACCAATCGCACATTGTCCGCCGCGCCCCACAGCCAGCAGCCGGCGGCTATCGCGGGATCCCGCGCCACTCCTCCCAGCACCGGCTGCGCCCTGCCGGCCACGCTCCGGTTCGTCGGACGCGGGTCGGTAGCCGGCTCGATGGCCAGACCCCCGGCGGCGAGCGCCCGCTCGATTTCCTCGGTGTCCCTGCGGGCGGCGGGCTCGGCATAGGCGGTGAAGGCGTAAGAGAAGAACACCGGCGCCTGGAGCACCTGGATGGCGGGCGAGGGAACCCGGCCGTTCAGCGCGGCGGCGACGTCGCGCACCACCGTTTGGCGCACCACCTCGAGCGACGGCTGATTGCCCGGCCCGTAGTCATCCAGGAGGTTGAAGGCCACCTGGACGCCGAACACCTCCTCGGGAACCGGCTGGAACGACAAAAGGCTTACCGTTTGCCGCTCGAGTTCGTCGATGCCTTCCTGGCCCCGTTCAGACACCGGCCGGAAGAACACGAGAGCCAATCGCACCGGAGAAAAGCGATCGAGCGCGGCGGCCATCATGGCAGCGACAATCGCCGCAGCCGAGGGCGACCGCGCCACGCCGCCATCAAGACCCGCGGGCCGGCCCACCAGCCGGTCGAGCGCCGGGAGCCAGGCAACGGCGCCGGCCAAACCGGGATCCTCGCTCAAATCCACCACCGTGGCTCCGGCGCGGCGCGCCTGGGCGGCGTGGCGAGCGGCCATCGGGGCACCGCCGGCAAAAAAGACCAGTTGCGCGCCTTCGAAGCTGCCCTCGTCGACGGCGGCGATGACGGCCGGCTCGTCACCGGCGCGGGTGAGCGCGCCGACGGCGATATCTTCATCGAAAAGGCGCAATTCGGCGCCGGCAAACGCCCCCTCGCCGAGGACCTCGATCAGGTCCTTGCCGCGGGGCGAGCCGGCGCCCACGATCGCGATGCGGAGCGGGCGGTCAGGGGTGGGCATTGGTGGTGGGATGGGAAGCCATCCGGTGGCGCGTTTGGCGCACCAACTGGTGGACAACGCCCCAGAGGACGTAGGCCGAAGCCATCGCCAGCAGCACTTCTTCCGAGTACATCACTATCGCGGCGATCAGCAGGCCGATCAGGATGAAGTATATCGACGAGCGGCGGCGGTTCCACTGCACGTCCTTGAAGGCGAAATAGCGGACCGTGCTGGCCATCAGGACCGCCAGCGTCAGCACCAGTCCCAGCCACAGCAGCGATACCCACCAATCGTCGAGCGGGTACTTGATGGCGTGGACCATCGCGGCGATCATCCCGGCGGCCGCGGGCGTGGGCAAGCCGACAAAGTGGCGGGAGCGGCCGCCCTCGGGGGCCATGCCCTGCACGTTGAAGCGGGCCAGGCGCCAGGCGCAGCAAATCACATAAGCGAAAGCGACCAGCCAACCGAAGCGGTAAACCTGGAGGCCTTGGGGCGCCGAAGTCATCAGCATGCCGCGCACGCCCCAGGCAAACGCCAGCAGCGCCGGCGCGATGCCGAAGCTGATGACGTCGGCAAGAGCATCGAATTGCTTGCCCAGCTCGGTGTTGGTGTGGGTGGCGCGAGCGACGCGGCCATCCAGCAAATCGAACACCATGGCCAGGCCAATGGCCTTGGCGGCGTTGTCGAGATCGGGAATGGTGCCTTTGAAGGTGGTCCAGATGGCGTAATAGCCGCACAGGAGATTCCCAACGGTGAAGAAACTCGGCAGCAGGTAGATGCCGCGCCGCGGACGGTGGCCGGGGTGCGGCGGCGCCTGCGGCTCGAGTTCGGAATCGAATTCTTCGAGTTCGTTCATTGCCATTCCGCCACCACGCTGGAGCCCCCGCGCACGTGCTCCCCCGGCCGTACCCGGATTTCCGCCTGGTCCGGCAGCCACATCTCCACGCGCGAACCAAACCGGATCATGCCGATCCGCTGGCCCCGCTCGACCGGCGACCCCTCCGGCATCCAGAGCAGCACCCGGCGGGCGATCAGCCCCGCAATCTGCTTCACCACCACCGGACCGCGGCCGGTTTCCAGCCGGATGACGTTCCGCTCGTTTTCGGTTCCCGCGCGCGCCCGCATCGCCGCGTGGAATTTCCCGGGCTGGTATTCGATCCGGGCGATGCGTCCTGCCGCCGGGGCCCGGTTCACGTGGACGTCCCAGAGCGATAGGAAAATGCTCACCCGGCGGCCAAGGCGGCCATCGAGGGTCTCGTCAACCACCTCGAGGACCCGTCCATCAGCCGGAGAAACCACCGCGGCAGGATCGGGGGGCGCTGCCCGGTCCGGATCGCGAAAGAAGAAAAAGACGAATGCCGCCGCGGCAATCAGGATCACCGACGGCCAGGTCCAGCCGACGAAGCCGGCGACGATGCCGGCGACAAGCGGCGGGGCGCCGAATTTGAGCGCTTCGCGGAAAGCCATCCTTTTCCAGCCCGCTGCTGGCCACTAGAACGGGCCCACGCGGCGCACAACGGTACTGCTCGCCGTTGGACCCGTGAATAGTATAGCGGGTCTCGCGCACGAGGAGGCATGCCCGTCGCCGGCGTGTTCAGCCCCAATGCCGGTCAGACCGGCTCTGCTGCCTTCCGGATGGCTTCCTCGAGGAGTTGGTCGGTGACGCGAAACCGGAGTTCACGGCGGAGCTGAGCCGCAAGGTGCATCAATGGCGGGCAATGCGGGACGGGACGTAGAGTTGGACGCCATTGGCTGCTGCCAGCGTCTGGAGCCGCCAGACGACAACCGGCTGCTCGGGCTCGAGGCTGTAGCTTAGGAAAACCTTGAGTGCCATGCTGCCTTCAATCTATCCCACTTGGGAGGGACAGCCGCTGCCAACCTTCCCTGCTCCTTCGATGGCCCGGGCCATCAGCAGGGCGTCTTCGACGGGATCGCGGTAATAGCCAGGGCGGCGGCCGACGGCGGCGAAACCCTGCGCGGCGTAGAAGCGGCGCGCGCCCTGGTTGGACTCCCGCACCTCCAGCACCGCCCGGCGGGCGCCCGCTTCGCCGCCGAACGCCAGCACCCTTGCGAGCAATTCACGACCAATGCCCCGCCCCCGTTCGGCGGGATCGACCGCCAAATTCAGAATTTCCAGTTCGTCAGCCGCGATCCGGGCCACGACGAAGCCCGCCACGGCGCCGCTCAACTCCGCCGCCCAGCCGGTGAAATCGCGATAGCTCCCGGCCGGCCATGACGACGCCTCGGGCGATTGCGCAGTGATTCGCTCCAAGGCGGGGCCATCGCCAAGTTCGAGTGGCCGGATCGTCAATCCTTCCACTTCACTTCCGCGTCGGAACGACGAATATAATTGGCGTCGAGACGAAGCGAATCCACCGTGTCGCCGCGAAGCGCCTGGCGGTAACCCAGCCGGCCAATCGCCGGGGCCAGGATGGAGGAGATGCGCTCGACCGGCCGATGCCGATAGGCCGATTGAAGCAGCCACGGCTCGATGGCTTCCGGCGTGGGCGTCACCAGAGCGAACGGCTCATCTCCCGTCGCCTCTTTCAGAGAAGCCAGAAACTCCTCCGGCGCCAATACCACCTCTTCTCCGCGCAATACGGGGACACGATCGCGCTTCTCGTAGACGGCTCCGAACACCTGACCGCGGCGGGCATCAAGCACGCAAACCAGCAACGGCTCGGGTGACGCGGCGAGGCTTGCGGCCGCCTCGAGCACGCTCGCCGCCGCCACCGGCTTGCCGAAAACTTCCGCCCAGCCCTTCACCGCTGCCAGGCCGACTCGCAGACCGGTAAACGAGCCCGGCCCGGCAGCAACCGAGAACAAATCGAAATTGCCCAGGGCGAGAGACAATTCATCGAGCAAAAATTGCAAATGGCGGAAGAGACGTGAAGAGTAAGTCTCCTCGGTGGCCATGCCGACCACGCCGAGCACCCGCTCGTTGTCGAGGATCGCGAGGCTGCCCGCCATCGTGCTGGTGTCAACCGCCAAGGAGAGCATGGGCAGCAATTCTATTCCGGATCTTGTGGTGCGGGCGAACGCGCGAGCTATCAGCAGGGGCAGCGGCAGGCGATTCGGAGCGCCGGGGGCGAGGAAGCGGCGGGTGAAGGGATGGCGGGTCGCCCAGAAGCGCTTCTGAATCAGAGGGATACGGCGGAGTTCGTCACGGTGTACGACCAATTTGGTCGGGTTACGACGTATTTTCGCCTGATTTTTCCAAGCAAATCTTGACGAAACACAACCCTATTCTTTAGAATTGCTTACGTCGACAGGGGTGCCCATGATCGACTACAAGCTCGGGGACAAGGTTGTTTATCCTAACCACGGTGTAGGGATCATCGAGCAAGTCAGCTTCAATTACCTCAACGGCCGTTCCGAACGCTGTTACATGCTGCGCATTCATTCCAGCGGGCTGCGGGTGATGGTTCCCGAAACCAACGCGACGAGCGTCGGTCTGCGGCGAGTGATCACCACCACGGAAGCCAGGCGCATCCTCGGGTTCCTCGAAGCCAACCACAACTCCAACAATTGCCACAGCGACTGGAAGCACCGTTTCAAGGAGAATTCCGAGCGGATGCGCACCGGGTCGCTGCAAGACGTCGCCGCCGTGCTGAAGAGCCTGCTGGCGCTGAGCCGCACCAAGCCGCTTTCGTTCCGCGAGAAGAAGATGCTCGAGCGGGCGAAATTCCTGCTGGTGAGCGAGCTGGCGACGGCGCAGCGGGCCACCGAAATCAAAACGGAAACCGACGTGGTTCGCGCGCTGGCAAAAGCGAAATTGCAATTCCCTGAAATCGGGATTGCCGCGGCGGTGGAATAAGCAGCCGATTCGCGGACGAAACGCACGAGAGGACGCCCTCCAGCTGGGGCCATATTCCGAACAGGAGTCTTGCATTCCCCGTTTTACCCGTTCCCATTGGGTTGATTCGCGCTTTCCCGGCAATGTTCTCTGGCGACCAAGCAGATTCCTTTGGAAAAACGGCCTTGGGGTTCCCGCGGGCGCTGAAGCTCCGGATACTACCGGAGCAGGGCGGTTCCGGGCTCAGGCGAGAGGGAGGATCGGTTGGCCGTTCAGGTCGATGCCGGCGCATTCGCCGGCCATCAAACGCGGATAGCCGGCTGCGGCAATCATCGCGGCATTGTCGGTGGAAAGGGCGCGGCTGGGAAAGTAAGCTTCCAAGCCGCGGCGCCTGGCTTCAGCTTGAAACGTCTGGCGCAATTCGCGATTGGCCGCCACGCCGCCGGTGACCAGCACCGAGCGCGCCGCCCATTGTTCGGCGGCGGCGAGAGTCCGCCCGACGAGGTTGTCCACTACCGCTTTCTGGAAGCTGGCCAGCAGATCGAGCGTAGCGGCGCTCGAGAGCGAAGCCAATTCTTCGGCCCGGCGCTTGCCTTCGGCCAGGGCCGCGCGGCGCGCGCGGATTTCCGGCTCGAGTTCGGGATGGGCCCGCAGGTGGTAGAGCACTGCCGTCTTGATTCCGCTGAAACTGAAATCGTAGGGATTGCCCTTCATTTTCGGCTCGCCGAACCGCACGGCGGCGGAGTTGCCGCGGCCGGCGAGCTGGTCGACGATCGGCCCGCCGGGATAGCCGAAGGCCAGCATCTTCGCTACTTTGTCGTAAGCCTCGCCGGCGGCGTCGTCGCGCGTCTGTCCCAGGCGAACGTAGCAGAGGGGTACCGCTTCGAGCGGGCCCGCATGGGCGGCGTCGACCGAATAGAGCTGGGTGTGGCCTCCGGAAACGATTAGGCAGACAGCCGGCAATTCCGCCTGGTGACCGGCGGCCAGCGCCTCCAAAATCACCGCGCGAACGTGCCCTTCGAGGTGGTTGACGGCGATCAGCGGCTTCGAGGCAGCCTGGGCGAGCGCCTTGCCGTAGGTCACGCCAACCAGCAGCGAGCCGACAAGGCCCGGACCGCTGGTCACCGCGATGGCATCGACTTGAGCCAGACCCAGGCCAGCCCGCTCGAGCGCTTCGCGAACCACCGGCACGATGCGCCGCAAGTGCTCGCGGGAAGCGAGTTCGGGTACCACCCCGCCGTATTTCCGGTGCACGTCGTCCTGCGAGGCGACGACGTTCGCCAGGATCTCGCGTCCGTCGCGGACGACCGCCGCCGCCGTTTCGTCACAAGACGATTCGATGCCGAGAATGAGCCGGGATGGAGCCGACAAGAGGTCCTCCACCGGCTATGCTAGCACGGCGGTCGGGTGGCCCGGACCGCTCGCAGAACGTCGAAACCGATTTCCACAGCCGCGGTTTGAAGGGATTGATGACCAGTTGGCGGAGTGTGGATTGACCGCCGCCGGTCGAACCGCTATGGTGCCACAGGGAGTTCAGCAGCCGATGAAACGGCAATCGAAGCCGGTGCGCAAGGCGGTGCTTCCCGCCGCGGGACTGGGCACGCGGTTCCTGCCCGCCACGAAGGCGCAGCCCAAGGAAATGCTGCCGGTGGTGGACAAGCCGCTCATCCAGTACGCCGTCGAGGAATGCGTCGCTTCGGGAATCGAAAACATCATCATCGTCACCGGGCGCGGCAAAAACGCGATCGAAGACCATTTCGACGCTTCCCCGGAGCTGGAATCCTTTCTGGAACGTAAAGGGCGGGCGGACCAGGCGGAACTTGTCCGAGCAATCGGCAATATGGTGCGGTTCAGCTACACCCGGCAGAAGGAGCCCCTGGGGTTGGGCCACGCGGTGCTCGAGGCGCGGGACATGGTGGACGACCAAGCCTTCGCCGTGCTGCTAGGCGACGTAATCATGATGGGGCCGCGGCCGGCGACCGCGCAGCTCATCGAGGTGTACGAATCGACCGGTCAGGGAGCGATCGCGGCGGTGCGAATCGAACGGGAACAGGCGCCGCTTTACGGAATCATCGACGCGGAGGCGCCGATCGAGCGTGGAGGGCGGACGCTCTACCGGGTGCGGGACCTGGTGGAGAAGCCTTCGCCCGCCGAAGCGCCTTCCACCCTCGCCGTCGCCGGCCGCTACCTGTTGCCGGCGTCGGTTTTTGATTACCTGGCGGCCACCAAGCCCGGCCGCGGCGGGGAAATCCAGCTCACCGATGCGTTGCGTCAACTGGCGCGAAACGACGGACTCTGGGCGTGCATCTGCGAGGGGAAGTCGTACGACGCCGGGGACAAGCTGGGTTTCCTGCAAGCTACCGTCGAAATCGCGCTGCAGAATCCGGAATTCGGCGAAGAGTTTCGCGCCTGGCTGCGGACCTTGAAGCCGTAGCGCCAGGCGCGTCGCCCGCGGGTGGGCTCAATCCTTCTTCGCGGAAGTCCCCTTGTCCGAAGACGGGGCGGTTCCCTTCCCGGAGCCGTTGCCTGAGGTCTTCCCGGAGGCAGCGGCGCCCGTGGTTGATTCGGTTTTGGTATCGGACTTGCCCGGTTCCGGCGACGCAGAGGGCTTCCCGCGGCCATAGTCGGTGACGTACCACCCCGACCCTTTGAATTGGAACGCGGAAGCAGCCAAAATGCGCTTCGCAGCCTTGCCGCATTTCGGGCAGGCGCGCTTGGTAGGCGCCGTGAATTTCTCGATTTTCTCGAAGCGATGATGGCAAGCGGTGCATTCGTATTCGTACAGCGGCACTCTGGCTCTCCTGACGGATTGCCTATCCCGTCGATTTTATGTTATCACGCCGCGTCGCAGGACGGGTCAAGTGCGCCGTGTCAGTACCGGGTGACCTGATGGGCGCAGAACGGGTTTCGGGACGGGGCCGGCTGTACCTGGTCGCCACGCCGATCGGCAACCTCGACGACATCACGCTCCGCGCGCTGGCCGCGCTTCGCGAGGCCGACCTCATCGCCTGCGAGGATACGCGCCAGACGCGCAAGCTGCTGGACCGGCACGGCATCGACCGGCCCCTCGCCAGCTACCACGAGCACAACGAGCGGGAACGCGGCCGGGAACTGGTGGCGCGGCTCGAACGGGGCGAGACGGTGGCGCTGGTGAGTGATGCGGGGACGCCGGCGGTTTCCGATCCCGGGCTGCATTTGGTGAAGTTGTGCATCGAGCGGGGCATTCCGGTGACTCCCCTTCCCGGTCCTGCGGCGCTGGTGGCGGCGCTGGCGGGCGCGGGCCTGGAAACGAACGAATTTCTGTTCGTGGGATTCGTTCCCGCGCGAGCGGGCGAGCGGCGGCGAAAGCTGCAGGCGCTGGCCGCCGAGCCGCGAACGCTCATCTTCTACGAAGCGCCTCACCGGCTCGCGGCGATGCTCGGCGACGCGCTGGAGATTCTGGGCGACCGGCGGGCGGTGGTGGCCCGGGAGCTGACGAAGATTCACGAGGAATTCCGCCGCGCACGCTTGTCGGAACTTGCCGCGCATTACCGGCAAACCCCGCCGCGCGGAGAAATCACGCTGCTGGTCGCGGCGCCCGAGCCGCGCGCGGACGAAGCGGCGGGCGCGCCGGCCGCCGGCTCCGCGCCCGGTCAATCGCTCGGCGAACGCGTTGCGCAACTGGAAGCCGAAGGCCACGATCGCAAAGCGGCGCTGAAACAGGCGGCGCGCGAACGCGGGATCAGTCGTCGAGAGGCGTATCGCCGGCTGCTGATCGAGCCGAAGGGGTAAACCGAGGGAGTCCCAAGCATTTCCCCGGGGCCGCGAATCGCGTCAGAATTTCGTCACTTCGGTGAAGTGGAAATTCCGGATTTTCATCGGCGGCACCACCATCTCGAACGATTCCTCGCCGGCGGCGCGGACGGCGGGGCCCAGGGCTTCCACCGAAGCCAGCATCTCGATCACGCTCTGATTGAACCGGAAGTTCTTGAGCGCGCCGGAGACGCGCCCGTTCTCCACCAGAAAGGTGCCGTCGCGGGTCATGCCGGTGAGGATTTTCTGGTACGGATCCACTTCGCGGATGTACCAGAAACGGGTAACGAGAATTCCTCGCTCGGTCGAGGCAACCATCTGCTCGACGGAATCCCTGCCGCCTTCGAACACCAGGTTCAAAGGCGCTTCGCCGTACTCGTTGGGCAGCGGGAACCCGTGTCCGGTGGGCTTTGCGCCCAGTTTCCTGGCCGTTGCCCGCGCATAGACCAGCGAGCGCGGCACGCCCTTTTCCACCAGCAACACCTTCCTCCGCGGCACCCCTTCCCCGTCGAAGGGCGGGCCGCTCTGGAGCGGGTGGCAGACGTCGTCCCACAGGGTGACGTTCGGACCGAACAGTTGTTTCCCCATGCGGTCGGTGAGGCAGGAGCGCTTGTCCTCGACGGCGGTGGCGGAAAAATCGTAGAAGAGAAAACCAACCAGATCGAGCACTGCCGCCGGCTGGAGAATCACCGTGTAATGGCCGGGGGCGACTTCGCCGGGATCGCGCGACTCCCGGGCGGTGCGGCTGGCCATTTCGGCCAGCGCCCCGGGATCGATTCGGCTGACGTCGTTGAAATTCGCTTTCGCCCAGCCGGAACTCTCGCCATCGAGAAACGTCACCGAGAATTCCGCTCGCGACTGCTGGTAGCCGGCGAACAAGCCCCGGGAATTGGCCAGCGCCGATTGCGAGACGCCGGTGGCGAAAATGCCGGCGGCGGTTTGCCCGCGGTCCGCGGCCACGCCCACCACCCGCGTCACCGCTCGCGCCCGGTCTTCGGGAGTGGCGGCGGCAGTCGCCGGAAAGAAGCGCTCGACCGCCGCGTATTTTTGCTTGCCGAGCAGGGGCAGCGAATCCTCGCTGGGCGGCTGGAGGCGGGCGAGGCCCGCTGCGGCCCGGGCCACTCGAGCGAGCGATTCGTCGTCGGTCTTGTTGGTGGTGGCGCGGGCGGTGCGGCCGTCGATTACCGCCCGGACCGACACCGCGAGCATCCGCTCGGCCACGTTCTGGTGAATCGTGTTATTGGCGAACCGGGTGAGCGCGTCGGTGGTGGCATCGACAACGACTTCGGTTTCGTCGGCCTCGCTCGAGCGCAAAACGCGGGCGGCGATGCGTTCGAGTTCGGCGCGGGGGACGAGGGAATCGGCGGCCGCGGAAATCTTTGCCGGGCGGCGCTTGGGCTTCGGTTTCGTCGATGGTCGGGACGGGGTCATCATCGGCGATTCGCGGGAGGGGCCAGCACTCGTGTGCGCGCGTTCTCGGCGGTGTCTGATCGCTTATTTTGCCGCATCATTTACGGGGTCCTTCCCTCCGCTCAGGATGACAGCCTCGCGGCGCACTATCGCGAGAAGGCGATGCCGACGCGGACGTTGCGGAACCGCGCCGGAGCAGCGCCGTGGCCGGTGCCCATGGTCTGCATCGGCTGGCCCTTGCCGCAATTGGGCGTGCCCCAGAGGGTCCAGTGCTCGCGGGAGCAAACGGCGTCGCAACCGTTCCAGAACTCGGTGGTGATGCCGCTGTAACTAGGATTCTTGAGCATGCGCATCTTCTTCCCGCCCTTGATCTCCCAGCCGATTTCGGTTCCGAACTGGAAATGGTAGCGGCGGTCGTCGATGGACCACGACCGGTTCGTTTCCATGTAGATGGCGTCATCGGTATCGGCGATGAGGTCGTCCAGCCGCCAGGCGCCCGGAAGCAGGCTGATATTGGTCATGCGGATGAGCGGGAGGCGATTCCAGGATTCGGCGCGCATGGTGCCGTTTGAGCGGTTCTGGCCGACGGCGGCGGCGGTTTCCCGGCTGGTGAGGTAGCCGGAGAACCGGCCGGCGCGAATGATCTCAGTGCACTGGGCGGGGACGCCCTCGTCGTCGTAGCCGAAAGTGCCGAGGCCGGGCCCGTGCTCGAGGCGGGCATCGGCGACGACGGTGACGTGGTCGGAAGCGTAGCGGAGGTTGTTCAGTTTCTCGAGGGTGAGGAAGCTGGTGCCGGCGAAATTGGCCTCGGTGCCGAGGACGCGATCGAGCTCGATGGGATGGCCGATGGATTCGTGAATCTGGAGGCCGACCTGGGAGCTGTCGAGCAGGATGGTGCGGACGCCTTCGGGGCATTGAGCGGCTTTGTGCAGCGCCACCGCTTCTTCCGCCACCCGCCGGGCGTGCCCGGCGAGGTCCATTTCCTCGACCAGCTCGTAGCCGCGGAGCGAGTGCTGGCCGCCGAAACTGTTGGGGTAGGAGCGCTTCTGCAATTCCCCGTCGGCGAAGCTGGACGCGACAATGCCCGCGCCCGATTGCATCTTCACCTGGTGGATGCGCGAGCCGATGCTGGAAACGAAGATTTGCTCGAGCCGGCGGAAGGTCATCCCTGTCTCGGCGATGGTGATGCCGGCCACCTTGCGCATCTCGGCGTCGGCCTCGAGCAGCAGGGCGATCTGCCGATCGACGGGGACGCGGAAAGGATCCTTGACGAACGGCGACTGCCAGGTGTCCACGTAGGGCTGTTCGGGCGTCAGGACCACGTCGTGACGCTTGGCCAAGGCCGATGCGCGCGCAATGGCGACCGCTTCGGCGGCGCAAGCTTCGATGCCCCGGCGAGTGAGGCGGTCGGTGGCCGCAAAACCCCAGGCGCCATCCGCGATGACGCGCACGCCCAGGCCGAGCGATTCGGATTCGCCCAGCGTACCCACCTGGCCGTTCTTGGTGGAGAGTTCGCGCTGGCGGGTGTCGATGACGCGCGCATCGGCATAACCGGCTCCGCGGGCGGCGGCGGTATCGAGCGCCAGGTTGGCCCATTCTTCGAGCATCGGGTAGAGGCTAGGTCCCTTCCGTCCAGGAGGCCAGATACTGCTCTTGTTCCGAGGTGAGCTTGTCGATCGAGATGCCGGCCGATTCCAGTTTTAGGCGGGCGATCTGGCGGTCGATGTGTTCGGGGACGGCGTAGACCTGGCGCTCGAGGGTGGCGGCGTTCTTCAGCAGGTATTCGACCGACAGGGCCTGGTTGGAAAAACTCATGTCCATCACCGCGGCGGGATGGCCCTCGGCGGAGGACAGGTTCACCAGTCGGCCCTCGGCCAGCAGGTAAAGGCGGCGGCCGCCGGAAACGACGTATTCCTCGACGAACGGCCGCGCCTGGCGATGGGAGCTGGCCATGCGCTCGAGGGCGGGAATATCGATTTCGACGTTGAAGTGGCCGGAATTGGCGACCACCGCGCCGTCTTTCATGCGCTCGAAATGCTCGGCGGCGATAACGTTCTTGTTGCCGGTGACGGTGACGAAGACGTCTCCGATCCGGGCGGCTTCGGCCATCGGCATCACCCGGTAGCCGTCCATCGCAGCTTCGAGGGCTTTTACCGGATTGATCTCGGTGACGATGACCTTGGCGCCCAATCCCCGGGCGCGCATGGCGAGGCCGCGACCGCACCAGCCGTAGCCGGCAATAACGAAATTCGTTCCGGCAAGGAGCAGATTGGTGGCGCGGAGGATGCCGTCGATGGTGGATTGGCCGGTGCCGTAACGGTTGTCGAACAGATACTTGGTGGTGGCGTCGTTGACGGCGATGATCGGGTAGCGCAGGCTCTTTTCCCGGGCCATCGCCCGCAGGCGGACCACCCCGGTGGTGGTTTCCTCGGTGCCGCCCACCACCCCGCCCAGCAAGTCCTTGCGCTTGGTGTGCAGGGTGGTCACCAGGTCGGCGCCGTCGTCCATGGTGATTTGCGGCCGGGAATCCAGCGCGGCGTTGATGTGGGAATAATAGGTGTCGGTATCCTCGCCCTTGATGGCGAACGTGGCGATCTGGTAGTCGCGCACCAGGCAGGCGGCCACTTCATCCTGGGTGGAGAGGGGATTCGAGGCGCAGAGCGTCACCTCGGCGCCGCCGTCGCGAAGGGCGACGGCCAGGTTCGCGGTCTCGCTGGTGACGTGCAGGCAGGCGGAGATGCGCAAGCCCTGCAGCGGCTGCTCCTTGATGAATCGCTTGCGAATGGACTGCAGCACCGGCATCTGCTGGTTCGCCCACTCGATTTTCCGCTTGCCGCGGTCGGCCAGCGCGATTTCCTTGACGTCACCGGCCAGCTTCTTGACAGTTTCCATGAGGGCGCTCTCCTCTTGCCGATTTCGCGCCGGCCCGCGGCGCGGGGCATGCGACCGCCCATTCGCGGGGGATTGGACCAGGGCGCTAGCTGTGGACTCCGGCGCCCGCTTTCGCGGGCTCGGCGACGCCGATGAGTTTCCGAATCTGTGCGGCTTTGTCGATGCGTTCCCAGGTGAAGCCCGGCTCGCTGCGGCCGAAATGGCCGTAGGTCGCGGTCTGGCGGAAGATCGGACGGCGCAAGTCCAGTTCTTCGATGATGCCTCGGGGATGGAGCGGGAAAACCGAACGCACCAGGTCGGTGAGCTGCTCGTCGGGGACCACACCGGTGTCGAACGTATCCACCATCACCGAAACCGGCTCGGGGACGCCAATCGCATAGGCGAGCTGCACCTCGGCGCGGCGTGCGACTCCGGCAGCCACCAGGTTCTTGGCGATGTAGCGCGCCATGTAGCAGGCCGACCGATCCACCTTGGTCGGGTCCTTGCCCGAGAGGGCTCCCCCGCCATGGCGGGAGTAGCCGCCGTAGGTGTCGACGATGATTTTGCGGCCGGTGAGGCCGGCGTCGCCCATCGGCCCGCCGGTGACGAACCTGCCGGTGGGATTGATATGGAATTTGGTTTGGGAGTCGACCATGGCCTGGGGAATCACCGGGTGGATCACTTCGTAAAGAACGGCCTCGCGGAGGTCGTGATTCGAGACGTTATCGCCATGCTGGGTGGACACGACCACGCAGTCCACCCGTTGCGGCCGCCCGTTGACGTATTGCACCGTCACCTGGGACTTTCCGTCGGGCCGGAGGAAGCCGACCACGCCGCTGCGGCGGACGTCGGCCAGGCGGCGCGTCAGCCCGTGGGCGAGCATGATTGGCATCGGCATCAACTCCGGTGTCTCGTCGCACGCGTAGCCGAACATCAATCCCTGGTCCCCGGCTCCGCCGGTGTCCACACCCAGGGCGATGTCGCCCGACTGCCGCTTGACGCTGGAGATGACGGCGCAGGTTTCGGCATCGAAGCCGAACTTGGCGCGGGTGTAGCCGACGTCGCGAATCACCTGGCGGGCGATTTCGGAATAATCCAGGTGGGTGGTGGTGGTGATTTCACCGGCCACGACCACCAGGCCGGTGGTCACCAGGGTTTCGCAGGCGACTCGGCCGGTGGGGTCGTCTTTCAGCACGGCATCGAGAACGGCGTCGGAAATCTGATCGGCGATCTTGTCCGGGTGGCCTTCGGTCACCGATTCTGAGGTGAACATATAATTCTTTGGAGTTGGCGCCAACGAGTTCCTCCTTCAAGGTGAATCCAAGGGCCACACGACGGCTTGCTGCCCGCCGGGGGAGACGAAAGCCTGTTGCCGATCCCATGAAGGGATGGTTCCAGGAGCTGAAGCCCATTCGCCCAGCGCGGCTTGATGCCTGAACCAAAGAGCCTGTGTGGCAATTCCCGCAGCGGGCCCGTCAGGCCGGGGCAGGTACTCCCGGCAAAAGGCGCCGGGACATGTCGGAAGCGGGCGAAAGCCGCGCTCCTAAGGCGGCGTGTGCCGCGCGGCTGAAGCCGTCCCTTCCAAATACTAACCTTGCCGCCTAGGCTCTTAAGCTCCGACTCCCCGAACCAAAAGATTTTGCCACACCTTCAAGTGTCCGAAACTAGCACACGCGTTCCAATAGTGTCAACGCGTTGCGGCAGAACGGCTTGAGCGAGCAGCGAATGGCCGGAGCGGAGGGTTGAATGGGCATGGCAACTCGGCCCGGCGACTGCGAAACGCCGGGAAAGAGGAGGATGGCGCGGCTCAGGACTTGCTGCCGTCGCCTGCCGCGGCGGCGCCGCCGGGGGCGCGGCGGGCGACCAGGTAGGCGTGGATGAACGGATCGATGCCGCCGTCGAGGACGGAATTGACATCGCCGATTTCGAGTTTGGTGCGGTGGTCCTTAATCATCTGGTAGGGCTGCAAGACGTAGGAACGGATCTGGCTGCCGAAACTGATTTCCGGCTTCTGGTCTTCGAGCTTCTGGGCTTCCGCCTGGCGTTTCTCGAGTTCGAGTTCGTAGATGCGGGAACGCAACACTTTCATCGCCATTTCACGGTTCTTGTATTGGCTGCGCTCGTTCTGGCACTGGCTGACGATTCCGGTGGGCAGGTGGGTGATGCGCACCGCCGAATCGGTGACGTTGACGTGCTGGCCGCCATGTCCGCTCGAGCGGTAAGTATCGATGCGCAGGTCTTCGGGCCGGATCACCACTTCGATGCGATCGTCGACTTCCGGTATCACGAAAACCGAGGCAAACGACGTGTGCCGGCGCGCCGCCTGGTCGAAGGGCGAAATCCGCACCAGCCGGTGCACGCCGGTTTCTCCCGCCAGCAACCCGTAGGCGTTTTCGCCTTCCACCCGGAGGGTAGCCGCCTTCATGCCCGCTTCCTCACCCGGCTGCGCGTCGAGCACGGTGGTGCGGAAACCGTGGCGCTCGGCCCATTTCAGGTACATCCGAAGCAGCATCTCGGCCCAATCCTGGGATTCGGTGCCGCCGGCGCCGGGCTTGATGTTGACGATGGCGTTCAAGCGGTCGTTCTCGCCGGCGAGCAGGGTGCGGGTTTCGAGGTCGGCGACGTAGGCCTCGGCCTTGTCGAGTTCCGCAGCCAGCTCGGCGAGCACCTGCTGGTGCTGGGTAGCGTCGGTTTCTTCGCGAGCCAGATGGATGTAGGTTTCCAGGTCTTCGAGCCAGCGCTCGAGGCGGCGATCGGCCTCGACGCGGTCCTCGGCCTGTTTGCGTTCCTGGAGGATTTTCTGGGCGGCTGCGGGATCGTCCCAGAGGCCGGGCTCGGCGGTTTTCTTTTCGAGGGCGGTGAGTTGCTCGCGGTGACGAGCGACGTCAAAGATAGCTACGCACCAATACCGCGCGCTCGCGGAACTGGTCGTAGCGGTGCTGCAAATCTTCGATCATGAGACTCATCGTTGTCGTCCCCAGCCGTCGAATCCGGCTCGAAAATCTTCCTTTTCATCTAATCTACCCGAAGATGGCGCTCTTCGCCAGCGCGGTTCGGGCAGTGATTCGGTTCGGCCAAACCAACTCGTCCCGCGGTGGAGCTCTACCTTACTTTGGCTCGGGAACGCCGGCCGGCTACGGCTCGCTTCGTCGAGCGATATTCCAAGCCAGCGCCGCCACGCCAACCACCAAGCAGAGCCACGCCCACCAATCGCCCCAGCGCGCGTAGAGCGTGCGCTCGGACCGGAAATCGTAGCCTGTGGTCAGCACCGCCCGCTGGTTTGGCGACAGCCGCGCCCGAAACCGGCCGTAGGGATCGATGACGGCGGTGAGACCGGTGTTGGTGGCGCGCAACAGCCAGCGGCGATTCTCCACCGCGCGGACTCGCGCCATGTTGAGGTGCTGTTCGAGCGCCTCCGATTGGCCGTACCAGCCGTCGTCGGAGATATTGACGAGCAGACCCGCGCCGCGGTCGGCGAACTGGCGAATCTCGCCGGGGAAAATCGCTTCGTAGCAGATGAATACGGAAAACGTTCCGCCCGGCAGCCGGCCCACCGCGCGGACCGTGCCGGGCGCGAAATCGCCGATGTCGCCGGTGAGCCTGCGGGCGAAAAACAGCCAGCGCCGCCAGGGAACGTATTCGCCGAAGGGCACCAGGTGGATCTTGTCGTAGGCGAAGACGCGGCGGCCGGCGGGATCGAGCATCACCGCGCTGTTCGACGCCTGCGGCGGACCGCCCGGGGGATAGCGCCACTCGTCCACACCCAGCAGGAAGTAGCTCTGGCTGGCGCGAGCGATGCTCGCGGCACGAGCGGCGAATTGCGGGTCTTCGAGGCTGAAAGGAGCGGGCGCTTCCGGCCAAATCACCAGGCCGGGCGATGAGCGGCCGGCGGCGATGGTCATCCGGCCGAGAGCGTCCAACTGAGGAGCGCTGCGCTGCTCCCAGTCGGCTGGGTAGATTGCTTCAGGGCGGAGATTGAGTTGAATCAAGTGGGCGGTGTAGCGTGCGGCCGGGTCGGGCACCAACCGGTCGCCGAAGAGGACCACGATTGCCAAAACGACGGTAACGGCCGCCCAGACGGCGAGCGGCTTGCGCCGCCGCTCGCGCCACGCCCAGACCAGCAGCGCGTTGTAACCGGCCACAACGAACGAGAGACCGTAAATCCCGGTGAGCGTGACCAGTTGCACCAGCCCCAGCCGGGCCGACACGCTATAGCCCAGCAGGTTCCACGGAAAGCCAATCGCCGGCATGTGGGTCCGCAACAATTCGAGCCCGACCCAGAAGAACGGCGACGCCGCAAGCGCCCAGCCCGTCCCCGACCGCTTCATCGCCCGCGCGCACAGGGCGTATGTAGCGATGAAGCCGGCGAGAATCGCGACCATCAGACCGAGCACGCCGGCCGCTATCGGCACGGACATGGCGCCGTAGCCTCGAAAAAAACCGTAGAGCCAGCGAAGGGTGATCCCGAAGAACAGCAGGCCGGCAAGAAACCCGTACGCGAACGCGCCCAGTGGCGATGCGTCCAGAGCGACGGCCAGCAGCGGCGCCAGCGCAATCCACCCGAGCGTGCCCCAGTGGGGATCGGGGAATGCCAGGGCCAGTAGCACGCCGGAACCGGCGGCCAGAAAGAGTCGGCGGGAAATCATCTAACGCAATTCCGGATGAGTCACGCGCCTAGTGTATATGCGAACCGGGCGGGAGAGGGACGCGGATGATTGCCGGCGGCACAGCCGGCTCTCTTGCGCACGGGCCATCGCGCCCGCGGTGCGAGCGGCGATATTCGGAGGTGGGAAGGGGAATTCGCTAAACGCGCTAGCGCTTGAGGATGCTCTTGAACCCTTCGCGTTCCAGTTGCTTCTTGGCGCTCTCGGCAGCTTTGGCGTCCGGGTACGGCCCCACCTGCACGCGGAACAGGCGATCGGGCGCCGGCCCCCAAGCGAACGCCGGATAACCTTTGTGCTTGAGGAAGCCGGCCAAGGCCAGCGCGTCGGCTTGGTTCGCGAGCGCCGCCACTTGCAACGCAACCCCGGCGTCGCCGCCAGCCAAAGCAGGTGGCTTCGCCTTTGCGCGCAGGCTGGCGGGCTTGGGAGTCATGGCGACGGGCTCGCCGGGGCCTGGAGACAGCGGAGCAATGGCTGCGGGCGGCTGGGCGGAGCCGGACGAGTCGGAGGGATTGGGCGAGAGGCCCGGCGTCGCGGTGCCTGCCAAGTTGCCGGCGGCGGATCCCTTCTTGGGGTAGAAATCCCAGCCGGTAGCGCCGGGAGCGCCCTGGTCGGAAGCCAGGTTCCCCTGGGCATCGACGGCGGGCGACCGCTGTGCGCCGGTAACGGCGGGTGTGTTCCCGTTCCGGCCCATCACGTAGCCCAAGCTGAAGAAGATGCCGCAAAGCACGACGACGCCTAGGAAAATCACCGCGACGTGTCCGCCGCCCAGGGTGACGTCGCTCTGCGCTTTGCGGCCCCCGGCCATGGCTTATTTCCCGTCCTCACCTGAGCTGATGGCCTTGGTGAAGCCGCGCAGGAAAGAGACCATGTCGAGCGGAAGGGGAAAGACGATGGTCGTGTTCTTATCGATCCCGATATCGATCAGCGTCTGCATGTAGCGCAACTGGACCGAAATCGGGTTCTTGGCGAGCACTTCGGCCGCATCGGAGAGTTTCGCCGACGCCTGGAATTCGCCGTCGGCCGCGATGATCTTGGCGCGACGTTCCCGCTCGGCCTCCGCCTGGCGGGCGATGGCCCGCTGCATGTTGTCGGGGATATCCACCTGCTTCAGCTCCACCTTAGTTACCTTGATACCCCAAGGCTCGGTATCCTGGTCAAGGATTTGTTGCAATTTCTCGTTTACTCTTTCGCGCTGCGACAGGATCTCGTCGAGCTCGAACTGGCCGACGATGCTGCGGAGGGTTGTTTGGGCGAGTTGGGTGGTGGCGTAGAGGTAGTTCTGGACGGCGGAGAGGGCGAGCCTGGGATCGACCACGCGGAAGTAGCAAACGGCATTGATCTTCACCGAGATGTTGTCCTTGGTGATGATGTCCTGGGGAGGGATTTCGATGGTGTCGATGCGCAGCGAGAGGCGATAGAACCGGTCGATCGGCCAGACGACGATGCGCAGGCCGGCGCCCTTGATATCCGGGGACATACGGCCGAGGCGAAGGATGACGCCCCGCTCCCATTCCTTGACGATGTAGACGGAGTTGAACAGCCAGATCAAGAACAGAACGATCGCGATGACCACGACGGTGTTGCCGAATTCCATGCCCGCCTCCTCAGTTGCGGTCCAGACGAGCGGCCGACGGTTCGGCCGGCTCGACGCGGAGCGTCAATCCCTCCACGTTCACCACCCGTACCCGCGCGCCTTTGGGAATCGGCACGCCCCCTCCGTTACCTCCGGCGCGCAAGGCACGCCACAACTCGCCGTTGACGAACACCATGCCCTGGCGGGAATCGACCGGCTCGGTGGCTTCGCCGACCGCACCCACCATCGCTTCCCTGCCCGTCGCCGGCCGCCAAAGCGACGATCGAAACACCAGCCGCGCCAGAAGAAAGAAGAACACCGCGAAGGGAATCGTTGCGCCGAGCGCCGCCCCCAGGCCCACGCCGCCGGCGGTGAGCGGCGAGCGCACCAGCATCACCGCGCCGAGCATGAGGGAAATGACGCCGCCCACACCGAGGATGCCGTGGCCGGAGTATTTCGCCTCGAGCACGAACAAGGCAATCCCCAGGAGGATCAGCAGCAGGCCGGCGAAGTTCACCGGAAGCAGGTGCATGGCGAAGAGCGCCAGCACCAGACAGATCCCGCCAATCACCCCGGGGGCCACCAGGCCGGGATGAGTGAATTCAGCGTACAGGCCGAGCACGCCGACCAGCAGGAGCACGAAGAAGACGTCGGGCTGAACGATGCGGGAGAGGAAGCGTTCGCGGGCGGACATCTCGTGGTCGATGATTCGAGGCTGGGCGAGCTCGAGGGTGACGCGGGAGCCGTCGAACCGGGTGATGGTGCGGCCGTTGAGCTGGGCGAAGAGCTCCTGCTCGGAGTTGGCGGTCAAGTCGATGAGCTTGTCGTCGAGGGCTTCCTTTTCGGTGTAGGCCTTGGCGTCGGTGACGGCCTTCTGGGCGAAATCGATATTGCGGCCGCGCCGGCCGGCGTAGCTGCGAAGGAAGGCGAGGGTATCCTCGATGATCTTCTTTCGCAGAGTCGGGTCCACCTGCACCGGATAGCCGCCCAGCTCGAGCAGCGGAGACGCGGCGCCCATTTCCGTGCCCGGGGACATCGCCGCGATATCGGCGGAAAGCAGGATGAAGAATCCCGCCGAGGCGGCGCGAGCGCCGTCGGGCTCGACGTAGACGGCGACCGGGACCGGCGAACGCAGGATGGCCTGGATGATCTGGCGCATGGATTCGTCCAAGCCGCCCGGCGTGTCCATGCGGATCAGAACGAGGCTGGCGCGCTCGTCGGCGGCCCTGGCGATTCCCTCCTGAATGTAGTCGGCGAGGATGGGCTCGATTTCGCCGTCGATGCTGAGGCGCACGATGGTTCCGGAAGGGGACGGCTGCGAGCTCGCCTGGGGAACGAAAAGCGAGAGAACACCCAGCGCCAGCAACGCGCCAACTGGCTGCTTCATCTCATGGCGGATTATACCAGTAGTTGCGCGCTGCGACGCGCATTCGCTGCCTGGGGTTGCGCTCCACTGGGGGGCGAGCGAAAGAGGTCCTCCCCGCCGGGGGATCGCAGGAGGTCGCCGCGGCCTGCTAGCGATGAATCAGGCGGATGCGATCGCGCAATCCGCGGGAACTCGCGACCAGCGTGGCGGGGCCGGCATTGCTGGAGGGGCGGTCGAAGGCGCTCCCGGTCATATTCTCCATGGTAAATGCGGTGGTGACGGTTTTGCTGAATGTAGTTCTGGGCAGGAGGGTCGCCAGCCGCCACTTCAGCGGGTAAGTCAAGGTGACGACGGTGGCGGGAATGTAGACGGCCCCTTGCAGGATAGCGGAGGAACGATTGATGTCGAGAGTGGTGCCATTCGAGCAAGACCACGTCCACTTCTCCCCGACGGTCGCGACAGTGGTGGGCGAGGAGGGGTCGATGCACGAGACCTCGACGTTGGCCTTGGTGAGGTAATCCACCACCGACTGCGCCGCCGCCTCGATAGGACACGGGGTGGAGTTGCCGCAATTGAAGTTCGTCAGCGGAGTGGATACGACGATTCTGGCGCCCTCCCTCGCTGCATTCGTCAATTTCTGCTTCAGCGCGAAAGACGCCCCGAAATCCCACACGCCCAGCACCAGCAACAACAGGATCGGCAAGACCAGCCCGAATTCCAGCAGTTGTGCGCCGTCGCTCGGGCCCAGCGTCCGTGCCAGGCTTTCCCGCAAAGATTGCTCTTTCGTCATCGCCGCTCTCCCTCGCTTCACGGACACGTGCTGCCTGCCGGCTGATTCTCCCGGCGCATCTGCACCTGGGTGGGAATGTTGATGGTGGTGAGGTTGGTCGTGGTGAAGGGGACGTAGAAGGTAAATGGATACTGGAAGCTGATGGCGACGCCGCATTGCTGGTTTTGGGAATCGGTGGGGTCGAGCCAGCCGACCGATTCCGAATAGTTCACCACGCTCGACGGATTCAGACCCTCGGCAGTGAGCGCCGGCGCGATGTAGCTCTGGAAGACGGTGTCCGAGGTCGAACCCGAGTTGGGATCCATGTAGGAGTTCGACGGGCTGGCGGCCACGGCGCTGGGCAGCGCTGCCATGCGGGCGCCTTCGCGCGCTGCGCGGGTGATGCCCTCGTAGACGCTGTAAGCGCGGGCGAGGGCGACGATACCCAGCAGCAGGCTCATCAGTGCCGCGAAGGCCAAGGCAAACTCGATGATCTCCACCCCCTTTTCCCCTCGCTGCCGGGTCGCCGGCGATTGACCGCGAACAGCCGTCGCGGGGACGGTATCGCCCGCCGAATGATTGGTTTCGAAAACGCCGCCATAAGCCATGTTCGTCAGCCCTCCGGAATCGATTTGCCTTTTCGCATAGTCGCAGGCGCGATCGTTCGGCCGGGTGGCGCCAATCCGTTCGCACCCGGAGGCCCGCCGCTCCACCGGGGACGTGCCGCCGAACGTGCCGCAGCCGGGAATGAAGGCTCGTTCCCTCTTCATGGATGAATCAACCGGATGGGAATTGGCGAGCCGCCGGTGCTCACGATGTCGGGAGTCACCGGCCCGGCGCCAGGCGTGCCGCCGCCGCTGTTGCAGGGAGTGACTTGGAGGACGTAAGAGTCCACCAGGTCGGTATTGGACTGGTGATTGGCCCAATTGATGAAGAGCTGCATGAACCCGACGACGGTTACGATATCGCCGCCGGGATTGAGCTGATGCCCGTCGTAGACGGGCACGGTGACGACCGAGTCGCTGGGACCGTAGTAGATCTGCCCTATCAGGGCGGGAATGGGATTGTTGGCGCCGCCGGTGATTTGAAATGGCGGTCCGGTGGCGACGTTGGCGGTATCCTGGCCGTTATTGGGGCCCTGATTGGAGGCGTGAATGCGGTCGTCGACCCCCTGGGTGGTGGGACCGACCTTGGTACCATTCATCGTTTGGATGGTGGAGTTACAGGCGATGACCATCGGTGTGCATTGGGCGATCCAGGCACGCTCGTTCGCCGCGCTCTGGCTGCCGCCGAAAGCCACCAGGTACCACTGGCTGGGCGCGGTGTTGGTGTGGAGCTGCCATTCCTCGCCAATCGCGCCGGTGGGCTGCAGTTGGGGATTTTGGATCTGGCCGGTGTTGGGATTGATGAAATAGCCGGCATCGCCCGCCCCGCCATCGCAGACCGGGTTGGTGGAGGGGGAGAGGTGAGCGGGATCGCAGTTGGGCACGAGGAACGGGGCAACGCAGTTCACCGCGATGGTCGCGCCGCCGCCGGTGGGATTATAGGCTTCGGCCATGGCGGTGACGGACACATCGGCGCTGGAGGCGCCGAAGACCTTGGCGAAGATCGTGGGAACCGCATCGCCGCGCGCCTGGGTTCTCTGGACGGTAACGGTGATTTGCGGCTCTTCGGGGGTCGGATAGCTGAAGCTGATGTCGCTGTCCTGGATGCTGGCGGCGGTGCCGTCGATGTAATCCTCACCGCCGACTGCTTCCGCCTGTTGGCGCGCCGGCGGCTCCTGCGAGCCGCCGGCGACGCAACCGCCGGTGGAGGTGCAGCCGGAAGTGATGAAGACCTCGGCGCCGGCCAGGGCGGCGGCGTCGGCGGCGCGCTGCGCTTCGCTTCGTGCAACGTACAGCAGTCCCAAATCGATGGCCAGCGCCGCCACCGCCAGCAGCGCCAGCAAGCAAACGGCCACCAGAGCCAGCGTCGCCCCCCGTTCTCGACGATTCGTTCTCATCCCTGTCCGCGCTTCTATCACCGAACCCCCTTCGCCAGCCGACTCGCCCGCGTCCGCCGCCCGGCCGCGGCGGAAATCGCGGCGGGCAACTTCTTCGCGGCGCTCGCCAAGGCAACGGCCGAGTACCCTGTCCCTTCGCCCGGCGAGAACGCCTGGGGACGCGCGATGAGCCCCAGGTCAACACCTGGTAACTGTTTTCCCTCTTGTAAAGCGCGCCGCACCATGGTGGTAAAGCAAATCGAAATCCAAACACAACCCGGGCAAGGCGTGAATTACCAAGACAGAAGGTACTGTGCGTGCCGGGATGGACACGAAGCCCCGAACGCGGGTGCGGGGAGGAGCGAAGGATTATTGCCTTGTGACGCTGGGGAAAAACTCAGGGAGCGGAGCCGCCGCAACACTCCCTGCAAAGCGTATGGGGTGGTTTCAGTACCGTCGTGCAGGAAATCGCTACTGGCAGTGATGTTGCCGATGATCCCGCGAAGCGAAGATGCCGGCGGCGATGTTCTCGGGCGGAATTCCGGCGGCGCGCGGCCGGACGGCGATCCGCTTCAGTTGTGGATGAGCCGCACGGGGATGGGCGAGCCCGCCGTCGCCGGCACCGACGTGGTGCCCGGCACGTTGGCGCCGCTGGTGCAGGGGGAGACGCTCAACACGTAGGCGTTCACGCTATTCTGCGGGGGGCCCTCGTTCACGATGAACATCTGGATGAATCCGATCACACTCACCTGAACGCCGGAGGGACATGAATTGCCCGGACACAACGGCGTACCGTCATAGATCGGCAGAATGACCAGCGAATCGCTGGTCGAAATCGGCGTCCCGCTGGTAAATCCATAGGGATTGTTGGCACCAGCATAGACTTGGAAAGGCGACGCCAAGCTGCTGTCCAGACTGATGGTGTCCTGGCCGGTGCCTTGGTTCCCCTGGTGGATCAGGCAGTCCACTCCCTGGCCGGTTGGCCCGGTCATATCGCCCTGAATGGGGTTGACCGTGTTCGTCCCGCAAGTAATCTCGAGCGTGCTGCAGCATTCGATGTTTTCGCGATAGAGCGCGGCGCTGTTGCTGGTGGAATTCTGCTGGTCCGCCGAAGCGCAGTTGGGGCACTCGAATACGCCGTTGGTAGGCAGAAACACGGGCCAGAACTGGCTTGGCGCGGAAATCGTGTTCGATTGCGGATTGCCAGGCTTGATCACCAGTGGTTCGCCGACGACTCCGCTGGGCGTGAGGCCGGGTTTGGCGAGGGTATTGGTATTGGGATCCACGAAATTCTCGGCGTATTGCCCCGAATAGGGTCCGCTGGTGAATTTGCAGTTCTGGTTGGCCTCCGGATCCCCCTGCGCCACGGGATGGTCGGGATCGCAATTCGGCAGCAGCCATGGTTTCAGGCACTGGGTGGTCACCGGCGGCGTGGACCCAGACGGAGTATAGGCTTCGGCCGTCGCCGTCGCCGACACGCTCACCGTTGTGACGCCCACCACCTTCATGAAGTAAGTCGGCATGGCCTTCTGCACAACCACGGTAATCCGCGGATCGCTTGTGTTGATAAAATTGAAGCATCCTCCCGAGCCGGTGGCCGAAGGCGGGCACGTGCCGCTGAAATTGCCCGCATCGAGGTCCGGGCTGCGGCCGATGATCAAGTTGTTGTTGCCGATTTGGGTGGCTTGCTGCGCCGCCAACATTTGCACCTGCGCCGCAGTCATCAGCCCGTTCGAGTAAGAAGTGGTGACGAATTCCTCGGCGCCCGCCAGCGCCGCGGCGTCTGCCGCGCGCTGCGCCTCACTCCGCGCCACGTAGAGCGTCGCCAGATCGATGGCCAATCCGGCCACAGCGAGCAACATCACCAGCCCCAGCCCGATGAAAACGATGGTGACTCCCGCCTCTCGATTGCGCTTGCCGCCGTTTGCCCGCCAGATCATCTTCGCACCTCAGGTCAACGAATTTGCCATCAGCGAGTTCACTCGAATGGGAATCGGCGATGGGTAGGCCGACGCGGCCCCCGGCCCGAACATCGCGATGATACGGTTGAACCCGAACGACCAGGTATACGGGTATTTCAGCGTCACGCGGGTGGAGATGACATTCGTCGTCACCCCGGACACCGTCATCGACACCGCGATTGTGCGTTCGATCTTCAGGCCGTAGGTCCCCGTCGAGTAATAGGTCCAGGCGAGCGGCGCCAGGGCGCCGTTGGGATTCGCTATCGTTGCCGGGCTCGAGCAGCCAGCCGTGGGATCGGTGCTCCTCCCGTTCATGAACGCCGTGGAAATACCGGCATTGGAAAGATAGTCGGCCACCTGCTGGCAAATGTCCTGAATCGATTCAGGATTCGTGGTGGTTAAATCGAGCAGCGGCTGGCTCGAGCCCAGCCGCGCCCCTTCTCGCGCCGCGTTGGCCAGCATTTGCCGCAGGTTCCACGATTGCGCGAAATCCATGACCCCGGCGACCAGGACCAACAGCAGCGGCAGGATCAGGGCGAACTCCAGCAACTGCGCTCCTCGCTCGCGGGGATGCTTGCGGAAAATCGTCGGCATCGTCATAGCTCTGGTCCTCACGGACAGGTGCCCGAGATAGGCTGGTTCTCCAGCCGCATCTGCACTCTCGTCGTCAGCGTGATGTTCGTCAGGGGAACGGGAGTGAACGGAACGTTCAGGGTATAGGGGTAGCTGAAGCTGATGTAGAGCCCGCAGACCTCGTTGGGCGAGGTATTATCCAGCCAGGTGTAGCCCTGGGTGTAGTTTTGCACCTTGGTGGTATCCAGCCCGTCTGCCTGGAGCGCCGGATAGACGAAATCGCTCTGCACGTCCGACGATGCGTACAGGTTGTTTCCGCAGACGGCGCAACTGGTGGTGACCGCCTGCCGCGCGCCTTCGCGAGCGGCGCGAGTCATGGTCTGGTAGATGTCCCAGCCGCGCCCGAACGAGTAGAGGGCCAGGAAGATGGTCAGCAGCACCGGCAGAACGATGGCGGCTTCGAACACGTCGGAGCCGCACTCGCCCCGCAGGCGCCCGGAGATGCGCGTGGACGATCGAACTACCGCTTGGTTTGCTTGTCGCATGGCAATTCCGAATTCTCTCTTAGTACCCGGGGCTCAGTCCCAATTAGCTATTGACTGAGTGCTCAATAAGTCTACAGGAATGTACTAGTACCAATCAGTAACGAGCTGCCCTGCCCTCCCGCCGCCCTTCGCCGGGAACGACGCCCGGACGCCCGGCAGTGGGTCAGTTTGCGTGTGGCACAGGCACTCCTGCCTGTGCGACGAGCCAATCCATTCAGATTCCTGCATCTCCTCGCAGTACCCAAGTGATGTGCACGCAAATACTGCCAAACTGACCCACTAACGGGCGCCCGTCGTGCACCGGGGGCGGAGTGCGGCAGCCGGAAAGCGTCCGGGGACACCGGCTAGTGCGGACACTTTTGGGGGGCGACATTGCCCAGAGCCACGGTGCATGTGTTTCCGCGCCAGGCGTTCGAATGCGGCGGAGCGGCATCCCACAGATCTGCTATCGAATTGCCGAATAGAGTGTTGTTGAGGATCTTGTTCCCCGAGGTGGTGGATGCGGTGAAAATGCCGGGGGCGAAATTGCTATTCACCGCGTTACCGCTGATGGTGTTCCCCGACGAGCCCCCGAGCAGCTCGACGGCCGGAGAGCAATCGGTCGGATCGGTGGTTGGGCTCGCGGGCAAATCCGAGCAGCCCAGACTCGCATTCAAGCTGCCGTCATAGGTGATGAAATTGTTCTGGATGGACCAGCCGCTCGAATTGCTGAGCACGAGGCCGGCGCCCAGCGCGAACGGAAGGCTGGAATTCGTATATTCGTCGTTCTGGAGCATGTTGCCGGAAACCAAGCCGGTGGCTCTGCGCGGGATGGCGCTGTTCGAAATGCTGATTCCGGTTTGATAGCACTCGATGGTGTTGGTGCTGATGTTGGCCGAAGTGAGACTGGCGAGCGTGATCCCGGCACCCCAATTTTGATTGCGAGCAGTGAGCGTGCAGAGAGTGGCGCCCGGCTTGTTGAGAATGCTCACGCCGGTGATCGTCAAGTTGGTTCCGCCTTCGGATTCAATCGCTGAAAGTGCCGCCGAAGTGCTATACGCGGTGATAATGGAGCCGCCGGTGGCGAGAATCGCGGCGTTATTGGTCGTTGTGGTATCGATGGCCACTCCGGCATCGCCCAAGGAGCTGACATCGATGGAAAATCCAGCGAGATTGACGGTGAGCCCGTCGTTCTCCAGGATAATGCAAGGCCCGATCCAGCCGGCTGGCGGCGTCATCGTGCCGGTGAGATTCACATTCCCGGTGATGGTGGTGACGGGTCCGGGGCAAGGCATCGCCTGGGCCGCGACGCGGCGCGGGGCCAAACCGAACAGGAAAATCGTTCCCAAGAGCAAGATTCGAAACCAATTGCGACCGATCGCCGTGGCAGCGGTGCGCGGGGAGAGGGAGATGGAGTTAGCGGTCACAGATTGCCTCCGTTTCATAGGGATTTCTAAATCAGGGGCGCCTTTTGGAGGGACTTTCTTCGCTTGTCAGTCCATGTGCAGAGGGAAGCCATGGAGCTTTATATACCATACATACAATTAACTAATAAATACAAGAAGAATGCCCCCTTGCCCTATGGAACAACACCGGGACTGAGTGGCGCAGAGACCAGCAGCGGTTTAGGTGCTCCGGCAGTGGCTCAGTCCCGAAGGGCCGGGAGGCAGTGGCACCCGGCGCGGCGGGCGATCCGCCGCAATCCACTCATTCTCGTGGTGAGGGCGAGCCGGCGGCTTGCGCGCCCCGCTGCCAAGTCGGAAGATTGCGCCACGAGCTTGCGAATCGGCCCACAAGCTTCGTTTGGCCCGCTCTGGCGCCGGGGTTAGAATCGGGTGCATGCGCGGTTGGCTGTGGCTGATATTCCTCGCGCTGGCGGCGAGACCGGCGGCGGCGCAAAGCCTGCTGCCGGCGGGTGGCTTTGCGGGCTGGCAACCGGTGCCCGGCAGCGCGCTGCTCAAGGCCACGCTCGAACAACTCGATCCCGCCGATGCGGCGTTGCTACGTGCTTGCCACGAGCAGACCGGCGAACGTGTCTCCTATCAGCGCGATGGCGCGGCGCTCACGGTGACCGTTTACTGGATGGGCGACCCTTCCTACGCCTACAGCGCCTATTCGTTCCTGCGGCCAGCTCCGGCCACCGATTTCCGGCCTACGCCGCACGCGACCGTAGGCGCCGAGCGAGCGATGTTTCTGGTGGGCAACCTGTTGGTGGACGTGGGCGGGCAAGACCTTCCCGCCGACGGCGCGGCCCTTTCGGCGCTGGCAGCGGCGCTCAAGCCCCACGCCAGCGACGAACCCTATCCCACGCTCTGGCAATACGTGCCCACCGACCGCCTGATTGCCCACACCGATCGCTATGCGCTCGATCCGCAAACGCTCGCCTGGGCGCTCGAGGAAGCCGGCGCCAGGACGGCGCCGGCCGGCGGCGCCAGCCAATGGCCGGCGGGCGATTGGCTGGGCTTCGACGATAGCGTCGAGGCGGAAGTGGCGCGGTACGACCTTCGCGGGCGCGAAGTGACATTGGTGCTGGCGTCCTATCCGACGCAGCAACTGGCGGCGGAGCATCTGAACCGGATGGCGCAGTGGCCCGGCTTCACTCCCCAGCCGGGCGCGGGCCCCGGCCCGGCCCGGCTCGCGGTTTTCTCCCAGCGATATGGTTCATTCGTGGGGCTGGTTGCCGGCGCCGCCGACGCGGCGGAAGCGCGCGGGCTGCTGGGCCAAATCCATTACCAAACCGAAGTCACCTGGAACGCGCCGGGATTCGAATTGAAGGACCTGACGATGCCCCAATACGTCGTGGGCATCATCCTGGGAACGATCTCGATCATCGTGATCACGCTGGTGGCGGGAGTGGCGCTAGGCATGGTTCGCATTGCCACCAAGCGTTATTTGCCCGGCCTCGTCTTCGACCGCCATCATTCGATGGAAATTCTTCAGCTCGGGCTAAGCTCGAAGCCGATCGACTTTCGCGACTTCTACGGGCTATAGCCGCCGAGCCGGCGCGTCCGGCCGAATGGCCGGCCGCGCCCATCCCCGACGTACATCACCTGGCCCGAACAGAAGTATACTTCCGCCGCCCGGCGTCCCCTCCGGGATTTGCAATTGCACTGTTACCCGGACGAGCCGCGGCACGTCTTATTGACGGAATTCTTCAAGCGAATTCGAAGGGGGAAGAGTCATGAAACGATGGTTTGCGGTGTTTGCTGTTCTGGCGGCCTCGGCGCTGGTCCTGGTTCCGGGCGCGCGGGCGCAGGAGGAAACCGGCCAGCCGGCAAGCGATTTCAACCACCTGCATTTCCGCGATCTCGGCCCGGCGGTGGCCGGGGGTCGCGTCGCGTCGGTTGTAGGCATTCCCGGCAATCCCAACGTTTATTACGTGGGGGCGGGTGGGGGTGGAGTCTGGAAAACAACCAACGCCGGCGAGAGCTGGAAGGCGATATTCGAGCACGCCGCCACATCTTCGATCGGGGCGGTGGCGCTGGCTCCTTCGAATCCCAGCCTGGTCTGGGTGGGCACCGGCGAAGCCAATCCCCGCAACGATGTCTTCGATGGCGCCGGACTCTACTTCTCGCCTGACGGCGGCCACACCTGGCAATTGATGGGATTCAAGGACGCCGGGCAGATTTCGAGCGTGCTGGTCGATCCGCACGATTCCAACACGGTGTACGTCGGCGTGCTCGGCCACGTCTGGGGGCCGAACCCGGATCGCGGAGTGTTCAAGACCACCGACGGCGGCAAGACCTGGAGGAAAGTCCTCTTCGTGAACGACTCGACCGGCGTGTCGGACATGGTGATGGGACCGGACAACCCGAAAGTGCTTTTCGCCGGGATGTGGCAATTCCGCCGCTATCCGTGGACGCTCGAGAGCGGCGGGGAAGGCAGCGGGCTGTACCGGTCGGTCGACGGGGGCGAAACGTGGAAAAAGCTCGTCAAGGGGCTGCCGGACGGGCCGCTGGGACGGATCGCGGTGGCGGTGGCTCCCTCGAACCCCGACCACGTTTACGCGCTGATTGAAGCGAAGAAGGGAATGCTTTGGCAATCGCTCGATATGGGCGATTTGTGGACGGCGGTGAGCGACAGCCACGCCATCGACGTGCGTCCCTTCTATTTCTCGCGGGTGTTCGTCGCTCCCAATAACGAAAACAAGCTCTACTTCCTCTCGTTCCAATTGATGGAATCCGACGACGGCGGCAAAACCGCCCGCCAGATCGACCAGGGCGTCCACCCGGACCACCACGCCCTGTGGATCGATCCCGCCAACCCGGACCGCATCCTCCAAGGCAACGACGGCGGCGTCTACCTGACCAGCGACGGCGGCAAGACCTGGCGGTTCCTCGACGGGCTGCCCATCGAACAGGAATACATGATGGGAGTCGGCGCCGACGTTCCTTACACCCTCTGCACCGGCCTGCAAGACAATAGCGCCTGGTGCGGGGGCGAACGCGGCTGGTACACGGTGACCGGCGGCGACGGCCAGTACGCGCTCCAGGCGCCCAGCGATCCCAACATCGTTTACACCGATTCGCAGAACGGCTCGATTTCGCGGCTCGACAAAACCCATCACATCCGCTGGTCGATTCGTCCCTCGCTGGTGGGCGTCGAGCAGGAAGCCCCGGCGAACCTGAAGTACCGGTTCAACTGGACTTCGCCCATCGCGGTGTCGCCCACCGACCCAAACGAGGTGTACATCGGCGCGAACGCCCTGCTGCGGTCGGCCGACGGCGGCAGAACGTGGACCGCCATCAGCCCCGATCTCACTCGAAACGACAAATCGAAACAGATCACTTCCGGCGGCGCCATCGATTACGACATCAGCGGCGCCGAAACCTACGACACCATCATGTCGATTACGCTGGCTCCGAGCGACCCCAAAGTCATCTGGGTGGGCAGCGACGACGGCATGGTGCACCTGAGCCGCGACGGCGGGAAAACGTGGACCGACCTGACGCCGAACATCGCCGGCGCGCCGCAGTGGGCGCGGGTGTACCAGATCGGCGTCTCGCCCTTCGACGCCGGCAAGGCTTACGTGATTTTCGACGCCCACATGCTCGACGATCACCATCCCTACGTCTACCGCACCAGCGATTACGGCAAGACGTGGCAATCCATCACCGCCGGCTTGCCCGAAGAGCCGGTGCACGTTGTTCGCGAGGACCCGAACCGCCGGGGGATGCTGGTGCTCGGCAACGACCAGGGCCTGTACCTCTCGGCCGACGACGGGGATCATTGGGAGAAATTCCCCGTCGAGTTCCCCACCGTGCCCGTTTGGGACGTCAATTTCGCCAAGACCGAGCATGACCTGGCGGTGGCCACGCACGGACGAGGCACGTTCGTGCTGAACGATATCCGGCCGGTGGAGGAAATGAGCTCGGAAGTGGCGGCTGCCGACTTCCATCTGTTCACCGTCAACGACGCCATCCTTTACAACCGCGTTTTCGGCATGGAAGAAGGCCGCAACAGCACCACCTACCGCCTGCCCCCTGCGCCCCAGGGCGCGGCGATCGATTACCTTCTGAAAGCCGCCATCAAGGCCCCCGAGCGTCCCGGGCCCGCCGGCCCGCGGCGGGGTCCGGTGAAAATCGTCGTCACCGACGAAGCCGGACACGCCGTCGCCACCGATTACGGCCCGGGAGAGGCGGGAATCAACCGGTTCGTGTGGAACCTGCGCTACGACGGCCCCACGCCGCTCCGCGGCGAGCCGCAGCCGCAGCGCGGGGGTGGCGGCGGATTCTTCGGAGGCGGGGGCGCGCCGCAAGTCGCGCCCGGCGCCTACAAAATCGCGGTCACCGCGGGCGGCCAAACACAGACGCAAACGGTCACCGTCCGTTCCGATCCGAACGTCCAGACCGATCCCGCCGGCTTCAAAGCGGAGGAAGCCTACGGGGTGGAAGCGCGGGACATGCTGAGCGCGGTCAACGGCATGGTGAACCGCATCAACGACCTCGAAGGCCAGGTGACCGGGTTTGCCAATGCCGCGCGGCCGGAGAACGGGCGGATGGCCGACGTGCGTTACGAGCACGTGCTCGGCGAAGGCCGCTCGCTCCACCAGCAACTCGAGAAAATGAAGGCAAGCGTCTACAACACCACCTTGCAGCGCGCCGCTCCCGAGGACGACATCCACTACCTCACCGACTTCCGCGGCGACGTCGAACAGCTCATGCGCGGCGCGTCGGTAGGCTACGGCTTGCCGCCCAGCCCGCAGGCGGTCGAGCGCTTGGCCGAGCTGCGCAAGCAGCTCGACCAGCATCTCACCGCGTTCAACCAGATGCTGCGCACCGAGGTCGCCGCCTACAACCGGCTGGCAGCCCAAGCGGGCGTGCCGACGCTGTTTGCCGGCGAGCCAATCAGCCTGAAGGGAGCTGGCGCCGTGGCCGCCGGCGGCGGCCGGTAGAGCGCGGGCCGACGAACAACCTGGGGCTTGCAGGGGCGGGCTGGAAACGCGGGGTGCGCTCCGAACGGGATTCCCGGACCCGCCCTTACGGGCATTCCGGAATAGAATAGCGATTTGAAACGATTCGCGGCGCTCCTGGCGGTGGTCCTGCCGCTGGCCCTTCTCGCCGGCTGCGGCGATGGCGCGCAGGCGCGCAAGACCGACGCCGAACTGGGGTTGGACGCCCAACAAGCCGCGGGGCGGAGCGTGTTTCGAGCCTATTGCGCCACCTGCCATTACGCCTATTCATCGCGGGGGATGAAGGGCCCGGGGTTGAAAGGCCTCTACCGGAACAAGTATCTGCCCAGCGGGCTGCCCGCGAGCGACAGGTTCGTCGATCAAGCCATCGCCAGCGGCCGGGGAATGATGCCGGCCTTCGGAAACGTCCTTACGCAGGAACAATTCGACGACCTGATCGCTTACCTCCATACGCTCTAACCGGGCCGGCCTCTGCTTGGTGCGGCCCGCCGCGTTCGGCCGACGGAATGCCGCCGCATCGAACGAGAGAAAAGCAGCAGATGCAGATCCCCCACCCGCCCCTCGGCTTCGCTCGGGACAAACCGCAGCGGACGCGCGCGCACGTTCGGGCCCGGTTGGGAGTCACCGGGCTCGAGAAGGCCGAGATTATCGGGTCGCCACGGGCGGCCGGGCGCACTCGGGGAAGAGGAACACAGGGTTACAATCGCCGGGACAAACGCGGGAGCCATAGCCGCCCTGTCCCGCGTGGCGATGACAAAAACGGAGGTCCGATACATGGCCAAATCTCCGAAGATGGCCCTCGCGCTGCTCGCCTCCTGCTGGCTCCTTTTTGCTCCGCCTGCTCCCGCCGCTGCCGCCCAGGCGACTGCGGGCAGGCTGCCGCCGCTTGCGGAGCGCGCCCGAGCGATCCTGCGGGAAGGCCTCGAGTCGAAAGATTTTAGGGTACGAATCGAGGCAATCGCCGCAGTCGGCATGGTTGGCCACAATGAAATCCTGGTCAAGCGCCTGGATGGCTTCCTGCACGACAGGAACGTGGAAGTGAGACTCGCGGTCGTCCGCGCATTGGCTGATCTGAAGTCGCCTCAGAGCGAGGCCTC
The DNA here is from genome assembly GCA_035946455.1 of Candidatus Acidiferrales bacterium. GTDB lineage: Bacteria > Acidobacteriota > Terriglobia > Acidiferrales > UBA7541 > JAKASX01. The sequence continues at coordinate 39,507 of DASYZK010000020.1, read as the reverse complement.
GCTGCGCAGGGCGATGGAAACGGACACCGTTCCCGAAGTCTCGTTTGCCGCCGCAAAACTATTGGCGGGATGGCGAGACCCGGAGGCTATCGCCGTCCTTGCGGAGGTTTACGATGGCGAGCGCAAAACGAAATCGGCCCTGCTGAGGCAGGAAGAGCGAAGTTTCGCCGGCGAGTTCCATTCCATCCCTTCGGGCATGATGTTTATTGTCACCAAGGGGATAGGGTACGCCCCGGTTCCGGGCGCCGGCGAGGGGTTTTCCGCCTTGACGCTGCTGCTCAGGGACCCCGGACTTTCCGACCGCGCCCAGGTCCTTCTGATTCTCGGTCGCACGAAGAACGCGGCTTCAATCGGGCTGTTGCGCCGGGCCCTTCAGGACCATGACTGGTCCGTGCGGGCGGTTGCCGCTCAGATGATTGCGCAAACGGCGCAGACCCAGCTCCGCAGCTCATTGCTGCCTCTGTTTGAAGATAAGAACCAAGAGGTGCGCTTCCAAGCCGCAGGTGCTTGTCTGCACCTCTTGCTTATCGCCGAGCAACATTAGAAGTCATTGCGCAACCCTTGCAGAACGTGCTTCAGGGGCTTCCCGGCCAATTGCGAGGCTTCGGGGCGCTGGGACGCAAACATCGCGGAAGCTCCTGCTTTGGTCCGCCCCTTTGCCGGAGCTTACGACCTTGTCGGCCCGCCTCAGGCGGGCGCTCGGACCCTCGTCCCGAATCTCGGAGGTCCGAAGGTTCGGACCGGGATCGGGACCGGAGGTTGTGGCTGGCTGCCAACCCAAGTTCGTCACGCGTGCGCCGGCCTCTTCCTGGTGCGGCCCACGGCGGGTCGCCGCGGCGACCGAGGTCGAGGGACCGCTCAGGGTTTCGCTTCGGCGGGCGTGGCCGTGGCCGGACCCTCGCCGACGATTTCGATCACCGCATCCCCGTCTTTCGCTCCGTCGTAATGAATCTGCCTGGCGAAATCGGTGACGAAGCTGCCCGCCGGCATGGGAACGGTGCTGTCAGGATCGAATCTTGCGCCGGTGCCCACCCACCAGGTGCCCGAGAGCACGGTGATGAACCGGTCGTTGGGGTGCCAGTGGGGCCGGCTCATGTGATGCGGAGTCCATTTGATCAGGACGATGTAGAGCCCGGCCTTCGAGGGATCGCCCACCAGTGTGGCGGTTTCGGCCCCGCCCGGGGTCGCAGTCCAATGGATTTGGCCGGGCAACTTATAAGCCACGGCGGCGGGATTGAGCTGGCGGGGATTGGGCGGCGCGAGCGGCGCCACCATCGCCAGCAACAGCGGAAGCAGCCAGTAGCACCAGGGCCCTCGTTGAGCAAGCATGGTCTCCTCCGGTAACCGACCTCGAAACAGCCCGGAGCCTACCGCCGCAGCTTTCCCGGTGTAAAGCGCAATCGCCGCACAACCCCTCTTCGCCTTCCACTTCATTCCGCTTTGCAGTGGCTCGCATCTGGGGTGCCGCACCCTTCGGGTTGAAGGGTGCGGATTTTTCCTTCCCTCCGGAACCAGCTCCTTGCAATCCGGCCGCCCCGCGGCAGCCAGCTTCGCAGCGCCAAGCGGGAAACGCGGAGCGGGTTCGGGAAGCTGCCCGCCCGGCGGGCGATGCAGGTGGAACCGGTGATGGCGCTCCGGTACGAATAGCGCCGGGGAGTTTTCAGAACCAGGTTTTCCGGCGGTATTCGCGGTACTGGTCGCCGAATTTCTCTTCCAGCACCCGCGCCTCCTTGCGAGCGCGGGCAACCTGCGCCGGAATCAGAATGACGAGCAGCAGCAGCCACCTCGGCTGGCCGAGCGTGAGCAGGATGCCGATGAGCAAGACGGTGCCGAAGACGTAGATCGGGTTGCGAATCTTCGAGTAGAGCCCGTGCGTAACCAGCGTCTTCGCCTTCGCCCGCAGGGCGAACGACTTGCCCAGTTGAATCCTGGCGACGCCCCAGAAAACGAAGCCGAGGATCGTTAGCGCGAGCCCAATCCCGCGCAGCAGCGTCATCGAGCCAATCGTGACGTTCCCCCGGAGATAAAGCTCCAGCGCCAGCGCCAGCACGAGCACCAGCACGACGCTGGTGATGTCCAGGCCGGACCTGCCGGACGGCGCGGTCGCGCCGCTTGCGGCATTCATCTGATCGGTCATGGGCTTCGCTCCGAAGGAACGGGTCGCAGGAGCGAGTGTATGCGGGCGGGGGCGCCGCCGCAAGGCGGTCTTCCCGAATGCTACGGCTAAGCGACGACGTGCGATGCGCCCGTAGGTGTGCTGATCTCGCGGACGGCCGACGATCCGGCGTTTGCAGAAAGCTTGCGAGGATGTAAACAGGCCGCTGGAACTGGCGCGCCTTAGGGGACGATTTCCGAACTTTTTTCACCGATTCAGCGTGCGATTCGGCACGGTTCTCACCTAGGGAGTCAAAAATCTAAGCGCCTTATCGTCCGTTGCCCGCGAGCGAAAGTGATTCTGAAGCGTATCTTCAGTTTCCTACATTGGTTACAACCTGAGCCGTTGCCGTTCCCAAGGAGCGTCACCCCTTCGATTGCCCCCGCCAGTGGCTTGACATGGGGAGGGGGTGGGAGTAGAAGGATAGGCGGAGGTGGAAGTATATGAAGACGAAAAAACGAGCTGTACTTTACCACAGCCCGGCTGCCACACTTGGTAGCCTTGAATGCAACAAGGGAATCGACAAGGTTCTGAAACACCCCGAAGATTTCCGCCGCCAGGGTATTGATTTCCAGGTCGTTGATACCACGACGATGCCTGACCACGAACGCCAAACCGAATACATGCGCGCCGTGCTGCCGTCGGTCTTGAAGAAGTACCGCATCCGACAAGTGTTCGGATCACGCCGCAACGCAGGTTTCATGTTCGGACGCGGTGTACCCGCGCTGGTAGTTTACGGGCCGTCGAGCACGGTGCCAGAAGACGTATTTCCACACGAGGAATCGGGACGAATAGTGACGATAAAGGAATCCCTGTCTCGGATATCCGCTGTTTGACCCGCGCCGGGCACTCTATCTATTGCACGCGCTCGAATCCGGTCGCGAGCACGTCGAGTCCGTGGGCCGGGATTTTTCTTGTGTTAGCAATTTGTTATCAGAACAGACGGAGGAACAGGCCGCGGGAACATCGGAGCATTGAACGGTAACGAGTTAGGTGGCGCGCCCGGAGGGATTCGAACCCCCGACCTTCTGGTTCGTAGCCAGACGCTCTATCCAGCTGAGCTACGGGCGCACGCCAGTCAGTTTAACATGCACCGAGCGAGGGAAAAACGTTGAGGGGGACGCAAGCCGGTCTCGATATGCCGGTTCCCGCCCCGGGCGGGCCCTATCCTGCTGAGCTACGAGCGCGCGGGACTCCGCCTGGCAGAGGGGGCGAGGAATAATCAGCGGCCAACGCGCCAGCCCGCAGGAGTGGCGAACGCGCCCGATGGAATAGAATGGGGAACAATCTTGCCTTTTGGAGGCGGCCATGGAACCAATCCATCGCAATGCTGCTTCGACCCGGCTTCTGGTAACGGCTGCGCTCGTCGCTCTTACCGCCGGCTTCGCCGCATTGGCCGCGCGTGCGCGACGCGCGACGCCGGCTCGCGTGGGCGGTCCTGTGGCGGCAAAAGAGCTGGCAGGGAAAATCAGCGAGTGGGCGGTTCCCGAGGCCAATGCCCTTCCCCACGATCCCGCCGTCGCGCCCGACGGCGCCGTGTGGCTTACGCTGATGAACGCCGACAAGCTGGCCCGGTTCAATCCCCGCACGCGCCAGTGGAAGCTGTTTCCGGTGCCCACCGCAAATGCCGGACCCCACGGCCTGACCGCCGATGCCAAAGGCAATATCTGGTTCACCGAAAACCGCGCCGGCAAAATCGGCCAGCTGGATCCGGCGACGGGCAAGATCGTCGAATTCAAGACGGCGACGGTGACCGATCCGCACACACCGATTTTCGTGCCCGACGGCAGCTTGTGGTTCACCGCCGAACAGTCGAACGCGGTGAGCCGCTTGGACCCGCGGACCGGCAAGGTGCAGGTGCATATCGTTCCAACCCCGCACGCGCTGCCTTACGGCATCGTGATTGGCGCCGACGGCGCACTGTGGTTTTGCGAATTCGGCTCGAACAAGCTGGGCCGGATCGATCCGTCAACGGGAGCGATTGCCGAGCATGTTGTTCCCGATGCCGAGGCGCGGCCCCGGCGGCTGGTGGCGGCCGGCGATGCCATCTATTTCACCGATTTCCATGGCGGGCGCCTGGGCCGATACGAGCTGCGCGAATCGAAATTCGACCTCTGGCCGAGCCCCGGTGGCGCCAACTCCGCCCCATACGGAATCGCCGTGGATGAGAGCGGCACCATCTGGTACGAGGAATTCCGCGGCAACAACCTGGTTCGGTTCGATCCCCGCAACGGCAAGTTCTCGAGCTTTCCGATGCTTTCGCCGCAGTCGGGAGTGCGCAACATGGCCCGCGACGCCCAAGGCCGCATCTGGATGGCGCTGAGCGGAGCGGACAAGGTGGGGGTGGTGGAGTAAGCCTCCGATGGAGTGAAGGGAGTGCAGGTACCAGAACCCTGTGCTACGCGGGCGCCCTCGCAGGGCCGTTGACCGGTCCCCGGGACGAGCATAGAATCGATCCACCTTCACGGCCTTACCGGCCGTCCGCCATTTCCTGCGAGCCAAGGGAGGCGCGCTGCCATGGAAGCCAAAGCAAGATTCGCCGGGCTGGCTGCACTGATTGCATTCGTCGCCGCGCCGGTGGCCGCTCAACAACCCCCCGGTATTCAGATCCGTTCCATCGCCCACGGCAGTACCGCTGCGCTGCGTTCGTACCCTCCCACCCCGCCACAGTGGCGCCCGGGAAAACCGCCGCGCGAGGTTCCCCTGCGCCTGCCGAAAAAGCCGCGCGGAGGAGGCGGCGGGGGTGGCGGGGGACCCTGGACAGACCCCGACTTGCAGACGGCCAGCTACACTGCAACCTTCTCGACGACAGCCGCGTTCCAGGGGCAAAGTTTCACCGGCGCCATTCCTCCCGACACCAATTTGTCCGTCGGGGGCCAGAACCTTGCGAATGTCAATGGAGGCACGGAAATCGCGCAGATCGTGAACACCAGCTACGCGGTTTACGATACTTCAGGCGGCCAGGTTTTGGGCTCGACGGACCTGAGCGCGCTTTTTGGTAATTTGCCCGCCACGGCCAATTGCAACGCCAATGGAGATGGTGGCGACACGGTCGTGCTTTGGGACAAGTCCGACGGCCACTGGCTGATCGGACAGCTCGCCTACAATTCCGACTTCACTCAGAACGATTACTGCCTGGCCATTTCGGACACGGCCGATGCGGCGGGATCGTACCAGGTCTACGACATCCCCTTCGGCTCCGACACGCCCGACTACCCCAAACTGGCCGTTTGGGGCGACGGGATCTATTTTTCGGCCAACATGTTCAAGCTCAAGGTAAATCGCTTTACCGGGGCCATCAGTGCGACGTTTCTGGGCGCGCAGGCCTGCAGCTTCCCGCGGCCGACTACCCTTCCCGGGTCCGTGACTTTCACCTGCACCGGAAGCGGCAACGCCGCGATCTACAATATTCTGCCCGCCGATGTCGATGGTCCTACTCTGCCTGCCGGCTCCGACTATTACCTCCAGTTCGTGGACAATCTCAGCTCTACCTCCGGCAACGAGCTGACCCTCTACCAGTTCCAGTCGGGCAAGCTGGTGGCGCTGGGCAACTTGAGCGTCGGAACGTTTCACGAGGCTTGCGGCGGCGGCACCTGCGTGCCTGAGCTTGGGACGACGCAACAACTTGATTCGCTGGGTGACCGGCTGATGTATCGGCTTTCCTATCGCAACTACGGGGCTTCGCAGGCGATGGTGGTGAACCATTCGGTGCAGTTGAGTTCGACCAGCCATCAGGCAGGCATCCGCTGGTACAAACTCTGCAGCCAAACCGCGCCGGTTCCCTTCAAAGTATGCGACCAAAGCACCTTCAGCCCCGACCTGGCGACCTATCGCTGGATGGGCAGCATTGCCCAGGACAGTGCCGGCGACTTCGGGCTCGGCTACAGCACTTCAAGCAGCTCGATTTATCCCAGCGTCGCGGTCACCGGGTTGAATTCCGTCCTCGGGGAAACGGGAATGGAAACCGAGTCGACCATCTTCCCCGGCCCGAACTTCCAGGACACCTACTCTCGCTGGGGCGACTACAGCAGCATGGCCGTCGATCCCCACGATGACTGCACCTTCTGGTACACAACCGAATACTCGACGACGACGGACCTCTTCGGAATCGATAACTTTTTCTGGGGCACGGTGATTGGCAGCTTTCATTTCCCCAACTGCGCCGCCAATCCGTGAGGGCGACTCGATCCCTATAACGGCGGCGCTCTCGGCAGGCGAAGCTACCCCTGGGCCGCGCGTCGGCGGCCGCACTCCTCACTACGGATCGCTACGATTGCTCAGAAGCCTCCCGCCGCGCCGCTCAGTTTGGTGATTTGCGACGAGACTGCCTTCCACTCGCCATTCCGCTTCACGAACACGTCGGTCCAGACGTACTTGCCGCTCGTGTCCCGGCCGGCATAGCTGCTTTTCTCGGTGTCCGAGCCGCGCACGACGGCGGTGCCGCCATAGGCGCGCACCGCGAGCGGACCCATTTCGAAGGAATCAAGTTTGTTCTTGCCGTTCTTGACTTCAGCGAGGTACTGCGCTCTGGTTTGCGATTGGCCGTCCGGTCCAATCCCAACCCAATCGTCGCCGAGCACCGCGCCGACCTTCTCGGTGTCGCCGGCTATGTCGGCATCTATCCAAGCGTGCTCGGCGCTCGTCAACTCCGCCGTGACGCTCCCGGCGCGAGCTGCGCCGGTTCTGGACGCCTTCTGCCTGCCCATCGCCCCCGGCTTGGCTTGCCCGAGCGCGATCGCGCCCGCCCCGATGACAACCAGTGCTGCCACGAGGATACGGTTCACGTTCTCCTCCTTGATCCGGCCTGAATTCGGCCGGGAATCCCCTCTGGAAAAGCGCGGCCAATTATACGCCCAAGGTTGGGTTCCGGGTTCGGGCGCTAGCGCGGCGGCGCTCCTACGGCCGATAGAGCCAGGCGTGGTTGGTTGCGGGGCCGCCCGGATGGACCCGGCTCCTTCCGATTATTCGCACCGAAGCGCGGCCATCGGCGCCACTCGGGTGGCCCGGCGCGCGGGAACGTAACACGCCATCATCGCCACCATCGCCAGCAGAACCGCCGCCGCCAGAAACGTTTCTGGGTCAGTGGCGCTCACGCCGTAAAGCAAGCTCGCCATCAGCCGCGTGAGGATTGCCGCGCCGCCGATGCCGAGGAGAATGCCGGCGACCGCAAGCTTCATGCCTTGCCGGACGATGAGGCGAAGAATGTCGCCCTGATGAGCGCCCAGCGCCTGGCGTACACCGATTTCCTGCGTGCGCCCGCTGACGCTGAAAGCCAAGACGCCGTAAATGCCGACGGCGGCGAGGCCCAACGCAAGCAGGCCAAAAAGCGCGAGGAGAAACAGATCGAACCGTTCCGGTGCAAGCGAGCGGCTCAAAAGCTGGTCCATGGTCGCCACCTGATACACCGGTACGCCTTTGTCTAAGGCGGCAACTTGAGCCCGCACCGCAAAAATCACGCTGGCGGGTTCCTGATTCGTGCGCAGTACGAAATTCATGTACCACGCGCCTCCGTAGGGCGCGTACATCTCCGGCTCGTCTTGCGCATCGAGCCCCGCGCTCTTGACGTCTGCGACGATGCCGATAATCTCACGCGGGTTCGAGCGGTTGCGGCCGACAATATGTTGGCCGAGGGGATCTGCGCCAGGCCAGAATTTCTCCGCCGTCGCTTCGTTGATGACGATCGTATTCCGGTTCTGCGCATCCGCTGTCGTGAACTCGCGTCCGCGCAGCAGCGCAATTCCGAGGGTACGAAAGTAATTGATGCTCACTCCGCCGCCTCCATCTACGAGCGGCGCATGGGACCAGTCCACCGCTGGGCGCTCCTCGATTTCGAATCGGCCCCAATCGGATTGCCCGCTCAGCGGCAGAAACGTGATTGCCGCTGCGTCCCGTACGCCGGGGATGGATGGAAGACGTTCGAGCAGCCGATCAAAAAAAGCTTTCGTTTGTTCGCTCTTGGGGTATTCGGCGCCGGGCAGAGCGACTTTGAACGTGAGCAGGTGCCCGGGCTGAAAACCGGGGTTCACCCGGTTGAGTTGCAGAAAACTCCGAAGCATCAAACCTGCGCCGCAGAGGAGCACCAGCGCAAGGGCCACTTCGGAGACGACGAGGCCGTTGCGGAGCCGCTGGCTCCGCCGACCCATCGTTCCGGCGCGCTGCCCCTCGCGCAGCCCGCCCTGCGGGTCCTGGCGCGAGCCTTGCAGCGCGGGCGCGAGGCCGACGAGGCTCGTCGTCAACGCCGCCACCGCGGCGAGGAACGCGAGCAGCGGGACGCTCAGGCGAAGCGATTCCATCCGCGGCAGATGCACCGAGGTCAGCGAAACGGCCAGCGCCAATCCCCATTTCGCGAAGGCAACGGCCAGCACGCTGCTCATCGAGACGAGGAGGAAACCTTCCGCGACGTTCTGACGCAACAGGCGCATGCGCCCCGCCCCGAGAGCCGAGCGAATGGCGAATTCCCTTTCCCGAGCCGAAGAGCGCGCCAGCATGAGATTCACCACGTTCGTGCACGCGATTAGCAGAATGAAGCCGACCGCGTCCAGCAACACCAGCAGCGACGGCTTTACATCCCCGACGATTTCATCGAGAAGGGGCTGCGCGCGCACGTGCCAGTCGGCTTCCGCGTTCGGATAGGCCTTTGCGAGACGCTCTTGGATGGTCTCGATTTGAGCTTCGGCTTGCGAAAGACTCGTTCCCGGCCGCAATCTTCCCAGCACGTGATACGGATGAGAAATACGGTCGTGCAGGCCCCTTGCGCCGAGCGTGCTGGTGGGAACCCAAACGCTGCAGCCTTTCGGGAAATCGAACCCCGGCGGCATCACTCCCGCGAGCGTGTAGTTCTCTCCATCCAGCAGATATGTCTTGCCGATGGCATGAGGATCGCCGCCGAGCATGCCGCGCCAGAGCGCGTCGCTGGCGAGAAAGACCTTTGCGCCGCCGGGAACTTCGTCGCTCGCGGAGAAGCCGTGGCCACGTTCGGGGTGCACACCCAGAATGTCGAAGAAGCTGTTCGTGACCGTCGAATACCGTTCGCGCTCGGCGGAAGATGCTCCGCCCAAAACAACGTCATTCGAGGCGTTGATCAGAAAATAGGCCGCTGTCTCCTCGAACACGGTGTTTTGCTGCTTCCAGACGACATAATCGGGGAACGGCACGCCCGCGCTATCCACTCTGCCCGGGTCGTATTCGGTTATATCGACGAGGCGGTCGGCGCCTTTGAAAGGGAGGGATCGAAGCAAGATGGAGTCCACCACGCTGAAAATGGCGGTGTTTGCGCCGATGCCGAGCGCCAGGGTGACGACGACCACCGTGGTGAAGCCGGGGGACTTGCGGAGGATTCGCGAACCGTATCGCAAGTCCTGGACCATGTCTTGAACCCAATTCACGCGGCGTGCGTCCCGGCACGCTTCCTTCGCCTGCTCGAGCCCGCCCAGCTCGATGAGCGCCGCGCGTCGCGCCCCTTCCCCGCTCATCCCCCGGCCGGCGTATTCCCGCGCTTTCCGCTCGACGTGGTCCCTCAGCTCTTCGTCCAACTCGCCGTCTGCCTGCCGGCGGCGGAACAGCGATCGCAGCCGCAAGGGCAGGGTGAACGGCCATCGTTCCGGATTCATTTCCCGAAGCGCTCAGCGTGCCGAAGCCGCCGGCAACCGCTCTCCTCGCTTACCGAGAGAGGATACCGTCTTTCCCCTCGGTAAGCAAGAGAAGGGCGGCGGGGTAGTGGGTCAGTTTGGCGGTGGCATCCCGCTCTGCGGGACCTGTGCGCCAAGCCAAAACATTCAATTTGCTGCATCTCCTCTCAGTACCCAATCGACGTGGGCGCAAATGTTGCCAAACTGACCCACTACCGGCGGCGGCGGAGGGGCCGGGCGCACCTACCGGCGCATGTGGCGACGGAAGGTAGCCGACTGCCTCTCAACATTGACGGGGTCCATCGCGCCCGCACTGCGAAACGGGCAGAGGACGACCGCCTCTTATCGCCTGCCTCAGCTAGAAGGTGAACCGCAGGCCGATTCTCGCCAGGAACGGATTCACCGTATTGCTGGGCTTCAGGTAGGCGGGCCCGAAGCTGGTGACCCGGGCAACCACCGTTTGGGCGTTGGTCATGTTGAACAAATCGACCAGCGGCTCGATCTGGTATCGATCGGCGATGCTGAAGGTGCGCGAGAAGCGGACGTCGAGCAGGTTGACGCTGGGCAGCCGAATCACGCCGCCGGGCTCGAGGCTGACGCTCACCGGCCCCTGGTTCAGGCCGCGGAAAACTTCGGTGGGAGTGAGCGGGAAACCAGTGTAATGCTGGAAATTGACGCTCGAACCGAAATTCCAGGGCAGTTGGTAGGTGCCGTCGAGCTTGAAGACGTAAGTCGAGTCGAAGTTGAGGTAGCTGTTGGCGCGGTTGATGCTCAGGTTGGGATCGTTGAAGTTGTCGCCCAGGGCCTGGTTGGCGCCCCCGCGCAGGAATTCGCCCTTCTGCCGCTGGATGGTGAAACCGGCGAGCAGGGAGAAACGATTGGACAGCCGCTTGTTGGCGTCGAATTCGACGCCGTCGTACCGGTTGTTGCCCAGCAGCGGGATATTGGTGATGAAGAAGTTGGTTTTGCCGACCAGCGCGGGATTGAGATTGTAAAGGGTCATCGCCTGGCCGGTGACCCCGTTGATGATGGGACTGCCCTTGAGCGTGGTCACCGCGGTGTAGTCGGAGGGGGAAGCAGCGAGGTTTTCGCGCCCGATCAGATCGCTGAAGTGGCGGAAGTAGTACGTGGCGCTCAGCGTGAGGTTCTGCCACACCTGCCGCTGGTAGCCGGCGGCGACCTCGTCGGAGTAAGGCCGGGACAGGCTGGGATCGATGGTGGTGAACTTCCCTCCCGAAGCGCCGACGAAGTTGGCAGGTTGGAGCCATTCGCTCGTTAGGGGAATGCCGTTACTGTCGGTGGCGCCGTTCCACAGGAAAGTTTGCGTGCTCAGCCCGTTCGGGTCGATCGCCTCGGCCAGTTGCGATCCTTCAATCGAGTAGTAGCGGTCGTAGCTGAAGCGAAACACCGACGTGCCGCGGCCGTTCGGGTCGAAAGCGAGCCCGATGCGCGGGGAGACGTTGTTCCAATCGACGACGCCGCCTCGGGCGGGAAACGTTCGCTGCGGGAACAGAGTGGCGAACGTCGCCGCGGGACTGACTTGCTCGGGCCAATAAGTGACCCAGTGGTCGTAGCGCACGCCTAGGTTCAGGGTGAGCCGGCGGTGGAGGGTCCAATCGTCGGAGAGATAGACTGCGTCGTCGTTGAAGCGGTTGTCGAGGTGCAGCGGAGTGTTGTAGGCGATCACTTCGAGCGGCGCGCCGTTGTTGAACACGGCGTTCAGGCCGTCGTTGACGTTGTAGTGATACGGGTTGACGTTCCGGCCGGTCTCGAAGCCGAACTTGAAGTTGTGGGTCCCCGCCCACGCCGCTTTGTAATAGGAGCCGCTCACCGCGAATTTGTAGAGCCACGATGGATTCACCTGAGTGGTGGTGGGGGCGTTGATCAGGGTCGAAAGGGTGATGTCCTCGGTGGGCACGGCCGTCGGCAGCACGCCCGGCTGGGCGCTCAGCGGAAACACGATCTTGTTGTAGCCGAACCGGAAATCGAACAGCAGATTCGAGGTCACCTGGCTGGTCCAGAGACCCTCGAGAATGTAGGCGGGCTCGATCTGCACCCAGCTCGCGTCTTGCGCGACGAACTGGAAGCCGCCCGATCGCCGGGCGAAACGGTTCTGCTCGTTCCACAGCCAGACGAAGCTGACGCGGTTGCGCGAGCCGATTTGCCAGTCGCTGCGCAAATCGGTGTCGGTTTGGTGGTTGTTGTCGACGATGGGCTGGCCGTTCTTCAGCCGCACCGCCAGGATGTCCTCGCGCAAGTCGTACCGGTGATAGCCGCCGAAGAGCCACCATTTATTGCGGAGCAGCGGACCGCCCAAGTTGGTGGCGGTATCGCGCGACATGACGATGGGCGAGCCGGCGTTCACCGGGGCGCCGTTGAAAGTGGGCAGGCTCGGGCTCGCTTCGGTGGCGGCGGTGCTGTAATAGGCGGCGGCGAGGCCGTGCAGCGTGTTCGAACCCGATTTGATTACCATGTTCATGTAGACGCCGCCGATCGGGACCGAAGCCGGTGAGTTGTCGTGCACCACCTCGAATTCCTGAAACGAGTCCTGATCGGTGTAGAACTGCGTGAAGCCGCCGTTCGAGCCCGGCCAGTTCAAGTCCAGGCCGTTGTAAGCGAAGAGCTGCTCGCCGGGATTGCTGCCGTGGATTTGCATGGTGGACTGCTGATAGCTCTGATTGCCGCCGACGTCCACGGTGCTCAGCGTGGCGCCAGGCGTTTGCGCCACCGTCGACCACGGATCGCGCCCGTAGGGAATGTTCTGCAGCAGATGCTCGTCGAAGGTAGTGGTGGCCTCGACGGTCTTGACGTCGACAGCGGGTTCCCCGGTCACGGTGACCGTCTGCGCCACCTGGCCCACCTCGAGCTTCGGGCTTACCGTCGCTGTGAACCCGGCATTGATCACGATCCCGCTCTGCACGTAGGTGCGAAAGCCCGGAGCGGTGATGGAAACCTCGTAGGAACCGACCGGCAGCAAATCGAACAGGTAGCTGCCGTCGTTCGCCGTCTTGGTGGTGCGCGAGGTCATCAGCGCCGTGCTCTTGACCGCCACGGAGGCGTTCGGCACCACCGCGCCGGAAGCGTCGGTGACAACGCCGGTGATTTTGCCGGTAATCGCCACTTGAGCGCCGGCGATACCCCCGAGAAGCAGGAAAGTGAAGAGGAACAGCAAGAGCTGGCACTCCTGGCCTTTCAGCGTGATTGATCGGGAACGCAGCGGCATAGTCAGTCTCCCCCCTTGCAGGATCGCAGGGCGAAACACCGCGCGGACCAACTGAGGCGTCATCGTTCCCGTGCCCGGAGGCAGGTGCGACAAACCCGCCTCACTCCCAGGATCCGCACGGCCGATTCGACGTTCTTCTATTTAGTCCTGCCCCCTCGAAAGGTCAAGGCAATTTTGGATACAAGACGTGTACACCGGCCCGGTGCGCCGCGCGCTTCCGCTAATCCGTTTCGCTCGGATGCAGGTGTTCGCGGAAAAAGCGGTCCACGTGCCGCCAGGCGTCCTCCAGCACGTACGCCCGGTCGAAATAGTGGAATTCCCCGGGATACATGCGGAACGAAAACAGAGGGCCCTTGCCCAGCGCGAGCAGCCGATCGACCAGCGCAACGGTTTCGACGAACGGCACATTGACGTCGGCGGTGCCCGCCAGGATCAGCAACGGGCGCTCCAGCCGGTCCATGTGGTCGATGGGCCGGGCGTTCGCGTAGGCGGCGGGATTCTGCTCCGGACCTCCGTTCATCCGGCTGACCGTCCAGCCGCCGTGATAGGGATCCTCGTAATACATGTCGTAGGAAACGACGCCGGCGACGTCGACGGCGGCGCGGAACAGAGTGGGCTGCTTGGTGACCGCGATCAGCGTGAAGAAGCCGCCGTAGCTCAACCCCCAAATGCCGATGCGCTCGGGATCGACGTAGGGCAGCGTTTTCAGATAATTGGCGGCCATCCAGGCGTCGTCGGCGTCGTCGACCCCGACGCTGTTGTAGACGCCGGTGCGCCACTGACGGCCGTAGCCGATGCTGCCGCGGTAGTCGGGCGCGATCACGACGTAGCCTTCCTGCAGCAGAACCTGATGGAAACTGTAATACGTGGCGTAGTGCTGCTGGACGTGCCAGCCGTCGTAATTCTGATTCACGCCGTCGCCGTGCACCCAGATGATCGCCGCGTGCTTCTTCGAGCGATCCAGGCCCTTCGGCACGAAGAGCCAGGCAGGCACCATCTCGCCATGCGCTCCCGGGTAGTGGATCAACTGCGGCGCGACGAAGAGCGAAGGATCGATGCCCGCGGGCATCGATTCGGTGAGCCGCGCCGCGCTGCCTCCCGCCGCGGGGATGGTGAACAGATCGGCGGAATGCGAGGAATCGGCGTGCTGATAGGCGATTGCGCTGTCGTCGGGCGACCATTCCGGCGCGATGTTGGTGCCGTCGCCCTGGGTGATGTAGCGGATGACCGCGTGCGCCGGATCGTTCCCGATTGTCGCGATTCCCAGTTGCCGGTCGCCCGGCTTCCCCGGCGCGTTCGCGTCAAAGGCGATGCGGGTGCTGTCGTGCGACCACACCGGCCGCCACGACTCGAAATCGCCGTCGGTGATTTTCACCGGCGCGCCGCCGCCGGCGGGCATGACGTAGAGGTGGTCCCAGCCATCAGTGTCGGAGAGGTAGGCGATCCAGCGGCCATCCGGCGAGGGTTGCGGCCCGTCATTCGCCCCGTATGGCATGCTCCAGAATTTATCCTCGACGTCCTGATGGATCATTTTCGGCGCGCCGCCGGTGACGCCCGCAAGATAGATGGTCCGGATTTTGTAGGGAGTCGGCTCGACGGCGAATACCAGGTGCGTGCGATCGATCCAGCGCACTCCCTGCTCGCCGCCCATGCCGGCGGCCACCGGTCGGCCTCCTGCGGACGGAACGACGAACAGCCGGCCGGGAGTGACTTCGGTGGCAACGAAAATCAGTTTCCGGCCGACGTACGGCGGCACATCGTTATGCGGAATCACCTGGGACCCGGCCGTGTAGGCCAGGTGGGCGCCGTCGGGCGACCACACGATGCCGCGGACACTATAAGGATCGTGCGCCGCGCGGATCTCAGCCCCGCCGGCGAGCGATCGCACGATCAAATCGCTTCCCTGCCCCGGCCCTTTTCCCGCCGCGCGGACGAATGCCACACGGGTTCCGTCGGGCGAGAGCGCGAAGCCGCCTTCGCGGCCGGCGGCATTCCAGGCGGGGCGGGGGCTGCCTCCCGCCGCCGCCACCTGCCACAACTGGCCGTTGCTGGGGTAATAGAGCGTGGAGCCGTCATGGCTCCAGAAGGGAGGCGGGACCGTGCCTCCGCCCGATACCTCGCTCCAGGGATAACTCATCAGCTTGAGCGGCGGTGCTTGGCCGCTGGCGGCGACGACGTACAAGCTGTGCACGCCACCTTCATCCCACAGGAACGCGATGTGGCTACCGTCGGGCGACCAACCGGGATCGGAAGGAAATTTGATTTGAATCGCCTGGCCGATTGTCAGGCCGCGGCCGGTGGCCGGCTGGCGGCCGGCGCACCCGGCCAGCGCGAGTATTGGCGAAAGAGCGATCGCAAGCCAGTATTTCATTGCAGTAATCCTCAACTCCTCTGCACGCTCGCGGATTCTAATTACGGGAACGATCAATTGCAATCCGTGAACCCGGCCGTCGTGGCCGCTCGGGCGCGGGCGCCGGGACGGCTGTCCTGATGGGCGGAAAATTCTGCCCGGTGAGCAGACGGTTGAAATCCGCCACATCCTGGTTCACTGCGCCTGCCAGTTCCGGCTGCCAGCGGCGGAGTTCCGCCGTATACATCGCATTGACGGCAATTTCCTGATCGGTGGGAGTGAAATCGTCTGCCTGAGCGTCGCTGGCAACGTGAAAAATCTTCTGAAGGATTCCCGCGGGCCAGCGCATGCCGTCCTGCCCCCCGGTGACCCGGATATCGTCGAGCCGCTCTTCGAAAGCAATGAGTTTTTGATCGAGCGCGCCGGCGGCGGTGCGAATCGCCGGGTTGGACGCTTCGGCGGCAGGAAGATCTTCGAGCTGGCCGCGGATCACTTCGAGCTGATCGATCATTTCGCCGGCGATTTTCAAATTCGCCTGCGCCTGATGGAGAAAAGCGATCTGCGCCTGGATATCGGCAATCGTGCCGCCGGAGTGAGGATCCTTGAGCACGGTCAACCGCTGGGTGAATTCCTTGCCGGCGGCGCTGAGCTTCACCGTGTAAGTTCCGGGCGGCTCCAGAATCGAGATGCCGCCCCTGGTCCGCCGGCCATTCGGGCCGGGGATCATCCAGGGGGCGTAGACGGGGTGGGTGCGGAAGACGACCGGCGCGGACGGGCTGGGCTCGGATTCGAAATTCCACCAAACCCGGTTGATGCCCGGGCGCCCCGGGCCCTCGAGTGTGCGAACCAGATGGCCGGCGCTGTCGAAGATCGAGAGCTCGACTCCGCCCTCGACACCCGATTTCAGAAAGTAGCTGATGTCCGCTCCGGGAGGAGGATTGAAACCCTGGGAGGGTTCGTAGGACGGAGCGAGGGAGGCGGTGTAGCCGCGGAAGCGATAGGCGGTGCGCGGCGGGAACAGATAGGCGTCGGAATCGAGCACCTGGGGCGTGAGCTGCTCGAGCGGAGAGATGTCGTCGAGTATCCAGAAGCCGCGTCCGTAGGTGGCGAGCGCCAAATCGTGGAAATGCTTCTGCTCGATGATGCCGTAGACCGGCGCGTGCGGCAGATTGTTCTGTAGCGGCTGCCAGTCCCCGCCGTCGTCGAAGGAAACATACAGCGCGTTCTCGGTCCCCAGGAACAGCAGCCCCTTGCGGAAGGGATCGGCGTAGATGAAGTGGGCGTAACTGAGCGGCGAAGGCGGGATGCCGCCGGTGATTTTCGTCCAGGTGCGGCCGAAATCGGCGGTTTTGTAAGCGTAAGGATCGAAGTCATCCTGCTGATGGAATTCGACGGTGATATAGGCGGCGCCCGCGGCGAACGGCGACGGGTCGACGCAGTAAATCGTTCCCCACGCTGGCAAATCGGGGATGTTCTTCGAAACGTTCGCCCAGTTCTTGCCGCCGTCGCGGGAGACGTACACCTGTCCGTCGTTGCTTCCCGTCCAGATGACGCCTTCCTGGACCGGGGAGGCGGCAATCGACATGAGCGTACCGCCGTATTCGGGACCGATATTGTCGCCGGTCAATCCCCCCGACGGCCCCTGCTTGCTCCTGTCGTTGAGGGTGAGGTCGGGGCTGATCGCCTGCCAGCTCTGGCCGCCGTTGGTGGTCATGTGCACCACCTGGCTGCCGGCGAAAACCCGGTTGTGATCGAGGGGATCCATCGCCACCGGGAAAGTCCAGTTGAACCGGTACTTCAGCGCGCCAGCGGGAAACCCTTCGGTTTCATCGGGCCACACCTCGACGCTGCGGGCTTGCCGCGTGCGGGCGTCGTAGCGGTCGATAGTGCCGCCGATGGGCCCGGCGGCGGTGCCGCTGGACCAGATGATGTTGGGATCGACGGAATCGGGAATCGTCCAGCCGCTCTCGCCGCCGCCGACGGTCATCCACTCGCTCATCGAGATGGTGGGAGCGAAGTGGCCGTAGCCGAAAATCAGGCTGTTGCTGGGCCCGCGGAAGGACGGGCCGTCCTGGCGGTTGCCGTAAACGAAATAGGGAATCTGGTTATCGACTTCGACGTGATAGACCTGGGCATTGGGCAGTTGCACCCGCTGCCAGGTGGCGCCCCGATTCGCCGAGATGCCGACCCCGCCGTCATTGCACACGATCATCCGATTGCCGTTCGTGGGATCGATCCACATGCCGTGGAAATCGCCGAGCGGCGGCGTCACCAGCACGTGGCCGCCGGCGGTGAGCGGATAGCCGCGAATGACGCGAAGCGTTTTGCCGCCGTCCTCGGAAATGGCGACCGACGCGGTAAGGAAATACACCTCGTTTTCGTTGTCGGGATTCACTTCCATGCGGGAATAGTAGTGCGGGCGGCCGGCGACGTCGTGGCTGGGATTCATCATCTGCCAATGGTCGCCGCCGTCGTCGGAGCGCCACAGCTCGCCTTCGGCGGTGGGCTTGCCCTGGAACGGCTCGCCGGTGCCGGTTTCGATGATGGCGTAGACGCGTTTGGGGTCACTGCGGGCGATGGCCAAACCGATTTTGCCGACTTCCTGCTCGGGCAGGCCGTGGCCCGCCAGCCGGGTCCAGTGGGCGCCGCCATCGGTGGTGCGGAAGATGCCGCTGCCGGGCCCGCCGCTCTCCTGGCCCCAGGTATGAATGACGAACTGCCACATGCCGGCAAACAAGACGCGGGGATTCGAGGGATCGATGGCGAGATCGGAACAGCCGGTATTCTCGTCGACGTAGAGCACTTTCTGCCAGGTCTGGCCGCCATCGGTGGTGCGGAAAACGCCACGGTCGGGTTGCGGGCCGTAGGAGTTGCCCAGGGCGCAGGCGAAAACGGTGCCGGGCGCCGCCGGATCGATGACGATGCGGCCGATGCGGCCGGTGCTCTCGAGGCCCATCCGCCGCCAGGCGCGGCCCGCGTCGGTGGACTTGTAGATGCCCCAGCCCATCGAAATATTGCTGCGGATGGACGTCTCGCCGGTGCCCGCCCATACGGTATCCGGATCGGACGGAGCCACGGCGAGCGAGCCGATCGAAGATACCGGCTCGCGATCGAAAATCGCGCGCCAGGTGGCGCCGCCGTCGGTGGTTTTGAAGATGCCGCCGGAAGCGGCACCGGCGTAGTAAACCAGCGGATCGCCGGCGACGCCGGCGACCGCGGCCACGCGATTGCCGAGCGGGCCGATGAAGCGAAACGGGAGCGCGCGGTAGATGGCGGGATCGACGGCAAGCGAGCCCGCCTGGCTGGCAAGCGAATTCGCCGCCGCGGCATGCCGGGCCCGCAGCGGACGCGCCACGGCCGCGCACAAAGCCGCGACCGTCAGGCACAACGCCATGATTCTTCCTTTACGATTGCTGTGCTTCATGATGGTTCTCCGATACCAGGGGAGCTCGGGGAAAGGCGGCGCCAAGATTTGACCGGCGCGGCTGGGCGGCAGCAGCCGGCCGCGCCGGACAGGTTCGGTCATTCGCGGGCGCCACCCTCACCGCCGCGGCTTGTTCCTGGCCCGCCGTGGCGGGCCGAGGGGCCGCCGGCAGAAAAATCCCGGGCGATTTCCTCGGCCGACCGCAGGGTGACCGCGACGAAGGTGAGCGTGCCGTTGGTGCAGCCGGCGGTCGGCAGCGTGGGTGCGCCGACGACGAACAGGTTCCGGTGATCGTGGGTGCGGCCGTAGCTGTTGGTGACGCTGGTGGCGGGATCGACGCCCATGCGGCAGCCGCCGGCGGGGTGATCCAGATAACGGCCTTCGAACGTCGCCACGATTTTGCCGGCGTCGTTGGCGGCCATTTTCTGGAACACGCCGAGGATGTGCTGCTTGGTGGCGGGGAGCCGCGCCTCGGTGGCGGCGTCGAAGCGATGAACGATTTTCGGCAGCGGGTCGCCCCACCGGTTCTTGTGGGCGGGATCGAGAGTGAGTTCGCTGCTCTCGTCAGGATGAACGTCGTAATAGGCGCGCACGCGGGCGGTGCCCGGAGGGATGCGCCGGCGCCAGTCCGCGGCCAAATCGTCGCCCAGGAGCAACCGGCCGCGATCGTCCTTCAAGCGCAGGGGAACGCGGGGATCGTTCGACCAGATTCGCAGGTCGTGGCGAACGTAGGGCTTCTGGTCCGGCGGGCAGCGGAAGAATTGCCGGGAGATGAGCCCGAACAGCGGATTCATGTCGGGCAGGACGGGAACATCGAGATTGACGATGGCGGAGATGAACGCGTGGCCGTTCATGTACTTGCCCACCTGTCCGGTGCGGTTGGCCAGGCCGCCGGGGAACTGCGGATTGGCGGAGAGCAGCAGCAGGTGCGAACTCCAGGTGTAGCCCGAGGCGACGACGAAGGTCCTGGCGCGGTACTCCACCGGCTCGCCGGGCCGCTCGCGATGCACCGCCTGGGCGGCGGCAACCGTCGTCTTCCCGCCGGCAAGCACCAGCTTGCGAATCAAAGTGTTGTCGTGCAGGGCGATTTTCTTTTGGGCGAGCAGGCGCTTGAACGTGAAATCGGGCGAGTACTTCGCACCGGTGGGACAGAATTCGCAGGTGCCGCAGCGCATGCAAATCGAGCGGCCGTCGTAACCAGCGACGGTGTTTTTCGCCTGGGGGATGCCCATGAACGGCCAGCCGGTCTTCTCGCCCCAGATTTTCAATTGCCGCAGATCCCAGCTCAGCGGCATCGGCGGCATCGGATAGGGCCGCGACATTTTGTCGCCGGGAAACGGGCTGGGCCCGCCGGAAACGCCCAGCCGGCGTTCGGCTTCGCAGTAGTGTTTCTCGAGGTCGCCCCATTCGAGCGGCCAATCCTCGTAGAGCCCGAACATGGATTTCAGCCGCAGGTCCTCCGCGGAAAACCGGTTGCAGGCCGCGCCCCAGTGCAGCGCCTGGCCGCCCACCGCCATCGTGCGGGAGATGATGCCCTCGGCGGATTGATCGGGAATCCAGTCGCCCGGCCACGGATTCTCGCCGTAATCGAGCGCGCGCTCCCGGTAGGTGAACCGGTTTTCGAAATCGAATATCCGCCGCCCGGCCTCGACCACGATGATCGAAAGCCCGGGGCGCAGCTCGGAGAGCTTCTCCGCCAGCAGCGCCGAGGATATGCCGGCCCCGATGATGCAAACGTCGCTTTCGTGGACGGGCATCGGTTCGGCTCCTCAGCGCAACCGCGCCGGCCGCCGGGGAGAATCGGGCAAGCCGCGGCACTCGTCGCGGTGGATGGCGGCGTTGTAGAGAAAATCCTCCCCGCCGGGGCCGTAAAAGAAGAAGGACATCAAGTCCGCAGCGACGTGCGCCCCGCCCGGCCGGCGGGGAACGTCGCTGATTTTCGCCTGCTCGAGCGCCGCGCCAACGATCTCTCGTTGGCCGGCGCGATCGAGTCTGGCAAAGGAATTTCCCTTGGCCTTGGCGGCCGCCTCCAGCGCGGCCAACTGGCCGGGATAGCCGCCGGCGGGACTCGGTGGCGCCACGCGAGGCTGGGTGAAACCGTAGCCGTAGCCGAGATCCGCCCCGGGCTTGTAATTCCGTATCCATTTCGCGAACTGGTCGGCGACGGCATCGGTGCCCGCCCGGCCAAGCGAGGCCGGCAGCACCACCGCGGCGAGTTCCCGCAACTGGGCCTGCTCGGGGGCAGACACGGCGTCCGGGGCCAGCGCCGGGATTCTCGCCCGCAGCCATCGGGGGAACAGGAACGGGATAATCGCGGCGACAACCGATTTCAGGAACGTGCGTCGTTGCACCATCTTGATCCTCCGGAACGCGTTCCGGCGCGCAAGCCTACTGCGGGGCGGCCGCGCCCTGCGCCTGGTTTTCGAGCGAGAACGCCATGATCTGGGCATCGGTGCCGCGGCCGACGGCGATCAGCACGAATTGATGCCCTTCCCGCGTGCGGTAGGTCATCGGCGTGCCGAAGGCGCGGTCCGGCAGCGCCCCCTGCCACAAATCCTTTCCCGTGGTTTTGTCGATGGCATGAAGGTAGGTGTCCTCGGCGCCGATGAACACCAGGCCCCCGGCGGTTACGATACCTGCTTGCGGGCCGGGGACGCCCAGCTTGGACGGCAGCTTCACTCCCGCCAGCGCCGGAATGCGTCGCAGCGCCGGCCAGTCCCCAAACGGCTCTTTCCAGGCGATGGCGCCGTCGTGAAGGTTCACCGCTTCGAGAAAGGCGTAGGGAGGATTGGTGAGCGGGATGCCGTGATCGAACGTCGCGTTCATGTGAGCGAGATCGCCGGAGAGGTCGGCGTCGACTTCATTCGCGCGCGGATTCGCCGGCGAGCGATCGGGATGCGCCACCCCGGCGATGTTCGGCATGTTGGTGATCTTGACGTAGAGGAAATCGGTGGCCGGATCGAACGCCGCACCGCCCCAGTTCCCGCCGCCGAGAATGCCCGGCAGCATGATCGTGCCTTCGTAGGAAGGCGGGGTGAAAAGCGGCCCCAGGCGGTGCTTGTTCATCTCCGCTTGCGCGTCGGCCTTCAATTGTGGCGTCAAGTCGAAAGCGTCGTTCAGCGTCACTCCCTGGGGCCCGAGCGGCGGCGGCCGCGTCGGGAAGGGCTGCGTCGGCCAGGCGTGCTCGCCGTCAACGGTGCTCGCGGGAACCGGCCGCTCGACGATCGGCCACACCGGCTTGCCGGTCACGCGATCGAAAACGTAGGCGAAACCCATTTTCGTCAGTTGAACCACCGCGTCGATTTTCCGGTCTTCGACGGTGATGGTCACCAGTTCCGGCGGCGAGGGCATGTCGTAATCCCACAAGCCATGATGAACCAGTTGGTACGACCATTTGCGCTTGCCGGTGGCCGCATCGAGGCACACCAGCGTATCGCCAAACACGTTCCGGCCGGGGCGATTGCCGCCGTAAAAGTCGTTGCTGGGGGTGCTCACCGGCAGATAGAGCAACCCGCGGGCTACGTCGAGCGTCATCGGCGCCCACACGTTGGTATGGCCGGTGAATTTCCACGAATCGTTGCCCCAGGTGTCGTTGCCGTATTCGCCCGCCTGGGGAATCGTGTGGAAGCTCCACACCCGGCGGCCGCTGCGGGCGTCGAAGGCGCGCACGTCGCCCGGCGGATCGTGTTTGTAGACCAGCCGGTCGCCCACCCCGCTGCCGACAATCACGAGATTCTTGTAGACCACCGGCGGCGACGTCTCCGTCAGATGCAGCTTGTTGATGGGCCAAATCAAGCCCTGGCTGAGATCCACGACGCCGTTCCGGCCGAACGACGCCACCGGCTTGCCGGTTTGCGCGTCGATGCAGATCAGCCGGTAGCGGGTGTTGAGAAGCAGCCGCAGCTTGCCATGGTCGCGCCAGGCGGCGACGCCGCGATGAACGTAGCCGGTGCCGTTGGGCGGCTGGCCATCGGCATAGGTCTTCGGGTCGTAGGCCCAGATTTCCGCGCCGGTTTCGGCGTTGAGGGCGACGACGCGGTTGTAAGGAGTGGTGACGTAGACGACGTCGTCGATCATCAGCGGCGTATTTTCGAACATTCCCGGCGTGGTGCCGTACTGCGGCAGCGGAGTTTCTCCCGTTTTCCAGGCCCAGGCCGCATGGAGCCCGGCGACGTTCTGCCGGTTGATGTCGGCGAGCGGGGAATACCGCGTGCCGGCTTGATCGTTGCCGTAGTGCGGCCATTCCACCATCGGCTTGCCGGCGCTTCGGCTGGCGGCGACGCCGGCGGCGGCCAGGCCCGCCACTGCCACAACGATTGCCCATTTCATATCGACGACTCCGTCGTCTTCCGCAGCCGCATCCGAGCGCGCCGCACCCTTCCCGCCGGGTTTGGTAGCCACGGTCACAGCCCTCGTGACCGTGGGCCTCTGACCCGGGCCTGAGATCTTAGCCGCCCACAGCCAGGTTCGCCGACGGTAGCACAGCCGCTCCGGGATGTGCGCTTTTCCCGGCCGAGGAAGGCGGAATTTTGGCGCGGAGAGTGGAACCCGCCGAACCGATGCGGATTATTCGATCAGTCCCTTCGCCGCCAGCGTCAGGCGCTTGCCCGATTTCGATCCCCGCGGCAGATTCTCGAACACCTCGCCGCCCTTCATGACGAAAATGCATTTGCGCGCCGCGGTCGCGTCCTTCAGCGGATCGCCGTCGAAACCGGCGATGTCCGCCTGCATTCCCGGCGCCAGAGTGCCGATTTCGTTTTGCAGGTTCAGGGAGCGGGCGGAAAGCGAGGTGGCGGAAACGAGCGCGTCCATCGGATTCTGGCCGCCGTCCTGCACCCGCGTAATGAACTCCTCGTAATTGCGGCCGTCGGCCCCGGCGGTGGCGTCGGTGCCGTAGACGATTTTCAGGCCCTTGTGCCGGAGCGCTTTCTTGAAAGTATCGAGGGTGATCTGGATGCCCTTCTGCATGAAGGCGAAACCCTCGGCGTTGTAATTCCCGACGCCGAAATAGCGGTCCTTGTTTTCCAGGTAATTCTGAAGCACCAGCCCGATGTTGGGATCGTAATAGGTGCCGCGCTGAGCCATCAGATTGAAAACGTCGTCGGTGAGGTAGGCGCCGTGCTCGATCGAGGTGCAGCCGGCGAGCGTCGCCGCCTTCGCCGACGCCGCCGAATGCGCGTGAACGATCACCCGCAGCCCGTCCTTACGCGCCTGGTCGCACACCGCCTGGATCTGGGCGTCGGTCATCGTCTGCTCGCCGCCCTCGCGAATGCTCTTCGAAGCGAAAATCTTGATGAAGTCGGCCCCCTGGGCCTTGCGCTCGTCCACCAGTTGGCGGAGCTTGTCCGGCGGCCCGCTGTTGTCGAATAGCGGCGCCAGCGAGGTGAGGATGCGGGGCCCGGGAAGGATGCCGCGGGCGATGGCGTCGCGCAGATACTTGTCTTCGGGCGAGCCGGGGCTCTGGATGGTGGTGAAGCCGGCGTCGAGCGTGACCACGGCGTTATCGACGGCGTGGAGCATCGTCGATTCCGCCGGCTCGCCCCGCCCGCCGTACTTGCCATTCACGAAATGGAACATGATGTGCGCGTGGGTGTCGATCCACCCGGGAGTCACCGTCAGCCCGGCGAGGTTGTAGACCAGCGCGCCGGCGGGAACCGCGCCGCCGATGCGGACGATTTTCGAGCCTTGGACGACGATGATGGCGTTGTGGTAGGTCTTGCCGGCTCCGTCGTAGACGGTTCCCGCCCTGATGACGATCGGCCGTTCCTGCGCCTTCGCGACCGCCGGCCCGAGCAACAGCGCAAGCACCGCGAAGAATCGAATGGGTTTTGGCATTGGCGCTCCGTTGGGGAACCGGCGTTGAAGGTAGGAAACGGGTTCGCTGCCGGCTCGAAAATGTCTCGCTGGCCGACCTGGGGAAAAGACCAATCGCATTGCGACCGAAATTCTATGCCGCTGAGGGTGCCTGTCAAGCGGAAAGGTTCGCGCGAAGCCGGACGTCCCCGCGCGACGGATGCCGGGGATTCCGGCGGTGGTTCAGTCCCGAATCCCGAACCTTCGGGATCGGGAGGCAGCGGCTTCCCGCTCTGCGGAACCTGCGTGCTGCCGCAAGGGATTCACATCTCACCCTTCCCTCGCAACTCCCGAACGATGCGAATTCAATACTTGCCAAACACGCCCGCTCCCCCGTTTCTCTCCTGAACTGCCGCGGCCCGGAAGTATGATAGGTGCGGGAGCAGGCAGCCGTGACCCCGCGTCCACTCGAAGGTCGCACTCCGCTTGGTCGAGCCGCGGTCCGCATCTTCGCCGCCAACGATCGCCTGAACCAGATTCTCATCGAACATCTTGACCCTGCCGCCTGGAAGGCCAAACCGCCCGGCAAGGTGCGCACCATTGCGGCGATCTTCACCCACATCCACAATGTCCGCTGCAAGTGGGTCCGGCTCACGGCTCCCCACCTGAAGATTCCGCGACAGCTCCACCGCGCGCGTTGCACGCCGCGGCAGGCCCGCGCCGCGCTCGCCGAAAGCGCCGCGCGCTGCGCCGAGATGCTCGCTGAAGCGCTCGGCGGTGGCGGGGGCGGCGTCCAGAGGTTTCGCCGGGATGGCTGGGCTCGGCCCTGGCCGGTTGGCCCGGAAATGCTCTGCTACATGCTTTCTCACGAAGCTCACCATCGCGGGCAGGTGTCCATGCTCGCGCACCAGCTCGGATTCCCCTTGCCCAACCGGGTGGCGTACGGCCTTTGGAATTGGGAAAAGCTGTGGAAAGAGTGTGGGTCGCCCGGCGGCCCCGGCGACGTTTCCTAAGGACGAGAGGTTGTGTGGCACAACCTCCCGAAACTTCGGGACTCGGCTGTGGGTCGCCTGCCGGGCCCGGCTGCGATTCTGAAGGAATCGCTCAAGGACGCAGCCGGGTGATGGGCTGCGATGGCCCGGACATCGAGCCCCAGCCGTTGGGGTTTTTGTGGAAGCTCCGGGGGGCGGCTGCGGTGAGAAGGGGGCGCCCGGCCAACACCAGCCGCGAATGCCCCAAGCGGCGCCAAAGCCGCTCCCCCCCCCTTCCCGCCGGCCGCCAATCGTCCTATACTGCCCCGCCGGCGAGGCCCCACAATGACCAGAAAACCATTTGCCTTCCCCGCTTCTCACGCTTCTTTGGCTTTCCTTTTGGTGCTGACCGGCTACGCCCGGCCGCGTGCCCAGACTCCGGTTGCGGCGGCCAATGCGCGCCCGCATCGGCTCACCCTGGAAGATCTGCTTTCCATCCAACCCATCGGCGAAACCGCGCTTTCGCCCGACGGGAAAACTTTTGCCATGGTTCGTGCCGGGCAAATCGTCCTGATGCCTTCGGCCGGGGGCTGGCCGGAGACTCTGACCAGCACCCAGGGCGGGAAGGACGGCCTGAGCTGGTCGCCGGACGGCCGAATGCTCGCCTATGCGAGCGAGGGCAGCATCTGGGTGGTGCCCGCCGCCGGCGGAAATCCCATGCGGCTGACGCACGCCGCGCCCGGCCCGGGCGATCCCCGAAGCGCCGCGGACCGCGCGCCCGAGTGGTCGCCGGCCGGCCGGTGGATTCTTTTCGAAACTGGCAGGCGCGGCCGCGACAGCCTGATGGTGGTGAGCGAAGATGGAATCACCTCTGGTTACCTCACCGATTCTATGGCCGATGAAGCAGGAGCCAGTTGGTCGCCCGACGGCAAAGCGATCGCCTACGTCGAGCGAACGCCAGCGTATTTCAGCGGCAAACTGAAGCTGCTGAAATTCAATCCCGATTCGGGCCAGGCGGCGGGAACCGCGGCGACGCTCTACACCGCGCCCACCGATCGCGGCGGCGGCTGGGAAATCCGGAAGCCGGCATGGTCGCCCGATGGCCGCGAGCTGGCGGTGGTGCTGCAAGACACCGGCTGGAACCATATCGATCTGATTCCTGTGGCGGGAGGGACGCCGAAACGGGTCACCGAGGGCGAGTACGAGGATACGAGCGCCGTCTTCTCGCCCGACGGGAAGTCGCTGGCGGTGGTGTCGAACCGGAAAATGCTCGAAGAATCCGACATCTGGATCGTGCCGGCGGCCGGCGGGACGGCGCGGGAACTGGCGCCCTTCGCGACCCCGGGCGACGATTCGTCTCCCATCTGGTCGCCCGACGGAAAGCGGATCTATTTCCATCGCACCACGCCCTTCGAGGCCAACGACCTGCTCGCCGCCGACCTCGCCGGCGGGCCGCCGCGGCGCCTCACGCACGCCACCCCCAGGAATTTCGACACCGGCCTCGTCACTCCGGAAAAAGTGCAGTGGCGGAGCAAGGACGGATTGAACATCGTCGGCATCCTTTACAAGCCGCCGGAGATGAAGCACGGCGCGCGCTACCCCGCGGTCCTCTGGATACACGGCGGACCCGAGGGGCAAGACACGTTCCGCCTGAATCCGTGGGCGCAATACCTGGCGCAACACGGCTACGTGGTGCTGACGCCGAATTTCCGCGGCGGCACCGGCCAGGGCGAGAAATTCCGCAACTTGAACGTCGAGGACGCCGGCGGTGGCGAGACCGGCGACGTGGCGGGCGGCGCGCAGTACCTGATCGCGCAGGGATACGCCAACCCCAAACGAATGGCGATCGGCGGCGGCAGCCACGGGGGAACGATGGTGGCTTACATGGTGACCAAATATCCCGACCTGTTCCAGGCGGCGATCGAACTCTACGGCGCGGTGGACCGCGCCACTTTCGTCGAGCGCACCAACCGAAACACCGCCATCCGCTGGATGATGAAAATGGGGGGAACGCCCGAGGAAAAACCGGATGTCTACCGGAAAGCGGACTCCTTGGCCGACGTCGACAAGATCGAGACCCCGCTGCTCATCATGCACGGAGAAGACGACCCGCAGGTGCCGCCTTACGAATCGGCGCAGTTCGTGAAGGCGCTGAAAGCGCACGGCAAGGTGTTCTACTACTTCACCTACCCGAACGAGTTGCACGGCTTCAGCCAGCCGGCGCACCGGCTGGACGCCTGGCGCAAGCAGCTCGCCTTCCTCGAGAAATACATTCACCCGGAATACGGGCTGAGTACGCCGTCGATCGACGATTTGCTGGCGCCGCCGGCGCCGTCGCCGCGGCCGCGGCAATAAACCGCATCAGCAGGGCGGCCGAGGCCAGTCCCGGCCCCCCCGCCCTATACTGCCCGGCCGAGGGCGCGGAAGCTGTCGCATCGGCGCCGCAATAACTTCGTCAAGCCTCCGGCCCGCGAGCGCAATTCGATGGCCGGGGACGAACTGCTGCCCAGCCGCTCCCGCGGTGACGATGGATTTCGGTCAGCGAGCCGCGCTGCCTTCCGGCTCGAGGAGCCGGGAGCGACCCCGGACCGGCTTCCCCAGCGCTTTCAGGCGTCGCTCGATGAAATCGACGAAGTTCCGCCAGGGATCGAAACCCACGATACGCGGGGCGTCGGTAACGAAATTGGAAAGCGCGTTGGCGTCGTAGAAGTAATGGCGGCCATCGCGCTCGTTTTCGAGATATTCGATGCCGCCGACGTCCATCCGGGCCTCCCTGGCGATCGCCAGCGCCTGGCGGATGATTTCCGCCGATGGCCGGTACCCCTCGATGTGCAGGCGGCGCTTTTCGGCCGGAGCAACCGGGCAGAACTCGGTGATGGGCGCGTCCTTCGCCGGAGCTGCGGCGCCGGAAGCCTCGTCCTGGCAGATATCGGCGGGGCACAGATTGAAGTTGCCGGTGCCGGGGGCCACCACGCGAATCGCGTAAAGGAACTTGCGATCGAGCACCTCGACGCGAACGATGGCGCCGCCGCGAGCGGGCAGAAACTCCTGCACCAGCGCGGTGTTGTCGAAACCGAGTTCGACGGCGCCTGCTTCCAGCGCGTGCTCGAGCTCCGCGCGGCTGGGGAAATGCTGGATTTTCGCTCCGCTGCCCCCGACGTTGGGTTTCACGACCACGGGAAAATCCAAGCCGGCGGAGGCTTCGAGAATTTGCGAGGGATGGTTGACGACGCGGGTGCTCGGATAGCGGACCCCGAGCCGCTCGAAAATCTCGATTTGGGCGCATTTGGAGGTTTCAGTCATGTACGACTGCCAGCCGTTGATGACCCGGACACCGACGTTTTCGAGATAACGGAGAAAGTCACGGCAGAAGAAGATGGCCTGGCCATGCCCGCGGAGATACGACGACGGGCTCATGCGGTTGAGAACCAGCGGGTAGGGGAACGAACGCGCGGCGGGGTCGTAGCTCATCTCGCCGGCGTAGAGCGGGACGAAGGCAATGCGCCGGCGTTCGAGTTCGGCAAACAGGGGTTTGAACCACTCGGAATGCTCGTACAGTACGGCGAGTCGGGGCCGGGACATGAAATCCTCCGTTTTGACATCCGGCAAGCTTACCCTGCCGGGCTCTTCGAGCCACGGCAGGAATTGCCGGGCGAAAGGCTAAACCTATGGGATGTACCCGGCGTGCTGGAAGTCGCATGACCCGGCAGGGACGGGCGAGCCGTCCCCCGTAGGCCTTGCCAACGCGCGCCGCCCCGCTCCGACCAGTCCGAGCCGCGACCGTGAGGGAGCGGTCGTCAAAAATAAGGCGGCCCGGCACACTAGCCCGCTTTATTCATGAAAACCAACACGCAAGACCCGGCGAGACGCCTGAAGGCTGTCATCCTGAGCGAAGCGAAGGATCCCGTGCACTCGACAGTCAGTCGGGATTCTTCGCCCCGATGAACCGCGACGGGGCTCAGAATGACAGCTTATTCTACGGTGCTGAGTGCATTCCTCATGAATTAAGCGGGCTAGGAACGGCACAGGGGAGAAGGGTCGTTCGCCCTTCTGTAGAATCTAAGGCAGGGGACTGTCGATTTTTCGATGGACGAGCGTCGTACTATTGCCGGCACGCCGGCGAATACCGACTGGGAGGAAAATGATGGACAGCCAACCGATAACACCAGCCGAGCGGGAACGGCTGACGGGCTACCTTGCGCGGTCCGGGGAACGGCTATTGGCATTGACTCGCGGCCTGACGGCCGCCGAGCTGGATTACAAACCCGCGCCCGATCGATGGTCGATCGCCGAGTGCCTCGAGCATCTCACCGTCGTCGAGAATCGCGTGCTGGGCCGGATCGAAGCCGCGTTGGGTGAGACTCCCGACCCCACGAAGCGGAGCGCCTGGGAAGGGCGCGACGAGGAGCTGATCCGGACAATCGAGAACCGCACACCGCGGGTGAAAGCGCCCGAGCTCGTTGAACCGAAGCGGCAATGGGGACACGAGGAATTGTTTCGGCAACTCGAGGCCGCTCGCCGGCGCACGTTGGAATTTGCCTCGGCCGCGCATGGCGCGCTGAGAAGCTATCTCCTGCCGCATCCGCTCTTCGGCGAGCTGGATTGCTATCAATGGCTGCTGGCGGCGGCAGCGCATTTCGAGCGGCACCGCGCGCAATGCGAGGAGATCCTGGCAGAGGCGGATTTCCCGCGGGCTGGCGTCAGCCGGTAGGAAGCGGCGCGCGGAGCCGACGGCGCCGGCGGAAACTTCCCCTTTGGCACGGAACCGGTTCAGCAGGAGTTCCTCGTGAGCCCCCAGCATCCGGGCGACTCGCTTCATCCCGCTCTGCGGGACTGCGCAGGGCTCGTTCGGTCCACCAGTCCAGAAAGGCTCCGGCCCAGCCGACTGACCTGTAGCGCCAGAGAGAGGAGAAGGCCTTTTGAGCTGCCAGGCCCGGGCGGTCGCCCGCTTGCTGGCCAACAGGGCCTGGAGCCTTGGGCGGGCTCGCCCGCGGACGCGCCTGCCCCCGACAGCAGCGCATCTCCACCTCTTCGTACACAAAACCCGGGTGGTGGCTCAGTTTGGCAGTGGCATCCCGCCCTGCGGGACCTGTGCGTCCCCCCAAGCCACTCAAATTCAAGCGTCTCCCCGCATCCCGCAATCGGTGGGGATGTAAACCCCGCCAAACTGAGCCACTACCAAAACCCGAGAAATGTTGCACCCGGTTCAGGATCGTCTTAACCCGAAGCTGAATAGCTGACCTCCTCGGCCGACGAGTCGCTGTTTCATCAACCGCAGATTAATCGAGTCCGCCGGAGTTCAGCTATTCCTGTTCCGGGGAGCAAAGCAGAGCCGAGAGTCCGCCGTCGGGCCTGTGGGAGAAGCGGAAATCCGGCCGGGTTTGCCCGATTTCCAAGCGGAGTGGGAAAGTCCCGGTCTTGGACTTTTCCACGCAGCGGCTTCTTCCACCGCCCCCTCACCCGCAAGTTCTGCTATAGAGCCAGAAATTCTTACAGCCGTGCGGAAGCGCGGCAGCGGAAAAGTAAGCCCGGTTTTGGGCCTTGGCGGGTAAAATTCCCCCGTCGCGGCTCGGCTGGAAATCGGCTGGCCGCGAGCAAAACCCCATCGCAAGGAAGGAGCAAATGATACGGAATGGTCTTTCGGCGAAACTGTTCCTGGGACTGACGGTGATCGCTTTCTCCGCCGGTTGGCCGGGAGTGCGATCCATGGCAGATACCAGCGCCGCCCAGCAGGTCCTGGAGGTCGTCCGCCGGTTCCAGAGCGCCGGCATCCGCGGAGACGGTATCGAGCTCAACCGGATCTTCGACCCCCAGATAACCCATTTCCATCCCGGCTCGCCCTACCGCTTGGTCGGCAGAGACCGGCTCGTCCGGGAATTCGAGACAGCCGCGAAGAGTCAGCGGGATATGCGTTTCGAAATGATCGACCCTCAAGTGCAGATGGCCGATGGCAACGTCGCGGTGGTCACCTACTACATCGTCGAAAGCTGGGCCGCGGAAAATAACGTTCGGAACTCCGCCAACGAAAAGGCCACCGAAGTCTACGTCAAAAGGAACGGCAGCTGGGTGATGATCCACGGCCACTATTCGAGCCAATGAGGACGACCGTACCCCGCCGCGCCCGGCTTCCCGCCGGCACCGCTTCCGTCGGCGCGGCAAACACGGCGGCGGAGGGGCGGGCTCCTGCCGCGTCGTTTGGCCGTCCGGCTGGATCGCCGCCCCTCGGCCCCGGGCAGCGAACACCCGAAATCGGTCCCTGCAGGCGCCCCCCTGTCTAGCGCCGTATGGATGCACTATGGATACAAAATGGATGGATACAAAATCCTTGACTTCTCCATCTTCATCCCGTATAGACGCCGGATACTATTGCGAGGCGTGAGGGCGGAGGAACGGGTCGATGGCCAAGTCAAGACGGGTGGTCGGTGCCATCCTGTTGATCGGTCTTGCCGGCCTCGCCGGATTTTGGCTGGGTAGGGGCGCGCTCCGGCCGACTGCCCTCTACCCGGATGCCGTCTACTACAACGGGAAGGTGCTGACCGTCGACAAGAATTTCTCTGTTGCCCAGGCGTTCGCGATCTGGGATGGAAAGTTCGTGGCCGTGGGAGCGAGCCGGGCGGCTCTGGCCCTTGCCGGTCCACGGACGGAGAAAGTGGATCTGCGCGGTCGCACAGTCATTCCCGGCCTCAGCGACGACCACTACCATTTCATGATGAACGCCGGCGCCGATTTCAAGGAGATCTCGCTGGTTCGGGCGCGGTCGTTCGACGAGTTCCTCGGCCTGATCAAGAAAAGGGCGGATGAAACTCCCCCCGGCCAGGTGATCGAAACGCAATCGGGCTGGTTGCCGGACCAGTTCGGCGGCAGGCTGCCCGATAAGGACGATCTCGATAAAGTGGCGCCTCGAAACCCCCTCTTCGTCCGCGGCGGCCACACCATGTACCTGAATACCGCCGCGCTGAACCTAGCGCGCATTACCCGGGCGACTCCCAATCCTCCCGGCGGGGTTATCAGCAGGGATGCCAAGACCGGGGAATTGACGGGGGAGTTGGTCGATAATGCCATGTCCCTGGTTGACAAGTTTCTTCCCAAGATCACCGTCGACGACAAGATAAACGGCCTGCTTCGCGGCCAGAAGCTGCTCAATTCGGTCGGCCTCACCAGCGTTCGCGATCCCGGCGTGGGCCCGGCCGACATTCGCATCTATCAGCAATTGTGGGACGACCACAAGATGACCGTGCGAGTGAGCACCAACCTCAGCCTGCCCACCGCCCCTCCCGCCAAGGAGATTTTGGCCGAGCTCGACAATTGGGGGGTTCACACCCCGTTCGGGGATCACACGCTGCGGCTTGATGGCATCGGCGAGTTCGGTATCGACGGCGGATTCCAGGCGGGGCTAATGAGGCAGCCCTACGAGCAATCCCCGGACGTCGGGCCCCATCGCGGCGCCTATTTCGGGCTGCAGAAAATTCCGACCGACAAGTTCACCGAAGTCATCCGGGGCCTGAACAGACTAGGCTGGCGCGCCTGCATCCACACGGTCGGCGATAAGGCCCTCGATGTCGTCCTCGACGCCTATGAGAAGGCCAACCAGGATCAGTCGATCGTCGGCAAGCGCTGGACGATCGAGCATGCCCTGGTGTCGGAGCCGGATCAATTCGAGCGAATCAAGAAACTCGGAGTCGTCATTTCCTCCCAGTTTCATACCTATATGGCCAGCCGCACCATGATTCAAGACTGGGGCCAGCAGCGCGGCGCCGAGAGCGTGCGCACGCGCGATTGGCTCGCCGCCGGCCTCAAAGTGGGCGTCGGCACCGACTGGACCTTGATGCCGCCAAATCCTTTTGAAGTCCTCTCCTTTCTGGTCACTCGAAAAAACCGGTACGGTGAGTTGGTCGGGCCGGACCAGAGGATCAGCCGCCAGGACGCTCTGCGCCTCGCCACCATGGGGAATGCCTACATCACCTTCGAGGAAAACACCAAGGGATCCATCGAGGTCGGCAAACTGGCCGACTTCGCCGTGCTCGACCGCGACTATCTCGCCATTCCCGAAGACGATATCAAGAACATCAAGGTTCTGCGAACGGTGGTCGGCGGCAAAGTGGTCTTTCAAAACGGGGACTGAGATCGGGAGCTTTTCCCGACCTGCGACGCCCCGAAGAGGTGTACCCCTTTTTCGAGGAGATCGCCCATGAAAGCGATGATCGGTTCCCTGGTAGCCCTGCTCTTTCTCAGCGCCTCGCTCCGCGCGCAAAACGTTTCCGTTGCCAGCATCTCCGGCGCCGTGAAAGACCACACCGGAGCGGTACTGCCGGGCGTCACGGTCACCGTTACCCGAACCGACACCGGAATGAGGCGCGACGTTCTCACCGACGAAAACGGTTTTTACACCATACCCAACCTCCCGGTCGGACCCTATACCCTTCAGTTTTCGCTGCAAGGGTTTAACAGCTTCACCCAGACTGGAATCACACTGGAAGTCAACAGCAACCCCACCATTAACGCCGAGCTGCAGGTCGGCACGGTTTCCCAACACGTCGAGGTTCAGGCGAACGCTCCTCTGGTGGAAACCCAAAGCACCGGTGTCGGCCAGGTGATCGAAAACCAGCGGGTGCTCGCCCTTCCACTCAACGGCCGGCAGGCAACCCAACTCATCCTGCTGAGCGCCGCCTCGCTGCCCGCCCCCCCGGCCGCTTTCCAATCCCCCAGAAACTACCCCACGCTCACCGTTTCGGTCGCCGGCGGCTCCGCCGCCGGCCTGTTCTTTGTGTTGGACGGCGGGGACCATAACGACGTTCTGAATAACTTGAATCTGCCGATACCCTTTCCGGACGCTCTCGAGGAATTCAAGGTCGAAACGAGCGCCGTATCGGCCCGATACGGCTACCATGCAACCGGGGTGGTTAACTTGGTCACCATGTCGGGCGGCAACACGATCCATGGCGATCTCTTCGAGTTCGTGCGGAACGGATTGTTCAACAGCCGCAATCCCTACGCGCTGTCGAGGGACACCCTGAAGCGCAACCAGTTCGGAGGCACCATCGGCGGCAGGATCGTCAGGAATAAGCTCTTCTATTTCGCCGGCTACCAAGGAACCATCACCCGCAGCGATCCGACCACCACCATAGCGTTCGTTCCCAGTCAGGCGATGCTGCAGGGCAATTTCACCGAGGCCGCCTCGGCCTCTTGCAATGGAGGCAAGGCGGTTACCCTAGGCGCCCCGTTCGTGAATAACACCGTCGATCCGGCCAAATTCAGCTCCGTCGCGCTGGCCTACGAGAAATACCTGCCCGTTTCCAGCAATCCTTGCGGAAAATATCAATACGGCGTACCGAGCCCCAACTCAGAACAGCAGGTGCTCGGGCGGCTCGATTACCAGTGGAGTAACCGGAACACGATGTTTTGGCGCTACTTCTTCGCCCGCTACAACATTCCCTACTTTTACAACGGCGACGCCCTCACCACCGGCATTGCCGGCCAGTTGAACGCCGCCCAATCGTTTGTTTACGGCGATACCTACGCCTTTTCCCCCACGCTCAATAATTCGGTTCGGCTGACCATCAATCGCACGCGCAACGACCGGATCCCCGTGCCTTTCCATTCGCCCACCGAATTTGGCGTCGCCATCACCGACCTGACTCCGGCCTACAGCGCGCTGATCGTGAATAATTCGTTCAACGTTGGGGGCTCGCTCGCCAATCTGGGCCATTGGAATTCGACTTTCGGCCAGGTGGCCGACGACGTTGACCGCCTGATCGGGTCCCACGAACTCTCGTTTGGCGTGAGCTACTTCCACGCGATCCTGAACGCCTTCGGCAACCAGTTCTCCAACGGCCAGTTCACCTTCAGCGGACAAAACACCGGCTTGCCGCTCGCCGATTTCCTCATCGGTCTCCCCAGCAACTACACCCAGGGTCGCGCTCAGCTCGAAAACGAGCGGATGAACCACGTCGCTTTGTACATCCAGGACGGCTGGCAGGCAAATCGGAGGCTGAGGCTCAATTACGGCCTGCGATGGGAACCCTTCTTCCCCATGACCGAAGGCCACCGCCACGTCGAGGCCTTCAGCCTGCCGGCCTTCGAGCAGGGCGTCGTCAGCAGCGTCTATACCAATGCGCCCGCCGGCTTGAGCTTTCCCGGGGACCCCGGCTTCCCCGACGATGCCACCACCTCGCGCAAGTTCAATGAATTCGCGCCCCGCATTGGCATCGTCCTCGACCCGACCGGACAAGGCACTCAGGTGATTCGCGCCGGCTACGGGATCTTCTACGATCTGCCTTCCATGTATTACAACGTCCGGACGAGTTCCGGTCCTCCCTGGGGCAACACCACCGGAGTGAACAACTCGTCGTTTGCCAATCCCTGGCAGACTTTTGCCGGCGGCGATCCGTTCCAGAAGCCTCTGACCCCGAACGCTCCGTTCCCGCAGGAGGCGGTCTACATCACTTACCCGCTGCACTCGAGCCCGCCGTACGTGCAGCAATGGAACTTGACGTATCAAAGGCAATTCTCGGCGAATTGGGCGGTTACCCTCGGTTATCTGGGAAACAAGACGACGCACCTGTGGCTGACCCAGGAGATCGATCCCGCCGTTTACATGCCGGGCAAGTCGACGAGAACCAACACGAATCAACGCCGGGTGCTCTATCTGATGAACCCCACCCAGGGCGTCTATTATTCGAACCTGGCGAAGCTCGATGACGGCGGAAATGCGGATTACAACGCCGCCCTGCTCACCGTTGAGAAACGGTTCAGCCAGGGCTTCAGCATGTTCTCGAACTACACCTGGTCGCACTGCCTGAACGACGGCGAGGACTTCGAGGCCCTTGGCGTCCTGCTCAGCTACCAGAATCCCGCCAACCGCAAGGCCGACTGGGGCGCTTGCGCGTCGGATCGGCGGCATTCCCTGAATGTTTCCGCCGTGATGAACACCCCCGCCTTCCATTCGCCCTGGCTGCGCAGGGTCGGCACCGGCTGGCAGCTCTCGGTCATCGCCCAAGTGGAAAGCGGTGATACCTTCACGGTGACGAACGGCGGCCTGGACAATGCTCTCACCGGCACCAGCAACCAGCGGCCCAACGTTATCGGCAGTCCGAATCTCAGCTCGACCGGCAGGACCCTGAACGCCTGGTTCAATACCGATACATTCATGCCCAATGGTCCCGGGCAATATGGCAACGCCGGCAAGGGTATTATCCGCGGGCCAGGCCAGTTCGTGATGAACGCGGCTCTGGTTCGCAGATTTTCGGTTCGAGAAAACCAGCGGGTTGAGTGCCGAGTTGAAGCCTTCAACACCTTGAACCATATCCAACCCAACGACCCGAATAGTACGTTCGGAAGCCCCCTGTTCGGCAAAGTCACTACCGCAGGCGACCCGAGAATCATGCAATTTGCGCTGAAATATATTTTCTAGAAGCGGCTTAGCTCTGCTGGCATCCTCCTCTGGGCGGAAGCCGTCTCGACATCCCGGCCGCTTCCCGCGCCCCGTCATGTTGAGTGAAGTGGCCGGCTCTCACTTCTCTCCGGGAAATACCGGTGCTCTGCGCCTTTTCGGGCATCCCTCCGCCTTTTGCCGGCTAGGTTCGTGGATCGTTCAGGCTGGAAATCCGGTGGTCGGCGGTTAGAAGGTTCCTTGCCTCCTGCCGCCTATTGGGGGCCGACAGCTGCCGGGAAGCCATCGAACACGGATCGTAATTTCCGGTTGCCCGGAGCTTTCCTAAGCCCTTGTCTCCCGCTGTCCGCCACCGGTTTATCGGGCGGAATCTCGCAAGCCTGGTCCCGCTGGTGACGCGCTTGTTCCCAACCACCCGCCTTCGCCGCATGTAATAGTTTTGCCTCCTCAGCAGAATCTGTGGGTGGATTCGGGTTCTGGGAGGCGTCCAAGCGAGTGATAGAGGGCCATTTCCATCGCCTCGCAGGCGCGGAATGCGTACGATCGTCTGGTCACCACTCGGATTTTGTTGTCGAGGCCCTCGATCCCGCTTGGCGGGACGGAAACTTCCCCTTTGGCACGGAACCAGTTCAGCAGGATCCACAGCCGCCTCACCCGCAAATTCTGCTATAGAGCCGGCAAATCATGCACCGACCGCGAAGCCGCTCGCATCGAATGGAGCCAGGAGGAACTCTTATGCAAGCTGCCGTGGTTCCCGCTGTGGGCAGTTCGTGGGAGGTTAAAGACGTTCCGCAACCTCAGCCCGGACCGAATCAAGTGCTCGCGAAAATGCATGCCAGCGGCATCTGCTACACCGACGTGCATCAAACGCTCGGACACTTGCCGGGACCATTCCCCCGAATCCTCGGCCACGAGCCTGTCGGCGAGATCGTTGCTGTGGCTCCCGACGTCACCACGCGAAAAGTTGGGGATCGCGTCGGTACCGCCTGGATTCAATCCACTTGTGGGCGCTGCGAGTGGTGCCAGCGGGGTCGCAGGATGTTCTGTCCCTATCTGAAGGGTACGGGGCTCGATGTACAAGGCGGTCACGCCGAATACATGCTGATGAATGCTGAGGCCACATACCTCATTCCCGACAAGGTTTCCTACGAACAAGCAGCCCCGATTTTCTGCGCCGGCTACACAGTCTATAGCGGGCTCCGCTGGGCGGATCCGCAGCCGCACGAGCGTGTGGCCGTACTCGGAATAGGCGGGCTTGGGCACTTGGCGGTGCAATATGCGAAAGCTGCAGGCTTCGAGACCATCGCCGTTTCGCACTCCCCCGATAAAGACAAGATGATCCGCGATCTCGGCGTGGATGAAATTGTCCGCGACGGAAAGAGCCTTGCCGCAGCGGGGGGCGCAGATGTCATCCTCAGTACCTCGAATTCGACCAAGTCAATGGTAGACAGCATACAGGGATTGCGGCCCGACGGCCGGCTCGTCACCATGGGCGCCGACGTGGAGCCAATTTCGGTCTCCCTAATGGATCTCATATCGAAACGCATTCAAATAATTGGCAGCCAGCAAAACGGCCCCGCGTATCTGTACGAAGCGCTTGATTTCGTGGCGCAAGGAAAAGTAAAAACGATTGTCGAGACGTACCCATTGGCAGACGCACCAAAGGCTTACGAACGCGTCGCGAAGGGCAAGGCCCGCTTCCGCGTCGTCCTCACAATTTAACCGCCCATCCGAGCAGCCAACGCCGGCGTCGGGCGTATCACGGGCTATGCATAAGTAATTTCGGGAGCGGCCCTATCGCCACAATTCCCTCCGGCTTGCCGACGAGCGGGACACGATTTGCGGACAGGCCAATTCGGCGGCTATCGAGCGGCCCGGTGCGGCACGATAGCACTCCTCGCGATGGCCGACGGGCCTTATGCTAAGTGCCGGCTTTTTTGCATTGCGGGCTCAGGTTGATGTCGCAGGAGGATGATGCGAAAAGCGCACTTCGCGGCTTCTGCTTTCCCGGTTCATCCCGAACCACACGCGTCCCTCCCATAAAGCAACCCCTCGCTTTGGGAGTGGTCTCCACTCGCTTCAGGGCG
The DNA here is from genome assembly GCA_035946455.1 of Candidatus Acidiferrales bacterium. Lineage (GTDB taxonomy): Bacteria > Acidobacteriota > Terriglobia > Acidiferrales > UBA7541 > JAKASX01. The sequence goes on along the minus strand of DASYZK010000020.1, from coordinate 487 downwards.
CTCCAAGCAAGAGGAGCGAGGAAAGGAGAAATCGAAAATGTACCTCAATTCAGTTCAGATCATTGGCTTCATCGGCAAAGACCCGGACCGACGCCATGCCCGGGGCACTCGACCCGCCGCGGGGCGTAGTGGAACCAAGTCAGGACCGCCCACAAGGGCACGAACAGCCAGCGCCGCACCGGCAGACGGTCGTAGCCCGGCGCTGGCCGCCGGCACACCGGGCAGCGCCCGCGGATGCCGCGATGCGGCGCGATCCGGATCGCAATCGACTCCGGCCCCGGCTTGCCGGGGTGCATCTCCACCTCTTCGCCCGCAAAACGCGAGAAATGTTGCACCCGGCTCAGGATGGTCTTAACCTGGAGCTGAATAGCTGACCTCCTCGGCCGACGAGTCGCTGTTTCATCAACCGCAGACTAATCGAGCCCGATGGAGTTCAGCTATTCCTGTTCTGGGGAGCAAAGCAGAGCCGAGAGTCCGTCGCCGGGGC
>DASYZK010000019.1:0-72983 GCA_035946455.1 Candidatus Acidiferrales bacterium | reverse complement strand
GTCCGATGCGGCGGCCCTTGGCGCGTTGCGCTTTCAACGCAGCGGTGACTGGACCATGCGTCGAGCCCCAGGCCACGATCAGCAATTCGCCGGAAGGATCGCCGGCGGGAACAACATCGGGAACATCCTGAACGATTCCGGCAACTTTTTCAGCGCGGAGGCGGACCATGCGTTCATGGTTCAACGGTTCGTAATTCACGTTGCCGGTGACGTCCTGTTTTTCGAGGCCGCCGATGCGGTGCTCGAGGCCGGGAGTGCCGGGAATCGCCCAGGGGCGCGCGAGAGTTTCGGGATTGCGCCGGTAGGGATGGAAACCTTCCGGATTGGTTTCGAACTTCACGGCAATATCCGGCAACTGAGAGAGATCGGGAATTTTCCAGGGCTCCGCTCCGTTGGCCAGATAGCCATCAGAAAGGATGATGACTGGAACCATGTACTTGATGGCGATGCGGCTGGCTTCGAGCGCGATCCAGAAGCAGTCGCCCGGCGTCGCCGGCGCAAGCACCGGAATCGGCGCCTCGGAGTTTCTGCCGAACAGCGCCTGCAACAGGTCGGCCTGTTCGGTTTTGGTGGGAAGGCCGGTCGAAGGTCCGCCGCGCTGGATGTCGCAAACCACCAGCGGCAGCTCCACCGCCACGCCCAAACCGAGCGCTTCCGTCTTCAGCGCCATGCCCGGGCCGGAGGTGGTGGTGATGCCGAGCGCCCCGGCGTAGGCCGCGCCGATCGCCGAGGTGATGGCGGCGATTTCATCCTCGGCCTGGAACGTGATCACGCCGAAATCCTTGTATCCGGAAAGCTCGTGCAAGATGTCGGAAGCCGGCGTAATCGGGTAGGAGCCGAGGAAAAGCGGGATGCCCGCCTTCTGCGACGCGGCGACGAAACCCATCGCCAGCGCCGAATTTCCGCTGACGTTGCGATAGAGGCCCGGGGCGAGCTTGGCCGGCGGAATTTCATAGGTGACTTGAAAAGCTTCGGTGGCCTCGCAATAGCTGTAGCCCGCCTGCATCGCCAGGCGGTTGGCCTGCACCAGCTCCGGCTGATTCTTGAATTTCGCGTCGATCCAGCGGACGCTCGCCTCCATCGACCGGTTGTAGAGCCAGTAGCACATTCCCAGCGCGAAGAAGTTCTTGCAGCGGTCGGCAGTCTTGGCGTCCAGCTTCAAATCCTTCAGGGCGGTGCGCGTCAGTGTGGTGAGCGCGATCGGAAACACGCGGAAGGCGTCGAGAGAATGATCCTCGAGCGGATTCGTGGTCATCCGCGCCTTCCGGAAGTCGGTTTCCTTGAAGTCGTCGAGGTTCACGATCAGAATCCCGTTCGCCTTCAGGTCGGCGAGATTCATCTTCAAAGCGGCGGGATTCATGGCGATCAGCGCGTCGACGCTGTCGCCGGGCGTGTACACGTCGGTTGAGGAAAAATGGACCTGGAATCCGCTCACCCCCGGAAGCGTGCCGGCGGGCGCGCGGATTTCGGCGGGAAAATCCGGCAGCGTTGCCAGGTCGTTGCCGTACAGAGCGACCGTGTTGGTGAACTGGCTTCCGGTAATCTGCATGCCGTCGCCGGAATCGCCGCAGAACCGGATAACCGCCTTCTCGATGACTTCGCGCCTGCGTTTAGGCGGATGAACCGTGGTCGTGGACATGATGGAGGCCAACCCTGCCCTCTCTTATGGTATCACGAGGACATCTGGGGAGACGCCGAGTCAGTGTTTCCACTGACACTCCGCGCAAAGCCGAGTGCCGTCGCGCACTTGGCTGAGGCGTGGTTCGCGCCGGGGTGGCGGCACGAAAGAGTCTCGACCGGTGGTGAGCGAAAGCCAACCACGACGGGAATCCTGTTCCCCGCCCCGAACCCTCGGCGGCGGGCAGTCTGAATCGTCAGCAGAGTCCAACGGACGTCAGCGGATTGCCTCGGCCACCGCCGCCGGAACGCCGTTCTCGGCGGAGAAGAATTTCCGCTGATCGAGCTGCCGGTAGATCCGGCCGCCGATTTCCGCGGCGTGCGGTCCGCTGACGCGGGAGCCGTATCGCCGCAGCAGGACCACCAGCACCAGCTTGGCGTGGTTCGGCTGGGCATCGTCGCTGACATAGGAAACGAACCAGCCGAGGTGGCCGCCCTGTGTTTCGTCGGTGCAGGTGCCGGTCTTCGCGTAAACCAGTTCGCCGCCGGGCGTGTAGCTTTCCCGCGCCGTGCCGAATTCCACCGCCGCCAGCATGCCTTCGCGGATGCTGTCCTGGTAGGGCGCGAGGTCGATCGCCCGCTTCAGTTTCGGCTCGAAATACTTCGCCTGCTCCTCGGTCTGGGGATATTGCAGGTAATAGAGTGAGCCGCCGTTGGCGAGCGTCGAAGCCATCGCCGCTAGTTGCAGCGGGGAGATGCGGATGTCCTCGCCGAAACTCGAAAGCTTGCCGATCCCGCCGCGCGATTCCGGAGGAGGCTCCGCCGGGAAGGTCCCCGGCTGCTCCTCGGGCAAATCCCATCCCGCCGGCTCGCCCAGCCCGAGCAGGTGCGCGTAGGTCGACACGGCTGCAAAACCGAGCCGCTCGCCCAGCTCGGCGAAGAACTCATTGTTCGAGTGGGCCAGCGCCTCGGTTAGATTCATCGAAACGCGCCGGCTGACGGGCAGCATCGTCTGGGCGTCGATCACCCCATCCTTCAGCGCCGCCAGCGCGATAACCGGCTTGATCGTCGAACACGGCTCGAAGCCGGAGGAGAACGCCAGCTTCTGGTTCACGACCGAAAGGATGCGCCCGTTGTTCGGATCGACCGCGACCACCGAGCCGTAGTACCGCCCCAGCGCCGCCAGCGCCGCCTGCCGCACTACCGGATCGTCGAATTCGCTGACGTCGCCGGTGCCCGAGATCGGATACCGGATGCGATAGGAGCGGCGGTGATAGCCGGCCGCGCGCAGGCGCGCCCCGCCGATCGATTCCTTCTCCCAAGCCGTTCGCTCCGCCGCATGGCCAATCGGGCGATGCGCCGCGGCCCGGCGAACGGGGCGGCGCCTGCGGGTTTTCCCCCTGGCCCGAGCGACGCCGCCTGGCGCCCGGTGGTGACTGGCGCCGGCCGTGGCTTTCGTTGTTGTGGCTGCGGCCGCATTCTGCGTCGCCGCCAGTGGATGCGCTGCCGCGGGCAGTACCGCCCAGACCGCCGCTGCTGCGAGCGCCGTCATTCCGCGAAGGGTGAATGAAAAATTGTGTTTCAGCAAAGGGTTCGTCGCACCTGTGGGTCGTGGATTCGTCTCGCGGCGCTGCTCCCGCACTGCCAATTCTAGGAGAGATCGTTCTTGTCAAGCAACCGGTTCCGGCGCCGGATTTCCAATCCGCCAAGGTCAGTGGGATTTTTCCTTGCCGGCGGTGGCTGCCTGAGAGGCCGGCTTCTCCCGGTCGGCCGCCGGCCCCGCCAGCGCCAGTTCCTTGCGCAGCGCCGCGTCGAACTTGTCCCGGATATCGGTATTTTCCTTCAGGAAGGTGCGGGCGTTTTCGCGGCCCTGCCCCAGCCGCTCGCCCTGGAAGGAAAGCCAGGCGCCCGTCTTTTCCACCACACCGTGCGCCAGCCCCAGGTCGATCAGGTCGCCCTCGCGGGAGATGCCTTCGTCGTAGAGAATGTCGAATTCGGCTTCGCGGAACGGCGCCGCCACCTTGTTTTTCACCACCTTGGCCCGGGTGCGGGCGCCCACCACCCGGTCGCCGTCCTTGATGGCCTGGATGCGCCGGATGTCCAGGCGCACCGAGCTGTAAAACTTCAGCGCCCGGCCGCCGGTGGTGGTTTCCGGGTTGCCGTAAAAGACGCCGATTTTCTCGCGAATCTGGTTGATGAAAACCAGGCAGGTGCGCGATTTCGAGACGATGGCCGTCAGCCGCCGCAGCGCCTGCGACATCAGCCGCGCCTGCAAGCCCATCTGTGGCTCGCCCATCTCCCCTTCGAGTTCCGCTTTCGGCACCAGCGCCGCCACCGAGTCGATCACCACGACGTCCACGCCCCCGGTCCGGATCAGCGTCTCGGAGATTTCGATGGCTTGTTCGCCGCAATCGGGCTGCGAAACCAGCAGGTTGTCCACGTCAACGCCCAGCTTCCGCGCGTAGCCGGGATCGAGCGCGTGCTCGGCGTCGATGAACGCGGCTTGTCCCCCCGCCCGCTGCGCCTGCGCGATCACGTGCAGCGCCAGCGTCGTTTTCCCGCTCGATTCCGGCCCGAAAATCTCCACCACACGCCCGCGCGGCAGCCCGCCCACCCCCAGCGCCACGTCGAGTGCGAGCGATCCGGTGGGAATCACACTCACCGGCACCATCACGTCGCGGCTGCCCAGCCGCATGATCGCGCCCTTGCCGTATTCCTTCTCGATTTGCGCGATGGCGATTTCGAGCTGCTTGGCTCGTTCGTCGTTCATGTCCCACCTCGTTTCGGCCGGCTCCGCGACCCTGCCGCCGCGCCCGAGTTTAGCAGAGAAGAAACCGAGCGGCTGCCTTGGCCGGCAACTTCCCGCCATGCTACCATCAGGCGAAGAAAAAGCAAAGAAATTGCGCCCCTCCGTTTCCCCGTTCGCAGCCCCCTCCCATCAACCCCCGCCGTACACCGGTATCGCCGCTCCACTCACGTCCTTGCCCGCTTCGCTCCCCAGCCATACCACCAGGCTCGCCACCGACCCCGGCTGCACCCAGCGCGAGAAATCCGCCCCGGCCATCGCTTGCCGGTTTGCCGGCGTGTCCATCGTGCCTGGCAGCAGCACGTTCGCGGTAATCCCCGCCGCTTTGTTTTCCGCCGCCAGCGTGCGCACCAGCGATACCAGCGCCGCCTTCGACGCCGCGTAAGCGCCGGCCTTGGCCGCCGGCTCGACCGCCAGGCGCGCGCCGATGGCGATGATGCGGCCTCCGCCGGTGCGCCGCATCAGCGGCACCGCCGCCCGGAACACGTGAAAAGCGCTCGTGACGTTCGCGGCGAACATCTGGTTCCATGTCGCTTCGTCGGTTTCGTCAATCGTCTTTCCGCCGCTGAAGCCGCCCACCAGGTGAGCCAGAACGTCGATGCGTTGGAATCGAGCGAAAACCGCCTCCACCGCTTTCTCCGCCGAATCGACACTCGAGAGATCGGCTTCCAGGGAAAGGAATGCCGGGTGAGGCGGCTTGAGCGCTGGTGCCTGCCGGGCCAGCCCGGCAACCGCATAACCGGCATCCACCAGCGCCCGCGACACGTGGGTTCCCAGCCCGCCGCTCGCTCCGGTAACCAGCGCTACCCGCTCGCTCACGGCGCATCCTCCTTCGCTCGGCGAATTTGAGATTTCAGATTTGAGATTGCCGCAGTCGCCAAGTTCGCCTCTCGACCGCCAGCGCTCTCGCCTAGATTCTTCCGCACGAACTCCAAAAACTCCGCCCGCTCGCGGCACGCCCGCTCGGTCGCCTTGCCCGCTTCCGCCAGGTACCGCTGGCCGGGAATCCGCGAATTCTGAAGCGAGTCGGCCCAGCCGGGAAGCTGGTGTGACACACCCTCCGCCCGCCATTTCAAATCTGAAATCTCAGATTTGAGATCGCAAAAACTGGCGAGCCGCTCCAGCAAGCATGCCATCGACCGCACTTCCCCTCCCGATCCTCGCGCCACCTACAGGAACGGCAGCAACTCCTGCGTCGTGCCCCGCTCGAAACCTTCGGCAATGTTATTCGATACGGAAACCGCAGTGCGCTCGATTTGATCGCGCAAGCTCCGCTGCCCGCCAAACGCCGCCTTCGCGGTAAGCCCGTACGTTTTGACCGCCAGATCGATGGCCGCCTGCCACACCGGCAACTCCTCGAACCTCTTGTATGCGGCCATTTCCCACGCCTCCGCTGCCCGCGGCTCCATCCTTATGAAATCTCAAATTTCGAATCTGAGATAGCGTCCTTTCGGCGGGCTCCGCTTCAGCTCCCGGCTCGCAACGCAGCCGTAATGATTTCTAGCGTTGCCCGGCAGAGTCGGAGCGAATAGTCCCTCCGCAGCGCGGGTGCTGGCCGGCTTGCAGAGCGTATGCGCCAGAACTCCTGGTTTGAGGCGCGCACTCGCGGCCGTTGATTGGTGTCTCGGTGCCATTCCCCGCGCCCTAGCCGCGGCCGGCGGCCGCTCCCACTGCAGGATTCGGCGTCGGCGCGCCGCTTTCGTACCGGTAGAATCCGCAACCCGTCTTCCGGCCCAGCCACCCCGCCGCCACCATTTTCCTCAGCAGCGGGCACGGCCGGTATTTCGTGTCGCCCAGGTCGCGGTGCAGCACTTCCATGATGTCCAGGCAAACGTCCAGACCGATGAAATCGCCCAGCTCGAGCGGCCCCATCGGATGGCTCATGCCGAGCTTCATCACCGCGTCCACCGCCTCGACCGCCGCCACCCCCTCCATCACCGCGTACACTGCTTCGTTGATCATCGGCATCAGCACCCGGTTCGAAACGAAACCCGGCGCGTCGTTCACCGCCAACGGCTTCTTCCCCAGCCGCTCGCACAATCCCATGACCAGCGCGAACGTCGCTTCGCTCGTCGCCATCCCCCGCACCACTTCCACCAGCGTCATCACCGGCACCGGATTCATGAAATGCATGCCGGCGAAGCGGTCTGCCCGGCCGCTGGCCGCGCCCAGCTCGGTGATGGAAATCGACGACGTGTTCGAAACCAGCACCGCGTGCTGGCCCATCAGCCGGCCCAACTCCCCAAGCACCTGCTTCTTCAGCGCCGGCTGCTCGGGCACCGCTTCGACCACCAGATCGGCGGCGGCGAGCGAATCGAGCCGCGTTTGCCGATGAAGCCGGGCGAGCACCGCCGGCTTCGCCGCCTCGGCCAGCTTGCCTCGCTTGATTTCGCGGTCCAGGTTCTTGCCGATGGTTTCGAGCGCGCGATCCAGGTACCGCTGGTCGACGTCGCACAGGATCACTTCGTAGCCGCTCCGGGCAAACACGTGGGCGATGCCGTTGCCCATCGTTCCCGCGCCAACAACGCCGACCGTCTTGACCGCTTCGACGCTCATGCAGCCTCCGCAAACTTCAGCGCTCGCATCCTCCGGCAGCGGCGAACGAAAGTTCCGGGCAAGCGCTCCCGCTACTCCGGCGGAATGCCCTCCACCACCTGCTTGACGATGCCCCGCGACCGCCCGTCGTCTTCCGGCCGCACCCGCAGGCTGAGCTTGGCGGGGTCCTGCTTGTCCAGGTAGCAGCCGATGCCGTTCCCGAGCAGGCAGGATCGCAAGAATTGCGCCACGCCCACGTCCCCGCCCGACCATACTTCGGCGGTGGCGTCTTCGGGATGCACTTCCTCCGGCGGCGGTTCCGGTTCCGGCAAATCGCCGTCATCCGGCTCGCGGTATTCCGCTATCTCGGCCGCGGTTTCCGCCTGGTCGGCCCTGGCGATGACTTCCTCGAGCAGTTTTTGCGCCGCCGCCTGGTCCTCCGGCGGCACCCAGATTTCCAGCGCCGTCGATTCGCTCGAGTAAATCAACCGTGGGTCCAGGTTCTCGCGGTTGTAAGCGATGCCTGCCGCTTCGAGCGCGCGGGTCATCTCCGCGTAGAATCCGTGATCGACCCCGCGCCACAGCAGCACCGGCGCATCCGGCCCCGCCAGTTCATCTCCCGCCGCCGGCTGCTCCCGCTCGTCTTCGGCGGGCAATTCCTCCACCAGGTCCACGTCGCAATCGTTGCAGTGTGTGAACCCGGGCCGGTATTCGATTCCGCAAGCTGGGCAGTACATCGATGGGGTCCGCGAAGGGAAATATACGCCCGCGCCGCCGCCGGGGGCCAGCGCCGTGCCGGCGGCGGGGCCGGGCCTCGGCAAGGGTCCGCTGTCGCTCCCGCGGGATTGATCGATCGGGCGCGCGGGGGCATGCTTCCGCCCGAATCCGAAGCGAGAGCCCGGTGCGCGGAGGAAACCGATAACACTCCGGCGGCAAGAACTATTGGCGCGTCGATTGTGTGGCTGTTAGCGAGCGCGGTGGGCCCCGGTCAAGCCCGCCGGCCGCAGCGGGATGCTTCCCTGCGCTCATCATGACAGGCGCAGGGACGTTGCGTCGCCATTTTCGGTTACGCGGCCCCGGCCCTGCCTCAGCGCTCGACTGCCAGCGCCACTGCGTTTCCCCCGCCCAGGCACAGCGCTGCAATCCCCCGCTTCACGTTCCGCCGCTCCATTTCGTGCAGCAATGTCACCAGTATCCGCGCCCCCGAAGCACCGATGGGATGGCCCAGCGCCACCGCCCCGCCGTTCACATTCACCTTCGCAGGATCCAGTCGCAGCTCCCGCATCACCGCCAGCGCCTGCACCGCAAACGCCTCGTTCAGCTCCACCAGGTCCACGTCTCGATCGCGGTCCCAGCCGGTCTTCGCCAGCAGCCGTTCCACCGCTTCCACCGGCGCCATCATCACCCATTTCGGCTCGACCCCGCTGGTGGCTTGCGCTACCACCCGCGCCACCGGAGTCTTGCCCAGCCGTTCCGCGTTTCGCTCGCCCGTCAGCACCAGCGCCGCGGCGCCGTCGTTCGTGCCCGGAGCGTTGCCCGCTGTCACCGTGCCATCCTTCTTGAACGCCGGCTTCAGCCGCGCCAGCGCCTCCATCGTGGTGTCCGGGCGCGGCGATTCGTCTTTGGCGATGGCCACCTTCTCGCCCTTCTTGGCCGGCACTTCGACGGGTACGATTTGCGACTGGAAGAAGCACGACTGCGTCGCCTGCACCGCTTTGCGATGGCTTTCGACGGCGAACCGGTCTTGCTCCTCGCGGGTAATCTTGTACTTGTCCGCCACCAGCTCGGCGGTCATCCCCATGTGAAAATTCTCGTACGCGTCCCACAGGCCGTCCTGAATCATCGAGTCGATCGCCTGGCCGTGGCCCAGCCGGTAGCCGGTTCGCGCGCCGGTCAGCAGGTAGGGCGCGTTCGACATCGATTCCATGCCGCCGGCGACTTCGATGCCCGCTTCGCCCAAACGAATCGCCTGGTCGGCCAGCGCCACCGCTTTCAATCCCGATCCGCAAACCTTGTTGATGGTCATCGCCGCCACGCGCGAATCGAGCCCGCCGCGCAAGCCCGCCTGGCGCGCCGGGTTCTGCCCCAGCCCCGCCGGCAGCACGTTGCCCATGATGATTTCATCCACCGCCGCGGGATCGATTCCGGCGCGCTCTACCGCAGCCCGCACCGCCACCGCCCCCAGCTCCGTTGCCCCCAGCGGCGAAAGCCCGCCCAGGAATTTGCCGATGGGTGTGCGCACCGCGCTCAAAATCACCGCTTGTTCCATGATTCGCCTCCCGCCGGTTTTCTCTGCTGGTCTACGCCAGTATAGGTCCCGCTTTTCCGGCCGGTCAAAGATTCCCGCCCAAGCCACTCGGGCCGCCGCTGCGCGCCGTTGACCATGCTTCGATCCTGTTGCCTTAGCGCCGCTCGCGGGTTTAGAAACGTTCTTCACCCGCGGCTCGCGGAGGGCCCCATGCGGATAAACCCTGGCGACGCCTGGCGCTGGATCACTGGGCACAAAGCAAGTGGCTTTTGGGCCGTCTTCCTCGCCGGCGAGGAACTGGCCAGGCTCTTTGTCACCCGGGCAAGGAAAAGGGACGAAGCCGAGATTTTCAAGGTGCTTCGCATGGGAGGCAGCGGCCCGGCGTGGGGCATGACCGAGGAGCAAGTGGCGATGCAATGCGGCTGGGAACCGAAGAAGGCGCGCGCGGCGCTTCAACGGCTCGCCAAGGCAGGCCAAGTCCGTGAGAAGGACCAGCGGTGGTACCTGATCGCACCTGTCACTGCCAAGCTTGGCGCATAAGCATTCGGGACGCCGGCATGACCGCGCTGCATCGATAGTCCAGCCAGGGTAGCGGGCCGGCGCAGTACTGGCCTCAGGGAGAGGGGAGCGAGCCTTGACGAGACTTGGCGGCTCCAGTCTTCGCTCTCTCTATCGTCCGAGGATTTCGCTTTTCTTTTGCCCCCGCCCTGTGGCAACCTGTACCCCTTCCGCCGATGCCTCCCAAAACGCAGCCCGGCCTGGCGCCTAATCCCCGCCAGCGCCAAGCCATCGAGCACGACGAAGGGCCTCTGCTGGTGGTTGCCGGCGCGGGCACCGGCAAAACCCGCGTTATCACCGAACGGATTCGCCGGCTGCTCGAAACCAACACTCGCCTTTCCGGCGAAAGCATTCTCGGGCTCACCTTCACCAACAAGGCCGCCGCCGAAATGAAGCACCGGCTCATGCAGGCAGCGGGCGAGCGCGGGGGCGGCGTGTGGCTGGGCACTTTCCATTCCTTCTGCCTGAACGTCGTTCTCGAGCGCGGCGGCCCGCCGCCGCGCGTGTTCGAAAAAATCGATCACTGGATTCTGCTGCGTCGGAATCTTCGCGAACTCGCGCTCGAACGCTACGCCAAGCTCCACGACCCCGGCCACATCCTCAACGATTTCCTCGACTTCTTCTCCCGCTGTCAGGACGAGCTGATCACCCCCGACGATTACGACTGCTACGTCGACCGCCTGGCCGCCGCGCTCGAAGCCGCCCGCCCGCAACTGTCGCCCGATGATGCCGCCGAGCGTGAAGACGAACTCGAGCGGCAACGCGAAATCGCCCGCGCCTACCGGGTGAGCGACCGGCTTCTCCGGGAGCAGGGCGCGCTCTCCTTCGGATCGCAGATTCTCGAGGCGGTGCGCCGGCTGCAGGGCGATCCCGCGCTCGCCGCTGCCCTCGGCGAGCGGTTCCGCTACATCCTGGTGGACGAGTTCCAGGACACCAACATCGCTCAAATCGAGCTGCTACGCCTGCTCGCCGGAAAGCATCGCAACCTGTTCGTCGTCGGCGATGACGATCAGGCCATCTACCGGTTTCGCGGCGCCTCTTTCGCCAGCTTCAAGCGCTTTGCCGAATTCTTTCTCGCTGCCGACTCCCGCGCGCATCCCGGCGTCGCGCTCGTCGAGAATTACCGGTCCACCAAACGGGTGCTGCGCGTCGCCGCCGAGGTGATCGCGCAGAACCGCGACCGCTACCTGCGTGACAAGCGCCTCGAAACCCAAAACCCGGAAGGTGAACGCATTCGCGTCGCCGAATTCGCCTGCGCCCGCGAGGAGGCGCATTGGATTGCCGGCGAGATCGCCCGGCTGCATGCCGCCGGCCAGCGCTGGGACCGGATGGCGGTGCTGTACCGCCAGCACAACCATCGCGATGCGCTGGTGCGCGCGCTCACGCTCAAGGGAACACCGTTCGTCATCCGCGGCTTGTCGATTCTGTCCTGCACGCTGATCCGCGATCTGATCGCTTACCTCCGGCTGATCGTTTCCCCCGCCGACAACGTCTCCTGCGCCCGCGTCCTCGCCGCTCCCTACTGGGGCTTCGCGCCCGAGCACCTGGTGCGGCTGGCCCAGCGCGGCGACCGCGGCCGCCGCTCCTTGCTCGACGAGTTGCGCGGCTCGCTGGATTTGCCGCCCGACGTCGAGCGCGGCCGCGAGTTGGTGCGCTGGCTCGGAGGTTTGTCGCGCCTGGCTTACGACCTGCCGGCAAGCGCGGTGGCGGCGACCCTGGTCGAAGGGCTCGGCCTCGATCTGCTGCCCGCCGGCGCCGACCGCCTCTACCTCGAGCGCTTCCTCGGCTACTTGCGCGAGTGGGAAGCGAGGAGCGACCCGAAATCGCTGGCCGCCTTCGTCGAGCACCTTGGCTACCTTTTCGAGGCCGGCGAGACGATTCCCCTCGAGGAACAGCAGGCGGGCGACGCCGTCCAGCTGATGACCGTGCACGGTGCCAAGGGGCTGGAATTCGACCACGTCTTCGTCCTCCGGCTCACCAAGGGCGCGTTTCCGCCGCGCAAACGCACGCCGGTGATCGAATTCCCCGCCGAGCTGATGAAGGAAGCGCCGCCCGAAGGCGATTTCCAGATTCAGGAAGAGCGCCGGCTGTTCTACGTCGCGCTCACCCGCGCTCGCCGGCGGCTGACTCTGACCGCCGTGGTCGGGCCCCGCTCGCCGGCGTCGGTCTTCCTCGGCGATTTCCTGTCTCACCCGGAGATTCAGGCTCGCGACGTCGAGCGGCTTGCCCCGAAAGTCGATTTGCCGCGCGAAGCGCTCGAGATGGCTTCCCGCCCGGCCGATCCCGCCTCGCCTCTGCTGATCGATCCCGCGCGGGAGAACTCGCGCGCCTGGTCTCGCATCGCGCTCTGGGCAGCCGCTTACCGGCCGCCGCTGCCGCAGCCGCTCGTGCTGTCGGCCACCGGCATCGATACCTACGCGAATTGCCCGCAGAAATACCTGTTCGAGCAGGTCTGGCGGCTGCGCGGGGGGCCGCAGGCCGCCATGAGCTTCGGCAACGCCATCCACGCCACCATCCGCGAATTCGTCGCCGGGCTCCGCCGCGGTCTCCCGATGCCGCTCGAAGAACTCGAGGCCGTCTACCGCCGGGAATGGCCTGCCGGCGGCTACCGCGATCCCTTCCAGGAAGAGGAATACCGCAAGGCCGGCGAGGGACAACTCCGCGCGTTCCACGCCCGCTACCTCGCCCTCCAGCCCCCCGTGCTTCACCAGGAAAAAAGATTCGAGCTCCCGCTCGAACACGATATCGTCGTCAAGGGCCGCATCGATCAGGTGAACCGGCTCGCCGGCGGCGCCGCCGAAGTGGTGGATTACAAAACCGGCGCGCCGAAAAATCAAAAGCAGGCTGACGAAAATCTCCAGCTCGGCATCTACGCCATCGCCGCTCGCGACGCGCTCGATCTCGATCCGCAGCGGCTCACCCTCTGGTACCTGAAAACCGATCAGCGCGTCGAAACGTCCCGGGGCCAGCCCGCGCTCGATGAAACCCGCCAGAAAGTGATCGAAATCGCCGGGCAAATCCGCGCCGGACAGTTCGACCCTAAACCCGGCTACCTCTGCCGCTACTGCGAATTTCAGCCGCTCTGCCCTGCCTACGAGGATTTGGTGCCGGTCCAGCCGGCTGCCGTCGAAGTGCCCGCTACCGAGCCCGCGGCGCCGGCCTCGAGCTAGACGTCGCCGTTGTCCCGCGGCGTCGGATCCCACGGCAGCCCTGGGGCCTACGCGCCATCGGTTGTCGCCGCCCGGCTGTATCGATTAGAGTTCTGAGGTTCGTTCCCTTCCGGCCCGCCCGGCTCTTCGCCCGGGCGATGCGTCCGGCGGAGGTTGACAATGCCATGGGTGGCCGAGGGTTGCCGGGTGCTCGCAGCCGATGAAGGCGCCATCGGGCGCCGCGGCGTCTGGTCTTCGCGCGTGATTCTCTCCCGTGCCTTTGGCGCGAAGCACATTTCCGCGGCGGTGAATGAATACGCCCCCGGCCGGGGACCGCTGGTAACCAATGGCCACGCCGAAGAGCTCCACTACGTGGTGAGCGGCGCCGGCAACTGCCGCATCGGCGGCTTCGCTTACCCGCTCGAGCCCGGCGCCGGCCTGTTCGTGCCGCCGGGCAGGGCTTTCGGCGTCGAGAATCCGGGCCCGGAAAGCCTGGTTACCGTCTCGGTTTGCTGCCCGGAAGAGGGCGCGCCGCGGATTCTCGAGGGCGCCTGGGGCGAGCCGGAACAGGGCGCGGGTCCCGTCTCCGTTGTGCATGAACGGGAGCGGGAAGCGATCCCGGTGGCCGATAGGAAATTCAAGCTGCTGGTCGACACCGAGTTCGGTTGCCGCCAAGTGACGCAGTTCCTCGGTTTCATTCCGCCCAGCCGCGCGCCATTCCATTTCCATACTTACGAAGAGGTCATCTATATCCTCGAAGGCTCCGGCATCGTGCGCGCCGGCGGCGCCAGCACGCCTTTTGCCCCGGGCGCCAGCATCTACCTGCCTATCGGCCTGCCCCATTGTGTGGAGAACCCAGGGCCGGGCTGGGTGCGGCTGCTCGGGGTTTTCTACCCGGCGGGCAGCCCCGCGGTAGCCTACGAGGAATAAGCGGAGGCTCGGGGCCCGGCGCCCAGCGGGCGAGCATCATTTGCGGAATGGCCGGCATCGAAGGTATCGTTAGTTGGGGAGCGCTTACCTGCCCTTCATGTCATGCCGGGGTTTTCGTGTTGTGGGGTGTCTGATTCTGGCAGGGGTCTGGATGCCCGAGGTTGTCCGGGCGCAGAACCCGCCCACCGCCGGGCAGCAGCCGCTGAAAGTCCAAGTCGAGCTGGTCCACCTGTTCGTCACCGTGCGCGACAAACATGGCGGCCTGGTGGCGAATCTCGAAAAGAACGATTTCAACGTCGACGAGGATGGCCAGCAGCAGAAAATCGCCTATTTCGCGAAGGAGATGGATCTGCCGCTGACCATCGGCCTGCTGATCGACACCAGCGGCAGCCAGGAAAACGTGCTTGGCGCCGAGCAGGAGGCGGCCAAGCGCTTCCTCGAGCGCATTCTCGGCGCGAAAGACCTGGCCATGGTGATCAATTTCGATCTCGATGTCGGTCTGCTGGCCGATTTCACCAGCGAGAAGAGCGTGCTCGATCGCGCCATCGATCGCACCCAAATCAACGCTCCGGCCACCCCCGCCGTGGTGCAGGGTCCCTTCCCTCAAAAACCCAACGGCACTCACCTCTACGACGCCATCTATCTCGCCTGCCACGACAAGCTGGCCGAGGAGGCCGGGCGCAAGGCGATCGTGGTGCTGACCGACGCGCAGGATTACGGCAGCTCCTACCAGCTTCAGGACGCGATTGACGCCGCCCAGCGCAGCGATACCGTTGTCCACGTTCTGCTGATCGCCGACCGCTGGCAGTATTTTGGCGCCTATGAGGGCGAAGGAGTGGCTCGAAAACTCGCCGACCAGACCGGCGGGCGCGTGATCCGGGTCACCAGCGAGAAGAAGCTCGATCAAGCCTTCGACGAGCTGGCGCAGGAACTCCGCAGCCAGTACGTCCTCGGCTATTACCCTACCAACGCCGCGCGCGATGGCAGCTTCCGCAAGGTCAAAGTCGATGTGGTCTCCGGCGACAAGGACCGCGTGCTCACCCGCGACGGCTATTACGCCCCGCAGAGTTAGTTTCCACCCGCAACCCTCCCCCCGGCCCCTGGCGTTACGCGGGCCGCTCGAATCCCTTTGGGCGCCGCGCCCTCAGCGCAGCACGGTCATGTTCTGCAGGATTTCGATCCGCCTCTCGAGCGGCGGGTGGGTGCTGAACAGGTTCATCATCGAGCGGCCCGCCGAGAGCGGCGCGACGATGAACAGGGAGGATGTGGCCGGCGAAACCTTCATCGGGATGCGGCGATTGTAGACTTCCAGCTTCTTCAGCGCGCTGATCAGGCCGTATTGCTGGCCCACCATCTTCGCGCCGGAAGCGTCGGCTTGGTATTCCCGCTGGCGGCTGATCCCCAGTTGCAGCAGCATTGCGGCAATCGGCGCCAGGATCAGCATCAGGATCGCGGTGATTGCGCCGCCCTCGCCCTCGTTGTCCCGGCCGCCGAAGCCGCCGAAAATCATTCCCCACCGGCCCATCTCCGCCAGCCAGGTGATGGCGCCGGCGATGGTGGCGGCAATCGACGAGGTCAGAATGTCGTAGTTCTTCACGTGCGACAGCTCGTGCGCGATCACCCCTTCCATCTCGTCGTCGTTCATCAGCTCCAGCAGCCCCTGGGTCACCGCCACCGAAGCGTGTTGCGGATTGCGGCCGGTGGCGAAGGCGTTCGGAGCGGGCGTGGGAATCATGTAGAGCTTGGGCATCGGCAGGTTCGCCTTGCCGCGCAGCCGCTCCATCACCTCGTAAAGCCGCGGCGCCTGCTCGCGGGTCACCGGCTGGGCTCCGCTGGTGGCCAGGGCGATTTTGTCGGAGTAGAAATAGGCCACCCCGTTCATCACCACCGCCACCCCCAGCGCCAGCGTCATCCCGCCGCGGCCGCCAAACAGCCCGCCGAGAAAGAGCAGCAGAAGCGTCAGCGCCGTCAGCAGGAACGTCGTTCGCAAGGTTCTCATCGTCTCGCCTCTTCCGCCTCGGCCCCAGTGTAGGCGGGCCTCAGCATCGGGTCAACTTGCCCTGGCCTCCGCACGGTTGGGTATCCGCCGCCGGCGCCTTAGCTGTCCGCGGCCCTCTTCGTTTGCTGCGCGTCCGGCCCGGCGACCTATCAAGCGGCCGCCGTCGCCTGGCTCCCCGCCCGCTCGAAGCGCATCCGCTCGGGGTTTGCCGGGTCGACGCCAACGACGACGCGGTCGCCGGGCGCCACCCTGCCCTCGAGCACCTCCATCGCCAGCGGGTCCAGCACCAGCCGCTGGATCGCCCGGCGCAATGGCCGCGCGCCGAACGCCGGATCGTAGCCCTCGCGCACCAGCCGGTCGCGTGCCGCCGGCTCGAGTTCGAGCGAGATGTCGCGCTCCGCAAGCCGCCGGCCCAGCCGCTCGAGTTGCAAGTCCACGATCTTGTCCAGCTCGCCGCGGCCCAGCGGCTGGAACAAAACGATGTCGTCGACGCGGTTCAGGAATTCCGGCCGGAACGTGGCTCGCAACGCTTCCATCGCCAGTTCCCGCGCCCGCTCCGGATCGCGCCCGGTCCATTCGCCGATCGCCGCCGAGCCGGCGTTGCTGGTCATCACCAGCACCGCGTGACGGAAATCGACGGTGCGGCCCTTGCCGTCGGTCAGCCGGCCGTCTTCCAGGATTTGCAGCAGGACGTTGAACACGTCAGGATGCGCCTTCTCGATTTCGTCGAACAAAACCACCGCGTAGGGCCGCCGGCGCACTGGCTCGGTCAGCTGCCCGCCCTCGTCGTAGCCCACGTAGCCAGGCGGGGCCCCGATCAGCCGCGCCACTGAATGCTTCTCCATGTATTCGGACATGTCGAACCGGATCATCGCCCGCTCGTCGTCGAACAGGAATTCCGCCAGCGCCCGCGCCAGTTCCGTCTTCCCCACCCCGGTGGGGCCGAGAAAGATGAACGAGCCGATCGGCCGCGCCGGGTCGGCCAGCCCCGCCCGGCTCCGGCGCAGCGCGTTCGCCACCCGGCCGAGCGCGTCTTCCTGGCCCACCACCCGGTGGCGCAGCCGTTCTTCCATGTGCACCAGCTTTTCCACTTCCCCCTCGAGCAGCCGGCCTGCGGGAATTCCCGTCCACTTGCTCACCACCCGGGCGATGTCCTCGGGATCCACTTCCTCTTTCAGCATCCGCCGGCCGGTCTGCAGCTTCGCCAGCGCCGCCTGGGCCTTGGCCAGATCGCGTTCGGCCGCGGCGAGCGTGCCGTAGCGGATCTCCGCCACCCGCGCCAGCTCGCCCGCGCGCTCGTACCGCTGCTCTTCGGCCTTCAACTGCTCGATTTGCTCCTTGAGTTGCCGGATCCTGCCCGCCGCCCCCTTCTCCGCCTGCCACTGCGCTTTCAGCCCGCTCGATTGTTCGCGCAGCTCCGCCAGTTGCGCTTCGATCTGCGCGCTTCGCTCCCGGGAATGTGCGTCCGATTCCTTCCGCAGCGCTTGCCGCTCGATTTCCAGTTGCAGGATGCGCCGCTCGATTTCGTCGAGTTCCACCGGCATCGAGTCGATGGCCATGCGCAGCCCGGCGGCGGCCTCGTCGACCAGGTCCACCGCCTTGTCCGGCAGGAACCGGCCGGCGATGTAGCGCTGCGAAAGCGTCGCCGCCGCCACCAGCGCTGCGTCCTTGATACGGACGCCGTGATGCACTTCGTACCGCTCTTTCAACCCGCGGAGAATCGCGATCGTGTCCTCGACCGAAGGCTCGGACACCAGCACCGGCTGGAACCGCCGCTCGAGCGCCGGGTCCTTCTCGATGTATTTCCGGTATTCGTTCAGCGTGGTGGCGCCGATGGCGCGCAATTCCCCCCGCGCCAGCGCCGGCTTCAGCATGTTCGCGGCGTCGATCGCCCCTTCGGCCGCCCCCGCCCCTACCAGCGTGTGCAGTTCGTCGATGAATAGCACCAGCCGCCCTTCGGATTCGCCGATTTCCTTCAGCGCCGCTTTCAGCCGGTCTTCGAATTCCCCCCGGTATTTCGTTCCCGCCACCATCGCCGCCAGATCGAGCTGGACGATCTCTTTCGGCTTCAGAATCTCGGGTACGTCCCCGGCGATGATCCGCTGGGCCAGACCCTCGACGATCGCCGTCTTCCCCACGCCCGGCTCGCCGATGAGCACCGGATTGTTCTTGGTTCGCCGCGCCAGGATCTGCATCACCCGCCGGATTTCCTCGTCGCGGCCGATCACCGGGTCCAGCTTGTCCCTCCGCGCCAGGTCGGTGAGGTTGCGGCCGTATTGCTCGAGCGCGCGGTAGGTGGATTCGGGAGTAGGGCTCGTCACCCGGTGGCTGCCGCGCACCGCCGCCAGCGCCTCGAGCACTGCTTCCCGCGTCGCCCCCAGCCGCCGCAGGATCTGGCCGGCCGCGTCGCGCTCCGTCCCCGCCAGCGCCAGCAGCAGGTGCTCGGTCGAAACAAATTCATCTTTGAAGGCGCTCGCTTCCTCGAACGCCCGCTCGAGCGCCTGCTCGGTTGCCGGCGCCCAGTACTGCTGCGAGATGCCGCTCACCCGCGGAAGCCGCTCGAGTTGCTTCTCCGCTTGCTCGGCAACCGCCTGCGCCGGCACGCCCAGCTTGGCCAGCACCGGCGGCACCACCCCTTCGTTCGGGCCCAGCAGCGCCGCCAGCAGGTGCAGCGGCTCGATTTGTTGATGGCCGCGCTCGGCCGCAAGCTCGCGCGCCCGCTCGAGCGCCTCCTGCGCCTTCACCGTCAGTTTGTCCATGCGAAGCATCGCTTTTCCTCAAAACTCTCGTCGCCGGACCGGGCGCGCCGGCCGCGCCGGCACGCCCGCGCCCGGGACCGGTCGCTTACTTGGCCGAGCCGACTTCCACCTTCACCTGCTTGGGCTTGGCTTCCTCCCGCTTCGGCAGCCGGATCGTCAGCACGCCGTCGTGGTAGCTGGCCTTGATCGACTCCGTCTTCACCGTCTGCGGCAGCGAGAAGCTGCGGGTGAACGAGCCGTAGGACCGCTCGACTCGCAGGTAGCTCTCCTCGCTCTCTTTCTTCTCGAACTTCCGCTCCCCGCGAATCGTCAGCATGTTTCCTTCCACCCGGATGTCCAGGTCCTTCTCCTCGATTCCGGGCAGATCGGCTTCGAGCACCAGCTCCTCCTCGGTTTCCCGAATGTCCACCTCGGGAGACCAGGCGCTGAGCCCGTTGTCGCCGCGGACCAGGAATTTGTCTCCAAGCAAGCGATTGAATTGCTCCTGGGCCCTTTGCATTTCGCGGAAGGGGTCCCAGCGGGCAAGGTTGGCAAAAGCATTCATTGGCGAACCTCCTGTGATCGTAACTCGCCAACATAATAAAATCTTAGTGCATATTTGTCAAGTTATTTTAGCTAGATTTAGACATGGCTATAAAACTATCAAAATAAAGCACTTCATGTAGTATGTCTCTGGCATCGTTAGTAACGCAGGATGGTCTGCTGCCTGGCCGCGCTTCTCCACCACTTGCACCCGCCGCCCCGCGTCCAACGCCGCCTCCGCCAGAATCTGCGCGAATAACCCCTCGCTGATGTGGTGCGAGCAGGAGCAGGTCACCAGACACCCTTCCGGGCGTAACAGCCTCATGCTCCGAAGGTTGATTTCCTTGTACCCGCGGCAGGCGCCTGAAACGTTGCGCTTGTTCTTGGCGAATGCCGGCGGGTCCAGCACGATCGTCTCGAACCGCCGCCCGGCTTCGTCGTATTGCCTGAGCAGGTCGAACGTATTCGCTTCGCGCAGCGCGACGTTGGTGATGGCGTTGATCTCCAGGTTGCGCGCCGCCCCCACGAGCGCCGACCCCGACAAGTCGATTGCTTCCACTTGGCTCACGCGGGCAGCCAGCGTCACCGCGAAACTGCCGGTGCCGGCGAAGCAATCGAGCGTGTCCCCGCGCGCGAATCCCGCCGCCGCATGCCGGTTTTGCCTCTGATCGAGAAAACCACCGGTCTTCTGCCCGTGGTAAAGGTCGTAGGCCAACCGCAGCCCGTTCTCCTTCACCACCACCTCCGCCGGCACCTCTCCGTAGAGCAGCGACACCCTCTGGTCCAGGCCCTCGAGCTGGCGCACTTTCGGATCGTTTCGCTCGAGAATACCTCGCGGGGCAAACCGCTCCACCAAGATCCCCACCATCTCCTCCTTGCGCCGCTCGGTCGCCTGGCTGAGCGTCTGAAGCACCAGGTAATCCCCGTAGCGATCGATCACCAGCGACGGAATTTGATCCGATTCGGCGTAGAACAAGCGGTAGCCTTCGGCGCCTTCGATGGCCGGCTTTCGCCGATCCGCCGCGCTCTCGATGCGCGCCGCCAGGAACGACCGGTCAACCTCCACGTCCTCGGGAGTCACCAAGCGCAAGCAAATCTCCGACCGGTCGCTGAAAAAGGCCCGGCCCAGGAACCGTCCCCGTTCATCCACCACCCGCGCCACGTCCCCGCCCTCGGCGGCGGCGCTGCGCACGTCGCTGCGATAGACCCACAAGTGTCCGGCCAGCAGCCGCCCCGCTCCATGTTGATTGATGACCACATTCGGTTCGCGCACGGGGCGCCTCCGGGATCGAAGGTCGATGGTTCGGTTCGATAGAATGATTGCGGGAAGAGTCTTGAAGGCCGCCGGCGCTCCTGGCGCCGCTTGTGTTTACCTCATAGCACAATCGCGCCGGGCTCGCCAGTGCCGGGGAAGTAAAGGGGCCCATCCGTGCGCGTCGCCGATTTCGACTACGCCCTTCCGCCCGACCACGTCGCCCAGCTCCCACTGGCCGACCGCGACGCCTCGAGGATGATGCTGCTCGACCGCCGCGCCCGCAGCTGGGAGGACGGCTGGTTCCGCGAACTGCCCGAATGGCTGCGCGGCGATGAATTGGTGGTCGTCAATAACGCCCGTGTGATTCCCGCCCGGCTGTTTGGCCGCCGCCTCGGTCTCCGCGCCGAGCACCCGGCACGGGTCCGGAAGGAATTCCTCCAGGCGACGATCGAGGTGCTGCTGGTGCGCCGGCTCGGCCCCGATCGCTGGGAAGCGCTGGTGCGCCCGGGCCGGAAGGTGCGCACCGGCGAGCGAATCGTGTTCGGCGAAGGACTCGAAGCCGAAGTGATTGGCCGCGGCAGCTTCGGGGAACGCGAACTGCGCTTCTCCTGCACCGGGTCGCTCGAAGCCGCCATCGAACGCGTCGGTCATGTGCCCTTGCCGCCCTACATCGCCCGCGCCGACCAGCCCGCCGATCGCGAACGTTACCAGACCATTTTCGCGCGGACCGGCGCGGCGGTGGCGGCGCCCACCGCCGGCCTGCATTTCACCCCGGCGCTGGTGGGCCGGTTGCGCGAGCGTGGCATCGAGCTGGCCGAGCTCACGCTCGACGTGGGCCTGGGAACGTTTCAGCCCATTCGCTCGGCCCGCGTCGAGGACCACCCCATGCATCGCGAAAACTACTGCATACCCGCCGAGACCGCCGCCGCCCTGGCCCGGGCGCGCCGCGATCGCCGGCCGGTGCTCGCCGTCGGCACATCCGTGGTGCGGGCGCTCGAAGACTCGGCGCGCCGGTTCGCCGGGCACGGCGGCCCGGCATCGGCCGGCGCGGTCGAAGCCGGCGCCGCCGAGGCGAAATTGTTCATCTATCCGGGGTACGAATTTCGCGTGGTGGATCAGCTGCTCACCAATTTCCATCTGCCGCGTTCGAGCCTGCTGGTGATGGTGGCGGCGTTCGCGGGCCGGGAGTTGGTGCTGGCGGCCTATCGCCACGCGGTCGAGGCAGGCTACCGGTTCTACAGCTACGGCGACTGCATGCTGATCCGCTGAGGGCGCGCCGGGGCCGCCGGCGATCGCCTCTTGCGCGCTCGCCCTGCGTTCCTTACTTTCTCGCCCGCCGCCCGCAGCGCGTTTTGACTGCCGTGTGCTTATAATGGGCGGGCGCGCGTGGACGGCGATGCCGCGATTCCTGATTGTCAGCGACATTCATGCGAACCTCACCGCCTTCGAGGCGGTGCTCGCCGCGGCCCAGGGCCGCTGGGACCAGGCCGTTTGCCTGGGCGACGTGGTTGGCTACGGTCCCGACCCCAATGAGACCATCGCCCGAGTCGTCAGTCTCGGTATCACCACGATTCGCGGCAACCACGACAAGACCGGAGCGGGCCTCGAGGACAGCGATTCCTTCAACCCGGTCGCCCGCGCCGCCGTCGACTGGACTCAAGCGCGGCTGAGCCCGGAAAATCTGCGCTGGCTGCGCGAGTTGCCACCCGGGCCGCTGGTGCGCGACGGCTTGGTGTTCGTCCACGGCGCGCTCGACGACGAAGACGAATACGTTTTTTCCGCCGAGGTTGCCGCTCGCGGCTTGCGGGCTTCCCCTTCGCCAATCACCCTGTTCGGCCACACCCACGTCCAGGGCGGCTTCCTGATGCGGAACGACCTGGTAGAAACGCTGCGCCCGCCGCTTCGCCCCGGCGCCGGCTTCCTTGCCCTGGCTCTCGAAGACGGCGTCCGCTACCTGCTGAATCCGGGCTCGGTGGGGCAGCCGCGGGATGGCGACAGCCGCGCCGCCTTCGCCCTCATCGACACCGGCCGCCGCGTCTTCGAGTTCTGGCGGGTGCCCTACGACGTCGCCGCGGTGCAGAAGCGCATGGAGCAGGCCGGCCTTCCCCAGGCCCTGGTCTTGCGCCTGGCCTTCGGCCGGTAGTGCCGTTCCCGCCGATTTGGCCTATGCTTTAGCAAGCCGCTCGCTCCGCCTGCAAATCGCGCCGGTCGCCGATGGCCGCCGCGGCGGGCGAGGCTGGCGTCAACCGTGCTCCCGGGGAATGGCTCGCATGAACGAGAGACCGCTCAACTTCGAAGTCCAGCCAACCGAACACCAGCGGCGTCTGTGGCCGCTGCTGGCGGCCGGAGCGGGCATCGTCGTCCTCCTGCTGGTGGCCTTCAACTGGGCGGCGCGCCGATCGGCCAGGCGCGCGCCGGAACTCGCGCCGCTGCCGTTTGGCCCGGCCGAGCAGGCTTACGCCCCGCACCTGCGGTTTCAGAATCTGGACGTGAAACGCTTCGGGAACATGTTCGATCAGACCGTCACCTATTTGTACGGTCAGGTGGTGAACGACGGCGACAGCCAGGTGCTCGACGTCCAGGTCGCGGTGGAATTCCGCAACGCCCGGAACGAAGTGGTGCTGCGGCAGACGGTGCGCGCCCTCGGCCCGCGCCCGGCGCCGCTCGCCCCGGGAGACAGCCGCGATTTCCAGCTCGGATTCGAGCAGATTCCCGATGATTGGAACATGCAGTACCCGAGCGTCCGGGTGACGGGCTTGCTCCTCCATTAGCTCCGGCGGAGGCTGTTGATGGCTGCTGCGGCCGAACTCGAGCGGCTTCTGGCGCGCTTGTTCGACGGCCAGCCCGTCGAAATCCACGAGGACGGCCGGCGCCTGCCCGGCTGGGAAGACGCCCGGTACGAGGTGCGGGAGGGCGCGAAGGCGTTGCTGCATCTGTGGTCTTCCGACCGATCGTTGGTGCGCCGCGTCGCGCGAATTGTCGAAGCCGGCGACGATCACATTCGCCTGGAAGTCGAGCGATTTGGCCAGGCCCGGCCGGGCCGGCTGGAAATCCGGCGCCTCGATCGCGCCCGGCGGCCGGCACGGGTCGACCGGGAACGCTTCGGCGAGCGGTTCGCGGGATTGCTTCGCCAGCAATTCCCCGACGAATCGCTCGAGTCGTTTTCTACCGCCGCCGATCTCGAGCATTCCCTCTCCGGCTCCTACGCGCGAGGCTGGTTGCGCCGCGGGCAGGAAGCGTGGGCCGTTCTGGGCGCCGGTCATTCGGAAACGCGCGACGCGATCGACGGCTCGCTGGCGTTCGGCCTGTTGTGGCTGGATTGGCTGCGGTCGCGCGCCGTCGCTCCGCTGGTGGCCGGATTGCGACTGATCCTGCCCGCAGGCGCCAGCCGGCTGGCGGCGCATCGCCTGGGCGCGCTCGCCCCAAACCTCGCCGTCGAGTTGTACGAATGGGTGGCGGACGAGCCGCTCGCCCGGCGAATCGATCCCGCGGACATCGGCAACATCGAAACCTGGCTCACCCCGCGCCGCGAAACGGAATCGGTACTTGCCCGAGTCGCCGAAATCGATGCCCGCATTCGCGCGCTCGCTCCCGGCTCGATCGATTCGGCGGTGGTGCCGGGAACCGGCCAGGTAGCCTGGCGGTTCCGCGGATTGGAATTCGCGCGCTGGACCGGAGGCCTCATCCGTTTCGGGCTCACCGGCCGCCAGTCCGAACTCGGCGAACCGGATTGGGATGACCTCCGGCGGCTGGTGACTTCCCTCGCCGCGAGCCGCCAGCCCGGAGCCGGGGGCAACGACCCGCTCTACCGGGTGGCGAAAGAACGATGGCTCGAATCGATGGTGCTGGCCGACCCGGCTCGCATCGAGCCCCGGCTCGATGCCTCGCAGGTGTACTCCCAGGTGCCGGCGTTTTCCGCCAGCGATCGCGGCGTGCTCGATTTGCTCGCAATCACCCGAGAAGGCCGGCTGGCGGTGATCGAACTCAAGGCTGACGAAGATTTGCAATTGGCGTGCCAGGCGGTCGATTACTGGCTGCGCGTCCGCTGGCACCAGCACGAGGGAGATTTCGAACGGTATGGCTATTTCCCCGGCAAAACCTTCGATCCTGCTCCGCCGCTGCTCTACCTGGTCGCGCCCGCCTTGCGATTTCATCCGGCGACGCGCATCCTTCTTCGCTACCTGTCGCCGGAAATCACCATTTGCCGCGTTGGACTGAACGAGGGTTGGCGGGACGGCTTGCAGGTCATCCAGCGCGAGTGGCGCAGTGGAAGTTCGGGTCCTGCCTGAGGCCGCCTGGCCGGCAAAAGCGCAGCCAGAAAAAAATCAAGGGAAGCAGCCTGGGTGGGACCAGAGGCTGCTTCCCGGGGTGTGTCCTAGAGGTGCCTTCTGCTCGGTTCGATGAACCGGCCCAGTCCGGGGTTGCTTAAAAAAACGAGTAAAAAAAACGGCAGACCGGCATCCTGTCTGGCCCGGAGTCCCGGCGGGAAACGCTTGATCCCGGGTAAAGGCGCACCCCCCGGCTCGGGCGATACTGGTCTGAACAGTTTCCCGGTGGAAGTCGTGCTGATTGGTTCGTAAGCGCTTGGCAAAGGGGCGGTTGGCTTCTGAATCGCACCCCGTCAGTAGAACAGGTACTTGCGCCACTTCTCTTCCTGGTTGGCCATCAGCCGCATCAACTGCCGCGAAGTGTGCAGGGTGAACGGCCGTGGCCTGCGCACCAGCCGAAGGCCCGCTTCTTCCGGCGTGTGATCGCCCTTGCGATTGTTGCAGTGGTAGCAGCAGGCCACCAGGTTTTCCCAGCTCGACCGGCCGCCGCGCGAGCGCGGCACTACGTGGTCCAGCGTGAGTTCGGCTGCGGGAAACCTTCGCCCGCAAAACTGGCAGGTGTAACGGTCCCGCAGCAGGATGTTCTTCCGCGATAGCGCCCGCGTTTGCTGCGGGATATGGCGATAGCTCAGCAACCGGATCACCGACGGCGCCCGCAGCGTCCGCGAAGGCGAATGAATCTCGGCGGTATTGATTTCTTCCGCCTGGGCCACGCCCTTCAGCATCAAGACCAGCGCCCGGCGCACTCGAGTCACGTGCACCGGCTCGTAAGTGGCGTTCAGCACCAGCACCGGCAACTGCATCGCCGGGTGGTGGCGCACGTCGCCAGCCGCCGGGGAGTTCGCGGGCGGAGGATCAGCGGGTCCGAAGGAAGCGAGGCTCTCTCGATACTGATAAGGTTCGGCTGGGCCGTTCATAGTCTGTCTTGAGCCGGTCGGGTCGCCTGCCGACGGCGCCTCATCGCCTCGCCCCCCCAGCGAGGGCTTCCCGCGCGGGCGCGACCCGCGCCGCTGTCACCGCGTGTACCGCAGCCGCCCCGGCCGAGCGCAAAGCGCGGGCGCAGGCGTCCAGCGTCGCCCCACTCGTCAAGACATCATCTACCAACAGAATGCGCGCCCTGTCAACTTGGTTGCCCGGCTCCGTCTCGAACGCGCCACGCACCGTCTCCCAGCGTTCCCGGCGGCTCAATTTCAGCTTGTTGGGCCGGGGCCGCAGCCGGCGCAGCAGCCGCGGGCGCAACCGCAGGCCGAGGCGCTCGGCAAGCGGTCGCGCGATGAGTTCCGCCTGGTTGTAACCCCGCTGGCGCAACCGGGCCTGGTCCAGCGGCACAGGAACGATAAAATCCACTTCGCCCAGCGCCGGCTCGGCCCGAACCAGTTCCTCCAGCCGCGCCGCAAGCCATGCGCCAAGCGGCGCGATGGCGTGGTATTTGAGCAGCGTCACCACCCGCTCTGCCCGGCGGTCGTACCGGGCGAAGCTGCGCGCCAAATCGAAGCGGTACAACCCTCGCCGGCACGCGTGGCAAACCCAGGCGCCTGCCGGCGCCTCCGCTTGGGGGAATTGCCTGCCGCATTGTTGGCAGAGCGGCGGCACCAGCCGCTCCAGCGAGTCCAGGCATTCCGCACAAATCGGGATCCGGCTGGCTGTCACCAGCGGCTGCTCGCAAACGCGGCATCCCGCCGGAAACAGCACCGAGAGCATCGCGCCGGCGGCGCGGCCCAGGGCTTGCCGCGAACCCGCTTTCCTGGCCAATCGCATCGCTACAAGCTTAGCGTCAAAGGCACGGCGCGCAAAGCAGGCTGTCGCACGGGTGGTGGCTCAGTCCCGAAGCCTCGGGTGGCAGAGCGAAAATCCCTGCCGGCGGGCCGCCGCGGGGCGGGAGCTTCAGGCCTGGCCTTTTTCGAACTTCTCCTGGCAAGCCACGCAGTGACGCGCCCACGGCACCGCTTCCAGCCGTTTCTGCTGGATCTCCTCGTGGCAAATCAGGCATTCGCCGTAACTGCCCTGCTGGATCCGCCGCAAGGCTTCGTCCACCAGACGCAGCGTCACGCGATCGGTATCCGTCTGCCCGAAAAGGAATTCTTTCGTGTAGGAATTGGCGGCCTTGTCCGCCAGGTCGACGGTGGGATCCTCGTCCGCGGCCCGCCCCTGCTCCTCGGTCCGCGCAATCGCTCGCAGCAGTTCGTCCCGCTTGGCTTGCAGCTTCTTCTTGAAATACTCCAGGCGTTTCTTGTCCATCTGGCGTGCCCCCGCACGGCCCCAGCGACCCACTGAAAATGCGCCATTGTAGAGAGCCGGGCGGAACCCTGTCAATCGGGGCCCTCACCACAAGCCGCGGGCGACCACGCCGGCGGATGCCAAATTCCGCCTGGCATCTCGCGGTTCGCGCTGTCGAATCCACAGCTTCGGCTGCGGTCAAGCGGCGAGCGGATCCTCGCGGCCGAGGCGATAGAGCACGTGCCGCCGCAGCCGGTGGCCCTCAGGAAGGTTCGGATGGTCGAAATCGTCTGCCGGGTTGCGCTGCATCCCCAGCCGTTCCATCACTCGCCGCGAGCGGGTGTTGCCCGCCGCGGCGAAAGAAACGATTTGCTCCAAGCCGAGTCCGATGAATCCGAACCGCAACGCTTCCCGCGCGCCTTCGGTGGCCAATCCCCGGCCCCAGTATTCCGCCGCCAGACGCCAGCCGATTTCCACTGCCGGAGTGAAATGCGCTTCGAAGCTGGCGAGCGAAAGTCCGACGAAACCAATGCAGGTTTCCGTCTCGCGCAGTTCCGCCGCCCATAGGCCGAACCCGTGCCGCTCGAAGTGCAACTCGATGGCATCCACAAGGCGGTCGCTCTCCTGGCGGGTGAGAATCCCGGGGAAATATTCCATCACTCGAGGATCGGCGTTCAGGCGGGCGAATGGCTCGCGGTCCCCCGCGCGCCAGCGGCGCAGCAGCAGGCGTGGCGTCGCCAGTTCCATCGCTCTTCCATCCATCGCTCGCCGCCCGCCGGGGCTCAGCCGGCGAACAGGCTGTAGGTCAGCACCGCGAGCACGATCAGGGTGAAGCCCACGTACATCCAATCCTCTTCGAGCAGAAAGCCGACCACGCTGAACGCCACCCGGGCCACCGGCGTCGCGATCAGCAGCAGCAGCCCGAGCTGGATCACGCCGGTGGCGCGGCCGGCAAAGGCTTCCGCGAAGATTCCCGCCACGTGGCGCAAGCCCGCCGGTTCGCCGCGGAACGCCCGGTAATCCGGAATGGCGCCGCCGTGCCGAGCGAGGTACAGGACCGCGCCCGCCAGAACCGTGGCTGCGGCCAGCAACACGCCCCAGCGCAGCAGGTTCCCGATGATGTCTTCAACGCTCTTGTCGGTCCAGCCCTTCAAACCCACGGCGTCAGATTCTCCCGGTCGTTCCTTTGTAAATCATCTCGATGGCCATCACCGCGATCACCACCCCGAAAATATACCGCAGCAGTTTCGTCTTCATCCGAATCAGGACGCGGGCGCCAAGCAAGGCGCCGGCGAGCACCCCCAGCATCACCGGCATCGCCAGGCTCGGATCGATGTAGCCTCGCCGCAGATACACTCCGGCGCTCGCCGCCGCCGTCACCCCGATCATGAAATTGCTGGTGGTCGTCGACACTTTGAAGGGAATGCACATCGCCTGGTCCATCGCCAGCACCTTCACCGCCCCCGACCCGATTCCCAGCAGGCCGGAAAGCGTGCCCGCCCCGAACATCAGCCCGAATCCCATCGGCACGCGCCGCGAGTAATAGCTCAGCTCTCCCTCGGGACCGGGGAAGCTGCCATTGAGCTTCAGCCGCGTCGCCACCGGATCGGGACGATCGGCCAGCCGGACTTCGGGCTGCGGCCGTCCCGACAGGTAAGCCGAATAGAGAAGCACCACTCCGAAGATGATCGCGATCGCTCCGGTCGATATCACCCCCGCCAGGTAGGCGCCCGCCAGCGCTCCGACGGTGGTGGCGATTTCCAGAAACATCCCGATCCGGATGTTGGAAAAGCCTTCCTTCACGTAGGCCGCGGCCGCGCCCGACGACGTCGCAATCACCGATACCAGCGAGGCGCCAATCGCGTAATGAATATCGACCTTGAAGAAAATCGCCAGCAGCGGCACCAACACCACGCCCCCGCCCAGCCCCGTCAGCGCCCCCAGCAAGCCCGCCCCGAACGCGCAGACCCACAACACCAGCGTCATGTCGAGTGCCGTCATCGGTTGTTCCCGGCATGGACCGGGCCGGAGGCGATTTCCCGGCCCAGCCAATCAAGTGGGTCACTGTACCAGACGCGGTTCGGCGCCGGAAATCGGAATGGGCCGCGATGATTGCCGCGGCCCCGCGCCAGCGCGAGCCGCCGCAGCGGGCTCAGTTCGTTTTCCCGCCCGGCAGCCGCTTCGTTCCCTGAAGTTCGGCGGCCGTTTGGAGGGTATTCGGTTTCAGGAAATGCTGGAAGAATCCCCACGAGCCGTATTTCGGCGCCAGCGCCGCGTTCACCGCCGCCGCCAGCGAGTCGCCGAATTTGCCCTGCGCGAGCGCCGCTGCTACCGCCTGGCGCAGGGCTTCCAGATAGCCGCCGAACAGCGTCAGGTCCGCCGGGCCGCCCACTTCACCGTGGCCGGGAACGAACGTCGCCGTGGGGTAGTCTGTGGCGAGCGTTCGCAACGTCTGGATCCACGGCCCTGTCGACGCGTCGATCAGGTTCGGCAGATGCCTGGTCCAGAGCAAATCGCCGGTGAAAACCACGTTCGCGTCCGGCACCACAACGATCGAATCGCTTCCGGTGTGTCCCAGCAGGTGGCGCACCACCAGTTTCCGCTTGCCCAGGTACAGGTCCGCTCCCTGGCCGTAAACGACGCTGGGCAGCACCATCCCCTCTACCCCCGCCCGCTGCTCGGCGGTGATGCCGGCGCCAAAGAATTTCAAATTCTCCGTATGCGCCCACTCGCGGACGTTCTCGTTGGCCAGAACCACCGCGCCCGCGCCGGCGAAGACGCCATTGCCGGCCATATGATCGAGGTGGTAGTGGGTGTTCACCACGAATCGCACCGGCAGATTCGTTCGCTTGCGGATTTCCCCTAGCAATTCCTGCGCCGCCGCGGGATTGATGAACGAATCGATCACCGCCACGCCGTCGTCGCCGATCACGAATCCGGCGTTCGATCCGGCCGTGCCGCCGTCGGGCGAAATCGCCGCCCACACCCCGGCGCCCACCTGGTGGAGCGCGAGCGCTGGTTCGCCGGCCGCCGCGAGCGAAGCCGCTGCCAGGAGCGCCAGAAAGAACATCAAGAGCGTTCGTTTGCGCATGCCCGCGATGCTACCATCCGGCCGCCATCCCGCCCAGGAGTTCCATTCTGCCGAACCGGGGCCGAATCGTCTTCCGCCCGCATCATCCGCCAGCCGCAGCGGCCGCCGCCCGATAATTGAGCTTCACCGCCCGCTGCGCTATGCTCCCGCCAGACCATGGTCGATATCCACTTCCACCTGCTTCCCGGCCTCGACGACGGCCCGGCCTCGATCGAGTTGTCGGTCGAGATGGCGCAACTGGCTGCTGCTGATGGAACTACTCACATCGTCGCCACTCCCCATGCCAGCGCCCGCTACCCGTTTCATCACGAACTCATCCAGGAGCGGCTGGAACAGGTTCGCGGGCTCGTTGGTGACACGGTAACGATCGTCACCGGCTGCGATTTCCACCTGAGTTACGAAAATTTGCAGGATGTTCGCGTGCACCCGGACCGGTACACCATCAATCGCCGCGGCTACCTGCTGGTCGAGTTCGCCGACTATTCCATTCCTCCCGCGATCGATCAGACGTTTCACGAACTCCAGCTCGCCGGAATCACTCCCGTCGTCACCCACCCCGAGCGCAATCGCCTCCTGCGCCGCCACACCGATTGGCTCGATAGATGGACCAGCCGGGGCTGCGCGGTGCAGGTAACTGCCGGAGCGTTCCTCGGCCGCTTCGGGCCGGATGTCCAGCAGGTGGTGGAGCAGTGGCTGGCCACCGACCGCCTCCACTTCGTCGCCAGCGACGCCCACAACGTCACCAGCCGCCCGCCGGGCCTCGGCGAAGCCCGTCGCCGCATCGCCGAATTGCGCGGCGAGCGGGTGGCCGAGGCGCTTGTGACCCACAATCCGATGGCCGCGATCGAAGGCCAACCGCTGCCCTACTCGCCGGAGCCAACCGGCGCGGTCAATCTCGCGCCACGCCGCCGCAAACGCTTCTGGTTCTTCTAGCGCTGTTCCCGCCGCTCCGATCCTGTCATGCTCAGCCCGTACCGCAGTGCGGGAGCGAAGCATCCCGCTGCTATCGCAGAGGATTCCCACCTTCGCAGGCCCCTCGAAGCTTCGGGACTGACCGTGGGTTCGTAGGTTGTGCACTCGGTTCCAGCGCCTGGGGATTCGGGCGAGCCCCGCTCGAGAACCAGCGCGGCCTCCGGGCGGCGGGGCCTTCCGGCGCCAGCCGCTAATCGAACAGCTCGAGCACTTCCTCGTAGCGCTTGAAGGGCGGGATCAGATAGGCGCCGGCCAGCTCGGTTCGCGCCCAATCGAGCATGCGGCGGGCGATGGCGAATCCGCGCTCGCGCGCGCCGTTTCCTGCCGCTTCGAGCTCACCAATCACGTGCTGGGGAATCACGATGCCCGGCACCTCGTTGTTCAGCCGCACCGCCTGGCGGAGGCTGGTGAGCGGCCACACGCCGGCCAGCACCGGCACCGGCGACTTCCCGCCCAGATGCTTGACGAACTCGTCCCACTGGCTCGGATCGAACACCGGCTGAGTCATCGCGAAATGGGCTCCGGCGTCGATCTTCGCCTCGAAACGCCGGATTTCCTCGTCGAGGTCGTCGGCCACCGGATTCACCGCCACCCCGATGGTGAAATTCGTCCGGCCGCCGAGCGCCTTGCCCGCCCAGTCGGTGCCTTGGTTCAGTCGCGAGAGCACCTTCACCAGGCCGATGGAATCGATTTCGTACACCCCGCTGGTTTCGGGATGGTCGCCCAGCGAAGGCGGATCGCCGGTGATGGCGAGCACGTTGCGAACCCCGGCGACCGTCCAGGCACCCAGCAGTACCGCCTGCAATCCGATAATGTTGATGTCGCGGGTGGTCAGATGGGGAACGGTTTCCACTCCGCGGGCTTCGAGCGCCCCGGCCACCAGCAGCGCGTCCATCCCCACTCGCGCCAGCGTGCCGCTGTTGATATCGATCACGTCCACCTGCTTGCTCGCGATCACCCGATCCACCTGTTCGAAAACCCGCTCGAGCGACGTTCCCTTTGGCGGGTCGATTTCCACCGACACGACGAACCGCCCCTGGCGCAGCTTCCTCCAGAATTTGCTTTCCGGCTCGCGGCCGGGCTCGGCAGGCCGCAGCGCCGGAGCGGCGCTCTCGGCCGCCTCCGCCGCTGTTTCCTCGATAGTGGCGACGCTTGCCCGGCCCCTGACGCCGCCCTGGCGCCCGGCCTCCGCTTCTTGAATGGCTCCGGCCATTGCCGCAATGTGCTCGGGCGTGGTGCCGCAGCATCCCCCGAGAATCCGCACGCCGGCGGCGGCGGCTTCGCGGGCGAACTCGGCGAAATATTCCGGCGAGGACTTCGGATATACCACCCGATCGCCCACGCGCTTGGGGAATCCGGCGTTCGGCATAATCGATACCGGCAGTCCCGGCCCGGCCAGTTCCCGCGCGATCGGCAGGATTCGTTGCGGACCGATGGTGCAGTTGGCGCCGATTGCCTGAACGTTGTGCGTGGCCAGCCGGGCGGCGGCATCGGCCGGGCGGGTACCGTCGAAAGAGCTGCCTTCCTCCGAATAGGTGAGTTGGGCGACGATCGGAAGGCGGCTGAACGACCGAATTGCTTCGATCGCCGTCACCAGGTCCTCCAGATCGGCGAACGTCTCGAGAACGAACAGGTCCACGCCGCGTTCCTCGAGCGCCGCCGCCTGCTCCCGAAATACTTCCGCCACTTCGCCGGCGTCCAGCGTTCGTACCCGTCGGGCCGCGCCCAGCGGGCCGATCGAGCCGGCGATCAACACGTCGTCCGAGGCCGCTTCCCGCGCTTCGCGGGCGATTTTCACCGCGCGGTGATTGAACTCCACAACCCGGTCGGCGAGCCCCGCCGGCGCCAGCTTGTAGCGATTGGCGCCGAAACTGTTGGTTTCGAGCAGCCGGGCGCCGGCGTCGAGATAGGCCTTGTGCACGCGGAACACCGCATCGGGCTGGGTGGCATTCAGCTCCTCGAACGACCGTTGCGGCCCGGCGATCTCGTAGAGCATCGAGCCCATGGCGCCATCGGCCACCAGCACTCGCTCGCCCAGTCGCCGCAGGAAATCTTCGATTCTCATCGGTGATCGTCTTGGCGGAAACGCGCAGTATAGCATCGGCCCTCGAAGTCCCACGGCCGACCGCCGGGTGCCGCACCCTTCGGGGTTAAGGGTGCGGATGTTTCCTTTCCCCTGCTACGGCGCAGGTTGCACCGCCCATCGCCGAATCCGCCATCGCCCCCCTCACAAAATCTCTGGCGGCCAATCGCCGCTTGCCTTTACCCTTGGAGGCGGCAGCCGCTTGCTTGCGGCCGCGGAGCCCCCATGCGACTTTCTCTTTTCCTCGTTTGCCTGACGCTGATCGGCGCCGGCGCCCGGCGCGCCGCCCCGCAACCGAGCCCCGCGGCGCCGGTCCGCGCGGCGGTCGGAATCATTGACGACCATTACCTGTACGCGAAATCGAATCCCGCCTGGAACCAGGCGAGGCGCGCGCTGCGCCAGGGCCGCTACGCCACCGCCGCCGAGGCATACCAGGCCATCGCCCGCCAGCTTGCCTCGCTCAACGATTCCGAGCTCCACCTGTTTGCCCCCGATCAGTATCGCCGCGTTCAGGAGTTGCTCGACGCCAAACGCGTCGGAACCGGGCTGGTGGATTTCGGCATCGATCGCGATCCCGCCACCGGCGATGCCCGCGTCGTCACCGCCCTCGGCGATTCCCCCGCCGCTCGCGCCGGGATCGCTCCCCGCGATTTGATTGTCTCGATCGACCGCCAGCCCACCCGCGCCATGACCCACGAACAGGTGATCGACGCGCTCGTCGGCGCCTCGCGCGCCACCCTCCGCCTGGCCGTTCGGCGCGACAGCCACACCCGCGTGGTCGCGCTCGCGCCGTCTCCGGCCGGATTCAATCCGGTGCAATTCGCCCGCCGGGAATTTCGCGGAAAGACCGTCGGTTACATTCGGGTGCTTTTGTTCACCGCCGATGCCGGCCAGAGAGTGCAGGAAGCGGTTTCCGAACTCGAGCGCCAGGGAGTAACAGGCTACGTGCTCGATTTGCGAAACAATCCCGGCGGGCTGGTCGATTCCGCCCGAGCTGCCGCGAGCGCGTTCGCTTCCGGCGTGCTGGGCAGGGAAGTCAGCGACCACGGCCCGGCAAAAACCTTCCAGACGACCGGGGTGCCGCTCACCGGCAAGCCGCTGGCGATCCTGATCGATGGCGGCACCGCCAGCGCCGCTGAGTTTCTTGCCGGCGCCCTGCACGACCTGCACCGGGCCGTGCTGGTCGGCTCGCCAAGCTACGGCCGCGGGCAGGCGCAGACCTATTACCCGCTTTCCGACGGCTACGGCATCCTGGTTCCCACGGCGCAGTTGCAAACTTCGACCGGGCGAACCTTCATCCCCGGCGGAATCCGGCCCGACGTCGAAGTGCCCGGCGATTGGGTTCCCAGCGCGGAAATCGCGACGACGCATGATGCGCAATTCGCCCGGGCCATCGCAGTTCTGCTCGCGCCCTGATTCTCCCGCTGGGGATAGGTTCGGGGCGACCCGGTTGGGCGTGGGGACGAGGAGACCGCAGGAACTTCCGCACCCTTAAGCCCGAAGGGTGCGGCACCCCGCCAGACGGGGCGGCGCGGAATGTTGCGCCAATGTGCTCCGCGGTCGGCTTATTGCAGTTTGGCGTACTCAGCTTTGGCTTGCTGGAGAACCGGCAAGCCGGGATCGGCGTTCTTCCACAGCGCGAGGAAATCCTCATAGGCGGTGCGCGCACCGGCCTTGTCGCCCGCGATCGCCCGCGCTCGCGCCAGCCCCAACCGCGCCAGCGGATAAAACGGAGCGAGGGGAAATAAGCCCCGGTGATCGAGGATCGTTTGAAAATCACTGACGGCGCCCTTCGCGTCCTTGGCCTGCAGATCGGCCAGCCCGCGAACGTAGAGGTAAGGGAGTGGGCCGGCGGGGGAAAGCTGGTACTGCTGGCTGCTCCGAAGAATCGAGAGTGCCTGGCCGGATTGGTTTCGCGCCAAAGCCAGCAAAGCGTGAATGACGGGCAGTTGTATTCCGTTCAGCTCCGTGTCGTCCGGCCATTTCTGGGCCAGCGCGTCAGCCAGCTTTTCGGCCTGGGCGGTATCCCCAGCCAGCGCGAGCGCGGTAACAGCTTGCACGGCAGGCTCGTCCGGCTGAAGCGAGAGTGACCGCTCGGCATCGGCCCGCGCTTGCTGGAAATCGCCAAATAGCGCTTCGGCATCAGCCTCTGTCGCCGCCAGGGACGCGGCGCCCCGGTTGGCTTGCTCCCGCGGCGCCAAGCCAAGGGATTGTTCTCCCAGCTTCCGCGCCTGGGCAAGTTCGCCGAGAAACGTATCCATCGACGCTTCGAACCCGAGCGCCTGTTCCCCGTGGCTCTTATCCGTCATCCACTGGATTTGCTGCTGCAGCGCTGCCTTATCGTCTTCGATGAATGCGATTGTGGCGAGGGATCGGTGGAAACCAGTCACATTCGGGAACTTGTCCGCGCCCTGCTGGGCGATGGTCTTGGCCTCTTCGAATCTGTTCTG
The DNA here is from genome assembly GCA_035946455.1 of Candidatus Acidiferrales bacterium. Taxonomy (GTDB): domain Bacteria; phylum Acidobacteriota; class Terriglobia; order Acidiferrales; family UBA7541; genus JAKASX01. The sequence continues at coordinate 37,464 of DASYZK010000019.1, read as the reverse complement.
CTGCTGATAAGCGACGCCAAGATTGCCCAGCGCAATGGCATTGTTCGGATCGATCCGCAGGGCGCCCAGATATTGCTGGGTCGCGGCACCCGATTGCCCCAATATTATGTAGTTCAAGCCGAGATTGATCCAAGGAACGGTGTCCCGAGGATAAGTCTGTTCCCAGAGTTGATAGGTTTGACTGGCCTTGTTGAAGTCCCTGGTGGCGAAATCGTAGTAGTGGGAGCTGATATACAGCTTCTCGCGCTCGCTTACACGGTCCCGCAGCGCGAATGCCTTCCGAGCATTGTCGATAACCGCTTCCTGATTTGAGCCTGCAACTGTACCAGTCCCCGGCGCGCCCAGATCAAAGTGGACTGTGGCCAGCGTCGCGTACGCCATCGCAAAGTTCGGATCGAGCGATACCGCTTGCTCGAGTAGCGGCACGCAAGCGGAATAATTGCTTTTGTTGAGGTTTTCTACCGCCAGCGAATACGCCTTCAGCGCTTCGAGCGAGTTCGTGGTGGCTTGCTCGATCGGCGTGTTGAATTTCTGAATCGATGCCAGCGACTCGCCCAGCTTGGACCGCATCTCCGAAGCCAATTTCCCGAGCGCTGGCAGCACCTGGTCTTTTCCGCTCGCCTCGGCTTCCGCCCGCGCCAGCGAGGACCCTGAGGCGCAATCGGTGGCGTCAAGCGTGAGCGCGTACTGGTTGCCGATACCGGATATCGCGCCGCCCAGCACCGCCCTGCTCGCATTCCGCTGGCAGACCTGGCGAGCCAGCTCGGGCGTCAGCCGGGCGTCTGCCGGTTGCTCCATGAATCGCAGCGTCTGGCCCACAACGGCGTCGGAGACAATGTTGAAATAGGGCGATTCCGCCAGCTTGGCCGCGAGCGCTTCCCGCAGCGAGCCGTCGAATACCGAATCGCCGGTGGTGTTGGTGAAATCGGCGAGCACAATCGAGTCTGTTCCCGTCAGTTTCGGCGCCCGGCCAAAGCGGAGATACGCTCCCGCCGCGACCGCCGCCGCGACAATCGCTGCCGCGCCGGTTATCCACGGCCAGCGGTGCTTGCCCTGTCTCGCCAGTGGCGCCGCCGCAACCGCAGCTGCCGATCCCGCCGCCGCCGTCCCGCCTTGCGGGATGCCCGGCGAAACCCCTGGCGCGCCGGCGGAAACCTGTCCGCTGTAGGCTGGCTCGACCGCGCTGTGGGCCGCCGAGCGGCCCGAATCGGTGTCGCGCTTCAGCCGCTGCAAATCCGCGCGCAGCTCCGCCGCCGACTGGCAACGCAGGTTCCGGTCCTTTTCGAGCGCCTTCGCGACGATCCGTTCGAGTTCCGGAGGAACATCGGGATTCAACCGCACCGGCGGCACTGGCGGCCGATCGAGAATGGCCTGGAAAATCAAGGCGCTGGTGTCGCCGCGGAACGGCGGCGCGCCGGTGGCCATTTCGTAAAGCACGGCGCCGAAGCTGAACAGGTCGGTGCGCGGATCCAGTTGCTCGCCCCGCGCCTGCTCCGGAGACATGTAGGCGACCGTCCCCATCGCCATGCCCGGGCTGGTGAGCATTTCCTCGCTCAGCGTTACCGCCGCGTCGCGGGTGATCGAAAGGTCCCGGCCGGCTGCCGCCGATTGTTTCGCCAGGCCGAAATCGAGAATCTTGGCGTGGCCGCGGCTGGTGAGAAACAGATTCGCCGGCTTGATGTCCCGATGGACGATGCCCTTGGAGTGGGCGGCATCGAGCGCGTCGGCGATCTCGACGCCCACGTCGACCAGCAGGCTGAGCGGGAGCGGCCCGGCGGCGATGCGATGCTTCAGCGTCTGGCCTTCCAGGTACTCCATGGCGATGAAGTAGCTGTCGCCTTGGCGGCCGATTTCGTAAATCGTGCAGATGTTGGGATGATTCAGCGCCGAAGCCGCTCGCGCTTCCCGGCGAAAACGCTCGAGCGCTTGCGGGTCCGCGGCCAAGTCGTCGGGCAGGAATTTCAGCGCCACCGCGCGGCCGAGATCGAGATCCTCGGCTTTGTAAACCACTCCCATTCCGCCGCCGCCGAGTTTCTCGACGATGCGGTAGTGGGAAATGGTTTGACCGGCGATGGGGCCGGACTTGGGCATGGCAGGGGAATCTTAGGGCGCGCTTCCGGCACAAGTCAACGCGCGTTGACACGCGCGCTCACGCGCTGCTCGCCGGTCGGAGGTCAGTCCCGAATGCCGATCCGGAGGCGGTTGCGCCGGCCGTGGCGGGGAGCGGGAGCCGTTCCGATTGCGCGGACGGCCGCCTGCTGCCGCTGGCAGTGGCGTCGTGACTGGGGGCTGGCGGTGTCGGACGCGGAGACGGAAGGGTGGGTGATTGGGCTGGCGCGGGGGTTGCTGGGAGGCGTATGTCGTTTAGATGAAAGGCATTACTGGCTGTTGGGGCTGGCTGCGAGCTTCTAAATGGCATCTCATTGAAATAAAGCAACTTATGAGTGCAAATGTTCAACTTTTGACCACCACAAGCCGCGAACAAGCTTTACTGTAAATCTTTATTTATGAGCCAGTTGAATTTTTCTGATCGCAACAAAATGCGTAGTTTCAGAATCAAGCCAAAAGCGAACGTAGGGAGAAGGAGATCACACCACGACCGAGAGGGTCGGGTTCAATGAACTTCATCGGACTCGACCGGCCGGAGGAGAAGAGGGAGCGGGTTCCCGATGGCGCGGTGAGTGCGGTCACGGCAGAAGTGTAAGCCGGAGAGTGACGCTGGTCGAGGGTGAGATTTACAGTAAGGAGGCGGCGGGAGCCGCACTAGCGCACCCGCCACGTCCACAGGATGAATAGCAATTGCATCGGCGCTCGCAGCCACAACGGCGTGTGGGGCCGGCCGCGGATTCCGATGCCGCGCCGGGCGGCGCTGACGTTGGCGGGAAACACAGCGACCAGGAACAGCACCAGGCACCACGCCGCCCAGGCGCGAGTTTCGGGGATGAGCAATCCGAGCGCGCCGGCGAATTCCAGGATCCCGGTGATGGCGACCAGCAGCTCGGGCCGCGGCAGGCGCGGGGGGACCATCGCGATCAGATCCCTGCGCTCGCTGGAAAAATGCGCGACGCCGGTGAAGAAGAACATCGTCGCCAGCGCGTAGCGCGCGCAATCGATCCACGCCGCGAACCAGTGCACTCCCAGCGCGCCCAGCCCGAGGTACAGCAGCAACGAACCCAACAAGACCGCCAGCACGATCAAGGCGATCCCCCTTCGCTCCGAGACAAGCCGGGCTACCGCACCTGCTCGACCAGGTCGGCGATCGTCCCCATCAAGTCGTATTTGGTGAGGATTTCGTAGCGGCCGTCGCCCATGTCCACGAACACCGCCGGCCCCTGATGGGCGAGCAGGTAGGTGAGCCGGTCGACCGGCGCGTCGTGCGCCACCACCGGCAGCGGCTGGCCCATCGCTTCCCGGATCACCAGCTTCCGCAGGTCCTTGCCCTGCAACGCCAGGTTCAGGATTTGATCTTCGGAGATCGTGCCGATGAGCGCGTTCTCTTCGAAAACCGGCAGTTGCGAGACGTCGTGCGTCTGCATGGTGTGCAGCGCGTGGAAAACCGTCTGATAGGGCCGCGCGACGATCAATTCGGGATGCCTGGCCATCCGGCGCTTGGCGCGAATCACGTCGTCCACCGCCAGGGGCACTTCCGATTCGGCGTAGCCGTGATCGCGAATCCATTCGTCGTTGTACACCTTGCTCAAATAGCGCATTCCGCTGTCGGGCAGAAACGCCACCACGAACCCCTCCGGTCCCGCCTCCCGCGCCACCCGCACCGCTCCCAGCACGCACCCCCCGCCCGATCCGCCGGCGAAAATCCCTTCCTGCTTCGCCAGCCGCCGCGCCCACAGGAAGCATTCGTCATCGGTCACCTGGACGACGTCGTCGAGCACGCGGAAATCCATCGTCTTGGGAAAGAAATCCTCGCCGATGCCTTCGACAACGTAGGTGCGCGCCTTGCCTACTTTCCCCGTCTTGAAATACTCGAAATAGAGCGAGCCGACCGGATCGACGCCGATCACCCGGATGGCGGGATTCTTCTCCTTCAGATAGCGGCCGACGCCGCTGATGGTTCCCCCGGTGCCCAGGCCGCAGACGAAGTGGGTGATGCGCCCTTCGGAATCCTCCCAGATCTCCGGACCGGTGGTGCGGTAGTGGGCTTCCGGATTCATCGCGTTTTCGTATTGGTTCGGATAGTAGGAATTGGGAATTTCTCCCGCCAGCTTCTTCGCCACCGAGTAGTAGCTGCGCGGGTCCTCGGGCTCGACCGCGGTGGGGCACACGATCACTTCCGCTCCCATCGCTTTCAGCAAATCGATTTTCTCCTTCGATTGCTTGTCGGTGATGGTGAATACCGCCTTGTAGCCCCGCACCGCCGCCGCCAGCGCCAGGCCCATCCCGGTGTTGCCCGAAGTCGCCTCGATGATGGTGCCGCCGGGCTTCAGCAGGCCGCTCCGTTCGGCTTCGTCGAGCATCGTCACCGCGATGCGGTCCTTCACCGACCCGCCGGGATTCAGGTAGTCGGCCTTCACCCACACCGACGCGGCCGCATCGCCGGCGACCCGCTGCAAGCGCACCAGCGGCGTGTGGCCGATCGCTTCGAGAATGTTGTTGCAGCGCATGGGCGGCTCCCCATTCGGTTCCCGCGGTTCCCGCTCCCTTCGGCGGCGGTCCCCAGCCCGCGTGAATCCCCCGACCCGCGCCCGATCGGCGGCCCGGCAAGGCCTTGCCGCCGCCCAGGCGCTGGCGGTGGAAGTCAGCTTACGAGCTTGGCGGCTGGCTGACAAGACGCGGCTCTGATGCCGTCCAGCCAGGGCCCAAGCAGGGTAGTGTTGTGTAACTGAAGAAGGTGACACAGGGTTTCGGCGGCGGGGTGGCGTGTGAGCCAGAAGAAAAGCCTGTCCTAGCAGCGGGATGCTTCGCCCCCGCACGGCGGGACGGACTCAGCATGACAGGTGTGGGGCCGTGATAAAGGTATCTCAGTTACGCGACACAAGAAGCTGTTGCATAACCTCCTGACTTGCTCGGTCCGAGCTTCAGCCCCCGCGTAGGGGCACGTTGCAACGTGCCCCTACAGCATGCGTCAGCGTCCGGGGCTGGGTCTAGACGCGTTATGCAAGAGCTTCTAGAATTCGAGGCCGGTTGCCCAAGGCTGGTACTCGATGTCCGCCGGCTGGCACCTCTCTTGGTTCGCTCGCGTCCAATTCGCTTTCCGCGAGCAGCCCGGCGTCAAGATTCGCCTCACCGCCCGGGTGGCCCGCAAGATCGTCGAGGCGGCGGGACAGGCCTGGCCCACAGGGCAATTCCTGTTCCCCGGCCGCCCCGTAGGGATAAGATGGGCGGGGAGTCGAGGCGGGGCGCTGCCGCCTTCCGAGGAGGGTGACGGGAATGAAGCGCAAGAATATTTCAAGCGGAACGCCTTGGGAGCCGGTGGTCGGTTACTCGCGGGCGGTGCGCGTGGGTCCGCAGATCTGGGTTTCGGGAACCACCGCCACCGACGAAAAAGGAAACATCGTGGGCCGCGACGATCCCTACGTGCAGACGCTGCAAACGCTGCGCAACGTCGAAAGCGCGCTGAAAAAGGCCGGCGCCCGCCTGGCCGACGTCGTGCGCACCCGCATGTACGTTCGCGACATCAAGGATTGGGAAAAAATCGGCCGCGCCCACGGCGAATTCTTCGGCAAAATACGCCCGGCAACCACCATGGTGGAAGTGCCCGGCCTGGTTTCGCGCGACATGCTGGTGGAAATCGAAGCCGAAGCGATCGTCCACCGCTGAGCCGCGTTTCGCCGATGGGCGGCGCGCGGGCCGGCCCGCGGATTCCGCCGTCCCGCGGCCGGCGCCAGGCGCGTTTTTCGGCGGCTTCCCGGTTCGAGCCAACAGGAGGGTCCGGCGGTGCATTACCTTCTCCTTTACGACGTCGTCGACGATTTCCTCGCCAAACGCCTGGCCCATCGCGCCGAGCACCTCGCGCTCGCCCGCCAGGCTTACGAGCGCGGGGAACTGGCGCTCGCCGGCGCCCTGGCCGAACCCGCCGACGGCGCGGTGCTCGTTTTTCGCGGCGCTTTTCCCGGCGCCGCGGAGGCGTTTGCCGCGGCCGATCCCTACGTGCGGAGCGGCCTGGTGAAAAGCTGGCGGGTGCGCAAGTGGAGCACGGTTCTGGGCGACGGCGCCACGTTCCCTTGACGTCCCTTGCCGCCCCTTGGCGCTCCGCGTCGTCAGGCCGGCGGACGCTACGCCGCCCGCGCGGCGGCAAGCGTTAGCGTTACAATCGTTCCGGTCAGCGATGAATCTGCCGCCGCTCACGGTCCGGCTGGGTGGCTACCGGTTGTTTGGCCGCCTGGCGTTCGTTTTCCTGCTACTCTGCGCGATTCTGTCGGGAGCGGCGGTGGGCCTGTTGTTCGTCTACGGCGTCGACCTGCCGCAAATCCAGGAACTCGAAACCTACCGGCCCGACGTCATCACCGAGTTGTACGCCGACGACGGCGCCGCCATCGGCACCTTCGCCCTCGAACGCCGCATCCTGGTGAGCTACGACCAGATCCCCAAGGTGCTGCGCGACGCGATCCTCTCCACCGAAGACCAGCACTTCGAGGAACATTGGGGCATCGATTTCCCCCGCGTGCTGAAAGCCGCCATCGTGAATCTGCGGCGGGGGCGCGAGGCCGAAGGCGCCAGCACCCTCACCATGCAACTGGCCCGCATGCTCTTCCTTACCCCGGAAAAAAGTTTCCGGCGCAAAATCCAGGAAACCCTGCTCGCGATCCAGATCGAGCGGCACTACACCAAGCCGCAGATCTTCACCATGTATTGCAACCAGGTGTACCTCGGCCACGGCAACTACGGGTTCGAGGCCGCGTCGGAATTCTATTTCGGCAAACACATCGGCCAGCTCACCCTGCCCGAAGCGGCCCTGCTCGCCGGCATGATTCGCGGACCCGGCTATTCGCCCATCCTGCATCCGCCGAAGGCGCTGGCCCGCCGGAACCTGGTGCTCGACCTGATGGCCGACAACCACCGCATCACCCGCCGCCAGGCCGCTCTGGCGCGCGAGCAGCCGCTTGGCCTGCACCTCGAATACCCGGTCAACAACGTCGCCCCTTACTTCGTCGAGGAGGTGCGGCAGTGGCTCGAGCGGCGGTTCGGCCCGGGCGCCGCCTACACCCAGGGCCTGCGCGTCTACACCACCCTCGACCCCGCCATGCAGCGCGCCGCCGTCCGCGCCGTCGACGACGGCCTCTTCGCCTACGAACGGCGCCACGGCTGGCGCGACAGGCTCCCCAACGTGCTCCGCGACCACCTCGGCACGCTTGCCGGATACCGCGCCGACGATTGGGACCAGCCCATCGCCAAGGGAGATTACGTTACCGCGCTGGTCACTTCGGTCGGGCCGGGCGCCGCGCAATTGAGAATCGGCGCCTGGCGCGCGATGCTTACCCCGCCCGATTTCGCCTGGACCGGATTCACCTCGCCCGCCGCTTTCCTCCATGCCGGCGATCTCCCCATCGTCCAGATCGCCGGCTTGAACGGAACCACCGCCCGGGTGCAGCTCGAGCAACACCCGCGGGCGCAGGCGGCGCTCGTCTCGATCGACAACGCCACCGGCGAAATCCGCGCGCTCGTCGGCGGCTACAGCTTCGCCGAATCGAAATTCGATCGCGCCACCCAGGCCCGCCGCCAGGTTGGCAGCTCCTTCAAGATTTATCTCTACAGCGCCGCCGTCGAGCAAGGCTGGTCCCCCTTCGACACCATTGACGACGCCCCGTTCTCGGTTCCCAGCGGCGGCCATTGGTATTCGCCCCACAATTACGACGGCACTTACGAGGGCCGCATCACCCTGCGCCGGGCGCTGGCCGCTTCCCGCAACGTCGCCGCCGTTCGCCTGGCCACGCGCGTGGGAATGACCAACGTCATCGCCATGGCGCACCGGTTCGGCATTGCCGACGACCTGCCCGATTACTACCCGGTTGTGCTCGGCGCCGCCAGCCTCACCCTGCTCGAACACACTTCCGCCTTCACCGTGTTCCCGAACGGCGGCGTGCGGGTCGAGCCGCACTCCATCCGCCGGATCACCACCTACGATGGCGCGCTGGTCTACCAGGCCCGCCCGCAAGTCTACGACGTGCTCAGCCCCCAAGCCGCCGCCACGATGACCGCGATGCTCGAAGACGTCGTGAACATCGGCACCGGCATTCGGGCCAAGGCGCTTGGCCGGCCCTGCGCCGGCAAAACCGGCACCACCCAGAATTGGACGGACGCGTGGTTCCTCGGCTTTACTCCCTCGCTCACCGCCGGCGTTTGGATGGGCAACGACGACGACAATATTTCCCTCGGCCGCGGCGAACAGGGCTCGCTGGCCGCCCTCCCCATTTGGCTGGGCTACATGAAGGGCGCCCTTGACGATTCCCCCATCGAGAATTTCAACGGGGTCACCCCGCTCGAACAACTTGCCGCGACCCACGCCGTCCAGGTCGATACCCCGGACACCGCTCCCGCCGAAGCCGGCGAAGGCCGCGCCCGTTCCTCCGCGCCGCCGGCTCGCGTTCCACCGCCCGCCACGGCGGGCAGGCCCGCCGCTCCGGGGGGGAAGCCGGGAGCGCCGGGGCTGTGACTCCAACCCTTCCCATCGGTTCCGGCTCCAGCGGCCGCCATTGCGCGTCGAGAGCGCAGGGGGCGGGCGTGCTTGACGACGGCTTGACGAATGCTCGCAATCCTCGCCATGCCTGCTGTTTGTTGCCGACCGAGCCTGGTCGCAGGCTGTTCTCCCAGCGGCTTATCGTTCATGGGTTGTGCGGAGCCGTCCGCCCGCGCCCCCGTTCCCTGTCTCGATGTCCGGGCAGCCGCTTCGGGCCCGGGGACGGCATCCAGCCAGACCGGACCCGGAGTTGAAGGAAGCTGATGCCGCTTTACTGCGCATTCCTGCTCGCCCTTCTCCTGCTCCCTGTCGGCCAACTTGCCTCCCAACACCACGACCACCCGGCCCCCGAGCAGCTTGGGGTAGTAACGTTTGCCAACTCCTGCGCTGCTGGCGTGCAACCGCAATTCGAGCGAGGCGTGGCGCTGCTCCACTCGTTTGCCTACGCGGCAGCCCGGGTAGCCTTTGGCCAAGTCGCGGCCAAGGATCCCCGGTGCGCGATGGCGCATTGGGGAATCGCCATGACGTACTACCACCAGCTTTGGGAGCCGCCCCTCTACGCGTCCGACCTGGCACTTGGCCGCCAGGAAATCGAGCGTGCCCTCGAGATGGCGGCTGGCACGGAGCGCGAGCGCGGGTTCATCGAGGCCCTGGCTCTCATTTACCGCAACGCCGAACACACTCCCTACCGCGACCGCGTGGTCGACTACCGACAAGCCATGAGCGCGCTGGCGGCGGGAAACCCCCAGGACGCCGAAACGCAGATTTTCTATGCGCTGGCTCTGCTGGCCGCCGCTCCGCCGGAGGACAAGACCCACGCCAATCAAAAACGCGCGGCGGCGATCCTCGATCCGCTCTATCGGCGATATCCACTGCATCCCGGCATCGCCCATTACCTGATTCACGCCTGCGACAACGCGGAAATGGCCTCACGAGGAATCGCCGCAGCGCGGGCTTACGCGAGGATTGCGCCCTCGGCGCCCCACGCCCTGCACATGCCCTCACACATATTCACTCGGCTGGGCATGTGGGAGGATTCCGTTCGTTCCAATCGCGCCGCACAAGCCGCAGCCCGGCAGCAGGGAGATATCGGCGAAGCCCTCCACGCAATGGATTATCTGGTTTACGCCTACTTGCAGATGGGCCGGGTGAACCAAGCAGCGCAGGTGATCCGGCAGCTCGATTCCATTCCCGCCCTGAATGCTGCTGACTTCAAGGTCGCGTACGCGGCCACGGCCATGCCGGTGCGCTTCGCCCTCGAGCGGCGCCGGTGGGCCGACGCCGCCGCCTCGACGGCGCCCAAGGGCGCGCCGCCACAGGTAGCCGCGATTGCAGTTTGGGCCCGGGCGGTGGGGCTGGCCCGCAGCGGACGCGCAGCCGAGGCTCGCCCGGAAATCGACCGGCTGCGGGAAATCGCCCGGCAGCTCGACGCCGCCGGTGACCAGTATTGGGCCTCGCAAGTGGAGATCCAAGCCAAAGAGGCCGCTGCCTGGACCGCCGCTGCTGATGGAAGTTCGGGCGAGGCGGCGTCCTTGCTCCGTGAGGCGGCCGATCGCGAGGACGCCGTCGAGAAGCTCCCCCTGACACCCGGTCCCATCATCCCCGCGCGCGAACAGCTCGGCGAGCTTCTGCTCGAGAAGGGCCAGCCCAAGCTGGCGCTCGAAGCGTTTCAAACGGCGCTTGTTGGCGCACCCGGTCGCCGCGGCAGCCTGGTTGGCGCCAGCCGCGCCGCCCGGTTGGCTGGCGAGCCGAAGAGAGCGGAATTCTTCCGGAGTGAATTGCGCCGCCTGGCCATCGAGCGACGGGACTAAGGATCGAACGAGCAGCGGCAACCTTTTGGGGGCGGGGCGTCAAGCGGGTTCGCGAAACGGATCCCAGCCGGCCGGGCGCAGCGGCCGGCGCCGGCCACCGGGATCTATCAGGTCGATCGAGCGTGTCGCGGTGACTTCGCCAATGCACGTGATGAGGATCCCGCGAAATTCGCGCGGCACCTTGGCTGCTTGCGCTCGACGCGCCGTGAAGAGCAACCCGTAGTCCTCCCCGCCGTCCAGCGCGAGTTTCTCGCGATTCAGGCCGCGCCGGGCGAGCGCCGGCGGGAGGGAAACGGCGGGCACGCGGTCAAGGAAAATTCGCGCCCCCACTCCGCTGGCACGGGCGAGCCGGGCCAGGTCGGACGACAGCCCGTCGGAGAGGTCGATCATCGCCGAGGCCAGCCGCCGCTCCGCCAGCCATATACCCAGCTCGAGCGGAATCGCCGGGTAAAGATGATGGCGTACGAACGGCCGATAGCGAGGATTGCCTTCAAGCCGCTGGCGCTTGACCGCCAGCCCCGCCGCCGCCGCCCCCAATCGCCCGCTCACGAAGATGCGATCGCCCGGTCGCGCGCCCGACCGCCGAACCGCCCCGCCCCGGCGGTTGCGCCCGATCACGGTGACGGCAATCAGCACCTGCGGCATCCGCGTCGTATCTCCGCCGATCAGCCGCAGGCCATAGCGCCGGGCCGCTCGCGCCATGCCCGCGAGCATCCGGTCCAGCCATCGGCCCGCGCGCTCGGTGGGCAAAGCGAGCGCCAGCAGATAGTAGGCAGGCCGCGCGCCCATCGCTCCCAGGTCGCTCGTCGCCCGGGCCAAGGCTCGGTAACCGACCGACTCGGGCGCATCGCCGCCCGCGAAGTGAACACCTTCGAGCGTGAAATCTGCGCTGAGCGCCCAGTCAAATCGGCCGCCGGAGCGCACGATGGCGGCATCGTCGCCGATGCCCAGCACCAGGCCGCCGGCCCGCCGGCCCGGCGCGAGCCGCCGGGATAGGCGCTCGATCAGTGCATCTTCGCCGTTCATCGCCGTCCGGCTGTGGATTATAGAGACACGGCGGGCGTCAATACGAGCGGGGAAGGGTCTTGACCCGATCCCCGGATACTTGGAATAGGGGGTTGACAACCACCCTCCCCGCTCCCTAGACTCTACCCGAGTTTCGAACCAAAGCTCTCGGTTCAAGCTTTTTGGCGTTCTGTGTGCAGGTCGCCAGGCAGGGCGGCCGCTCCCCAGGTTCTCGGTCCAGGCGTTGGGAACGATGAAACACCGATTCTATACGCTCTATTTCGCCAGCAGCGATGCTCGCCGGGTTCGCAAGCTGCAAGTACCCCTCTACGCAGTCCACTCCCTGGTGATTCTGGCATTGGTGGGTGCGGTCACCCTCGCCGCGGCGGTCGGCTCCTACACCCGCATGCTGCTCAAGGTCGCCAATTACAACGCCCTGCGTACCGAGGAAAGCCATCTCAAGCTCCAATACGTCCAACTCCAGGTCCAGGCCAAGGACACCAGCCAGCAGCTTTCCTCGCTCCAATCCCTGGCTACCGAAGTCGCCATGACCTACGGCATCCTCCGGTGGCGTGGCACCCCGTTCGGCGTCTCCGCCGCATCGCCCGCCAGCCCCCCGAAGGATTTCCAGTCCAGCTTGGATCAATTCCAGTTCCTCGAGCAGAACGCCGGCTTGATCGGACGAGTGGGCGTCGATGGTCTGCGCCTGCTGCCCGGCTCGCTGCCGGCGAAATCCAGCCTGGTTCCCTCGCTGTGGCCGGTGCTCGGTCCGATCACCGGGAGTTTCGGCGAGCGCGAGGATCCTTTCGGCGACGAAGGCGAGTTCCACGCCGGTGTCGACATTTCCGCCAGCTACGGAACTCCGGTCCGGGCCGCGGCTGATGGCGTCGTTGCTTACGCAGGCCGCGAAGAAGGCTACGGACGCGTGATCATCCTCGACCACGGCTTTGGGGTCTCCACCATCTACGGACATTTGTCGGCGTTTAACACCGAGCAAGGCGCTCGCGTCAGCCGAGGCGAAGTGATCGGTTACGTGGGCGAGAGCGGGCGCGCCACCGCGCCCCACGTGCACTACGAGGTGCGTATCAACAACACTCCCGTGAATCCCTGGCGTTTTCTGCGCGCCAGTGCCGCGGTGAATGACTAACGCCGCCACTGGTCCGGAACCCGGCCCGCAGCTGCTGTGTCGGGCGGGTGGGCGGAGCGAAGCGGGAACGGCAGCAAAGTGAACCCAGCGAACTAGTCGCCTCGGACGTGGTTGCATTGTCGCCAGCGCCCGTGGTACCCTTATGCCGTTCCCGTCTGCGCTGGCGTAGCTCAGTGGTAGAGCATCTGATTTGTAATCAGAGGGCCGGGGGTTCAAATCCCTCCGCCAGCTGTTACTCGGCGAAACTCTAAGGACGCGGCTGCGGTTTTGTCTCTGGCATACGAGTTTCCAACGAACGTGAAGGGGCCGGGCGGGGAGGGTGTCTTTCGACCGGCGCCCTGTTCCGCCGATGGTTTCCCCCAGCCCGGACGGGTGGGTGAGTGGCTAAAACCAGCAGACTGTAAATCTGCCGCTCCTTGCGGGCTACGGAGGTTCGAATCCTCCCCCGTCCACCATTCGCTACATTCGCGCTCGTCGCGCCGCTGCGCCGGGGACCGCGCGAGAGTGGATTTCCGATTCACCGCTTCGGTCCGCAGGGCAGGCCGGCGCGGCCCGGTGTTTCCGGTCCGGTTTGGGGACCCCGGCAGAGTCCACCGGGCAAGCCAATCGCGGGTCCGAACCGCGCCGCCTCTCGGCGAGGTCGCGGCGGCAAACCGGGCCTGGGTAGCTCAGACGGCAGAGCGCGTCCTTGGTAAGGACGAGGTCACCGGTTCGATCCCGGTCCCAGGCTCCAGCCCAGCCAGGATGGGCGGGGGTAACTCAGCGGTAGAGTCTCGGCCTTCCAAGCCGATGGTCGCGGGTTCGAATCCCGTCCCCCGCTCCACCGAGCGGCGGCGAGCGTCAGTGGCGGTGAACGAGCGATGAGAGAAATCATCACCTTGCAATGCAACGAATGCAAGAACCGGAATTACACGACAACCAAGAACCGGAAGAAGCACTCCGACCGGTTCGAATCGCGGAAATTTTGCCGGTCGTGCCGGCGGCACACGCCGCACCGCGAGGTGAAGTGATCGTGGCGTGCGGTGTTTCCCTCTTAGGGGAGTAGGTTCAACGGTAGACCGCCGGTCTCCAAAACCGGATGTGGGGGTTCGAATCCCTCCTCCCCTGCCAGTCTCGGGGTTGGGAGTGGAACCGAAACGATGTCCCAGGCGACGCGAGTGAGAGAGGAACAGATCGAGCGCCAGGGCGCCTTGCCGGGCGCAGGCTCGCTCGGCAAGCTGGGCGACTACTCTCGCCGTGCCCGCCAGTTCCTGCGGGAAACACGCAACCAGTTGCGCCTGGTGACCTGGTCCAGCGCGCGCGAGGTGTATTCCACCACGGTGATCGTGGTGGTCACCGTGGCGTTTTTCGCCCTGTTTTTCTGGATGACCGACAGCGTCTTTGGCTATGCCAGCCAGTGGGTGCTCAAGCATTTCAAACACTGAGCCAGTGGAAAGAACCGCTATGGCGAAGCAGTGGTACATCATCCACACCTACTCGGGTTTCGAGCGCAAAGTGAAAGAGAGCCTCGAAAGCCGCGCTCGCGCTTTTGGCCTCGAAGACCGCATCAGCCACGTCGCCATCCCCACCGAGGAAGTGGTGGAGTTGCGCGGCGGCAAGAAAGTCACTTCCACCCGGCTCTGCTACCCCGGCTACGTGCTCGTCGAGGTCGATATGGACGACCACACCTGGCACGTCGTCCGCTCCACCCCCTGGGTCACCGGGTTCGTCGGCTCGGGCCAGACGCCCACGCCGCTTAGCGATGAGGAAGTGCAGAACATCCTGAACCGGGCGGCAACCGCCGCGGAAAAGCCGCGGCCCCGGCTTACGTTCGATCGCAACGAGCAGGTTCGCATCATCGAGGGCCCGTTCGCCAATTTCACCGGCGTCGTCGAAGAGGTGAATCCCGACCGCAGCACCCTGAAGGTTTCGGTGACGATTTTCGGGCGGTCCACGCCGGTCGAGCTGGACTTCGGCCAGGTGGAAAAAATCGCCTAGCAGGCCCGCCCGGGCCCCGCGCCCGGCGGAAACGAATCGGGAAAGGAAGAGGAACCAGTCATGGCGGCACCGGCGGCAAAACCGGCTGGCAAAGGCAAGAAGGTCGCGGCGATGGTCAAATTGCAGCTCCCCGCCGCCAAGGCCACTCCCGCCCCGCCGGTCGGCACGATGCTCGGACCGCACGGCGTCAATATCATGGAGTTCTGCAAGCAGTTCAATGCCCGGACCGCCAAGGAAGCCGACGGGATGATTATCCCCGTACTCATCACCATTTTCAGCGATCGCAGCTTCACCTTCATCCAGAAAACGCCCCCGGCGGCCGAGCTGCTCAAGCGGGCGGCGGCGATCGCCAAGGGATCGGCCGAGCCGAACCGCACCAAGGTCGGCAAAGTCACCCGCAAGCAGGTGGAAGAAATCGCCCGGATCAAGATGCCCGACCTCAATACCGCCCGGCTGGAGTCGGCGGTGCGGACGGTGATGGGCACGGCGCGGAACATGGGCATCGAGGTGGAGGGTTAGCGCAATGGGCTCAGGAGGAGTGGGCAAGAACGTCGACCGGGCGCGCAAGCAGGTGGAGCACCGGCTCTACCGGCTGGCGGAAGCCGCCGAATTGCTCAAGAAAGTGCACTACGTCAAGTTCGATGAAACCGTCGAGCTGGTCGTCAATCTCGGCGTGGACGCCAAACAGTCCGACCAGATGGTGCGAGGCACGGTGGTGCTCCCCCACGGCCTGGGCAGGTCCAAGCGGGTGCTGGTCATCGCCGGCGGCGAGAAGATTCGCGAGGCCGAGGAGGCCGGCGCCGACTTCGCCGGCGGCGACGAGCTGGTCCAGAAAATTCAGGAAGGTTGGACCGATTACGACGCCGTCGTCGCCACCCCGGACATGATGAAGTCGCTCGGCCGGCTGGGCAAGATCCTGGGCCCCCGCGGGCTCATGCCCAACCCGAAAACCGGCACCGTGACGTTTGAAATCGCCAAGGCCGTTCGCGAAATCAAGGCGGGCAAGGTCGAATTCCGGCTGGACAAGACCGCTATCATCCACGCCCCGATCGGCAAAATCGCTTTCGAGCCCGCCCGGCTCGCCGAAAATGCCCAAGCGCTGCTGGCCGCCATCTGGAAAGCGAAACCGGCCGCGGCCAAGGGCAAGTACTTGCAAAAGGTGACGCTCACTTCGACGATGGGGCCGGGAATCAAAATCGATCCCGCCGAGGTCGAGCAGGCGCTGGCAGCCGCCTGAGGAAGAACGATGAAAACGCGCAAACAAAAAGAGGACGACGCCCGGCAGCTGCACCTCGAGCTGGCCCACGTCTCGACGGTCATCCTCAGCACCTTCCAGGGACTCAACGTCGAGCAGGAAACCAGGCTCCGCCGCACCGTCGAATCGATCGACGGACGCTACCGCGTGGTCAAGAATTCCATCGCCCAGCGCGCCGCCGCCGGCACCCCCGCCGAACCCTTGCTCTCCGGCTTGACCGGAGCCAACTCGATTTCCTACACCGCCGCCGATCCAGTGGCTTTCGCCAAGGCGCTCACCAGGCTCGCCAAGGAAATTCCGGCGCTGGTGTTCCGCTCCGGGGTGGTCGAGGGCCGCGTGATCTCGGTGGACGAGTTGGTGGCGCTGGCTTCCCTGCCCTCGAAAGATGATCTCATCGCCAGGATCATGAGCCTGATCCTGAGCCCGGCCCGCCGGATGGCCCAGGCGACGGCGGGAACTTCTCGAAATCTGGCGGTGGTGTTGCAGGAAGCCGCCAAAGCCCAAAAGTTTGCACAATAGGAGGAGAACGCGCTCATGCCCAGCAAGCTGGACACAATCCTGGAAGAAATCAAGGGGCTGACGCTGCTCGAGGCCGCCGAACTGGTCAAGAAAATGGAAGAGACCTTCGGCGTCTCGGCGGCGGCGGCCGCGCCGGTGGCCGTCGCCGGCGCCGCGGCCGCCGCCGGCGCCGCGCCCGCCGAGGAGCAGACCGAATTCACCGTGGTGCTCGCCGACGTGGGACCCAACAAGATCAACGTCATCAAAGCGGTGCGCGAGGTCACCAGCCTCGGCTTGAAGGAAGCCAAGGACCTGGTTGATGGCGCCCCGAAACCGGTCAAGGAAGGCGTCAGCAAGGAAGAGGCGCAGACCATCAAGAAGAAGTTTGAAGAGGCCGGAGCCAAGGTCGAGATCAAGTAAGCGCCGCTCGGTCCGCAGCGTGTACCTCCGCGGGCCCCGGGGGGAAGGGTGTGCCCCGGCTCGGCCCCGATGCTGGTTTGCCATCCGGATTTCCGCCGCAACGACAGAGGAAAGGGAGCCATGAGCCAAGCGAATGGAGCCAGCAGGGTGAGGGAGCTTCCGCGTCTGGATTTTTCGCGGATCAAGACGTCCCAGCCGATTCCGAACCTGATCGAGGTGCAGAAGAAATCCTACGACCGGTTCCTCCAGATGGATAAGCTGCCCTCCGAACGCGAGGACAGCGGGCTGCAGGCGGTCTTCGCCTCGGTCTTTCCCATCCAGGATTTCCGCGGACTGTCGCAGCTGGAATTCGTCGATTACTCGATTGGAAACTGGGAGTGCAAGTGCGGCCACTTGCGCGGCCTCCACCACCTGCGCGCCACCTGCCGCAGTTGCGGCGCTTCGGTGGTCACCAATCCCTATCGCGTCGGCGACGTGATCTGCCCGAAGTGCGGCACGTTCAACCGGAATTCCCCCACCTTCTGCAACAAGTGCGGCGACCCGGTCAGCCTCCAGCTCAAATACGACGTCAATGAGTGCCAGGAGCGCGGGATGACCTACGCCGCCCCGCTCCGGGTC
Organism: Candidatus Acidiferrales bacterium; assembly: GCA_035946455.1. GTDB lineage: Bacteria > Acidobacteriota > Terriglobia > Acidiferrales > UBA7541 > JAKASX01. Next base: position 20,101 of record DASYZK010000019.1, on the reverse strand, counting down.
ACCATCCGCCTCACCACCTACGACAAGGATCCCGATACCGGCGCCAAGACCGTGCGCGACATCAAGGAGCAGGAAGTCTATTTCGGCGATATCCCGCTGATGACCGACAACGGCACCTTCATCATCAACGGCACCGAGCGGGTCATCGTCAGCCAGCTCCACCGCTCCCCCGGCGTCTTCTACGAATCCGCCAATAACCGCACCTATTTCCTCGGTAAAATCATCCCCTACCGCGGCTCCTGGGTCGAGTTCGAGTACGACACCAAGAACCTCCTCTACGTCCGCATCGACCGCAAACGCAAGTTCCTCGGCTCCATCTTCCTGCGCGCCCTCGGCATGAAAGCCAACGAGGATGTCCTGCGGTCCTTCTACAAGGTGGAACGGATTTCCCTGCACGACGGCGAACTCTGGTGGAACCTCTCCGAGGGCCTGATCGACCGCAAGTTCAGTCACGAAGTCCGCCACCCCCGCACCGACGAAGTGGTCGTCCAGGCACACAAGCGGGTCACCGAGGCCGCCTACAAGGAAATGGCCAAGGCCCGCGTCGCCCAGGTGAAGGTCGCCGCCGCCGACCTGGAAGGCGCCGCCACCGTCGCGGATGTCGTCAATCGCCAGACGGGAGAAGTGGTGGTCGAAGCCAATAAGCCGGTCACCCCGGAATTGTGGGCGAAACTGGCCGAGGCGTCCGCCACCGAGGCCGATATCTTCTTCCCCGAACGCGACGAAGTGGGCCCGATCGTCAGCCGTACCCTCGACAAGGACCCCCTCCATACGCCTCGCGAAGCCCTCATCGAGATCTATCGCAAGCTCCGCCCCGGCGATCCGCCCACCCTGGAAACCGCTACCGCGCTGTTTCAGGGCATGTTTTTCGATCCGCGTAAGTACGACTTCAGCAAGGTCGGCCGCCTCAAATTCAATACCAAGCTCGGCCTCGATACCCCGCTCGAGCGCCGCACCCTGGATACCCCCGACTTCATTTCCGCCATCAAGTACCTGCTGAAGCTCCGCCGGAACATCGGCACCGTGGACGACATCGATCACCTGGGCAACCGGCGCGTTCGCGCCGTGGGCGAGCTGCTCGAAAACCAGTTCCGGATCGGCCTGGTGAGGATGGAGCGGGCGATCAAGGAGAAGATGTCCGTCTACCAGGAAATGTCCACCGCCATGCCGCACGACCTGGTGAACGCCAAGCCGGTGATGGCCGCGATTCGCGAGTTCTTCGGCAGCAGCCAGCTCAGCCAGTTCATGGACCAGACCAATCCCCTCTCCGAGATCACCCACAAGCGCCGGCTCTCCGCGCTCGGTCCCGGCGGCTTGTCGCGCGAGCGTGCCGGATTCGAGGTGCGCGACGTTCATCCCACCCATTACGGCCGCATTTGCCCCATCGAGACGCCCGAAGGCCCCAACATCGGCCTGATCAGCTCGCTTTCCTGCTACGCCTGCATCAACGAGTTCGGCTTCATCGAGTCGCCCTACCGCAAGGTGAAGGACGGCAGGGTGATTGATTACGTCCGGGTGCTCAATGCCGGCGACAGCGATTTCAAGACCGGGGAAATCGTCGAGTTCGAAAAGGTCGAGGCCGCCAACGCCGACCTCAAGCGCAACCGCGTTACCGCCGAGCCGCATTCCTTCTACCTCTCCGCCTGGGAGGAGGACCGCTACGTCGTCGCCCAGGCCAATGCCTCGCTCGACGACCGCGGCCGCATCACCACCGACCTGGTGAACTGCCGCCAGGCCGGCAACTTCGTCCTCAAGAGCCGCGCCGAAGTCGATTACATCGACGTCTCCCCCAAGCAGCTCGTCTCGGTCGCCGCCAGCCTCGTCCCCTTCCTCGAAAACGACGACGCCAACCGCGCTCTGATGGGCGCCAACATGCAGCGCCAGGCGGTGCCGCTCATCCGCGCCGAGGCTCCGCTGGTGGGCACCGGCATGGAACGGGTCACCGCCAGGGATTCCGGCGCGGTCGTACTCTGCAAGCGCGACGGTGTCGTCGACCAGGTCGACAGCGAGCGCATCATCGTCCGCGTCGAAAGCGATCAGTCTGGCGTGCTCAGCCGCGAAGTCGGCGCCGATATCTACCAACTCATCAAGTTCAAACGCTCCAACCAGAACACCTGCATGAGCCAGAAACCGCTGGTCCGCGCCGGCGACCGCGTCAAGCAGGGCCAGGTGCTCGCCGACGGCCCCTGCACCGACAGGGGCGAGCTCGCCCTCGGCCGCAACATTCTGGTCGCTTTCCTCCCCTGGCGCGGCTACAACTTTGAGGACGCCATCGTGGTCAGCGAAAAGCTGGTGAAGGAGGATTACTACACCTCGGTCCATATCGAGGAGCTCGAAATCGAGGGGCGCGACACCAAGCTCGGGCCCGAGGAAATCACCCGCGACATCCCCAACATCAGCGAGGGCTTCCTCAAAAACCTCGACGAAGCCGGCATCATCCGGATCGGCGCCACCGTCCGCCCCGGCGACATCCTCGTCGGCAAGGTCACCCCGAAGGGCGAAACCACCCTCACCCCCGAGGAGAAGCTGCTGCGGGCGATTTTCGGCGAAAAGGCCGGCGACGTCCGCGACGCCTCCCTCTATTGCCCGCCGGGCATCGAGGGCACCGTCGTCGATGTGAAGGTGTTCTGCCGCAAGGGCGCGGAGAAGGACGAGCGCCACAAGGCCATCGAGGCCGCCCAGGTGGCCAAACTCGAACGGAACCTCGCCGACGAAATCCGCATCCTCACCGACGAGCGCTTGAAGCGGCTCACCGCCCTGGTGGGCGGCCAACGCCTGGCGGCCGACCTCCACGACGAGAAAACCAACAAGCGCCTGCTCACCAAAGGCGCCCTGCTGACCCGCGAGCTGCTCGAGAAAATCTCCACCCGGAATCTGAAACGACTGCGGCTGGCGGAAAAAGACCCGCTGCTCGTCGAAAAAATCGACGAAATCGAGGAGATGACCTCGCGCCAGATCGAAGTGCTCCGCAAGATCACCGAAGAGCGCATCGAGAAACTCAAGAAGGGCGACGAACTGCCTCCCGGCGTCATCAAGCTGGTGAAAGTGTTCGTCGCGATGAAGCGCAAAATGTCGGTGGGCGACAAAATGGCCGGCCGCCACGGCAATAAGGGCGTCATCGCCCGCATCGTCCCCGATGAGGACATGCCTTACCTGCCGGACGGCACCCCGGTGGAAATCGTGCTCAACCCGCTCGGGGTCCCCTCCCGCATGAACGTGGGCCAGATCCTCGAAACCCACCTCGGCTGGGCGGGCAAGGAACTCGGCCGCCGGGTCGCGCACCTGCTGTCCGACGGCGTTCGCGCCGAAGCGCTGCGGAAATGGCTCAAGGACGTCTTCGGGCCCACGCCGGTTTGGCGCTCTCTGGCCCACTTGGCCGACGACGAACTGATCGATCTCGTCCAGGGCTTCCGCGGCGGCATCAGCTTCGCCTCGCCGGTGTTCGACGGCTCCCGCGAAACCGAGATTCGGCACCTGCTCGCCGAGGCCGGCCTGCCCGAGGCGGGCAAAACCACCCTTCGCGACGGCCTCCGCGGCGAGCCGTTCGCCGAACCGGTTACCGTCGGCTATATCTACATGATGAAACTCGCCCACCTAGTGGACGACAAAATCCACGCCCGGTCCATCGGCCCCTATTCGCTCATCACCCAGCAGCCGCTCGGCGGCAAGGCTCAGTTCGGCGGCCAGCGGTTCGGCGAAATGGAAGTTTGGGCGCTCGAAGCCTATGGAGCCGCCCATACGCTCCAGGAGCTGCTTACCTGCAAGTCCGACGACGTTTACGGGCGCGCCAAAATGTACGAGGCCATCGTCAAGGGCGAGCCGGGCATCGAGCCGGGCGTGCCGGAATCGTTCAACGTCCTGGTCCGCGAGCTGCAAGCGCTCTGCCTGGACGTCGAGTTGATGAAGCGGCAAAAGCCGCAGGAACCGGCAGCCGATTAGCGCCGCCGGAGCATACCAACGGGTTTATTCCCGGAATGCCGGGAGGGGAGGGTAAGGCCTTGTATCGCAGCAGCCCCTATGATCGCGCCAGCCAGATTGCCGATTTCGATTCCATCCGCATCAGCTTGGCCAGTCCCGAGAAAATCCGGTCGTGGTCCCACGGCGAGGTGACCAAGCCGGAAACCATCAACTACCGCACTTTCAAGCCGGAGCGCGACGGGCTGTTCTGCGCCCGCATCTTCGGCCCCATCGCCGACTGGGAATGCCTGTGCGGGAAATACAAGCGGATGAAGCATCGCGGGGTGATTTGCGACAAGTGCGGGGTCGAGGTCACCCTCAGCAAGGTGCGCCGCGAGCGGCTCGGCCATATCGAGCTCGCTTCGCCCTGCTCCCACGTCTGGTTCTTCAAGGGCGTGCCCAGCCGCATCGGCTACCTGCTCGATATCTCGATGCGCGACCTCGAGCGCATTCTCTATTTCGAAACCTACGTCGTCGTCGACCCCGGCGAGGCGGCCCTCAAGGACCGCGAGCTGATCGACGAACAGAAATTCCGCGATCTCCAACGCGAGTTCCCCGGCCGCTTCCGCGCCGGCATGGGCGCCGAGGCGATCAAGGAATTGCTCCGCCAGGTCGACGTCGACAAGCTCAGCGAAGAGCTGCGCGAGAAGATGAAAAGCGATCCCAGCCTGCAAAAACGGATCAAGTACGCCAAGCGGCTGAAAGTCGTCGAAGCCTTTCGCAAGAGCGGCAATAAACCCGAGTGGATGATCCTGGACGTCATTCCCGTCCTGCCCCCCGAACTCCGCCCGCTGGTGCCCCTTGACGGCGGCCGCTTCGCCACCTCCGACCTGAACGACCTCTACCGCCGGGTGATCAACCGCAACAACCGCCTGAAGAAACTCATGGAGCTCCACGCCCCCGACGTGATCGTGCGCAACGAGAAGCGCATGCTCCAGGAGGCGGTCGACGCCCTGTTCGACAACGGCCGTCGGGGCCGCGTGCTCCGCGGCACCAATAACCGCCCGCTCAAGTCGCTTTCCGACGCCCTCAAGGGCAAGCAGGGCCGCTTCCGCCAGAACCTGCTCGGCAAACGGGTCGATTACTCCGGCCGGTCGGTGATCGTCGTCGGGCCGGAGCTGAAGCTGCACCAGTGCGGCCTGCCCAAACGGATGGCGCTCGAATTGTTCAAGCCGTTCATCTATCACAAGCTGGAATCCGCCCAGCACTGCACCACCATCAAGCAGGCCAAGGAAATGGTCGAGCGGCAAGATCCGGTGGTTTGGGACATTCTCGAGGAAGTCACTCGCGAACACCCGGTGCTGCTCAACCGCGCCCCCACCCTCCACCGCCTCGGCATCCAGGCGTTCGAGCCGGTCCTGATCGAAGGCAAGGCCATTCGCATTCATCCGCTGGTCTGCCCCGCCTTCAACGCCGATTTCGACGGCGACCAGATGGCCGTCCACATTCCGCTTTCGCCCGAATCCCAAATCGAAGCCAACGTGCTCATGCTCAGCTCCAATAACATCCTCTCCCCCGCCAACGGCATGCCCCTCGCCGTCCCCACCCAGGATATGGTGCTTGGCCTCTATTACATGACCAAGGCCAAGCCGGGAACCAAGGGTGAGGGCCGCACCTTCGGCTCGACCGAGGAGGTCTACCTCGCCCTGGAAGCGGGTGAAGTCGAATTGCTCTCCCCCATCCGCTTCCGCTACACCGGCGACGTCATCGATCTCACCACCGCCTACGACGATCAGGACGTGCTCCACACCGAGATGATTCACATGCAGCGCCAGTTCCTGAATACCACCGTCGGCCGCGTCGTCTTCAACGACCACCTCCCCGAAGGCATGCCGTTCATCAACGGCCTGCTCAAGAAGAAGGGCGCCCAGCTCGTCGTCCAGTACGGCTACCTGCGCTATGGGCTCGAGATGACCGTCCGAATGCTCGACGAGCTCAAGGCCCTCGGCTTCCTCTACGCCACCCACTCCGGCATCTCCATCGGCATCGACGACATGCTGATCCCGCCCGACAAGGCCCTGCTCGTCGACCACGCCGAACGCGACGTCGTCAAGGTCCAGCAGCAGTACCTGGACGGCGCCATCACCAACGGCGAGCGCTACAACAAGGTCATCGCCATCTGGGGCGAAGTCACCGAGCGCGTCGCCGACGAAATGTTCAAGGCGATGGAAGAGCAGGACAAACAGGGCGTCATCAACCCCATTTACGTCATGGCCGATTCCGGCGCCCGCGGATCGAAACAGCAGATTCGCCAGCTGAGCGGCATGCGCGGGCTGATGGCCAAGCCCTCGGGGGAAATCATCGAAACCCCCATCACCTCGAACTTCCGCGAAGGCCTCACCGTCCTCCAGTACTTCATCTCCACCCACGGCGCCCGCAAGGGCCTGGCGGATACCGCGCTGAAAACCGCCGATTCCGGCTACCTCACCCGCCGCCTGGTCGACGTCGCCCAGGACGTCATCATCGCCGAAAAGGACTGCGGCACCACCGACGGCATCGTGGTGGAACCACTGCTCGAATCGGGAGTCGAGGTCGAGCCGCTGCGGGACCGGGTGGTGGGCCGCGTCTCGCTCGAACGCATCCGCGACTACGAAGGCGACATCATCGTCGACGTCAACCAGCAGATCACCGAGGAGCTGGCCAACGCCATCCAGGCCGCCGGGATCGAGCGGGTGAAGATCCGCTCGGTGCTCACCTGCGAATCGCGCCGGGGCACTTGCGAGCTGTGTTACGGCCGTAACCTCGCCACCGGCCGCACCGTCGAGCTGGGCGAGGCGGTCGGGGTGATCGCCGCCCAGTCGATTGGCGAGCCGGGCACCCAGCTCACCATGCGCACCTTCCACATCGGCGGCACCGCCACCCGCGTCGGCGAGCAGTCGAAGGTCGAGGCGCGCAACGGCGGGTTCGCCCGGTTCATCGATTTGAAGCCAGTCGAGGGCCGCAACAAGGCCCTCATCGCCATGAATCGCTCGGGCTTGATCGCCATCGTCGACGAAAAAGGCCGGGAAAAGGAGCGCCACCACGTCGTCTACGGCGCCCGGCTCAAGGTCCAGGACGGCCAGGCCGTCCAGGTGAACCAGACCCTGCTCGAATGGGATCCGTACACCTTCTCCATCCTCACCGAAACCGGCGGCACGGTGCAGTTCCGCGACCTGGTCGCCGGCCTCACCATCGAGGAGCAAGTGGACGAGGTCACCGGCCTGGCCCAGCTCGTCGTCACCCTGCCGCCGGGCGACGAGAAGCACCAGCCGCTGATCCTGATTCGCGATTCCGCCGGGCGCACCCGCAAGAAATACCTGATGCCTTCCCGCGCCCACTTGATGGTGGCCGATGGCGACGAGGTCGAGCCGGGCGACATCCTCGCCAAGATCCCGCGCGAAACCACCCGGACCAAGGACATCACCGGCGGCTTGCCCCGCGTCGTCGAGCTGTTCGAGACCCGCCGGCCCCGCGATTCCGCCGTCATCAGCGAAATCGATGGAGTGGTCAAGTACGGCGAGATTTCCAAGGGCTCGCGGAAAATCTTCGTCCAGAGCGAGGACGGGAAAACCACGAAGGAATACGCCATCCCCCGCGGCGTCCACATCAATATGCAGGAAGGCGAACGGGTGCGCGCCGGCGAGCCGCTGATCGACGGCCCGCTCAATCCCCACGACCTGCTCGCCGTTCTCGGCGAGAAATTCACCCAGGCCTACCTCGTCAACGCCATTCAGGAGGTCTACCGCCTCCAGGGCGTCAACATCAACGACAAGCACATCGAAACCATCGTCCGGCAGATGATGCGCTGGGTGAAGGTGGAGGATGTCGGCGATACCAGTTTCCTGCTGGACGAGCAGGTCGATAAATTCCGCTTCCGCGAGGAAAATGAACGCGCCATCCGCGCCGGGGGCCGTCCAGCCACCGGCCGGCCGCTGCTGCTCGGCATCACCAAGGCGTCGCTGTCGACCGATTCGTTCATCTCCGCCGCCAGCTTCCAGGAAACCACCCGCGTGCTCACCGAAGCCGCCATCGCCGGCAAGGTGGATTACCTGCGCGGGCTCAAGGAAAACGTCATCGTCGGCCGGCTCATCCCCGCCGGCACCGGCTTCCACCACTACCGCAACATCAAGCTGCTCACCGAAGCGCCCAAGATCGAGCCGGTGGTGCCCGAATTGACTCCGGAAGAAGCGGCGACGCTCGATTATCTCCGCAAGGACACCGGCGCCGTCGCCGAAAGCTGATGGCGGTGAATTCTCCAGGTGGGAGGCGCGCACCGCGCTTCCCGCCTTAGGGACCTGGCAACGGGCTCTTGTGCTGTTTGAAGCGCGGCGCACTTTGCCGGGAAGCCGGCCGCCCTTCCTCCGCCCGCCCGGCAACACCTCGCCTTGGGCCCTGGCCCTCCCCGTGCCATCCCGACCGCCGCAGGGGCGATGAATCTCTTGCCCCTATGCCCCCGCCTGCCCTGGCAGGATGCCTTGAAACCCTCCCGAATTTGCGCGGCCTGCGGCTCGCCCACGCGGCGCTGTGCTTGTTTACTAATGGTTGTATAATCCTGCCCACCAATCAAACTGTAGGGGATTCCCGAGCGAAGAGGAGGCAGTCATGTCGCCACAGAAGGACCGCATCAGTCTCCGCGGCAGCGAACGAACTCTGCCCGAGGAAGCCCGGCTGCTTGGCCCCGCCGATCCCAACGAGCGCATCCGGGTCACCGTGTTCCTGCGGCGGCGTTCGGCTCCGGGGGCGTTTCCTTCAGTCGAGTTCGCCGGCGCTCAGCCGGCGCGCGAACGAAAGCACCTCAGCCGGGCGGAGTTCGCCGCCGCCCACGGAGCCGATCCCGACGACTTGGCGAAAATCCGCGACTTCGCCGCGGTGCACAACCTGGCTGTGGCCGAAGAGCGGCCGGGCCGCCGGTCGGTGGTGCTCACCGGCACCGTCGCCGCGTTTAGCGAAGCCTTTCAGGTCGAACTCAAGCGCTACGATCATCCCAAGGGCGCCTTCCGCGGACGCGTCGGCGCGCTGCAGATTCCCGCCGAACTGGCATCGGTTATCGAGGGCGTCTTCGGGCTCGACAACCGCCCCCAGGCCGAGCCGCATTTCCGCCGTCGCGCCGAAAGCACCGGCCCGATCGAGCCCCACGCCGCGGGCGAGGCGCAAACCTTCACCACACCGCAGTTGGCCACCCTCTATCAGTTCCCCACCGGCGCCGATGGCGCCGGCCAGTGCATCGCGATCCTCGAGCTGGGTGGCGGCTATCAGGACTCCGACTTGAATGCTTATTTCAGCCAGCTCGGTTTGCAAAAACCTGAGGTGCTGGCGGTGGGGGTCGATGACGCCGGCAATCAGCCCGGTTCCGGCGCCGACACCGAGGTCGCCCTCGATATCGAAGTCGCCGGCGCGGTCGCCCCGGGAGCGAAAATCGCCGTCTACTTCGCCCCCAACACCGATCAGGGGTTCCTCGATGCGCTCACCACCGCCGTTCACGATACCGCCAACAATCCCTCGGTGGTCTCCATCAGTTGGGGCTCGGCGGAATCGAAATGGTCCCAGCAGGCGATGGCCGCGTTCAGCAGCGCCTGCCAGGACGCCGCCACCGTCGGCGTCACCATCACCGTCGCTTCCGGCGACAACGGCTCCTCCGATGGAGTCGACGACGGACAGCCGCACGTCGATTTCCCCGCCTCGAGTCCGTACGTACTGGGTTGCGGCGGCACCGAACTCTTCGCCTCCGGCAATCAGATTGCCGAGGAAGATGTGTGGAACGATCAGCCGGGCGGAGGAGCGACCGGCGGCGGTGTGAGCGTTGTATTTCAGCTTCCCTCCTGGCAGCAGTCGGCCAACGTGCCGCCGGCGCCCAATGGCCAGCCGGGCCGCGGCGTGCCCGACGTCGCCGGCGATGCCGCCCCGGAAACCGGCTACCAGATTGTGGTGAATGGGCAAACGGGAGCTGTTGGCGGCACCAGCGCCGTCGCCCCGCTTTGGGCCGGCTTGCTCGCGCAACTCAATCAGCTTGCCGGAAAGCCGATCGGGTTCCTGAATCCGCTGCTCTACGGACAATTGCCCACGGACGTCCTGAACGACATCACGAACGGAAACAACGGCGGCTACTCGGCGGGAACCAATTGGGACCCGTGCACCGGCCTCGGCTCGCCGAACGGACCGCAGTTGGTGGCTGCAGTCCAGTCTCAACCTCAACCGCAGGCGAGGGCGGCCACCGCGAAGCCGCCGGGCGCGCCGTCGAATCCCTAGCGTCCGTCGCGTCACGAATCGGATGCACGGAAAGGTGGGGCGAAAAATCTTTCGCCCGGCAAACCCGACCCGCACAATCCCGGCCGCGGCAATGGTTCGCCAGGGGCACCCGCCCTCGCGTCAACGAATTCGTAGGGGCACCCGCCGCGGCGGGCCGCGTGTCCCGCCGGACCAATTCTCTCCCCCGGCCGTAGGGGTGACCCGCCGCTTCACCTGGGCTCCCGCCGCTACTTCTTCCCTGCCGGCTTGCTGGCCGAGACATCGATCCCGAAATCCCAAACCAACAAGTCGATCCCCTGGTTCGGTACCAATTCGGCCAGCACGTACTCACCCGGAGCGAGATCCTGCTCGGCCAGCAACCGGAACGTGTCAGGTTCCACCTGCTGCATGTTGAGCGGAATCTCGTCGGCGGTGGTTTTCTTTTCGACGAAGTAGCGGCTCAGGAACTCGATTTCGCGGCGATTGCCTTTCACCTTGGTGCGTATCAGCCGGAGTTGCGGCTGGAAATCGTTGTTGGTGCGGTAGAAGAACGCGGGCTCGGTGGTGCCGATCCGCGTGGGCGCTCGTTTGCCGTCCAGGAACACGGTGTAGCGGGTGGAAACCACCGGGATGGGCGTTATCATCGCCGCGAGGAACCGGCCTTTGTTCAGCTTGCTCTTCGAAAGGCTCCGGTCGAGTTTCAGGATGGCGTGGCCGTCGAAGGCGTAGATGCCGTCGCCCGGCGGAATCAGGACGCCCGCCGGCAGCCCCAGCCCGCCGCCAACGTCCAGACTCCCGGGCCGCGACTCCAGATCCACCCGGTGCGCCAGTGCTTGGGCTTTCTTCGCGCTTGCGCTGGGCTCGGTCTCCGCCTTGCGCGTGGCGTCCCAATCCACCAGCGCCGATGGTATCTCCTCCCACTGCGACCGCTCGATGCTGTAGTAGCGCACCCGGTCGCCTTCGATCCGGTACTCGCGCACCACCTGGAAGGTGCCGTCTTTCAAAATCAGCTTCTTCCCCCGAACGGCTTCATCCGCGCCCAGGTTCGGAGAAGTGGGTGCTCCCGCCGGCTTCGACTGAGCGGCCTGGGAACGAGCGCCGGCCGGGACGCAAGCGGCCATCAAGAGCAGTCCCGTTAGCGCCGCGCTGGCTCGGTAACGCACTGGCAAGCTCATCTTCGGGCTCCCCGGTGGATGGCAGGCGCGCCGCCCGGCTGGGGCCCGTCTCTCTAAAGGATAATCCGCGGCCGCGCGGCGGGCAATGCTCCCCGGCGCGCCACGATGATGCTCTGGAGAGGGGAGAGCGGTGGCTAGCCCACCGGCCGCGTTCGTCTCGGAAGAAAAGGGGAATGGTTGGCGCCTGCCTGCGGCCCGGCTTAGTGCTGGCAACGAGGGAATAGCGCGGTAAGAACGTAAAGGTCGGAAGGGGTGAACAACCGCTGCGCGTGCGCCCCGGCCGATTGCGCCGCTTCGATGGCTTGCGTCCCCGCGGCCTGCGCCGCCTCGATCGCTTGCGCGCCGGCAGCTTGAGCGGCTTCCAGGGCCTGAGTTCCCGCCGAATGCGCCGCTTCGAGCAGGAATCCCAGGTGGCGGTTCCCCGCCAGTGCCCGCAGGTGCTCCTGGCATATCCCGGTGAGAGTGGAAACTTCCAGTTCGGTGAAAACCCTCTGGCTGGAGCGAATCTTCAACAAGGGCCTTTTGTTCCTCCCTAGTTCTGATGCTCCACCGGTTCATTTGGCTGCGCAAGCCCGCCCAGGGGCCTGCGTGTCGAAACGCATATTGGCTGGGACGAATGGATACCGGCCGCCTTATCCATGCGAGCGGCAGCCACGATCCTCCGCCCCCCGATGCTTCCCGAACGAGCGAAGCGTCGAGGCCCTCAATCGAGCCAGGCAGCTTCTACCCTTCGAACCCGCCTGCCCGCTCGAACGCCGCCCCCAATTGCAGGATTCGCGCCTCGCCGAAGAGCGGCCCGAAAATCTGCAAGCCGACCGGAAGGCCTTCCAGCGTCCGCCCGCAGGGAACCGACATCCCCGGCACCCCCGCCAGCGATCCGGTAACGGTGAAAATATCGGCCAGGTACATCGCCAGCGGGTCTTCGGTGCGCTCGCCCAGTGGAAAGGCCGGCACGGGCGAAGTCGGGGTCACCAGCAAATCGGCTTGCTCGAACGCCGCCTGAAAGTCCCGGGCGATCAGCGTGCGCGCCTTCTGCGCCTTCAGGTAATACGCCTCGTAGTACCCGGCCGACAGGGCGTAGGTGCCCAGCATGATCCGGCGCTTCACCTCGGCGCCGAATCCCTTGCCCCGCGTCCGGCGATACATCTGGGTAAGAGTGGGCGCGGGAATCCGCAACCCGTAGCGAACGCCGTCGTAGCGCGCCAGGTTCGAGCTGGCTTCCGCGGTCGCGATCAGATAGTAAGTCGCGATCGCATGGTCGGTATGGGGCATCGTCAATTCCACCCGGCGGCAGCCCAGCCGCTCGAGCAGGCCGATACCCGCTTCCACCTTAGCGCGTACCTCGGAATCGATCCCTTCGGCGAAATATTCCCGCGGAATGCCGATCCGCAGGCCTGCCACCGGCTTTTCCAGCACCGCGGCGTAATCGGGCGCCGGCACCGCCGCGGCGGTCGCATCGCAGGGATCGGCGCCGGCCATCACGCCGAGCAACGCCGCGGCATCGGCGACGGTGCGCGTCATCGGGCCGATGCGGTCGAGCGAAGACGCAAATGCCACCAGCCCGTAGCGCGAGACCCGGCCGTAAGTCGGCATCAGCGCCGCGATGCCGCACAGTGCTCCCGGCTGGCGCACCGACCCGCCGGTATCGGTTCCCAGCGCCGCTACCGCCAGCCCCGCCGCCACCACCGCCGCCGACCCGCCGCTCGACCCGCCCGGCACGCGGTCCGGGGCAGCCGGATTGCGCACCGGTCCGTAGGCGGAATTCTCGTTCGAGCTGCCCATGGCGAACTCGTCGCAATTGGTTTTGCCCAGCACCACCGCGCCCGCCTGCTTCAGGCGCTCGACGGCGGTGGCGTCGTATGGCGGTATGTAGTTTTCCAGAATCCGCGAGCCGCAAGTCGTGCGCACGCCCCGGGTGGCCAGAACGTCCTTCACCGCCAGCGGCAGCCCCGCCAGCGCCGGCAACCGCTCCCCTCGCGCCGCCATCTTGTCGATGCGCTCCGCCTGGGCATAGGCCCGCTCGGGACAGAGCGTAAGAAAAGCGTTCAGACGGGGATTCTCCCGTTCGATCCGCGAGTAACAAGAGTCCAGGATCTCCCGGGCCGATATCTTCTTCGCCGCCAGATCGGCCCGCAAACCGGCTGCGGTCAAGTTGCGGTCGGCCGTCATGATTCGCGCTCGATCACTTTCGGCACGCGGAAATAGGGCGGGGCCGCGTCCGGCGCCGCGGCCAGCGCCTGGTCGGTGATGCCCGCCGGCCGCACGACGTCTTCGCGCCAGGCTGCGGCCGCATCCGCCGCCACCACTTGGGCCATCGGCTCGACGCCGCTGGTATCCAGTTGATTCAGCTTTTCGACGTAGCTCAGAATTTCGTCGAGTTGCCGGCGATAGGTTTCCACTTCCGCTTCGCTCAACTCCAGATTCGCCAGCTCGGCAACGTGCAGCACCGTTTCTCGTGTGATTTTCATCGCAGTCGGCTCACCCGTCCCGCAAAGCTCCCGCCACTTTTCTGCTGGCCACCCGCGTTCCCGGTTGTGCGGAATTTCCGGCGAACGAGTGCGTCAAGGGCCGCAGAGTTGGCTACTTTAGCTCGATCCCCGTGCCGAAGCGGAACAGGTCCGCCACGCTACTTTCCTCCGCCGTCCAATCCCAATTGCCCGGCGATGCCCCGCATCGCCTCGATGCAAAACGCGATGTGCTCGTCGAGCGTCAGGCCCAATTCCTCCGCCCCGCGCACCACGTCTTCGCGATTCACGCCCCTCGCAAATGCTTTGTCTTTCAATTTCTTCTTCACTGAAGCCGGTTCCACGTCGTGCAGGCTGCGAGTCGGTTTCACCAGCGCGCAAGCTACCAGGAAACCGGACAATTCGTCTGCGGCGAACAGCGCGTGATCGAGTGGGTTCGAGCGCGGCACGCCGGTGTAATCCGCGTGCGCGAGGATCGCGTGAATCACTTCATCGGGATAGCCGGCATGGCGAAGAATTTGCGAACCTTCGGCAGGGTGGCCGCTGGTGGGTGAATGATCCATGTTGGGCCAGCGTTCGTAATCAAAATCGTGGAGCAGGCCGGCCAAGCCCCATAACTCCTCATCGGCCTGGTACTTGCGCGCATAAGCGCGCACGCAGGCTTCCACCCCTAGCGCATGCCGGCGCAAGTTCTCGTTTTGCGTGTATTCGCATAACAGGCGCCACGCGTCGTCGCGATTGGGCATTCCAGGCCTCCCCGAACCTTGGCATCTGAATTGCTTTTGAGACTCCCGCCGAAACGGATGAAGGGGCTGTAAACGTCCCCTTTTGGCGACGGTTGCCGTTTTTGGAGTCGCCAGCTTGTTATTCTAAGGCATTTCTCAGGAAACCGTCCTGGGGAGGGTCGCCGCCCAACAGTGGCGGAGACCCGGGAGTGGGTGTCAAGTGGGTATGCTGAAAATAGCACTTGACGAGCAAGTGTCAGACCCGGACAATGCCTCTGCGCCTGAGACGTTTGCGCGGCTGTGTTGCCCTTCCCCTCAAGCGGTTTCTCCCCTTTCTCATCCGCAAGCCTGATCGGCTAGCGAGGAGAGACTGTGCCTCTACGTGAGAAGAAGCAGATCGAGGAAATCGAACTGGATCGCGAAGTCATCCGCTGTCAGGTTTGTGGCTTGGTGCAGTACCGCACGAAGACCGGCAATTGCCGCCGCTGTTTGCGTGCCTTGCCGGCTCCGATCGAGGCTCGCGTCGCCCCCGCCGTTCCGCAGCAGGTCACCGGTGATGAGCATCAACTGTTCGAAAACTGGCCGAACCGCGAAACCGTCGAAAACATCGGCCTGCGGATTCGCCAATTGCGCGAAACGCGAGGAATGACCCAAAGCCAGCTGCAAGCGCGATCGGGAGTCTCCCGCTCCTATCTCTCCCGCATCGAAAGCGGCCAGATGACCCCGAGCCTGGGCACACTCGAGAAAATCGCTGAATCGCTTGGCGTCGGCTTGAATCGGTTCTTCATCGCCGCCACCAAGAGCGAGGCGCTGCTCGAGGATCCCTTCATTCAGGGGGTGCGGCCGTTCCTTCGCCAACTCGATTTCAACCAGTGGCAATCGGTGCTGAAGCGCCTGCAGGCGATCAGCGAGCATCTCGAAAGTCCCCACAACCACCACGTTCGGCCGATGCCCGTGCGACCCCATCCGGAAATGCGCCGCGCCCCGGTTCTCGCCGGCCACAGCGCCCATCGTTGATCGGCTCTAATCCGGGCGGGGTTCAGCCGGCCCCGCCCGCCCCGGTCCGGTTCCCTTCTCCCAACCCCTGGCCGCTGCCCTGAGTCTCCTGCCGCATTCCCCCGCCCCTCTCCCCGTGACTCATTGATGACTCCTAGTACCCGCCTTGCCTGCTCCCGCTATACCGGCTTCCCCTTGGCTCGATAGCCGGGAACGAAGCATTCGGGAAAGCAGATCAGCGCGGCGCGCTCGTCAGCCGCTTGCGCGATGGCTTGCTCCGCTAGCGGGACCGACTCCTCGGGAGTCGCCGGGAACCGGAGATTGGCGAGCGCAATTCGAAAGGCATTCATGGCGTGCCCAGCCCATCAGTCGGCCTGATGAAACACCCGCCACCCCGCAATCGTCCAGCCCCCCCATGCCGTCCCTCGCTGCCCCGGCGTTGCCATCTCCCATCGCTGGAGTTCGCTCCTCCTCCACCGGATCCGAGCCCGTCACTCACCGTTTCGGCGGCGCCACCCGGTACACCACCTTCCCCGCCGAGTCCAGAAACTCCACCGCCGCCTCGCCCGCCGCCGTCACCGACAGCCGCAACCGCGCTTTCCCCTTCGCGTCGCTCAGCACCGCCAGCGCGTTCCCGTCCGGCGTCTTGCCCACAAACACCCGCGATGCTCCCAGCAAGCCCTCCTCCCGCAGCTTCTCGAACGCCGCCTGTTTCGCCGGCCCGTTCGGCAGCTTCCTGATGGGAAGCACCCGCTCGTCCATCAGCTTCGCCAAATCCATGTTCGGCCGGTCCCAAACCCTCAACCCCGCGCTCCTTCGTCGGTTCTCGTCCTCGTACACGATCCCGACCGTCTCGTCCTGCTTGTACTGATCGAACAGCAGCCCGCCTCCCGCCCGATACCCGCCGTCCGTCTTGCTCCCGTTGAATGTCAGCCCCCCGTCCTCATCGCCTTCGGCGTTGTAGAAAATCATTCCCGCCCCCTCGTGCCGCCCCCGGCTCTCGAACGTCTTGCCGTCGAGGACGGCTTCGGGCATGTCCTGCCGGTTCGAAATCACCAACTGCGTCTTGCCGTCGGGTCCGACGATATTGATTCTTCGAACGTCGATTTGGTTGAAACTGGCTTTTCGCTCGCCTTGCGCGAATCCGCCGAGCGCCGCAGCCGCTAGCACGATGGTCATTCCGCCCGCAGAGAGCCGCGGGAACCGCTGAACCCCCGCAAGTCTCATCTTCTCCTCCTCTTGATCCCGGTTGCGTTTGCTTGATGAACTGGCTAATGGCCCAAAGCGAAGCTTCGGGCAGCGCAGTCGAGGCACGCCTTTTGCGCCCCGGAAGGGTCTACGGGGAATCCCTTCCCAGCGAAGGCTACGGGGCGGATGTCAACACAGCCAAATCGCTTCTAGGCAAAGGCGGGAATGCCGGTGATGCGTTCGCCAATCACCAGCTTGTGGATGTCGTTGGTGCCTTCGTAGGTGAAAACCGATTCCAGGTTGTTCATGTGCCGGATCACGCAGTAGTCGTCAACGATGCCGTTCGCGCCCAGAATGTCTCGCGCGCGTCGCGCTGTCTCGAGCGCCATCCCGACGTTGTTCATCTTGAGCAGCGAAATGTGGGTATGATCCAGCCGCCCGCGGTCTTTCAGCCGGCCCGCGTGCAATGCCAGCAGTTGCGCTTTCGAGATTTCGGCCACCATCCAAACCAGCTTTTCCTGAACCAGTTGGTGGGAGGCGATTGGCCGGTTCTGGAATTGGCGCCGCGTTTTCGCGTATTCGAGCGCGGTGTGGTAGCAGGCCATTGCCGCGCCGATCGCCCCCCAGCCGATGCCGTAGCGCGCCTGGTTCAGGCACATCAGCGGGCCCTTCAGCCCCTCGACTTTCGGCAGCAGGTTCTCGGCGGGAATTTCGCAATCGGTGAAGGCCAGCCCGGAAGTAATCGAGGCGCGCAGCGACCATTTGCCATGCACGTCCCACGCCTTCAAGCCCGGTGCTCCCTTCTCCACCAGGAACCCGCGAACGATTCCGTCTTCGGTCTTCGCCCAGACGATCGCGACGTCGGCGAGCGAGCCGTTGGTGATCCACATCTTTTCGCCGTTCAGGACGTAGCGGTCCCCCCGGCGAACGGCGCGTGCGAGCATGCCGCCGGGATTCGAGCCAAATTGCGGCTCGGTGAGCCCGAAGCAGCCGATTGCCTTTCCCTCGGCCAGCCGTGGCAGCCACTTGTCCTTTTGCGCGTCGGTGCCGAACGTGTGGATGGGATACATCACCAGCGAGCTTTGCACCGAAGCGAAACTGCGCATCCCGGAATCCCCGCGTTCCAGTTCCTGCATCACCAGGCCGTATTCCACGTTCGACATGCCGGCGCAGCCGTAACCGGTGAGATTCGCTCCGAAAAAACCCAGCCGGGCCATTTCCGGCACCAAATCGAGCGGGAAACGTCCGTCGCGATTGCATTGCTCGACGACCGGCAGCACGCGATCGTCGATGAATTGCCGCGCCGTTTGCCGGGCGAGCCTCTCCTCGTCGCTCAGCAGCGAATCGAATTCGATGAAATCGACGCCGGGGAAGGCGGGCATGGGTTCTCCTCGGATGCTGCGGGACTAGATCGGGCCGCGAGTGACGCCAGGCAGCGGCCGGTGGCGATTCTAACAGCGGCTCGGCGAGGCGAACAAGCGCGGCGCGACTTCCCAGGTGCGGCAAGGATATAAGGCAGAGGGGGCGGAGAGGAGCCGCCAGCGCGCGAGGGTCGCCGGTCAGGCTCGTCGCCGCCGCTGGTCGATGTTCGGACTCGCCAGGCAGGACACGTCCCCCCGGACCGCCGCGGCGGGTCGAGGGCCGCCTTGGACGAAGGCCTTTCTTGCTGCCGGGCAGGCAAGCCAATTCTGGACACCGCCCGCGCCCGGCCCGTATAGTAATCTGCCTCGGTACGCTTTTCCGGCGCCCGCCGCTCGCCCGGACCGGATGGCCTGAAATTACAGATGAATCGCGAAATCCCCAAGGCTTACGAGCCGCAGGAAATCGAAAAGCGCCTGGCGCGCGCCTGGGTCGACGACGAACTTTTCGTCGCCGACAGCAGCGCTCCCGGCCCGGTCTTCTCGATCGCCATCGCCCCGCCCAACGTCACTGGCTCGATCCATATCGGCCACATGCTCGAGCACACCCAGGTCGACATCGTAGTGCGCTGGCGGCGGATGCGCGGAGCCAACACGCTTTGGCTGCCCGGCTGCGACCATGCCGGCATCGCCACCCAGGTGGTCGTCGAGCGCGAATTGGCCAAGGAGGGCTTGAAGCGGCAGGAACTCGGCCGGGAGGAATTCGAGCGCCGCGTCTGGGAATGGAAACAGGCTTCGGGCGGGCGCATCCGCGAGCAGATGATTCGCCTGGGCGACAGTTGCGACTGGACGCGCGAGCGGTTCACGCTCGATCCGCCGCTCTATCGCGCGGTGCTCGAAGCGTTCCTCCGGCTCTATCGCGAAGGGCTGATCTATCGCGGCCGCTACATCGTGAATTGGTGTCCCCGCTGCCAAACCGCGCTGAGCGATCTGGAAGTCGTGCACCAGGAGCGGGCGGGCAAGCTGTGGTACATCCGCTATCCGCTTGCCGATGGCGCCGGCTTCCTGGTCGTCGCTACCACGCGGCCGGAAACGATGCTGGGCGATACCGCCGTCGCGGTGAATCCCAACGACGAGCGGTATCGGAGCGTGGTCGGCCGCAAGGTCCGGCTGCCGCTGGCCGGCCGCGAAATCCCGGTTGTCGCCGATTCGTTCGTCGATCCCGAATTCGGCACCGGCGCCGTGAAAGTGACTCCGGCGCACGATCCGAACGATTTCGAAATCGGCCGCCGGCACCAGCTCGCGGAAATCGACGTCATGACCGAAGACGGCCGGATGAACCAGCGCGCCGGCGCCTACGCGGGCCTGGATCGCGAAGCGGCGCGGCAGCGCGTCGTCGACGACCTGCGCGAGCTGGGCCTGATCGAAAAAATCACCAACTACGCCCATTCGGTGGGCGTCTGCGATCGCTGCAAAACCGAAATCGAGCCGCGGCTCTCGATCCAGTGGTTTTGCCGGATGAAGCCGCTCTCGCTCCCTGCCATCGAGGTGGTGCGCACGGGGTTGATTCCCGTCGTTCCCGAAAACCAGAAAAAGATTTATCTCGATTGGATGGAGAACATCCGCGACTGGTGCATCTCGCGCCAGCTCTGGTGGGGCCACCGGATTCCCATCTGGCATTGCGGCGATTGCGGCGAGATGACGCCGGCCCGCGATTCGCAAGTCGAGGTCGTCGGCGGCCGCGCCCAGGCCGCCAGCCCTCCCGAGCGGTGCGCCAAATGCGGCGGCGGGCGGTTGACCCAGGACCCGGACGTGCTCGACACCTGGTTCAGCTCGGGCCTCTGGCCGTTTTCCACGCTCGGCTGGCCGGAGCAGACGCCGGAGGTGGCTGAGTTTTATCCGTCCACCGTGCTCGTGACCGGATTCGACATCATCTTCTTCTGGGTCGCGCGGATGATGATGATGGGCCTCAAGTTCATGGGTGACGTGCCATTCCGGGAGGTCTACATCACCGGGCTCATCCGCGACGAGCA